>CAJQHR010000005.1 GCA_905478225.1 uncultured Crocinitomix sp.
TATCTTATTTTTTAAGCCGAAAAGTTCAGTTTTATCTGACGACATACACTCCCATCAACTTTTAAATCCAATATCTTATTATCATAACGTTCTACCTTTTCAAGTTTATCCTGCTTTTTATGATCATATCGATATAGCGTGTTCTCTAAAGTAAAATAGATAACTCCTTCGTGGTTAACAGCATTTGCAAATTGCACTCTCAATCTAGGTTCTTCGAATTGAACCATTTTTCCATTAACTCTCAGGCCCTGCAAAGAATCTTTACTTTTTCCAAATATGAAAGTACCCGTTTCATTATCAATTATTTGGAAATCCCATTCCGTTTCCTTTTTTAATTGATTATGTTTGGTAAGCATCACATGCGGCATTGAGTATTCGTGATTATCGATAGCACTATATGAAAAACCATACTCTGAAAAATCAAATGACAGCAGATTGGATTGATTGGATTGATTGGATTGATAAACTTTAAGATTATCATTGTATTTAAACGCGCGGAATCTATTCTCGCTTAAACACGAGATTTGTCCATCCATTCCATAGGCATATATGGTGCCATCAGGGACTTCATCTAAATGAAAAATGACGTTATTTGTCAACCCGTCTTGAACGGTAAAAGTTTTGAATTCGTAGCCATTATACCTAACCAATCCCCGATCCGTTCCAAACCAAACATACCTCTTAGCGTCTTGAATAATTTCGTAAACCTGTGAACTCGGTAGCCCATCATTCACTCCATAGTTACGGTATTGGGGTTTTAAATCATAAGCCCAAGATTGTGAAGCAAGAATTAATAAGGAATAAAAAAGTATTTTGTGCATTTTTCGGTTCAGTCGGTATTACAAATAGAACGAAAAAATATATAACCGGGTTTGTAAAATCATTATTTATTTTTTTATCATTTAAGGTCAATTCTCGTTTAATAGAAGTCCTAATTCTTCGTTAAAAAACTAAACCTCTGAAAAAGAGCCGATATCAGAAAGTTTCAATGGAATTATTCAAATGTTCTGTTTATCAAGTTCTTAAGTATACAAATAAAAAATACGACCCATACATGAACTTCATAAGTGGTCGCAATATTTCATAAGTGGTCGACTTGTAAACCTGAGTTCGATTATTCCAGCGGTAAAAATATACTTTACAAAAGAAATCCCGCCTTGAAAATATCAAAGCGGGATTCAAAATATTGTTTCAACTTATTTTATAAAAACTTGAAATTTTTACCAGGATAATAAGCTATTGCTCCCAATTCCTCTTCAATGCGCAGCAGTTGATTATACTTTGCAACTCTATCAGATCTTGAAGCTGAACCAGTTTTAATTTGTCCCGTGTTTAAAGCTACCGCCAAGTCAGCAATTGTACTATCAGATGTTTCACCACTTCGGTGACTCATGACTGAAGTATAACCGTTACGCGTTGCCATATTTACCGAATCAATTGTCTCAGATAAAGTTCCAATTTGGTTTACTTTAATTAAAATTGAATTGGCAATTCCGTTTTGGATTCCTTGAGCTAAACGCTGCGTATTTGTGACAAATAAATCATCTCCAACAATTTGAACTTTATCACCAATAGCATCCGTCAATAATTTCCAGCCATCCCAATCATCCTCAGCTAATCCATCTTCAATCGAAACTATTGGATATTTCGCGGTCCACTCTTTCCAGAAATCAACCATTTCACTTGACGTACGCTTGTCTCCAGTTGAATCAAATACGTATTTTCCTTCCTTATAAAATTCAGACGAAGCTGCATCTAGTGCAATGTGTACATCTTCACCAGGTGTGTAACCTGCTTTTGAAATTGCCTCTAATACCACTTCAATCGCTTCTTCATTAGAACCTAAATTAGGGGCAAATCCGCCTTCATCACCAACGTTGGTGCTATGTCCTTTGCCTTTTAAAACCCCCTTTAGTGTATGAAAGATTTCTGTACCAATTTGTAAACCTTCGCTGAATGTATTCGCACCAAATGGCATCACCATAAATTCTTGAATGTCAATTTTGTTATCCGCGTGAGAACCACCATTCAAAATATTCATCATTGGAACGGGTAATGTATTTGCTCCAACTCCACCAACATATCGGTATAAAGGCATGCCCGTTTCTTGAGCAGCAGCTTTAGCAATTGCCAATGAAACTCCTAATATAGCATTTGCACCTAGTTTACTTTTATTCGCTGTTCCATCTAATGAACGCATATAATTGTCAATTGCAGCTTGATCCATTATATACTGCCCTTCTAATGCTTCGTTCAATACGGTGTTTACATTGTTAACCGCTTTTTGAACTCCTTTTCCTAAATAGTAACCTTCATCTCCATCTCTTAATTCAACCGCCTCATGTATTCCTGTAGAAGCTCCTGAGGGAACCGCAGCACGACCCAACACTCCATTTGATGTAAATACATCTACTTCTACCGTTGGATTTCCTCTAGAATCTAAAATTTGTCTGGCACTGATTTTAGCTATATAACTCATATTTTCAAAGTTTCAATGTTCAATGTGCAATGCGCTGCCCTGAGTTTACCGAAGGGTGCAATTTTTCCAGCTTCAATGCTCAAATTAAAAAAATTATTATTACTAATTGATCATTGTTAATCGTCTAATTCATGTTTTCAATAAACTGATCAAATAAATATCTTGAATCATGCGGTCCGGCAGAAGCTTCAGGGTGGTATTGTACTGAAAAGACTTTTCGACCTTTTAATCGAATTCCGGCTACTGAATCATCATTTAAATGAATATGTGTAAGTTCTACGTTGTTTGATTTGTCGATTGAATCTTTTGAAACTACAAAACCGTGGTTTTGAGATGTCACTTCTCCTTTACCCGTAATAAGGTTTTTTATAGGATGATTGATACCTCGGTGCCCGTTGTGCATTTTCTCAGTCGCTAATCCTTGACTTAATGCCAATACTTGATGGCCTAAACAGATTCCAAAAATTGGAATATTGCTGTCCACCATTTCTTTCACATTAGACACCACATTATTCATTGCTGAAGGATCTCCAGGTCCGTTTGATAACATTATACCATCTGGATTGAATGTTTTTAAATCAGCTAAACTTGAATCAACCGGAAAAACTTTTACTTGACATCCTCTCTCGACCAAACAATTTACGATATTCCTTTTCACCCCTAAATCTAACAGGGCAACTTTTTTTGCTGCACTATCTTCACCAACAACGTATGATTCTCTCGTACTCACTTTTGATGAAAGTTCAAGTCCTTCCATTGAAGGAACTGTTTTCAATTTTTCAGCAAGTACGGTGATGTCCAATTCATCTGAAGAAATAATAGCGTTCATAGCTCCTTTATCTCTGATATGACGAACTAAAGCACGTGTATCAACGTCCGAAATACCAACTACTCCGTCGTCTTCCATAAAATTCTGTAATGAATCTGTACCAGAGTCACGCGAATACATGGATGAAAACTTTTTAGTCACTAAACCAGCTATTTTGACTGAATCAGATTCAACTTCATCTTCATGCACACCGTAGTTTCCAATGTGTGCCGTAGTCATAATTAAAATTTGCTTACAATAAGAAGGATCAGTGAATACTTCTTGATACCCCGTCATACCTGTGTTGAATGCTATTTCGCCAGATGTTGTACCGATTTTCCCGATTCCGCGTCCATGAAAAACTGTTCCATCTTCTAATAATAATACTGCTGGTTGGTGCTCCATTTTTTATGTTTTACGCAAACGTTTGTTGCTTGATGATTATCGGAAAGCAAATTTAAGATTAATAAAAGCATCAAACTAACAATGTTTATAATTTGTTATAAACGTTAACAAAATTTGATTGAATTGGCTAGAGTTTTTTATTTGATTACTAAAACTTAATATCTAAATCTAATCGGATTCGATCACCATTCTCTTTGGAAATACCAGTAGCCACAAGTTGTTCAACTTTATAATAATTTAATTTTAAAACAAAGTTTTTTCGAATCGCATAACCTGCGGTAAAACGAATGCCTTGAAAGTTGGTTAATCTTCCATCAGGAGAGCCATTACCTGAATAATCCCAACGTGCCCAGTCGTTTTGCGTAAAATAATCAACTGCGGCAAATGATTCCATTCGACCATACGTGGCCATTATTAACCAGTCATTGCGCTCTTTTAATCGTCCGTAAGAGACTGAAGTAGTATAACCAAAGCGCTCATTTTTCATGTTATTTGGAATATTCGCATCTTGCCCATAATCAAGTAGATTATTGTAATAATCGAAAGTGAACTTTAGTTTTTGATTCTTTAATAAAGCACCGTTCATACTTACATTCAAAATTCCGTAGTTCATTTCATAGGTTTGAAAACCATCTGGAATGTCACTTATTTTATTTAAATAATAAAATGCAGGATTTATATTTAGGCGTTTATTAAAGAATGAACTTGTAATTTGTACCCCTTGAAAATAGGAGTCCATATCCAAAGATCCGCCGCTTGCTCGGAGTACAAAATGACCGGCACTTACACCAAGGCTTGAGATAAATTCCGACTCAAAACTAAATTTTTTCTTCACAAAAATTCCTTCAGGACAAACGTGGTCACTCCAAAATAATTGGTTATTCTTTTTAAAAGGAAAATCGTCCTTACCAAGCGTTAACCTAAAACCATTTTTCTCGATTTTAAAGTATAGCTTATAAATCCCAAACGGTAAAAGTCCATTATCAGCAAAACCATTCCCTAATGTTAATTGCGGATCCTGTTGTTTATTTAATAATCCAGTTCGGATATTAACTCCGAAATAACTCCAAGAATTAATTTGATAGGCAAAGCCAGTTCTCAATCTGTATCTTAAACGTGTTCGATCCGTTCTAAAACTGCCATCAGATTTTTGTGAATTCCAATCATGTTCGATTCTAAATCTGAAATCACCTGTAAAAGCTATTCTGCTTAGAATAGAGTCTTTTTTTGACGTTAAATTTTGGGCATAGCCAGCCGTCAAAAATGAAATAAAAAAGCATAGTACGGTAAACTGCTTCATATAAAAATGATAGTTCCGTAAAAATACTCTACTTTATTGTAAACGAAATGATAAACATCATAATAAAAGATGTGATTATCAATCCGATTAAAATCCTAAAGATTTAAGAAGGTCTAAAAAATAGTGGTTTTGACTTATGAAATACTAGGTTGCTATGTTTTGAATCTCATTTTTCCTTGGCGTTGAAAAGAAACTTCGAATCTTCAATCAGTATTTCAAATATGGATTCTATTATGTTGGTCGGTTCAATGATGTCACCAATCCACAATTACGCTTCAAATTTGGGATAGACTTTTTGAATACGTTTACTAATAAATGGAGTTGGTAGCGGCTGAGGATTGAATTTCTAAATGCAAGTATGCGTTAATTACGCATTTGATTCTAGCGTTTATAAGCATAAAAAAAGCCCTTTAGTAAATATACCAAAGGGCTTTTCAAATATAATTGTAGTGTGATTTACTCTTCTTCTTTCTTCGCTTCAACTGCTTTTGCAGCTCCACCAGATTTACCACCTCTTCTAGATCTTCTAGTCGTTTTCTTCGTTGTTTCAGTTCCGTAGATTTCGTTGAAATCAACTAATTCGATCATACACATTTCGGCATTATCACCTAAACGCTTTCCAGTTCTTATGATTCTTGTATAACCACCGGGGCGATCACCCACTTTAGGAGCAACTTCTCTGAATAATTCAGTTACCGCATACTTGTTTCCAAGCACTTTAAAAGCTAATCTTCTGTTGTGAGTAGAATCCGTTTTTGACTTCGTGATTAATGGCTCAACAACACTTCTTAAAGCTTTTGCTTTTGCAAGCGTTGTGTTAATTCTTTTGTGCTCGATTAATGAAGCTGACATGTTAGAAAGCATAGCTTTTCTGTGTGCCGTTTTTCTACCTAAGTGGTTGAATTTTTTACCGTGTCTCATAATTTTAAGTTATTAGATGTAGATCACTCGCGGCGCTCGTTTTTAGATGTTAGACTCAACCTGCGTTTCATCTTCCCTCTATTTCTATCATCTTCATCTGGACCTTTTTTAGTACCCAGACGTTGTTAATACTAACCTTAATTTTTGTTTTTACTTCCATCACAAGGATTTTTGGAAGTGAAAGCGACCTTTGAATACCTCACGGTGCTTTCAATATTTTACTTTGATCCCAACATTTAAGCGGGGCACAAAGATAGTATTTTTTGTTAATTAAGAATCCCAACCAAAAAAATGATCGGGATTCTTATTATTTTTTCACCAGTCAATGAACCCAGAGGCGCTCAAAGGGTGGTTTTACTCTTTGTCTAATTTGTATTTAGAAACATTCATTCCAAAAGCTAAACCTTTAGCTTCAACTAAGTCTTCTAACTCAGTTAATGATTTCTTTCCGAAGTTTCTGAATTTCAATAAGTCATTTTTGTTATAAGAAACTAAATCACCTAATGTTTCAACGTCAGCTGCTTTTAAGCAGTTCAATGCTCTTACTGAAAGGTCCAAATCAACCAATTTAGATTTAAGCAATTGACGCATGTGCAATGAAGTCTCATCAAACTCTTCTGTTTCAGATTTGATTTCAGTATCCAACGTAATTCGCTCATCAGAGAACAACATGAAGTGGTGAATTAAAATCTTTGCTGCTTCTTGTAAAGCATCCTTTGGAGTAATTGATCCATCAGATTGAATATCGAAAACTAATTTTTCGTAATCTGTTTTTTGCTCAACACGGTAATTTTCAACTGTGTATTTTACGTTTTTGATCGGTGTAAAGATTGAATCTATTGAGATAGTTCCAAAAGATGCGTTAGCACTTTTGTTTTCCTCAGCAGGTAAATAACCTCTTCCTTTAACGATCTCAATTTCCATGTTAAATTTCACACTTGGCTCCATTTTGCAAATCACCATATTTGGATTTAACACTTGGAATGCAGTTGTGAATTTCCCTATGTCACCAGCTGTTAAAGTATCTTGACCAGAAACTGATACAATTACTTTTTCAGAATCAGTTCCTTCGATTTGTTGTTTGAAACGTACTTGTTTCAAGTTCAAAATAATCTCAGTTACGTCATCTACCACACCTTTGATTGTAGAGAATTCGTGATCAACACCTTCGATCTTTACAGATGCAATTGCGAAACCTTCTAATGAAGAAAGTAAAATTCTTCTTAAAGCATTACCAATAGTTACACCATATCCTGGTTCTAAAGGTCTGAACTCGAATTGACCGTGAAAGTCATCCGATTCAATCATTATTACTTTATCCGGTTTCTGAAAATCTAGAATAGCCATGTTTTATCTTCTTTTTTAATTGAATTGAGGTTGCGCGGTTTACTTGCTTGAAGACGCGGTAAGTCCACCCTTTGGCCACAATCCAATGTGTTTATTTATTTAAATTCTTTAATCAGAGCCGTACCCTAATTCAATGATTATTTCGAGTAAAGCTCAACGATCAATTGTTCCTTGATGTTTTCAGGAATCATTTCTCTAGTTGGTTTGTTCACGAAACGACCTTCCATTGCTGATGGATTCCAATCTAACCAATCAAAGCTATTTGCGCTTGCTGCGATAGCAGAACTAATTGCTTCTAAAGATTTAGATTTTTCTCTTACCGCTACAACATCACCTTCTTTTAAAGTATAAGATGGGATATTTACGATTTCACCATTCACTGTAATGTGTCTGTGTCCAACTAATTGTCTAGCGCCTCTTCTTGTATTAGAAACTCCTAAACGATAAACTGTGTTATCTAATCTAGACTCACAAAGGATTAACAAGTTTTCACCTGTAATACCTTTCATACGTGATGCTTTTTTGAACAAGTTAGAGAATTGCTTTTCCAAAATACCATAAGTATATTTTGCTTTTTGCTTTTCCATCAACTGAACTGAATATTCAGATTGCTTACCTCTTCTTTTGTTCGGTCCGTGTTGTCCTGGTCCGTAATTTTTTCTTTCCAATGCTTTATCAGCTCCAAAAATTGGGTCTCTAAACCTTCTTGCAATTTTTGATGTTGGTCCTGTGTATCTTGCCATTTCTGTTTGTTTTCGATCTGTGGTTATAGGATTGTGCCTTTACTTTAAAGGTTGCCTTGTACCAATGGTCTTATTGTTAATTAAACTCTTCTTCTTTTTGGTGGTCTACAACCGTTGTGCGGCATAGGTGTAACATCAATGATTTCAGTTACTTCAACACCACAATTATGTACTGCTCTAATCGCAGATTCTCTTCCAGAACCTGGTCCTTTTACGTATACTTTTACTTTTCTTAAACCGAGATCATGTGCTTCTCTTGCACAATCTTCAGCTGCAACTTGCGCTGCATAAGGAGTGTTCTTTTTAGAACCTCTAAATCCCATTTTACCTGCAGAAGACCAAGAAATAACTTGTCCTGCGTTGTTTGTCAATGAGATGATGATGTTATTGAATGAAGCTTGGATATGCGCTTGGCCTACTGCTTCAACTTTAACACTTTTCTTTTTTACTTTACCTGCTTTTGCCATAGTAATTTTTATTTGACCTTGTTGTCTTTAATGGACATTAACTTAGTTATCTAGGATGTTGAGATTGCGAACAATTCGCGTTTTGAGAATCTTAATCCTCTCAATTTTTCTCTTTTTCCTGAGCTAAACGTCAATCCAGACTTACGGTCTGATCAATTATTTAGTTGCTTTCTTTTTGTTTGCAACAGTTTTTCTTCGCCCTTTACGAGTTCTAGAGTTGTTTTTAGTACGTTGACCTCTTAACGGAAGACCAGCTCTATGTCTGATTCCCCTGTTACAACCAATGTCCATCAAACGTTTAATGTTCAATTGTACTTCTGAACGAAGTGCTCCTTCAACTTTCATTTCAGCAACGGCAGCACGTATTGTACCAGCTTGCTCATCTGTCCAGTCTTGAACTTTAATGTTTGCGTCCACGCCACAGTCTTCTAAAACTTTAGCAGCAGTACTATTACCTATTCCGTAGATATAGGTTAAACTGATTACACCTCTTTTGTTCTTAGGTATATCTATTCCAGCGATTCTAGCCATAATTCTTTACAGTTTAGAGATTCGAGCAAGAGGACTGAGGTGATTTAGTCACACTCATTACTCCAAACTCAAACTCATTTTATCCTTGTCTTTGTTTAAATTTCGGGTTCTTTTTGTTTATTACATAAACTTTCCCGTGTCTCTTAACGATCTTACAATCTGCTGATCGTTTCTTTACAGATGCTCTTACTTTCATTTCTTTACTTATTTATATCTGTATGTAATGCGTCCCTTTGATAAATCATAAGGAGACATTTCTAACTTTACTTTATCTCCAGGTAGAATTTTAATGTAGTGCATTCTCATTTTACCTGAAATGTGAGCGGTAATGGTATGTCCATTTTCTAACTCAACTCTAAACATTGCATTTGACAATGCTTCTATTATTGTTCCGTCTTGTTCTATTGAAGCTTGTTTAGCCATAATAACTTATATCACGTTTCCAATTGGTTTCTCTCCTCTTCTTCCACGTATGGATCCACCTTCCATCAATCCGTCGTAATGTCTGTTTAACAAGTACGTTTCGATTTGCTGCAAAGTATCTAATACAACACCTACCATAATTAACATAGACGTTCCACCCATAAACATTGCAAATCCATCACCCACACCGAATAACATGGCAAAGGCAGGAATAATTGCAATTGCTGCTAACATTAATGAACCTGGCAAAGTAATTCTTGAAAGAATATTATCTAAGAAGTCTGCTGTTTCAGATCCTGGTTTAACACCTGGAACGAAACCACCGTTTCTTTTCAAGTCATCTGCAATTTGCTTTGGATTAATCGTGATTGCCGTATAGAAATACGTAAAGATGATAATCATTAAAGCAAATACAAAGTTGTACCAAAATCCTTTAAAGTCGGCCAATACTCCAATGAAGGAATTTTCACCTAACATAGCCGGAACGGTCATGATCGCTTGCGCAAAGATAATTGGCATTACACCAGAAGCATTTACCTTCAAAGGAATATAACTTCTTGATGATTGTTCCAATCCTTGTCCGCCTTGTCCAACTACTTTTTTAGCATAGTTAATTGGAACACGACGCACGCCCTGCACAATGAGCACGGTTATCATGATTATTGCAAAGAAGACCAGCATTTCCACGATAAACATGAAGATTGATCCTGATCCTTCCATTCTTTGAGTAAACTCAGAAAACACTGAACTAGGGAATCGAGCTAAGATTCCAACTGTAATTAATAGCGAAATTCCATTACCAATTCCTTTGTCTGTAATCCTTTCACCCAACCACATGGCAAACATAGTACCTGCAATTAATAAAGTAATACACGTTACCCACCACATAACACTATCTGGATCAACAGCACCACCTCTACTAATGACATACATGGAAATGTAAGACGGCGCTTGGAATGCACAAATTGCAATAGTCAAAAAACGAGTATACCCGTTAATCTTTCTTCTACCGCTTTCTCCTTCTTTCTGCATTTTCTGTACAACAGGAACTGCCATGCCTAATAACTGCATAATAATTGATGCAGAGATATAAGGCATAATTCCTAAGGCCATAATAGATGCTTGCGAGAATGCTCCACCGGCAAATAAGTCTAGTAAACCAACTAGGCCTGCTTCACCATCCCCACTACTTGCAACTGCTAAGGCTTTTTGATCCACCCCTGGAAGTACAATGAACGAACCTATTCGATAGATTAGGATTAACCCAAGAGCTATTCCTATTCTATTTCGAAGTTCTTCAACCTTCCAAATGTTTTTTATTGTTTCTATAAATTTTTTCATTAGAGGTGTTTGTTAGGATTAAACAGTTTCTACACTACCGCCAGCAGCTTCAATTGCAGCTTTTGCTGATGCAGAAAAGCCATTTGCTGATACCTTAAGTGATGCTTTTAATTCTCCTCTTCCTAAAACTTTTACCAAATCGTTTTTAGATGCTAATCCGTTTTCACGAATCACTTCTAAATTAACCTCAGAGATTTTCAATTTGTCAACAAGCGTTTGCAATGTATCTAAGTTGATTCCTTTATACTCAACACGATTCATGTTGGTAAAACCAAATTTAGGTACACGTCTTTGAAGTGGCATTTGTCCCCCTTCGAATCCAACCTTACGGCTATATCCAGAACGTGACTTTTGACCTTTGTGTCCTCTTGTTGCAGTACCACCGTGACCAGAACCTTGACCTCTACCGATTCGCTTAACGCTTTTCGTTGATCCGTCTGCCGGTGTAATATTATTTAAATTCATTTTGCTAATGATTATATAATTCTTACTCAATTATTTCTAACATGTGAGAAACTTTTCTTACCATCCCCATAACTTGCGGAGTAGCTTCTTTCTCAATGATTTGGTTTAATTTTCTAAACCCTAATGCTTCAATCGTTGCCTTTTGATCTTTTGGACGATTAATCGCACTTTTTACTTGCTTAATTTTAATAGTAGCCATAATGCAATTTATTAACCGTTAAAAACTTTATCCAATGAAACTCCTCGATCGTGAGCAACTTGAACAGCATCTCTCATATGAACTAATGCGTCAATTGTTGCTTTTACAACATTGTGAGGGTTCGAAGAACCTTGTGATTTTGCCAAAATATCTGTAATACCTGCACTTTCAAGAACCGCACGCATTGCACCACCTGCAATAACACCTGTACCATTAGAAGCTGGTCTTAAGAAAACACGAGCGCCTGAATACTTTCCTTTTTGAACATGAGGAACTGTACCATTAATAATTGGCACACGAATCAAGTTTTTCTTTGCATCATCCACACCTTTAGAAATTGCTTCCACAACTTCTTTCGCTTTTCCAAGCCCGTGACCAACAACACCTTCTTCGTTGCCTACTACAACCACAGCTGAGAAAGTAAAATTACGTCCACCTTTAGTAACTTTTGTTACACGGTTTAACGCAACTAACTTATCTTTTAATTCTAGATCAGTTGATCTAACTATCTTTGCTTTCATCTTTCTTAAAATTTTAGTCCACCTTCTCTAGCACCGTCAGCAAGTGACTTTACTCTTCCGTGATATTGGTAACCATTTCTGTCAAATACAACTGCAGATACGCCTGCTTTCACTGCTTTTTCAGCAAGATCTTTTCCAATGATCGCTGCTACTTCGGATTTTGATTTTCCATCTGTAGCAGTGTTCTTGTATGAAGATGCTGAAGCCAAAGTGATCCCTTGGATATCATCAATTACCTGCGCATAGATTTGCTTGTTTGATCTAAACACGCTCAATCTAGGTTGTTCTGAAGTTCCGAAAACATTTTTTCGAATTCTTCTTTTTATTTTTGCTCTTTTTGCAACTTTATCTAAAGCCATAATATCAATTATTTCGCAGCTGATTTACCAGCTTTTCTTCTAATAAACTCATCAGAGTATCTAATTCCTTTTCCTTTATAAGGTTCTGGCTTTCTTAAAGATCTAATCTTTGCAGCCACCTGACCCAACAATTGCTTGTCGTGAGACTCTAATGTTACAATTGGTGCTTTACCCTTTTGAGTATCCGCAATCAATTTAATTTCGGTAGGTAATTCGATAACTACTGGGTGAGAAAAGCCAATAACCATTTCTAGTTTTTGACCATTAGCCACCGCTCTATAACCGACACCATGGAATTCTAATTTCTTAGACCATCCTTTTGAAACACCTTCAATCATATTAGAAACAAGTGCGCGGTATAAACCGTGCTTAGCTCTTGTATCTTTGTGATCAGAAGAACGCTCAAAAGTTAGCGTATTTCCATCTTGTTTAATTGTAACACTCGGGTCTATATCTTGTGTCAATTCCCCCTTTGATCCTTTTACAGTAATTGAGTTTGCTTCAATTTTGATTACAACTCCGTCTGTAACAGTAACCGGTGCATTTCCAATTCTAGACATAACTTAAATTTCTTTACTTTTTTTAATAAACGTAACAAAGTACTTCGCCGCCAATTTTTTCTTTTCTCGCTTCTTTGTCAGAGATAACTCCTTTAGAAGTAGAAAGAATTGCGATTCCTAAACCATTTAATACACGTGGCAATTCGTTAGCACCAGCATATTTTCTTAAACCTGGAGAACTAATTCTTTCGATTTTTTTGATTGCTGGAGAATCGTTTACGTATTTCAAAGCGATTTTGATGATACCTTGTTTACCATCTTCTTCGAATTTGTGACTAAGGATATAGCCTTTATCTTCTAAAATCTTAGTGATTTCTTTTTTAATTCCTGAAGAAGGAATTTCGACAACCTTGTGTCGTGCTGCTTGCGCATTTCTAACTCTCGTTAAAAAATCTGCTATTGGATCTGTATACATTATTTATTTGTTAAGACTTGAGACCACACTATATGCGCAATCTTAGTTTCTATTTAAAAATTCTTTTTTACCAGCTCGCTTTTCTGATTCCTGGTATTTTACCAGACAATGCCATTTCTCTGAACGTTACCCTAGAAATTCCAAATTGTCTCATATAACCCCTTGGACGTCCAGTCAAACCACATCTGTTATGAACTCTAATTTGCATTGAGTTCTTTGGTAATTTTTGTAATGCCATCATAGCATCCCAATCACCTTCATTTGCAGCTGTTCTAAGCTCAGCTCTTTTGTCAGCATATTTTGCAGCCATTCTGATTTTCTTGCGCTGCTTCGCTTTCATTGATTCTTTAGCCATCTTCTCTTAGTTTTTTACGAATGGAAAACCAAACTCTTTCAATAACGCTTTACCTTCCTCATCAGAAGATGTGCTGGTTACGAAAGTGATATCCATACCAAATATTTTGTTCACTTTATCAATATCAATTTCAGGGAAAATGATGTGTTCTTTGATACCCATGTTGAAATTACCGGTACCGTCAAAACCACTTGCTTTCACTCCTCTAAAATCTCTAGTTCTTGGTAAAGCAATATTGATAAGACGGTCTAAAAATTCATACATTTTATAACCTCTCAACGTTACCTTCACTCCTACAGGCATCCCTTTTCTCAATTTGAAATTTGAGATATCCTTTTTAGAGTTTCTAGATATTGCTTTTTGACCAGCGATCAATGACATATCACTCATTGCTGATTCGATCAATTTTTTGTCTGAAATTGCATCACCAACTCCCTGGCTTAATACAATCTTTTCGAGTTTAGGCACTCTCATTACCGATTTAAAACCAAACTGTTCTTGCAAACTTTTGGAAATCTCGTTAGCGTACTGTACTCTTAGTCTTGGTGTATAGCTCATTATTTAACTACCTCCCCGTTCTTTTTTAAAAATCTTACTAATTTACCATTTTCGTCGGTTTTTCTTCCAACTCGGGAAGCAACACCATTAACGACAAGCATTACGTTGGAAATATGAATTCCAGCTTCTGCTTCTTCAATACCACCTTGTGGATTAGCTGCACTTGGCTTAACATGTTTTTTCACCATGTTAGCACCCTCAACAATCACACGATTTTTCTTTCTATCGACTAGAAGGATCTTACCCTCTACCCCTTTAGACGTGCCGCTAAGGACTTTTACAATGTCATCCTTTTTGACGTGTAGTTTCTTTTGCATTTTCTTAATTTTTAAAGTACCTCAGGTGCTAATGACACAACTTTCATGTACTGCTTATCTCTTAACTCACGAGCGACAGGTCCAAAAATACGTGTACCTCTCATCTCACCAGCTTCGTTTAACAACACCACTGCATTGTCATCAAATCTTACATACGAACCGTCCGCACGTCTGATTTCTTTCTTTACTCTGACGATAACTGCTTTAGCAACTTGTCCTTTTTTTACGCCACCCGCTGGGATTGCGCTTTTAACAGTTACAACAATTTTATCACCAACTGAAGCGTATCTACGTTTGGTACCTCCTAAAACTCGGATACACAAAACTTCTTTTGCTCCACTGTTGTCAGCTACTGATAATCTACTTTCTGCCTGAATCATTGTGTCCTATTTAGCTCTTTCGATAATTTCTACTAATCTCCAACACTTATTTTTACTAAGTGGTCGTGTCTCCATGATACGAATAGTATCACCTTCGTTACACTCATTTTTTTCGTCGTGGGCGACAAATTTAGTAGTTTTTTTTACGAACTTACCATATTTCTCGTGTTTTACTTTACGCTCAACAGAAACAACAACAGATTTCTCCATTTTACTGCTGGTTACCACACCAATACGTTCTTTTCTTAAATTTCTTTTTTCTTCCATTATAGAAAGTCTTTATTAAATAAAAAGCATTAAGCGCTAAGCTCTCTACTTTTTAGTTCAGTTTTTAAACGAGCGATTGTTTTACGCCCCTCTCTAATTTGAATTGGATTTTCCAATTGCGAAACGGCGTGCGAAAGTAACAATTTTTCGTGTTGTTCCGTTGCATTTGCGAATTTCTCTTTAAGATCTTCCAAAGACAGTTCTCTTATTTCCGTAGCTTTCATCTAATTATATTATTTGTTTATGACCAAGATGAATGATTATACGTAATCTTTTCTGACTACGAACTTGCATTTTAACGGAAGTTTTTGAGCAGCTAGACGCATTGCTTCACGCGCTGTCTCTAAATCAACTCCTTCTGCTTCAAACAAGATTCTACCTGGTCGAACCACTGCTACCCAATGGCTAGGTGCACCTTTACCTTTTCCCATCCGTACCTCAGCTGGCTTAGCTGTAATTGGTTTGTCTGGAAAAACGCGAATCCAAACTTTACCTTCTCTCTTCATGTATCGAGTAACGGCAATACGTGAAGCTTCGATTTGTCTAGATGTAAGCCATCCTGGCTCAAGCGACTTTAATCCAAAAGATCCGAATGCAATCTGGCTTCCTCTTTGAGCAAGGCCAGTGTTTCTTCCTTTTTGAGCTTTTCTAAATTTTGTTCTTTTCGGTTGTAACATTCTATAATGCTTTAACTAATTATTTTCTTCTGTTCTGAAACTTAGGACTTCTCTTTCCGCCTTTTTTCTGTTGTAGTCCAACATTTGGAGAAAGATCTCTTTTACCATAAACTTCACCTTTACAAATCCATACTTTGATTCCGATACGACCGTAAGTTGTGTGAGCCTCAGCTAACGCATAGTCAATATCTGCTCTGAAAGTATGTAATGGGGTTCTTCCATCTTTGTACATTTCATTTCTTGCCATCTCAGCACCGTTTAAACGACCACTGATTTTAACTTTGATTCCTTCAGCACCCATTCTCATAGTTGACTGAATTGACATTTTAATTGCACGACGGAAAGAGATTCTTCCTTCAATTTGTCTTGCAATACTGTCAGCAACCAATTTCGCATCCAATTCAGGTCTTTTAATTTCAAAGATGTTAATTTGAACCTCTTTACCTGTAATCTTCTTCAACTCTTCTTTTAGTTTGTCAACTTCTTGACCACCTTTTCCGATAATTACTCCCGGACGAGCCGTGTTGATAGTTACTGTAACAAGTTTAATTGTACGTTCGATAATAATTTTAGAGATGCTCGCTTTTGCAAGACGCGCATTTAAGTATTCTCTAATTTTATGATCTTCAACAATTTTAGCAGAATAGTCATTTCCACCAAACCAGTTTGATTCCCATCCTTGGATGAATCCCAATCTATTTCCTATTGGATTAGTCTTTTGTCCCATTCTTAATTTGTTTTTACACTATCAACAACGATAGTAGTGTGATTTGATCTTTTTCTAATTCTGTGTGCGCGACCTTGAGGTGCAGGTTGAATTCTTTTCAACATTCCAGCAACATCAACTCTTACTTCTGAAACGATTAACGTTTCATCTTCCAAGTTTTTGTCTTCGTTCTTTTGTTCCCAGTTCGCGATAGCTGAACGTAACAATTTTTCTAAACGACCTGCTGCTTCTTTTGAATTGTGTGATAAAATATTCAACGCTTTATTCACTTCAACTCCTCTTACGAGGTCAGCCACTAAACGCATTTTGCGTGCAGTAATTGGACAGTCATTCAACTTTGCGATAGCAATTTTTGATTTTGCTTCTTTAAGTTGTTCTGCTTTTAATCTTTTTCTAGCTCCCATTGTATCCTATGTTAGACTATTATTTTTTCTTCTTTTTGTCCGCGTGACCTCTAAAGGTTCTAGTCGGAGCAAATTCACCTAATTTATGACCAACCATATTTTCAGTTACATAAACCGGAATAAATTTGTTCCCGTTGTGAACTGCGATAGTTAATCCAACAAAGTCAGGCGTGATTGTTGAAGGTCTTGACCAAGTTTTAATCACAGCTTTCTTTTGTGACTCTTGTGCTTCTTCTACTCTTTGCATTAACTTGTAATGAACAAAAGGTGGTTTTTTTAATGATCTACTCATGCCTTAATTATTTCTTACGCTTTTCAATTATATACTTCGAAGAGTACTTTTTCTTAGATCTAGTCTTGTATCCTTTAGCCGGCATACCGTTTCTTGATCTAGGGTGTCCTCCAGATGATTTACCTTCACCACCGCCCATTGGGTGATCCACAGGGTTCATTACAACACCTCTTACTCTAGGTCTTCTTCCTTTCCATCTTGAACGTCCAGCTTTACCAGACCTTGTTAACATGTGCTCTGCATTAGAGACAGTTCCGATCGTTGCTAAGCAAGTTGTAAGGATCATTCTAGTTTCTCCTGAAGGTAATTTAACCGTTGCGTATTTTCCTTCACGTGCTTGAAGCTGAGCATAAGAACCAGCACTTCTTGCGATTGCTGCACCTCTACCTGGCTTTAATTCAATGTTGTGAATGATTGTACCCAATGGAATATCACTCAAGTATAAAGTATTACCAATTTCTGGCTCTATATCTTTTCCTGAACTGATAATCGCTCCAACAGCCAATCCTTCTGGATGAATGATGTAACGTTTTTCTCCATCAGCATAAAACAATAATGCGATTCGAGCAGATCTATTTGGATCATATTCAACAGCCTTTACCGTAGCAGGGATGCCAAATTTTTCTCTTTTAAAATCTACAATTCTATATTTCTTTTTGTGACCACCACCTAAATATCTCATGGTCATCTTTCCGGTGTTATTTCTACCGCCGGATCTGCTTTTCGTTGCCAATAATGATTTCTCTGGCGAAGACTTTGTGATTTCTGCGAAATCATTCGCAATCTTATGTCTTTGCCCTGGTGTAATCGGCTTTAATTTTCTAACTCCCATTTTCTTAAATGTCTTTGTACAAGTCAATACTTTCTCCTGAAGCTACTGAAACTACCGCCTTTTTCCAGATCGGCTTAGTTTGTTCAGCAACACCTCTTGAAGTATATTTTCTTTTAGGTTTACCTCCACCATAAGTCATGGTACGAACGTTTTCTACTGTGACACCATAAATCTTCTCAATAGCGTCTTTAATTTCCAATTTGTTAGCTCTTCTGTCAACTACGAAAGAATATCTGTTGTTTAGTTCACTATCCAACGTTGCTTTCTCTGTTAGCAAAGGCTTTTTTATCATACTGTTCATCTCTTCTGCTATTAATTTAGTATGGTTTCAATTTTTGCAACAGCACCTTCAACAATAACTACTTTATTAGCATTTAATATTTCGTATGTGTTTAAGCTATCCGCGGTAACAACATTTGCACCTTGAATATTACGAGCTGATAGGTATACGTTTTTATTGTTTTCAGGCAATACAAACAATACTTTCTCATATGCAATACTCATGTCTGACATGATGTTCATGAAATTCTTAGTTTTCACGTCACTCAAGTCCATGTTGTTTACAACGATAATGTTGTTCTCTTTTGCTTTATAAGTCAAGGCAGACTTTCTAGCCAAACGCTTCAATTTCACATTTAATTTGAAATCGTAGTTTCTTGGTCTAGGTCCAAATACACGACCACCGCCTCTAAAGACTGGTGATTTAATGCTTCCTGCACGTGCAGTACCTGTTCCTTTTTGCTTTTTGATCTTACGCGTACTTCCAGCGATATCGGCTCTTTCTTTTGATTTGTGCGTTCCTTGTCTTTGCGCAGCTAAATATTGCTTTACATCCAAGTAGATCGCATGATCATTAGGTTCGATACCATAGATAGAATCAGTCAGCGTAACCTTCGCGGCAGTTTCCTTACCTTTAATGTCTACAACTTTAATATCCATCTTATTTCTTAATTATTACGTAAGAACCTTTAGCACCAGGAACGGATCCTTTTACTATAATTAAATTCTTATCAGTTAAAACTTTTAATATTTGAAGGTTTGGTTGAGTTACGCGAACGTTACCCATTTGGCCTCCCATTCTCATTCCTTTGAATACTCTCGCAGGATAAGAAGCTGCACCAATTGATCCTGGCGCTCTTAATCTGTTATGTTGACCGTGAGTTGCTTGACCAACACCACCAAATCCGTGACGTTTTACAACCCCTTGAAATCCTTTACCTTTTGATGTGCCAACTACATCTACAAAAGTATTTTCCTCAAAAATATCAACATTGACAACATCTCCTAAGCTCAAATCGCTAAAGCCATCAAACTCAACCATTTTTGACTTTGGTGTAGTTTTAGCTTTTTTGAAATGTCCTTGAAGACCGGCTGATGTGTTCTTTTCACGTTTGTCTCCAAACGCTAACTGAACAGCACTATAGCCGTCTTTTTCTTCGGTTTTCACTTGTGTTACTACACAAGGACCAGCCTCTAACACTGTGCATGGCGTTGCCTTGCCCTCGGCACTGTAGATGCTAGTCATTCCGATTTTCTTTCCAATAATCCCTGGCATACTTAATTTATTACTTGTTAAACTTTAATTTCAACGTTAACTCCACTTGGCAATTCTAATTTCATTAGTGCATCAACTGTTTTAGATGAAGAGCTATAAATGTCTATCAATCTTTTATAAGCTGACAATTGAAATTGTTCTCTTGCCTTTTTATTTACGTGTGGTGATTTTAACACCGTGTAAATTCTTTTGTGCGTAGGTAAAGGAATTGGTCCGCTTACTACAGCGCCAGTCGCTTTAACCGCTTTTACAATCTTTTCAGCAGACTTGTCTACTAAGTTGTGATCGTAAGACTTTAATTTTATTCTAATTTTTTGGCTCATTTTTCTGGCTCTTTATTATGCTTCAACTTTACCTTTAACTTTCTTAATCACTGCTTCAGCAATGTTCTTCGGAGTAGTTGCGTAATGCGAAAACTCCATTGTAGATGTTGCTCTACCCGAAGACAATGTTCTTAGTGTAGTTACATATCCAAACATTTCTGAAAGTGGAACATCAGCTTTTACGATTTTTGCTCCAGAGCGATCGTCCATTCCGTTGATCTGACCTCTACGCTTATTTAAATCTCCAACGATATCTCCCATGTTTTCTTCAGGTGTTACTACCTCAATCTTCATGATTGGCTCTAATAGCTCAGGAGATGCATTTTTCAATCCATTTCTATAAGCCATCTTCGCACAAATCTCGAAAGACAATGCATCTGAATCTACATCATGGTAAGAACCATCTAACAATTCAACTTTAAGAGTATCAATAGGGAAACCAGCTAAAACACCGTTCTTCATTGAATCTTTGAATCCTTTTTCAACTGAAGGGATAAATTCTCTAGGAATGTTACCACCTTTAATTTTGTTTACAAATTCAAGACCCATTTTCTCTGCGTCATCTTGAGGAGAGATAATGATACTAATGTCAGCAAATTTACCACGACCACCAGATTGTTTCTTATAAACTTCTCTGTGTTCAACAGTTGCGTTAATTTTCTCTTTGTATGCTACTTGAGGAGCACCTTCGTTTACCTCAACCCCAAACTCTCTTTTCAAACGATCAACCAAAACCTCTAGGTGAAGCTCTCCCATTCCTGAGATTACAGTTTGACCTGAATCTTCGTTTGTTGAAATTTGGAAAGTTGGATCTTCTTCAGATAACTTGTTTAATCCCATTCCTAATTTATCAACATCAGCTTGAGTTTTAGGCTCAATAGCAATACCGATAACCGGATCAGGGAAATCCATAGATTCCAATACAATTGGATGAGCAGGATCACATAATGTATCACCTGTACGGATATCTTTAAATCCAACACCTGCTCCAATATCTCCAGCTTCGATCATATCGATAGCTTGTTGTTTATTAGAGTGCATTTGGAAGATACGTGAAATACGTTCTTTCTTATCTGTTCTTGTGTTGTGAATATAAGAACCAGCATCAATTTTACCAGAATACATTCTGAAGAAACAAAGTCTTCCTACAAATGGATCCGTTGCAATTTTAAATGCTAAAGCTGCAGTTGGTTCATCAATACTTGGTTTTCTGAAAGCAGGCTCATCAGTTTTTGGATTAATTCCTTCAACACCTTCTTTATCCATTGGAGAAGGTAAGAATGCCATTACTGCATCCAACATTGTTTGAACTCCTTTGTTTTTAAAGGCAGATCCACACATGATTGGCTGAATAGACATATTGATTGTAGATTTACGGATAGCCGCAAACATTTCTTCTTTTGTAATTGAATCAGAATCTTCAAAGAATTTCTCCATTAAATCTTCATCAGACTCAGCTACTGCTTCAATCAATTTATCTCTCCACTCTTGTGCTTCTTCACGTAAATCTTCAGGGATTTCAATTTCATCCCATTTTGCTCCGTATCCTTCTTCATGCCAAACGATTCCTTTCATTGTGATCAAATCAACCACACCTTTAAAATCATCTTCAGCTCCGATAGGAATTTGCAATGGTAAAGGATTACCTCCTAGACGCTCACGTACTTCAGTTACACACTTCATGAAGTCTGCACCAGCACGGTCCATTTTGTTTACAAAACAAATTCTTGGAACACCATACTTATCTGCCTGTCGCCAAACCGTTTCAGATTGTGGCTCAACACCAGAAGCAGCACAAATTAATGCAACAGCCCCATCCAATACACGCAATGAACGCTCTACTTCGACAGTAAAGTCAACGTGACCAGGTGTGTCAATAATGTTTATTCTATAATCTTTAGTGACATCAATAGCTTCACCTTGAACAGTTGGATATTTCCAGAAACAAGTAGTTGCAGCAGAAGTAATAGTAATACCTCTTTCTTGCTCTTGTTCCATCCAGTCCATCGTTGCAGCACCATCATGTACTTCACCAATTTTATGACTTACCCCAGTATAAAAAAGGATACGCTCAGTTGTTGTTGTTTTACCAGCATCAACATGGGCCATAATCCCAATGTTTCTTGTATACGTTAAATCTCTTTTCTTAGCCATGATTAAAATCTGTTGAAATGAGAGAATGCTTTATTCGCTTCTGCCATTCTGTGCATATCTTCTTTCTTCTTATAAGCTGCGCCTTCTTCTTTCGCTGCTGCCATCACTTCAAAAGCTAATTTTTGAGCCATAGTCTTCTCGTTTCTCTTTCTAGAAAAACCAATCAACCATTTCATAGCTAAAGATTGTTTTCTGTTATCACGAACAGGAGTTGGAATTTGGAACGTTGCTCCGCCTACTCTTCTCGATCTAACTTCTACATTAGGCGTAATATTTGTCAATGCTCTTTTCCAAACGTCAACTGGGTTTTCTTCTTCATTTTTTGAAGCTATGATATCCATAGCATCATAAAAAATCTTGAAAGAAACTGATTTCTTCCCATGAATCATTAAGTTGTTAACGAACTTAGTTACCAAGATATCCTTGAACTTAGGATCAGGTAGTATAACATGTTTTTTTGCTTGTCTTCTTCTCATGATTCAACTTATTTCTTAGGACGTTTAGCACCGTATTTTGATCTTCTTTGTAGTCTTCCTTCAACACCGGCAGTATCTAATGCACCACGAACTATGTGGTAACGAACTCCTGGTAAATCTTTAACTCTACCACCTCTTACCAACACAATAGAGTGCTCTTGTAAGTTATGTCCTTCTCCTCCGATATAGGCATTCACCTCTTTACCGTTAGTAAGTCTTACCCTTGCTACTTTTCTCATAGCAGAGTTTGGTTTCTTAGGCGTGGTTGTGTAAACTCTTACACAAACTCCTCTTCGCTGCGGGCAAGAATCAAGTGCTGCTGACTTGCTTGTCTTTACCTGAGCTACTCTACCTTTTCTAATTAATTGTTGTATAGTTGGCATAGTACCTTGTTGTTGTTTTTATCTATTTATTTCACAATATAATGCGTCCAAATTCGTCAAAATTCGGAGTGCAAAGGTATTAAGTTTTTTTTATTAAACAACTTTTGTTAAACTATTTTTGACATTTTTCACAAAATGATGTTGAAAATCTATTTTCAGCAATAAAAGTGCTTATTTAACGGGCTGATTTACAGTAAGTTTTTTTAAAACAAAAAATATCTAATTGAGACATTAGACGGTGATTATATAATCTCTATTTTTGTTCTATGGATTATTTAGAATCATTAAACCCTGAGCAAAAAGCTGCTGTTTTAAGCACTGAGGGTGCAACCATGGTTATTGCGGGAGCAGGATCTGGTAAAACAAGAGTTTTAACCTATCGAATTGCGCACATGATAAAAAAGGGGGTTGATCCATTTAACATATTGGCTTTGACATTTACGAATAAGGCTGCGCGTGAAATGAAAAACCGGATCGCGGAAATCATTGGGGGGTCTGAGGCAAAGAATTTATCAATGGGAACATTCCACTCCGTATTTGCCCGAATTCTAAGACACCATGCCGACAAATTAGGATATCCATCAAACTTTACGATTTACGATACGCAAGATTCGCGCAGTTTAATAAAAGCCATTGTAAAGGAATTGCGATTAGATGACAAGACCTATAAACCAAATTTAGTGCTGAGTAGAATCTCATCCGCTAAGAACAATTTAATATCTGCGGCAGCCTATGAAGCTAATTCGGATGTTACTTCAGAAGATAGAATGAGCGGCAAACCAAGATTGTTTGAAGTTTATAAAGCCTACGAAAAAAGATGCTTTATGGCAGGCGCAATGGATTTTGATGACCTGTTATATAAGACAAACGTTCTTTTAAGAGATCATCCAGCTGTTTTGCATTACTATCAGCATAAATTTAAATACGTATTGGTAGATGAGTATCAGGATACAAATTACTCTCAATATTTAATCGTTAAAAAATTGGCCGCTGCTTATACCAATATATGCGTTGTGGGAGATGATGCACAAAGTATCTACTCTTTCCGTGGCGCGAATATTGAAAATATTCTGAATTTCAAAAACGATTATAAGGACCATAAGGTTTTTAAGTTGGAGCAAAATTACCGAAGTACTCAAACTATTGTAAACGCAGCCAATAGTGTAATTGCAAAAAACAAAGATCAAATTCAAAAAACAGTTTGGACTGCTAATACCGAAGGAAGCAAAATTAAAGTACTCCGCTCACTCACGGACAATGAAGAAGGAAAAGCAATAAGCAATATGATTTTTGAAACCAAGAATCATGAAGGTGCTGCAAATTCAGACTTTACTATTCTGTACCGAACCAATGCACAATCGCGTTCGTTTGAGGAATCTTTGCGAAAACTGAATTTACCTTATAAGATATATGGAGGTTTATCCTTCTACCAGCGCAAAGAAATTAAAGACTTGTTGGCTTATTTTAGATTAACAGCAAATCCATTTGATGAAGAAGCTTTGAAGCGGGTAATTAATTACCCGAAAAGGGGAATTGGAAAAACTACGATTGAAAAAATTATCATTACGGCCTCGCAACATGGTGTTAGCTTATGGGAGGTAATTTCGCAACCGCAAAAATATCCAGCAGGGATCCCAACTGGATCAATGACAAAAATAAACAGCTTCGTAACCTCTATCAACAGTTATGCAGTTCAACTTGAAAAAATTGACGGTTATTCTTTAGCCGAATCAATTGCGAAAAGCTCTGGAATTTTAAAGGACTTATACGACGACAAATCACCAGAAGGGGTTTCTCGACATGAAAACATTCAGGCCTTGCTATCTGGTATCAAAGAATTTACTGAAACGGTGAGCGGGGGTGAAACGGCATTTTTAAGTGATTTCATGGTTGATGTCGCCTTATTAACAGATGTCGATCAAGAAAAAGAAGAAGATAAGGACAAAATCACCCTTATGACAATACACGCATCAAAAGGGCTAGAATTTCCATACGTATATGTAGTAGGGTTAGAAGAGAATCTATTTCCATCACAATTAGCTTTGAATTCAAGATCAGAATTAGAAGAAGAACGCCGCTTATTTTATGTGGCGCTGACGCGTGCAGAAAAACAAGCCACCCTTTCATACGCTTCTAGCAGATTTAGATGGGGGAACATTGTGACAAGCGAACCAAGTCGATTCATAGAAGAAATTGATCCGGATCATTTAGAAATGATGAATCAACCCCGCATGAATAACATGGGAGGCGGCAGATCAATGAACCAATTTAACATGGAGCGTAAATTAGGCAGTAAAAAGCCTTTATTTTCAGACCGCAGAAGATTGACTCCCGTTAATGAAGCTAAACCTAAAAAGCCCGCAAAAGGTACAACCGCTCTAGAGTTGGATTTGAAAGTTGGTTATAATGTTATTCATGAGCGCTTTGGAAAAGGAAAGGTTGTTGGATTGGAGGGGACACCCCCAACAAAGGCGACTGTATTTTTTCCAAAGGCGGGGAATAAACAGTTGTTGCTGAAGTTTGCAAAGTTGGAGATAGTTGAATAGCTTCTCAATACTATTTTTACTGCGTAAAAATCACTCAAAGGGACAGGTTTAGTGATGCTTTTAATGTGTGAAATCATTTAATGGGGCAGGGTTGTGGATTGTACTCTTTGATTATTCGACAACTGGATGATCTACTGTCAATTTAGACCAAAATTCTGATAATCACCTTTGTTCCTGCAGGTTGGCCTTTTCCATCTTTAAGATCCAAAATCTCAAAAGGAATGAAGGATGTTTCTTGATTAAGATTTGCCAATCTTTCTTGTGCAACTTTGAGCGCAGTGGATTTATGATACGTGGCTTGTTGGGCTTTTATCTCATTTGCTTTTTTACGACCAATGCCATTGTCGCTTATGGCGCACTCCAAAATGTTTTCGCCAATCCATTTAAAGGATACCAAAATTTCACCTTTTCGATCGGCGCCTTTTAAACCGTGAACGATTGCATTTTCAACAAACGGTTGAATCATTAATGGCGGCAATACTTCCTCGGCGGTATCCATATCATCCGCAAAATCAAAATTCAAGTCAATATTTGCGTTTGCAGTTAACCGCTCTAATTGCACGTAATTCTGTAATGTTTCGACTTCGTCATCAATTGAAATAAATTTCTCCCGCGAATTTTCCAAAACTTGGCGCATGAGTTTTGAGAATTTAGACAAGGCATAACGGGCCTTGTCGGAATCGTTTAGTATGATCAGATTATGAATAGAGTTTAGCACGTTAAAAATGAAATGCGGATTCATTTGTAATCGCAAGGCTTTTTGTTCTAATTCCAAGAGATTCTTTTCCAATTTTAATTTTTCATTAAGTGCCTTACTCTTGCGCCTTTGTCTCACCAAAATAACAAGGACGATAATAATGAGTATCAATACGGCTAAGGCATAATAAGCAAACTTGAACCAAAATTTTTCCCAATAAGGCTGATCAATGGAGAATTTGATTTGAATAGGGTCCTGCTCCCAAAGTTCGTCAATTGCAGTTTGCACGTTAAAGACATAATCACCTGGCAATAAATTGGGATAAGTAGCTACGTTAATTTTAGTACTTGGCGTCCAATCAGGATCAACACCTTCCAATTTCCACCTGTACCTTATATTATTCGCAAAAGAATAATGAATGGCTTTAAATTGAAAACTGATGTGATTTTGATCATAAGGCAACATTAAGTCCGAAATTATTTCTCCATCCTGAAAACAATCGGCGTATTTCGTGTTTTCAATCGATTCGAAAACAATTTGAAAATCGTTTAATTTTAGTACCGGCGGTTTTCGTTGCGATTGATTTGGGTCACGCCCTTTATAAACATACAACCCATCAACGGTACCGAACCATAAATTACCGTCCCGATCAACATTGCCCGCGTTGATATTTGTTTCAACTCCTTCAAAACCTTCTTCATAACCAAAATGCTCATAGCTTGCAAGGCGATTATTCGAATCTAAATCAAGCCGATCTAAGCCTTTTTCTGTTCCAATCCACAATTGATTATTATGATAAATGAGCTGATAAATATTGTTTGATTGGATTCCAGTTCCTGGACTTGAATTCAACCAATCCTTAGAGAGAATAGAGTCTTTATCGACTTCCAAACCCAAAATTCCGTTGTCCTTTGATCCAATCCAGATGTTTTTGTTATGTGAGACAATATTTCTGAAACTTTTTCCTGCTTCATAAAAAACGGTTAAATTTTTATCTTCTACAAAGCCGAATTTACCATTGTCGTTTGCAAACCATAGTTGGTCGTTTTTATAATGCAAGGCTGTGATGTGATTTGGAACTTGCAAATTTTCAATCGTAATTAATTTAAAAGAATGCACAGGATTTGGTCCTTGCCCTCGGCTCACATAATATATACCGCCATCACTTGTCCCCAGATAAACCTGTCCAGTTGATGGATCTTCCGTAAAACACTTTACCCAATTCCCTTTTAGACCGTTGGTGTTGTAAAATGAATAAATCGTGTCTTTGCCATCATAAGGATTATATACTCCTACTCCTTTGCCCTCGGTTCCAAACCAAACATATCCTTTAGAATCTTCAAAAATACTTTTTACTTTTTCGGAATAAAATCCTGCCTCTTCATCAAACAACACTTTAGAGGTATCATTAATTCGCATAACTCCCATACCTTCTGTCCCCAACCACAAGTTCTCTCGCGAATCATTCAATACTGAAAACACATAATCGCCATTTAAACCAGATGCACTATTATACTTAATAAACGGACTATTCTGAAAAACCGAGACTCCCCCGCCACTGGTTCCAATCCATATATTATCCCAATAATCTGCCACAATGGTCTTAATGTGATTACCAGATAAACCGTTTGTTGTTCTAAAATTCTTAAGTACGCCATCTTTTGAATTATAAACGTAGACCCCATTATTCATGGTGCCAATCCATAATTCGTTTTCGCCAGAGACGAAGAGACTGAGAATTATTTTATCATCCAGTTCAGAAAAAACTTCCTTTTGATAAATACTCGTTCTATTATAAAAATTAAGCCCTCCTTCATACGTCCCCAAAACCCATTCATCTTTAAATTCAACAGCACATTCAACATGAGCTGCACTTAATCCTTTTGCGGTAGATAGTTTCCCAAAAACATCCTCAAAACTTAATAAACCAGCATTGGTGCAGAGCCAAAGTTCATTATCATTGGTCAGAAAAAAACTAAAAACATTAGCACCGTTTATTGATGGGTTATCCCTTATAATTTCCAACACCTCATTCTGCAGTTGATAAACTCCATTATTCGTGGCAAAAAGATGCATTCCTTTATAGAAGATAATATCCTGAACATAAATTGAATTTCTTTCCAATCGATAGTTTTTTTGAAACGTCCCTTTATCGTCAAGTCGAGTTACGCCCCCTTTTTGACCGATCCAAATACTTCCATCAGATTGTGTGGTTTTAAAAATGCGATTAGAAATTAAAGAATCACTCTTAGTATAATACGTATAATTCTCACCATCATAACGGCATAGACCGCCGCCTTGCGTCCCAATCCACACATATTGATCAGAATCAAACATAAGACTAAAAGCCTGTGATTGCGGTAATCCTTTTTGAATGGACAAATAATCAAAATTATATGCCTGACTAAAACCAAGACTGCCTTGCAACACAATGCTGCAAATGATGAGGATTGATAATCTGATTCTACAAGTAATCTGTCGCATAAATGCTAAGGCAAAGCGGATAATAAATGTTGCTTTATTATTGAATTAAATTTAACTAGTTTAGCTATTCCATTCATAAATTATGAATGAATTAATGTGCGCTTTTATGTTCAGACATGAAAGCACATCAAACTTTTATAAAGATAAGATTTGAAACGGATAAAAAAAATAGGAAAACGGATTTGGCGCTTTATGAAAGCGAATAAATATATCCTATCTACATTATTCATTACACTCTTTTTAATCTGGTTTTTTTGTTTGCCAAAGGTTCTTTTTGAAGACCCGACAAGCACGGTACTCTTAGACAAAGAGGGGAATCTATTAGGCGCTTCAATTGCGGATGATGGTCAATGGCGATTCCCTTATAATTCAGAAGTACCCGAAAAGTTTGAAAAAGCAATTATACAATTTGAAGATCGCGGTTTTCAATCGCATTGGGGAGTGAGTATAAAAGGATTGACGCGAGCCCTCTATCAAAACATTACATCAGGAGAAAAAGTAAGCGGCGGAAGCACAATTACAATGCAACTGATGCGCATGAGCAGGAAAGGAAAATCACGGACGATATGGCAAAAAGTAATTGAGATATTTTGGGCCACACGTGCTGAATGGCGTTATGATAAAAGTGAAATTTTAGCTCTGTACGCATCAAACGCTCCTATGGGAGGAAACGTGGTAGGATTAGACGCAGCCGCTTGGCGTTATTTCGGAAGGCCAGCAGACCAACTTTCATGGGCAGAAACTGCAACTTTGGCAGTTTTACCGAACGCCCCTTCACTCATGCACCCTGGAAAAAACAGGGATCTCTTAATGGCGAAACGTAACCGTTTATTGGATCGCCTTTATGAAGTAGAAGAAATAGATTCAATGACATGGGTGTTATCAAAACTTGAAGAACTTCCAGAAAAACCACATCCAATTCCCAGAATAGCACCCCATTTATTAACACGTGCCATAAAAGATGGATTAAAAGGCCAACTTGTACAATCATCCATTGATATAGCGATTCAAGAACGGACGAATAACATTCTACAATTTCACCATGAAAAACTCCGCGAAAACGAAATAAACAATGCCGCCGTGCTTGTTATGGAAGTGGAAAGCGGAAAAATTGTCGCCTATACCGGAAACGTACCCAACCTTGCTGCGGAACATAGTAATGATGTAGATATTATCACCGCCCCGCGAAGCACGGGGAGCATTTTAAAGCCTTTCTTATACGCCTCCATGCTGGAAAACGGCAGTGTAACACCGGAAATGGTGGTGCAAGATATACCTACAGTTATGTCAGGCTATTCGCCAAAAAACTATAATTTAAAGTATGACGGAATTGTAGAAATTGATGATGCCTTGTCTCGTTCACTAAATGTACCTATGGTGCGACTGCTTACAAAATTCGGCGTAGAAAAATTTCACTATTCTTTACAAAAGTTGGGCTTTACAACGATTAAAAACACGCCTCAACATTACGGGCTTTCATTAATACTCGGCGGTGCTGAGACGAACCTTTGGGATTTAGTATCAGCATATGGATTGATGGCGCGCAGTTTGAATCGTTACCCCGAAGTTGGAACAGGCGTAAATAAACGCGCCAGTTATCTATTAGAAGAAACAGAATTTGAAGAAGAAGCTCCGATATTCAGCGCTGCAACTAGTTGGTTTACTTTTCAAGCCATGCGTGAAGTGCAACGACCAGAAGATGACATTAATTGGGAACTCTTTGAAACTTCGCAGCAAATTGCATGGAAAACAGGCACCAGCTTTGGATTTAGAGATGCTTGGACGGTTGGCACAAACTCCAAATATGTAGTAGGTGTGTGGGTAGGAAATGCGGATGGAGAAGGAAGGCCCGGTTTGATAGGCCGTGAGGCGGCAGCTCCAATTTTATTCGACGTATTTTCTGCATTACCGCAAGCAGATTGGTTCTATCAACCTTATGATGAAATGGCATTGGTAGAAATATGCACAAAATCGGGCTACAGAGCTAACGAGGCTTGTGATGACACGAAAGAGAAGTACATTCCAAAACAAGCATTAAACACACCGCCGTGCCATTATCATCAGTTCTTGTTTTTAGACAGTTCTAGTACATATCAAGTGAACTCCTCGTGTTATAACATGGCGGTTTCTAAAAAGGAGTCGTGGTTTATGTTGCCTGCAGTAGCGGAGTATTTTTACAAGAACCATGATCCGAATTATATAAAACCACCAGCGTTTTTAGAGGGATGTGATAATGCAGTTGGACGAAAGAACTTGGCGATTATTTATCCAAAGTCAAATAGTCAGATTTTTATTCCTTTGAATTTTGAAGAGGTGAACGAGGCTGTGTTTTTTGAAGCAACGCATGTCGACGAAAAAATAGACCTGTATTGGCATTTAGACAACAATTTTATTGGCACAACAAAAGGAATTCATCAACTTAAATATATGCCATCTACCGGCAAACATACCGTAACGGTTATTGACGAAAATGGGAAAAGTGAAATGGTGGTATTCGAAGTCACCGTGAGCGGCAACTAGCAATTTAAAGCCCTGGTTCAAATTAAATCGAAAAATTTAGTGAAAAACGCAGCGTATTATTTCAGGTTATGCAATGATTGCCGACTTGAAGATACCAAGATATTCATCCGGTAGGTTAATCCAAGGTTACGATTATACCTTAGTGAAACCTTAGTAAACAAACTAGCACCCACCAATTAAGATGAGTGCTAGTTTGTAGATTGTGTCTACGACATGGGGGCATTATTAGAGAGTTTTCAAAGTCCTTAATTAAGACAGAGCCTTTCTTACTTAACGATAGATAAAATCCATGTTGCTTCAGATGTATAGACATCATTATCAATTGTAGTAGTAGTTCCACCAGAAGTGAAGCTAAAAGTACCAGAATTAGATTCGCTAGTTTTCCAAATCATTTCTTTACCTTTTAACTGATCAATATCAAAAGTTTGAGAAGCCTCGCCACTTAAGTAGTTGTCCGTTGAAGAATAGGATTCTGAAGGATTGGTAATCGTAGTATTAGCATTAATATTAAATAGAACAATAGTTTCAGTTGATGCAGAATTAGATGTTAACGTATTAAGAACAACCCTTTCTTTATTTTTGTAAGTATCTTCTACTTTCCCTAAGAATGACCAGTTTCCTGTTTCAGTAGTTACTTCTACAGTACTAGTAGTTCTAGCGATTTCTGTAACGATTGGTTCACCCCACATATCAAAAGAAACATCATAGACGGTATCTATAAAAACAGTAGTTGTATTCCATTCTTGTGTCCAAGAACCATCTTTTTCAATTACAATCTGGGCTTTATTCAAGGTAACATTTGAGCTGTTAGTTGTTGTTGTTGACAAATCAGCGTCATAGTAGGAATAAGAATTCGTAATGATGTTTTCAGCTAAAGTTGAAGTTGAAGATTGGTAATCACCATTAAATTCAGTGTTAATAGAAGTAGCTGAATAACCTGTAACATCCCATGTTCCAGAAAACCTTGCAGTTCTAGAAATTAAGCTTAAAGCGGGATCATTTTCTCCTTTTTTACAAGAAGGTGTTAGCAACAAAGTAGCTGCGACGAAAGTTAAAAGTGTTTTTTTTATATTTTTATTAATTTGTTCCTACAAAAATAAAACAAAATCCCGAGATTAAAAAATCTCGATTAAATTCTGAAGCATACGATATTTTGTTTCTAAGATTAGATGCTGTTATTCCCAAAGACCATGATGCATCATATCCTTTTAGGGTCATGTCGCTGTTCAAATACGAATATGAGATATCAGAAGCTATTGCTCGCCCAGGCTTGGTTAAAACATTTCCCAAATAAATGCCTCCCGTTAAATTGGAATGAATGTATTTTGCGTTTATCCCGAGTGCACTTCGCTCTGAAAGTTTAAACCCATATGCCCCAACAAATTCAAATTCATTTGGACTAAATTCGCGAATTAAATTCCCTTGTTCATCAGTAATACTAATGTAGCCGATATCAAAATAAGTTATCGATCCACCAAGCGCATGACGGTTACCTAATTTTGCATATCCGCTCCAATTCCAAAAATGAATGTCGTCAATTAACTCATCCAACCATGGCGAATAGTTAATGCTAATTTCTGCCTTCTTTTGAGAAAAGGCCAATTTTGATGTGTTCCAATGCAGTGCGTTAGCATCAGGACTTGTTGCTGCACCAGCATCCCCCATTCCAGATGACCTTGCGTCTGGAGCAATTGTAAGAAAAGGAACTGCTGTACTAATTTGGGCTTTTAATTCTGGAAAGGTTAAAACGCAAATGCAGAAAAAAGAATGAATTTCATAGTGAGTTAATTAGTTGATATATAAATAATTATGAATTACATATTGTGAAAATACGCGATTAATTAGTCAGACTTGAAATCTTATTGTTACCGAATTTGAATTTAAGTGAAAAACGAATAGTATTGGCCAATGGATTTGTTCTTTTTAGCGCAGCTAAATAAGACACATCAATACCAAAAACACTGTAGTAAATTCCAGCACCAAACGTAAAGTATTTTCGATCCCCTTTAGCTCTGTGCTCATAGAAGTATCCTCCATGAATTGCTAAAACATCACTATACCAATACTCTAATCCACCACCAATATTAATTTCGTTTAATTCTTCTCTGAACTTACTGCCATTTTCAACAATTGCGCTTCCATCCTCGGCTACAAGAACATTTCCTGGTGCATCATAAAAAGACTGAATCATACCTTTAGTAACACCTAAATCATTTTCTTTACCCTACAATATTTCACCATCACCATTTCTTACAGGCAAGGTTGGTACTAATAATTTATTAAAATCAAAAGTAGTTGTTAATGAGTTATAATCATCAAATTTAACATATAGAGCCGTTCCAAAACGCAAGTTTGCCCGCAAGAAGTCACGATCCGCTTCAAATGTATAGGCCATTTTATTCCCGATATTAGAAATGCTTGTTCCAATAGAAAAGGTTGCATCTCTACCTCCTATATCTAAGTCCTCGTTAAAATAAGAGTAAGACAGATCAACCGCACCAGCAACGCCTGCTTTTGAACTTGTTGTGCCAACATCAGCACCACCAGTTAAATTTGAATAAACAAACTTACCATTGAAGCCTATTGCACCCGATCAGATAATTTAAAAGCATATCCGCCTAACAACTCAAACTCATTGGGATTAAAATCCCGAATTAAACCTCCGTTTGCGTCTGTAAATGTGATATTACCTAATGAAAAATAACGCATTGAGCCTCCAATGGTATGATTTTTACCAATTTTAGTATAACCACTTAAGTAGGATAAGTGAATGTCATCCACCAATTGTTTTAACCATGGAGAGTAGGGCACTGAAAACTCAGAATATTCCTTAGAAAAAGCCAATTTTGACGTATTCCAATGAAAAGAATTTGGACCAGGAGATGTGGCAGCACCAGCCTCTCCCATTGCACTTGCCCTGGAATCTGGAACAATTATTAAAAAGGGAACTGCAGTTGTAATCGTGTTTAACTGAATTGTAAATTCAGTGTCATCATTCGAAATAACTTGGGAAAACCCAGAAACTGTAATAAATAACGAGGAGATATAAGCGATACTTTTTTTCATTTGTCGAGATTGTTTTAAAATCTATCCACTGTTCCATCAACGCTTATACGCATTTTATCCCCTCTCTTTTTAAGAGATAATTCAAAAATAAAAACGGTTATAAAAAGTGAATTTTATAATAAGTTCATAGGTTAATCTATAAACTGATTATTGACATATTTATTGCCATACTCAGCAATAAAATCGATTTAAACTTTGTAAATCAAGACGGTTGCAAACGCCTGAATTCCCAAACCTTTGCCAACGAAGCCCATTTTCTCTCCACGGGTTGCTTTAATTGAGATTTGATCAACCTTTGCTTGAAGAATTTCGGCAATAATTTCCTGCATTTTTGGAATATGCGGATTCACTTTTGGATTTTCAAGAAGTACTGTGCAATCTAAATTGCCTAGCGCATACCCTTTTTCTTGAATTAGTACGAAGGTATCTTTTAACAGTAATTTGCTGTCGGCATCTTTATAACGTGGATCTGTGTCAGGAAAATGAAATCCGATATCTCTTAGATTGGCTGCTCCTAATAATCCGTCACAAATGGCATGCAATAATACGTCTGCATCTGAATGGCCAAGCGCGCCGAATGAAGACGGAATGTATACGCCACCAATAATTAGTTGACGTCCTTCAGTAAGTTGATGAATATCTACTCCGGAACCGATTCTAAAATTAGGAAGTGGATTACTCGCCGCCACCCGAAACTTTATTGTTACCGAATTTGAATTTAAGTGAAAAACGAATGGTGTTGGCTAATGGATTTGTTCTTTTCAGCGCAGCTAAATAAGATACATCAATACCGAACACACTGTAGTAAATTCCAGCACCAAACGTAAAGTATTTTCGATCCCCTTTAGCTCTGTGCTCATAGAAGTATCCTCCATGAATTGCTAAAACATCACTATACCAATACTCTAATCCGCCGCCAATATTAATTTCGTTCAATTCTTCTCTGAACTTACTGCCATTTTCTAAAATTGCAGATCCATCTTCGGCAACTTCAACATTGCCTGGGGCATCATAGAAAGACTGAATCATTCCTTTTGTAACACCAACGTTGTTTTCCAAGCCAGATAATATTTCATCATCTCCGTTTCTTACAGGCAAGGTTGGTACTAATAATTTATTAAAATCAACTGTAGTTGTTAATGAGTTATAATCATCAAAATCAACTTTCAAAGCCGTACCAAAACGCAAGTTTGTTGGCAAGAAATCACGATCAGCCTCAACCGTGTAGGCCATTTTATTTCCGATATTTGAAATACTTGTTCCGAAAGATAAAGTTGCATCATTCTCACCTAAGCTAAGATCTTCATTAAAGTAAGAATATGATAAATCAACCGCACCAGCCAGACCCGGCTTGGTAGTTGTTGTTCCAGCGTTGATTCCACCAGTTAAATTTGAATAAACAAATTTACCGTTAAAGCCAATTGCACTTCTGTCAGACAATTTAAAAGCATACCCGCCTAATAATTCAAATTCATTGGGACTGAATTCACGAATTAAATTCCCTTGATCATCTGTAAAGGTGATGTTACCCAACGAAAAATAACGCATTGAACCACCAATTGTATGGTTTTTCCCGAATTTTGTATAACCACTCAAATAAGATAAATGAATGTCATCTACCAATTGCTTCAGCCAAGGTGAATATGAAACTCCAAACTCAGATTTCTCTTCGGAAAAAGCCAATTTTGACGTATTCCAATGAAAAGAATTTGGGCCTGGAGAGGTAGCCGCACCAGCGTCCCCCATTGCACTTGCTCTAGAATCTGGAGCAATAATCAAGAAAGGAACTGCAGTTGTAATAGTGTTTAACTGAATTGTAAATTCAGTTTCATCTTTCGACACCGATTGAGAAAACCCCGAAACTGTGATGAATAATGATGCGATATAAGCAATACTTTTTTTCATTTATCTAAGCTGTTTTTTAAAGTCAATTCTCTGTTTTATCTAAACCTTTTTGAGCTTTTAATGCCTCACCATTTATGAAAACATAACTCGCCTTAACTCTAAACTTGATCCAAATATACGTATTAATCAAAAGTTTATTGTGCGTGTGCAAAAAATTATCTTCAAATAATTCTTAACCTCCGTTTTTAGAGAATAACTAGTTTCTCAATTTTCTCGGCTTTATTCCCTTGCTCCGTTTCTATAGAGAGTCGATAAACATATACACCTCGACCTAATTTATCTCCGTAATCATCTATACCATTCCAATTTATCCCTTCACTTCGAAAACCTTTAGAATGAACCGTTTCAATAATTGTTTTTACTAATTTCCCAGAAACAGTAAAAATTTCCACCTTAACGTCTAAGGAATTACAGACTTGATTATGTTCAAAATAAAAGTCTGTATTTGTTGTGAAAGGATTTGGATAGTTTAGCAAATGTGAAATCCCAATTTCTTCCTCGTACACAACAATAAAGTCCAAGGATTGTTCTGATGAATTATTATTGACATCCCATACTTTAAATACGATTTGATGTGGGCCTTCTTCCAATTCTGACAATAAATAAGAAACCTTACCACTTTGATATGTATCTAAATCGGCTTCATAAAAATTATTTAGAATAATTGCGTCTGCGGTATTGTTATCAATAATCATGGTGATATCGTGTCCAATGCCGTTCCCCGTTGTATTGACTCCATTTTCATCACTAATATTTGCAAGAAAGGTTGGATTAGCATTCGTTAATCCGCCGTTTACAAAATTCTCATCATTCATAAAAAGTTCGATTAATGGCCCAATATCATCATCAATTCCACCTGGGGTGACACCACCTACAACGACCGTTGTATCAAATCCATAATTATGCCCTATTTCCGTGTTACTATAATAGCTTAATTTTCCTTTTCCAATCACATAATCAATGTCTTTAGGAACAACAAAAGTATATGTAAATAAGCCATTTTTAAGCGTTGACTTACCTTTATATACAATATTATTTTGCTCTGAAAATTCTTGGATAATCCCAGCCGAATTTTGACCAAGCGTTTTCTTGTCTTTCCATTTATCAAAAACAGTTGGATAGACAATTCCATTATAACCTGTCAGCACATTTCCAAAATCATCTTCTACATGACCTTTAACTGTAATTTTTGAAAGGGCTTTTAAAGTGTCAACTCCCGATTCAATTGCTACCCCATTTATTTCATCCGTTATAATTCTTGGGTTTGCTTTACCCAGTTTGAGCGCAGGATCCCCCATCAGTGCAAAGTGACGCATATGATTATCCCCCAGTGTTATATTTTTAGTTCTACGGATGATTTCTCCGAGGCCTAAAGGTTCGCCATCTTCTTCCTCAAAAATTACGCGATATAAGTTACGTACTAATATTCCGTTCACCGTTATAGAAACTGTCCGTGTTGTGGTGAGCAAACCTACTGCCCCACCATAAGGCGTTGTTAATGTAATTTCACCTGCCGAAATTCTCCCAGGATCATCAAATCGACTAAATTCACAAGTGGCGGAAATGAAAATTGGCATATTATTGATGTTTAACCAATTTTGAATCATGGGAATGGAAACTACGCGCTCAAGTGCCAGTCCAGTTTCTCCACCATGTCCCACATAATTAAAAAAGGAAGGTACCTTTATTGATGTTCTGGTTAATTGCATCTTCTACATCTGGATATCTTTCACCTCCAGAAGTCGCAATTTGTTTATAAGCCCCTAAATATATTTTAACCATATTAATTTCGGGGTGATTCTCGGTTACGATATCACTAATATCTTCGCAATCACCAATAAAACCATTATCAGACCCGACATCATCAATATCATCAGCCATTAAAACCACACGATTTCTCCAATCACCAAAAGTTGAGGCATATCCATCTGTATCACACTGAACCCCAAAAGCATTGCTGTATAAGGATGATCCGTAATTCATATAGTGTTCAATTTTATTTACAACATCTTCGGCTGTTTCAATGTCTGATACAGGAATCCTTCCAATACCGATATCTAACATTTCTGTTGGTTTCATTTCCTCATCATCATCTAACAGGCCGAAAAAATCATCAGAAGAAAAGGACTGTGTATAACTTTCAACTGCTGGAAATCTTGGTGGGCTATTGTAAGTTGGTAATAAATAATTATTATTTGCAATTCGATTTAGAGGGTCATAAGTTCCATCACCAAACAGACACAGATATTTTAATGTATTAGGTGATTAAAGAAGCTATTCCTCCAACGCTTTCAAAGCCATCAAGACGTTCAAAATATGGTTTGATTTTGCTCCCGTCAAGGTCACTCGTATCCTTCACCTTCAGGCTGTGTCCATATATAAGATTCACCATCAATATCAATCCAAATTTTTAAAGAATCAATCATATTATTAATTTTTATTTACTACGCTTAGCATAAAAATAATAATAAAAAGCTTTAAATAGTTTTCTAAATAAGGATTATACTTGTAAATTGCATCCAGTAAAAACAAATAATGAAAAAAATTCTACTCTCTTTAGTTATTGCTTTAGGTCTAACTCATTCAACACAAGCGCAAGTTGGTTGCGACATGATGAACTTAGTAGTTAATGTGTCTGATACTGCCTTGGTTAAATTATATCATCCCGGCCACTATTTAACTTGGCCACAAAATGAAAATATTATTGTTTGGGAGATTACAGATTCTGAAGGTATTATTATTGCTGACGACACATTAATTGATAACAGTGATTTTTTGTTTTATCATAATATTCCTTTTACAGATACAATGAATGTTACTGCACTTTTAACAAATGACTCAGCTGGAGTTGCATGTTTAATAGAAGACCAATTATATTGGGAGGTAACAGAACTTTTTCCAGGTGTTTTTACTGGAAGGTGGGAATTTGTTCATGGTAATGTAGGTGCAGATGTAACAAATACAACAGGTTTTGATGATATCGAACCTACCACTGCAAGTGTATTTCCAAATCCATCAAGTGATGTAATAAATATAAGCTTAGCTAAAGGTCAACTTCAGGCAATCGAAATATATGATTTGACAGGAAGTCTTGTTTTTAAAACAAATTTAAATTCAAATAACTTCAAACTGAAAATTGACAACTATGTATCTGGAACATATTTGCTTAGAATTATTGATGAAAAAAATGAGGTCACTAATTCAATTATTATAAAAGACTAACGTTTGCTAACAAAACCTAAACTGCATAAGAACGCAGTTTAGCGTAAACGTTATGCACAATAGAAGGTTTGGGTGTGCTATGCTCGAGAGATTCCCAGAATAGGTAACACCCAAACATGCCCGGCAATATATAAAAGTTTATCAATGAGCTGATCTCTTTCTTGAGTTGAATTAGTATAAAAACCAAGCTCAAAATATGGCCGCTGTTTAATTTTCTCAATCTGTAGGGCTTATCCCTAAGATATTCTATGAGCTCTGCTGTATTTTTTATGAGGCTTACACATTTTCATAATGGGGTGTTTGGTGTTTTTACGCTGTCTAATGCCATTGTCAACTTGATAATAAATGGTCTTACTGTTAATTTCAAGATTTTTAAAATGAAGCAGTAACCACAAGTTTCTGATGGTGTCAACATGTAATCTAAAGCTTTTATGGTCTGAGTAGAGTTTAATGCTATTTATTAAATAGGATCATATAAAAAGTAATTAAAAAATAAAAATTCTGGATCAACTGCAGCACGATCATAAAACATTTTAGCAATCCATCTCACTGCAACAGGGTCAGCAGCTCCTCCGCCAAACTCATTATACACCAATTGAATATCGACAACATAGACAGTGAGTCCTTTATTCCGGTGTAAACTTGCTAAGCGATCAGCTTGCGGGCGAAGGGACTCATGTGTCAAAATCAAATAATCCGCTTGTGCAAAACCATGCAGATTTTGATTCGCAATCTTACCCAAATAAGTGCCATTTAAGACAGGACTTTTGCATTGATTTTTATTAAAGGCAACATAAGTTCGCACTGTATCTGTTTCATGTATAAATGCGTAATTCGAACCCGTTAATGTTCCGCTGACCTTTTTCGTATTGTATGGGTCGGTTACCTCCCAAACCAGCGTTGCTGAATTTGCGTTTGAAATGGTATAGCGATTAACATTTCCAAGTCCATCACTTTTGACATCTCGAACCACAAGAGGATTCACCCCCATGCGCAAATTCTTCACATAATTAAATAACATATAATCTAACCAACCCTCAGATGCCGGAGAGGTGCGTTCAAATGTTAGTTGAATGTTGAAATTCTCTGTTGCCGAAGAGAAGGTTGACTCCGATTTTTTAACTGTTGCGGCGGTATAGGCTCCGCCAAAATTCTCCGCTACTATGGTATCCACATGTAGGCCATTTATATCGATTTTCAGTTGTGAAACTCCGGAGCGGCTTTCTGAAACTAACTGTGTCTTTAAATGAACAGGTTCAGTGATTACGCGGTTTTCAGAATTAATTATGATGGATTTTGTTAATTGACTTCCTTGAAAGTATTCGCCATACCACCTGTCGCCAGATTTCAACAAGTTTTCTTCATTAAGTTCATGCAAGGTATAAGCGCTAAATGAACTTATATCATTTGTAAATGGAGCTGTGGAATTTTCAATATTCCCAATTCGCTTAGGTGCATCTGAATTATCAATGTGAATGAAGAAATAAGCTAAGGAATCAATTTTATTTCTGCTTGCATTAAAATCTGACGAATTGGCAATTAGGTTCTCAGTGCCTTTTGCGTAAAACATAATGTAATCTTCTGAATCAAATGACAAATCATCCTCTCCAACAATCACAATCGAATTTTTGATTAAATCATCTGGTCGATAATCAGAATTGTTATGGGATATTTCTGGAATATGATTTCCATAGATGTTGATGCTTTTTGGATTAATTGAATTTACAGCAATTCCAAGTTCTGAAAGGTCACTATAATTTAGCGTATAAATTCCCTCTGATTGCACACCAATTTTGTACCAATCTCCAGAAGCTAAAACAGAAACAGAAGCAAACTCTGCGTCTCGATCTTGTTTTCCAGGAAGCATAGCTCCAGATACAGACACTTTAATTGTTTTTAAGATTTCTACGTTTCCTCCACGATAGACAATCGGGTTATACTTGGCGGTGATATAATTTTCATTTTGAGTAGTACCAAACGAAATTTCAACATTTGTAGCGTTTGGCAACACACTCTTATCATAATGCGACGGAAAATCAATTTTTTCGTAAACTAGTGACTCAACTTCGTAAGAGAAATCGAATTTACCCCGTAATTTGATTTGTTTTGTTGTGTTAGAGAAAATCTCTCCTGTAAATCCATCATAAGCACATGGAAAACAACGATTATCTTCTTCAACCCAATCACAATCAAACTGAAAGTTAAAATTCTGAGACCAACTCAAGCCAGAAAAAAATGGCAAAAGAAGTAAAATAAGTAGTTGCTTTTTAGCTGACATTTGGCAATTCGTTATTATGGGAATCCGTATTCAACTCGTAAACGAAACTAATCCCCCGTTATTGTCAAAATTATAAGAAAACTTCCAGAAATTTATAAGATGACCAATTTCTCTATTTTCTCTGCCTTGTTACCTTGTTCAGTTTCAATAGATAGACGATAAACATATACGCCGCGTCCTAATTTATCGCCATACTCATCTCTTCCGTTCCAGTTAATTCCATCACTGCGGAAACCAGCCGTATGCACTGTTTCTATAATTGTTTTTACTAATTTACCAGAAACTGTGAAAATTTCAACTTTAACATCCAGTGAATTACACACCTGATTATGCTCAAAATAAAAATCAGTATTGGTGGTGAAAGGGTTTGGATAATTCAACAAATGTGAAATGCCAATCTCTTCCTCAGCCACGACTATAAAATCGAGAATAGACTCAGATGAATTATTGTTAACATCCCAAACTTTGAACACCAACTGATGCGGACCTTCTTCCAATTCTGACAATCGATAGGAAACTTTACCACTTTGATAAGTATCCAAATCAGCTTCGTAAAAGTTATTCAAAATAATTGGTGCCGCCGTGTTTCCATCAATAATTAAGGTGATGTTATGTCCGATTCCATTCCCAGTTGTATTAATTCCGTTTTCATCATTGATATTTGCTAAAAACAAAGGATTAGAGTCAGTCAATCCGCCATTCACAAAGTTTTCGTCATTCATATACAAGTCTACTTCTGGACCAATATCATCCGCAATTCCATCTGGATTTACACCGCCAACAACAATTGATGTATCAAAACCATAATAATGCGCATTTGTAGTATTTCCGTAATAGCTGATTTTACCTTTACCGAATGAATAATCAATATCTTTAGGCACAACAAAAGAAAAAGTGAATTGACCATTATTAACTGTTGACTTACCTTTATAAACAATATTGTTTTGTGTATCAAACGGTTTGACGGGAGAGGCAATATCTTGTCCGAGAGTATAACGCGTTTTTCGTTTATCGAAAACGGTAGGATAGACCAAACCGTTATAATTCGTCAATAATGCGCCAGATGAATTTTCAACGTGACCAGTTACTGTGATTTTCGATAAAGCTTTTAGGGTATCGGTAACCATTGATACGTTAACCCCATTAATTTCATCTGTAATAACTCGCGGGCCGGGTTTCCCTAATTTTAGCGCAGGATCACCTAACAATGCAAAATTTCGCATATTATTACTTCCTAAGGTGAGGTTTTTTGTGCGTCGAATAATTTCACCTAATCCAAGGGGTTCACCATCTAACTCACTAAATAATTCCGTGTATAAATTTTGAACCAAAATTGTATTGACCGTAATGTATACTAAGCGCGTAGTAGTTAATAGGCCAACTGCACCACCATAAGGTGTCGTTAATGTCGTTTCTCCAGCAGACACTCGCCCAGGATCATCAAAACGACTAAATTCACAGGTAGCTGAAATAAACACGGGCATATTATTAATATTTGACCAATTTTGAATCATTGGTATTGAAACAACGCGTTCTAAAGAAAGCCCCGTTTCTCCGCCGTGCCCAACATAATTAAAAACTAAGGCGCCCTTGTTCATATTTTGATTTATAGCTTCCTCAACATCAGGATATCTTTGACCGCCTGAAGTCACCGTTTGTTTGTATGCGTCTAAATAAATCTTCACAATATTGACCTCAGGATGATACTTTTCAGTCGTGTCGCTTAACGATTCACAATCAGAAACAAATTGACCGTTGTTCTCATCATCTGCCATGAGCACAATTCTATTTCTCCAATCTCCAAAGGTGGAAGCATAGCCATCCGAATCACATTGGATTCCTGATGTATTGCTATATAAGGTAGAGCCATAGTTCATGTAATGCTCAATTTTATCAACAACCTGTTCAGCAACCACAAGGTCCGACACAGGAATTCTTCCAATACCAATATCAAGCATATCTGTGGGCTGCATAGCCTCAATATCATCTAATAGGCCAAAGAAATCATCCGCCGTAAATGAGGATATAAAATCTACTGGACCAGCTTCGGGACTATTATAAGTTGGCAATAAGTAATTATTATTTGGAATTCGGTTAAGCGGGTCATACGTTCCATCACCAAATAAACAGAGATATTTCAGCGTATTATCTGGATCCACGGCTGCTCTATCATAAAACATTTTTGCAAACCATCTTACCGCAGCGGGATCAGATGCACCACCACTAAATTCATTGTACACAGGTTGAATATCAATAACGTGAACGGAAAGTCCGTTGTTACGGTGCAAATTTGCCAAACGCTCTGCTTGCGGCCGAAGAGATTCGTGCGTAACAATGACGTAGTCTACTTGCGGCAAACCGTGTAAGTTCTGGGTGGATGTTTTACCAAGATAATTTCCTGAAATAATTACGCTTTTAGATTGATTCACGTTAAATGCAGCAAATGTTCTAAGCGAATCCGCGTCCATTGTATAGGTATAATTAGCCCCACTCAATGTGCCGTTTACTTTATTTACGTTGGAAGGATCTGTTACCTCCCAAACTATTGAACTGCTATTGGCATTTGCCAATGTATAACGATTTACAGTTCCAGGACCAACTGCACGCAAGTCACGTACCAACAATTGGTTGATTCCCATGCGCAATTTTTGAATATAGTTGAATTCCATATAGTCTAACCAAGCTTCAGCAGCAGCCGAAGTTCTGTAAAATATCAAATCAACAGCCAGGTTTTCAGTTCCAGATGTGAAACTTACAGAATTGCCTTCGTTCGTTGCTACTGTATAACTTCCGCCTGCAGTCCCCGCCTCAATATCATCCACTTCAATACCATTTACCCTAACAATTAAACCAGAAGTTCCTGACTTGCTATTAGAAACGTACTTTGTTTCTAAATTTATGGGTTGTGAGACATCTCTATTTTCAGCATTAATTGAATAACTAGCTGTTAATGTCGATCCTTGAAAATGTTCTCCGTACCAGCCATCCCCAGATTTTAAAAGATTGACATCATTGTTCTCGTGTAAGGCGAACGTAGTAAAAGACGTAACCTCGTTTGAAACCGGGTTGGCTGAATTATTCAATGTACCTATCCGTTTTGGTGCATCAGAATTATCTATGTGAATGAAGTAATAACTCAATGAATCAATTTTGTTTTTTCTTGGATAAAAATCAGCAATATTGGTTGTTAACTTTTCTGGTCCCTTGGCATAAAACAAAATATAATCATCACTATCAAAACTTCCGTCCCCATCTCCAGGAATTGAAATGGCATTTTTAATCAGGTCATCTGGTCGATACTCCCAATTGGAGTGTGACAGCTCAGGAAGGTGATTACCATAAACATTTATTGAATTTGGATTTAATGAACCTACAGCAACCCCCATATCAGCTAAATCACTGTAATCTATTTTATGCACGCCGTCTGAAGATACGCCAACTTTATACCAATCGCCAGATGCCAATACAGAAACAGATGCAAATTCGGCATCCCTATTTTGTTGATCAAAAATTGGCGATCCACTTATAGAAACTTCGATCTCCTTTAAGAGCTCAATTTTTCCATTTCTATTAACAATTGGATTATAAACTAGCGTGATAAAATTTTCTTGGCGAGACTCTCCAAAAGTCACACTCATTTCAGATTCAGAAGGCAATGCATTTTTATCGAAATATGTTGGAAGTTCAATCGTTTCATATTTAACATTTTCGATTGAATATGTGAACTCATAATGCCCGCGAACTTTGATTTGTTTTGTAATCGTTGAAATTACTTCTCCGTTCACCTCATTATAATCACATGGAATGCAACGATTCTTGCCAGAAACCCATTCAGTTTGAAAAGCAAAATCAAACGATTGAGACCAGCCCGCGCCCGCGCAGAGAAGCACAACTAAGAGAATAGAATTTTTCATTTTCAAAGGTGTAAATATTATATTTCTAAAATGTGATGCCAAATTTGTTTTAAAAACGAACTAAATTAATTATTATTGCAAATCTTGCGAAAGATTTTGATATATGTAACTTTATTTATTTCAACGCGTATTGTAAGGCTAAGTTGAATTAGATTATGGATCAAATGCCATATTTAACATGAAAAAAATTATTATTGGGTTTCTTTTAATATTTGTTAACGCTACGTCGTTTGCACAGGATCCCGAATTTACACAATTTTACGCCAATCCGATTTATTTAAATCCGGCAATGGCAGGGACTCATGGTTGTCCGCGATTAAATTTAAACTACCGTAACCAATGGCCGTCTATTTCTGGCGCATTTGTGACCAATAGTGTTTCGTACGATCAATTTGTGAATGTTTTACAAGGTGGTGTAGCATTAATGGTTACCAATGACATGGCAGGAAAGAACACGCTGAACTGGTCTACGATTAATTTAGCGTATTCTTATCACCTACAAGTTTCGCGTAAGTTCACTTTATTATTTGGTGCGCAAGCAGGATGGAATCAGAAATTTTTAGACTGGAGTAAATTAACCTTCGGAGATCAAATTGATCCAAGAAGAGGATTTATTTATCAAACTGGAGATTTACCACGGGGTAATTTTTGGGGTGACGGAGGAGATTGGGGAACCAAAGGATTTTTCGATCTATCTGCAGGGATTGTAGGTTACTCTGAAAACTTCTATTTTGGATTTGCGGCAAAACACTTAAACACACCCGAAGAAAGTTTAATCCTAAACCCTGATGGTCAAAGTAATTTACCAATGCGATTTACTGGACATGTTGGAGCCAACATTGAATTCGGAAAAGGATCACAATACGCAAATGTTACTTCTATCTCTCCAAATGTTATATATACCTACCAAGACGGCTTTATGCAGTTAAATGTTGGTACTTATATTAAATATGGTGCCTTTACAGCAGGTGCATGGTGGAGAGCAAGAGACGCATTTATTTTATCAATTGGAATTGATGCTGGTGCATTTAGATTTGGATATAGCTATGATATCACAATCTCGCCATTAACGAACGCTTCTGGAGGTTCTCACGAATTATCTTTAGGCTTTAATTTTAGTTGTAAAGACAAACCAAAACGCTTTAGAACAATATCATGTCCATCTTTCTAAAAAAAAGATTGTAACCATTGTTTTGAGTTTTGTTATAGCATAAAGGATTAAGAAAATGAATACACGAATTAAATCATATAACATGAAGGTGAATAAACTTTTAATAGTTCTGTTGGCTTGCGCTGCTGCAATATCTTGTGCGCGTGAAAGATCAAATACAACAGGTTGGGAGTATAACAATCCTGCAAATGGTGGATTCCAAAAGGTACCCTATTTTGATCAGGAAACTGGTCCAGGTTTAATTTTGGTTGAAGGTGGAACTTTTACAATGGGTAGATCTGAGCAAGATGTGACTTACGAATGGAACAACATTCCAAGGCGTGTAACGGTTTCTTCTTTTTATATCGACCAATTTGAGGTAACTAACTTTAACTGGTTAGAATACTTATATTGGATTAAGCGTACTTATGAAGAATATCCAATGATTCATAAAAATGCTTTGCCTGATACACTTTGTTGGAGATCTCCAATGGCTTATAACGAGCCTTATGTAGAGTATTACCTGCGTCACCCATCTTACCAAAACTATCCAGTGGTTGGTGTTAGTTGGGCACAAGCAAATGATTTCTGTAAATGGAGAACTGACCGTGTAAATGAGTTTATCTTAATTCGTGAAGGAGTGCTTACTTTAAATCCTGATCAATCTGGAGAGCCATTTACAACGGATGCTTATTTAGCAAACCAATATCACCCACAAGAAGAGAAATATCTTCGTGATTTAGATCCGAAGCAAGGCTGGAGTGGAAAACGAAAAGATTTAGGACAACGTATTGTTCGTATGGAAGATGGAATTCTTTTACCGCGATACCGTCTACCAACTGAAGCTGAGTGGGAATTTGCTTACTATGGTTTAATTGGAAGTATGACAAACCCTGAAGATCCAGGAGTTGTTGAAAACAGAAGAACTTATCCTTGGACTGGACACTGGGTTCGTCAAGATGACAAAGAGTTTCAAGGAGAGATCCGCGCAAACTTTGTAAGAGGACGTGGTGATTATATGGGAGCCGCTGGCGCATTGAATGATGCTGCTGATATTACTGCTCCTGTTGATTCATACTGGCCAAATGACTACGGTCTTTACCACATGGCGGGTAACGTTTCTGAGTGGGTAATGGATGTTTACAGACCTTTATCACATGAAGATTTTGATGAGTTCCGTCCTTTTAGAGGAAATGTATTCAAAACTAAAGTATTAGGTAACGACGGTGTGATTGATGAGAAAACAACTCAAATCATTTATGATCCGCACGGAATTAAAGAATACTTACACGAATTTGAGAGTAAAAGATACCAACGTATTTCTGCTCAAGAGCATATTCCAGATAATACCGATTCAACGTCAATCATGTTTAACGGAATGTCAGGAAATATTAAATCAAGAAATGACATTGATTACTATAACAACCCACCTGAGCAGGTATACTTATCAAGAAACAAAGTAAAAGATTCAATGGAATTACTTTTATTAGATGAGTTGAACAGAGTGATTGATCAAGCGATAACAATGGCTGATGATGAATTCTATATGGAAGCGTCTGAAACGATTCAAACAAACATCTTTGATGGTTTATTTGATGGTGTTGATCCGCGATTTATCCGTTCAGATGGAATTGGAAATGAGTATCCTTTAGAAATCATTCCAATCTTAAGACAGGGTATTTCTGAATATATTGTAAATACACCAGGTCGATTAAAATGGAGAACGGTAGTTGCTGAGGAAAACATTGATCGTAGAAACTATAGAAACTCTGATTATAGAGATGAGTTAGATGGTGACTTCGAATCTTCAAACCAATATGGAGATGATCAAAGAAGATTAGAAATTAATGGTGGAATTAGAGATCAATCATTAGTGATGTATCAAAATGATCATGAGGAATTTGACTTAACTGGTGGTGGAATTAAACCAAATGACAGAACAAGTTGGCCTACAACATTAATCTCTGACAATGCACGTGTGTATAAAGGAGGATCATGGAGAGACAGAGCTTACTGGATTGTTGGTTCGAACAGAAGATTCTTAGATGAAGAATTATCATCTGCGACAATCGGATTCAGATGTGCTATGGATCGAATGGGAAGCCCAAGAGGTTTAGGTCGATACAGATAGTATTACATTAAAAAACATCTTTAAAAACGTCTCGGCAGAATTGTCGGGACGTTTTTTTTTGAACCTATGTGAAAGTCGACTGTACAGGGTCAAAAATTAAACAATTCATATGAAGTCAATAATTATACTCTTTACCTGTTTATTCGGCATGCAAGCTTATACTGCAGAACAATTCAAAGTTAAATCCAAAATTAAAAGCGTGGTTGTCTACCAACAAGGCGCACAAATTCATAGACAAGGTAATTATACTGTTAAAAAAGGTATTACTGAAATTAGATTTAGCGGTGTAAGTCCACAAATAGATGCCAATACTTTGCAGATAAAAGCAACTGGATCGGTTGTTATTTTAGATTCAAAACACACCATCACCTACCCTGAACCCGTTAAACAAAATCCGCTTTCTAATGAAATACCACCAAAAATTAAAAAAGAAATTAATTTATTGCAGGATTCACTTTTTAATTTGTCCTACACGCAATCCGCAATGCAAAATAAAACGGATGTGCTGATGAGTCAAAAACGAATTATTGAGAATAACGGAACCATTAAGGGCCAAGGAAAAGTTAACGATTCAATTCCATTATTAAAAAATGTGTTAAGATTTTACCAAGAAGAAATGAATCGCATTAACGCAGAGTTATTAAAGCTTAATCGCGAGAAAACCGTATTAGGAAAACTTCAAAACCGAATGAACACGAGATTAAACGAATTGAACAACTACAATAAAAACAATCAATTTGTTGCGCCGCAAAACCCACAACCGATTCATGAAATTGTGGTCACCGTTTCAGCGAAAGAAACTGCTTCCGGGCGAATGAACGTAACTTACCTGGTGAAACAAGCAGGATGGATTCCTTTGTACGATTTAAGAAGCTCGAATGATGCTAAAACGATCGAGTTAACCTACAAGGCTCAAGTTTATCAAAACACGGGAATAGATTGGGAAAACACCCGATTAAATCTATCCACCAACAATCCATATGCTAACAAAACGAAACCAACATTAAACCCATGGTTTTTGGATTATTACACCGCGACATACGAAGACAACAATAAAGACTATCAAAAATCAAAAAGAGCGAATGCAGCTGCAAGTCCCGGATCACTTTACTATGCTGATGATAAGTCGTTGGAAGAATCAAATGAACTTGACTTTGCCGCAACAGCCGACCAATTTGTAACTACTGTAGAACAACTCATCTCGGTAGAATATGCAATTGATCTCCCCTACACCGTTAAGTCGGACAACCAAAAGAATATGGTTCTGGTAAAAACATCCTCACTAAAAACGGAATACCTCTACTACACTGTGCCGAAACTAGACCAAGGGGTGTACCTAATCGCTCAAATAACAGATTTAGATGAATTAAACTTGATTCCTGGCAATGCGACCATCTTCCATGGTGGATCTTACTTAGGTAACACTTATATTAATCCAAATTCATTGCGCGACACAATGGACCTAAGTCTGGGTAAAACAAACAACATTACTGTTAAAAGACATTTGATAAAAAATGCCACCAAAGAGAAAGTAGTTGGCGATAAAATTATAAAGACTTTCGCTTATCAAATTGAAGTAAGAAACCTGTCCCGTTCAACAATTGAATTAATAGTTGAAGATCAAGTACCCGTCTCTAGAAACCCAGAAATTGAAATAGAAATAGAATCAATTGACAAAGGAAAACTGGATGAAATAAATGGATTTGTGACCTGGAAGGACAAAATAAAAGCAAGTGGTTTGAATAAGTATGAGTTAATTTACACGGTGAAGTATGCGAAGACGAAACCTATAAACTTGGCCGGACTTTAACAACTACCAAGGCGCAATGGGCAAGGGTTTGTTGATTTGGTGGTTTGATGATTTGATGATTTGATGATTTGATGGATATATTTTAAATACGTTAGTACCTTCAATCAAAATTGATCATTGTCTTTGCACCCTTCGACAAATGCTCAGGGCAGCGTATTGAAAATTGTCACTCCACAACGGGTTGCTTTTTTATTTTTTCGATATAATCGAAATCAGGGGTTTGTTCAATGGCTTCCATAACTTGCGCCATAATCTCTTCAACGGTTTTAGAATAGTCGATATCCAATGCTGGTTTCACGGTCATTCTAAGCTCTGAGCTTTTCTTTTTATTCTTCAAGCCTTTTTTATCGAAAGCTCGACGGAATCCATCAATGACAACAGGTACAACAATAGGTTGATGCTTTTTAATCAAAATTGCGGTTCCTTTTCTTCCTGGAGAAAACGGTTTAGTTGTTCCCTGCGGAAAAGTAATTACCCAACCGTCATTTAAAGCTTTATCAATATTTTCAGTTTCAGATCGATCAACGGCTCGTCTTACGTTTTCGCCATTTGCTCGCCAAGTTCTATTCACCGTCACTGCGCCAGATAGTGCCAACAGTTTTGGTAAAAAACCTGACTTCATAGTTTCCTCTGCGGCAACATAATATATATTGTGCTTTTTACAGCTGAGATAACCGGGATAATTTATGCGATTCGGTCGCCCAGAGATTGCGGCATGAATCACGTGAAAGAAAAATGAAACATCCGCAAAATAAGTTTGATGGTTTGAAACAATCAACACATTTTCATCTGGCAAATATTGAAATTGCTCGGCACCTGTAATTTTAGGAGTATGCACCCAATTAAAGCGACCATACACGATTGTTCCGAATAATCGAATAATCATTTTCTTTACGAAAATTAACTGTCCAAATGTATTTCTTTTAAATAGTGGCATTGTTTCAATTCTATGAGCGAAGATAATAATTGATTGCAATAAAATTTAATGTCAACGGTCGAATTTTAAACTTTGAGTTTGGGTTTGTAAGAATGTCTCATCTAAGACTAATTTAATCTCCTATTTTTTGTAACTTGCAAGTATAGAATTATAACCATGAAAAAAACACTTATATCGGCAGTTATATGTTTGGCGACATTTACTGTAATAGCACAAGAAGAAACAAGTCCTGCAAACAGTTCAGAAACAACGTACGAGCAGTGCAAGTCTTTTGTAAAAACTCCCCCACTTAGAGAAATGCTGGAGTATCTTGAGCCGGTTGACGATTATGCATTCTCAATGGAAGCTGGTTCAAAGCCAATGAATCCAATGCGACATGCCGATTTGAGCGAAGTGAGTTCGGTAATGGAACCTGATGGTGCTATGCAAGATGCCCACGGAACTAATGAAAAAGGCGGATTTAGATTAGCGTTGAATTTTGATGGACAATATGGAGCTTTTCCTCCAGATCCGTCTGGAGCCGTTGGACCAAATTACTACGTACAGGCTGTTAACAGTACTTGGCGGATTTGGGACAAAACAGGAGATCCTGAAACGCCTCCCTATTCTTTAAACACACTTTGGGACAGACCAGGTTCAGGTGACCCAATTATAATGTACGACCGCTTTGCTGAACGTTGGTTCATTAGCCAATTTTATGGTTCTCCAGGAGGAGGAGATGTTGGAGTTTTGATTGCAGTCTCTGAAACTTCTGATCCGTTAGGCGCCTATTATGCCTACGAGTATGATTTTACATTATTCCCTGATTACCCAAAGTTTTCGGTTTGGTCAAACGCATACTATATGTCGGCGAATAGTTCTTCGGCAGATTGCTGCGCATTTGATCGTCAAAAAATGCTAATCGGTGATCCGACAGCGGGAGTTATTAAAATGTCATTTCCACCTATCTATCAATTATTTAACAGTGTAGCTCCGGCTTATGCTGAAGGACCAGAAGAGCCAGATATGGATGAACCATGCTACTTTTTTGCTGTTCAAGATAACGGTTATCCCGGAGTTTCTTTTGATCATATTTTGGTTTTAAAAGCGGAAATTGATTGGGATAGTCCAGGAAGCTCATCTATAACTGAGCATCAAGAAATTAGTACAGCTTCGTTTAACGCTAATTTATCAGGTGGTTGGACAGAGAATGTAGCTCAAAAGGGAACATTACAGCGTTTAGATGGAATACCAGGGATTTTCATGTATCGTGCTCAATACAGACGTTTTGGTGACTATAATACAATTGTTCTTTGCCACAACGTTAGTGTAGGTGCCTATAAAGTTGGTCAACGTTGGTATGAGTTAAGAGATAATGATGATGGTAACTGGGAAATGCATCAACAAAGCACATACTCTCCTGATACAGATGTAAGTCGTTGGTTAGGCAACTTATCAATGGATGCACAAGGAAATATAGCCATGGCTTATTCATATACAGGATCAGATGATTACCCAGGTCTTCGATATACGGGCAGATTTTGGGATGACCCATTAAATGTGATGACTGTCCCTGAACTGACGGCGGTTGAAGGTGAAGGTGCTCAAACTGCTGCAGGGCGTTATGGAGATTACTCTCAAATGTCAATGGATCCAACTGATGATATGACTTTTTGGTTCACAGGTGAGTATTTAGGAGCGGGTGGTGCACGTAAGACTAGGATCTTTTCGTTCTCATCTTGGCACATTGCTGGAACCGAAGAACATCATAAAGCTGTTCCTCAATTCAACGCATATCAACCTAACACCTCTGAGTTAAAACTAACTTGGAATGACTTAGCACAAGAATCAATTATGATTAATGTTGTTGATATTTCTGGAAGACATATTCTACAAACTCCACTTAACAATGGAACAACTGAACAAATTGTTGAAATCCCAGGCGCAGCAAGTGGCATCTTTATTGTAACACTATCTGGTGAAACGACAAATTTGAGTCAAAAAATTTATATTGGTAGATAAATGAAGAAATTATATATAATAGCCTGTGTGCTATTTTTGAGTGTAAGTTGTGGAACTGAGAAAGAAGCAACTTCTACGACCACAATAACAGGGCAAAGAACATCAAAAGAAACACCCGAAATTTTTGAAGATCAACTTGAAGGTGAATCTTTCAATATGAACGGTGTCGTACGTGACAAATCCGCTGAAGGTTGTGGATTTGTAATCGAAGTTATGGTGAGTAACGCCCCCATAAATACGAAATTATACAACCCACTAGAATTACCACGTGAATATCAAGTTGACGGAATGGAAATTCGGATTGAAGCCAGGTATTCAAGAAGACCCTCAACTTGCGAAATTTCAACACCTATTATTATAGATAAGATCTTGGACTAGAAACTATTATAAAAATTTATTAAGCCCTCTTAGACCCTCTAAGAAGGCTTTTTTATATAAAAAAAGTGAAGCAACAACTGAAAGATTCTTTTGGACGAACCCATGATTACTTGCGCATCTCACTAATAGAGCGGTGTAACTTGCGTTGCACTTATTGCATGCCTGAGGAAGGACTTGTATTAAGAGAAAAGGCTGAATTCATGACACAAGAAGAATTGCTTTTAATAACCCATCAATTTGTTTCAATGGGCGTTAAAAAGATTCGTCTCACTGGAGGCGAACCGCTTATTAAGAGAAATTTTCGTTCAATAATTAAAGAACTATCTGCCCTACCCGTTGAGTTAACACTCACCACAAACGCGGTCATACTCGACCGTTTCATTGATGATTTAAAAGCTGCAAAAATTAAAAAGTTAAATATTAGTTTAGACTCGCTAAACGAGGAGCGTTTTAATGAAATATCGAGACGCAAGTCATTTAAACCGATAATCGACAATATTTACTTGGCGGTTAAGGAAGAGTTTGACGTGAAGCTTAACGTGGTATTGATGAAGGGTGTAAATGATGATGAAATTATAGACTTCATTGAACTTTCAAAAATCGATAAGATAAACATTCGGTTTATTGAATTTATGCCTTTTAATGGCAACGATTGGGATTGGTCACAGACGATATCTCATCAAACCATCTTTGATCGAGTAGTAAAACATTATGGAAAAGGTAAAGTACAAACAGAACCGGAGATGCCCAATAGCACCTCGAAGAATTTTAAGATTAAAAATTATAGTGGAAACTTTGGAATGATAAGTACGCTCACAAATCCTTTTTGCGATACTTGTAATAGAATTCGATTAACTGCAGATGGCCGCATTAAGAACTGTTTATTTTCTTCAAATGAAACGGATCTTTTAACGACACTTCGTCAAGGAAAAAACATAGCTCCACTGATTCAACAAAGCCTTACTAAAAAGCACGAAAAACGCGCAGGAATTGTCTCTTTTGATAGTGAAGAAGGAAAAAAAATCTTCAGTCAAAACAGATCAATGACTACAATTGGTGGTTAATCTTCACATTTTTTATACGCTTAATTGCCTTCAGAATCACATTTATCTGCTCTTCAGTTAAGTAATTAACCTCCAATTTTTCAGACCAATTACTCTTTAATGAAATTACTTGGAATTAATTTGTCTTTCCGAAATCTTCAATCTGCTCAAAATTCTTAGGATCTTTTTGAATGACACCCAGAATAATATCACTGCCTTTATCATGCAAAAGTCTGGTTCTGTCCTTTAGATTAGATCCATGATAATCACTGTGGATATTTTAAGTGAAGTTTAGAATAATTCAAAGTGATTATCATGGATCTAATCTAAAGGACAGAACCCGGAATTAGAGGGTATACTTTCCACTAAAACATTTACGGAGGATGACTTTCAAAAGTATCTAAACAAAGGGCTCGGAGTTTTGAAAAACCTCGATAACATATACACTAACAGCGACTTAAAAGGAAAACACAATCTTCTTGGTTCGACTTTCGTTGAAAAACTAATTTTTGACGGAAAAAATTGTCGAACCGGAAAAATCAATGGAGCTGTTTCTCTGATTCTCAATATTGAAAAGGCTTTAGAAGGTAATAAAAAAAGACAAGACGATAAAAAAATCGACTTGTCTCGTATTGTGGGCAATGAGGGATTCGAACCCCCGACCCTCTGGGTGTAAACCAGATGCTCTGAACCAACTGAGCTAATTGCCCTATTACATTTTTTGAATGCCGCTGCATCCACAATGCGGGTGCAAATATAGCTAGCATTTATATTAAAACAATGTTTTTTTTGAAAAAAAATTAAATTATTTTTTCCATCAAATAGAAACTCCCACATACTAGAATCAGATCATCCATTCGAGCGTCTGATTTGCATTTATTTAGGGCTGTTAAGGGGGCGTCAAATAGTTGATAGTGTAGCTGTGAATTTTCCAATTCGCATTTTAACATTTGAAGACTTACTGCCCGTTTAGAATCGAAAGTGGTGAAATAATAACTGTGTTCATAAGAGAATTGCCCTAAAATAGCCTGCCATTCTTTGTCGTTTGATGCGCCATACACTATTCTTAAGTGTTTATATTGCAATTGTTGCACCTCTTTTAACACGCCTTCAATTCCATCTTTGTTATGCGCCGCATCAAGGATTACCCTTGGTTGATCTGAAATTTGTTGCATTCGTCCCCAAAAGTTGGACGTGCTTATAATGCTTTTAAGGCTCTCTCTTATAATAGCTTTACTAAGCTTCCAGCTTTCATTTAACAGGTTCGTTGCGGCAACAGCCGTATGAATATTTCTTTGTTGAAATACTCCAATTAAATCGGTTTTGTAATGGGGTGACTTTGTGCCATTTGTAAAATAAATTGGTGCGTCCTTTTCTTTCGCAACCTCAATAAAAACTGAATTGAGTTTTGGATCACAATCACCAATCACAACCGGTGTATTTGATTTTATAATTCCGGCCTTTTCCCCTGCAATTTTTTCCAAGGTATCTCCCAAGAATGACACATGATCCATTGCAATATTCGTGATAACGGATAGTTCCGGTTGAATAACGTTAGTAGAATCTAGGCGCCCACCTAACCCCGTTTCAATGATACAAATATCGCACTGCTTGTGCGCGAATGCCTCGAAAGCTAGTGCAGTTGTGATTTCGAAAAACGAGGCGTCTAAATCAACAATAATTGCTTTATTACGTTTGAAGTAATCAACAATAAAATCGGCTTCGATTAATTGCCCGTTTATTTTAATACGCTCACGAAAGTCTTTGATGTGCGGACTGGTATATAGCCCTACACGATAACCGTGCGCTTGAAAAATAGCCGATAAAATATGTGAAACAGATCCTTTCCCATTGGTACCAGCAATATGAATCGTTTTGAGTTTACGAAATGGATTATTCGTTTTCGTCAATAAATTATTGATTCCATCTAAGCCCGGTTTATAAGCCGAATCGCCTTGTTTTTGGTAATTTGGAATTTGTTGAAATAACCAATCGACTATTTCTTGATAGGTCATTATGTTTTAGTAAACTTAAACCTTTTATACCCCACTTTTTCTGAAGGAACACCTGGCTTTTTATTGTACTTCATTGTCTTAGCCGCTTTCTCTGCCAATCGAATTAAATATTGGTTACCAGTTGTTGATTTAGATTCGTTAAACCGTGTTTTAATCACATTTCCGTTCGCATCAACCCAAATGTCTAAGGCCACAATTCCTTCTTCCTGTGCATTCGCGTTAAAAGATGGTTCTGTGGTTACCTTGCGATCTGGGTTAAAATTTCCGTCACCTGGCGTGTTGCCGTTTCCGTTCCCTCCTACTCCATCTCCATTCCCAAATGCAGTTCCACTTCCATCTCCTTGACCAGCTCCACCACCAAAAGTAAAGTCACTATCTGGTTCTGGTTCGCTGTCTGCAGTATTGTCGTTTTGCGCATTTCCATTTCCGCTTGGCACATAAGTCGATTCATCTTCTTGCTGTGCTAAATCTTGTGTAGATTCTTGCACATCATTTGGATTTGGTTCAGCAGCATCCTGCGCGTTATCATTACCCCCAGCAGCTTGTGAACCTTGCTCAATTTCAATTTCTGGCAAATCCATTTCAATAACGTCTGGCGGAATTGGTGGATCAGGTTCTTCTAAGCTCACCAAAAGGAAAAACAATACCATAAGCATTATAAAGATCAAAGACGCATAAAGTGCCTTACGGTGATCCTCTTCTTTCATATAATCTAACACCTTCATTCCGCTTCCCTTTCGTTAGTTATTCTTAAATACCAAAACTGGATTCCATTCGTTCTTTTTAGCCAATGCAATCACTTTAAATACATATTGATAATCCGCATCTTGATCTCCTGATATTTTAATTTTATTATTCCCTTGCAAATCTTCATCCATTTTTTGTATGATCAAGGGTTCTATTTCCTCGAACGTGTACAAAACTTCTTGTGCTTCTTGGAAATTATAAAGGTTATTTGGTGTTATTCCAACATGGACTTCAGGTTGAGAATTTTCCACCGCAATACTGTCTGAATTCGGCAAATTCACATTAATACCAGGAGAAGTCATTGTACTCATGATGATGAAAAAGATCAGCATTAAGAATACAAGGTCAGTCATTGAAGACATTCCTCCTTCAGCTTTTACTCTATTTCTTCTTCCTAAATTCATCTTTCTAATTTACGGTACAACTATTTACCCGGTTCGTTCAATAAATCTAAAAATTCAATTGAAGCACCTTCCATTGTGTGGATTACTTTATCCACTTTAGCCACTAAATAATTGTAAGCACTATAAGCAATAATACCCACAACCAAACCAGCAACGGTAGTTACCATAGCCTCCATAATACCTCCTGAAATAGTTGAAATTTCTAAGGTTTTTTCAAATTTCAAAGCGTGGAATGTTTTTACCATACCCAATGTTGTTCCTAAGAACCCTATCATTGGAGCAACACCTGCAGCAGTAGCCAAGAAACTCAATCTTTTTTCCAACTGATAAATTTCTAATTTACCAACGTTCTCAATTGAACTAACGATATCACGCATTGGTTTCCCAATTCTTGAGATTCCTTTTTCTACCATTCTAGCAGCAGGGTTATTTGTTTGCGCACATAAAGCACGGGCTGCATCTACTTTACCTTCCATCAAATAACTTTTCACTTGTACCATGAAATCTCTTTCATCTTTCAGTGATTTATTGACAGACAATAGACGCTCAACAAAAATATAGATGGTGAGAACAGACAAAATAGCCAATGGAATCATAGCCCAACCACCGTCCATCACTAATTCCCAAACAGGAATTTCCTTTGTTCCCTCTTGGATGCCTGCAGCAACCTGTGTGCTATCTGCAACACCTAAATCCGTCGCTTGAAGTAATAAAGCTAATGCGCTCATATTCTGTTTCTTTTTAAGTTATATTAACGAGACAAATCGTTTTTTGTTACACCGAAAACATTAAGTAGTAGGTGATTGCTCCAGCAAAATACCCTACAATTGCATACAGTGAAATCTTTTTAATGTACCATCCAAAACTTATTTTCTCTAATCCCATTACTGCAACACCTGCCGCAGAACCAATGATTAAAGCACTACCACCAGTTCCAGCACAGTAGGCCAAGAACTGCCAAAACATTCCGTTTGCAGCAAAGTCACCAGTCCCTGTAATCGGATACATACCTTGTGCCGCAGCAACCAAAGGAACGTTATCCACAATTGCTGACAATAATCCAATCGAAACATTGATTGAATAGATGTTTTGGTTAAACGTATTATCCAAGAAATGTGCCACTTGCACCAAATGCCCTACTTCTTGCAGCGCAGCTACAGCCATTAAAATTCCTAAAAAGAATAATACACTCGCCGTATCAATTTTTTGAAGTACCGAAACCACTGTTAATCCTTTTTTGCTTGCGCTATCCTTTTTAGAGATCAATATTTCAGTAATCAACCATAAGACCCCTAAACTTAGCATCATACCTGTAAATGGAGGTAAATGAGTAACCGTTTTAAATACCGGAACAAACAAAAGCCCACAAAGTCCTAGAATGAATACAAACGTCTTTTCCCAATTTTCAGGAGTAGAGTTCTCATGACCGAAAGAAATTACTTTTTCGGGTCTTTTAACACTTCCCTTTACAAAGAAAGAAGCCAAAACAAGTGGCACGATCATAGCCACTAAAGAAGGGATGATTAGATTTACGATAATTATACCTGTACTTGGGATTTGCCCATTGTTCCATAACATAGTTGTGGTAACATCTCCTATTGGAGACCAAGCGCCCCCTGCATTGGCAGCAATAATTATGAAACCGCCAAAGAGCCATTTCACTTTCTTGTCATCTATCAGCTTCCTGATCACCGATATCATTACAATCGAAGTCGTTAAATTGTCCAGGGCGGCGGACATGAAAAAGGTGAGCACACAAATGACCCAGAGTAGTTTAACTTTATTTGTAGTTGTTATTCGATTCGTTATGACGGAAAATCCATCATAGGCATCAATCAGCTCTACAATTGTCATTGCTCCGAGTAGGAAGAACAAGATCCCCGCAATATCGAATAAATGATGTGTTAAACCATGCTCCACAAAGTGGTGCACATATTCATCAGTTTCTTCAACAGGAATTCTCTCTCTTCCCTCATACTGCTCAGGGTGTTTAAACACTTCTTCTCTGTATTCCTCTTCTTCATGCTCCAAATAATCTACAAAGGCTTCGTTCCTATCTTTGAGTTCCTTATCCTTCATTAATTGATTTACAGATTGCTCGGTATCAACTTTTAGATGCTCTGCCGGCCAGATTGCATACAATCCCCAACAAACCATTCCAATTACTAAGGCCGAAGCTGCTTTATCAACTTTAATATTATGTTCTAAGGCAATTGCTAAATATCCAACAATGAATATTATTACCATTAAATACTCTATTCCCATAACTTAGACTAATTTGTTTAATGCAGTTTCAAATGCAGTTTTCGCAATATTTACTTTACTTGGGTTTACTTTATTCGCAGCAATTAGTGACTCTTTAATCGTATTCGAAGTATCCTCGAATATATTTTTATCTGTTAACTCATCGAGATCGCTACTCATGAGGTATGCGAAAACTCTTGCCATTCCACAGTTTGAAATAAAATCAGGAATTACTGAAATTTTTTCATCTGTATAATCAGCAATTGGTCCAAAGAAAATTTCTTTGTCTGCAAAAGGAACATTTGCTCCTGACGAAATTACTTCCACACCTCCACTGATCATTCTTTCGACTTGATCTTGAGTGATCATTCGAGAACCAGCACATGGAATAAATACATCAGCAGGAACATCCCAAATTTTAGCATTTACTTCATCATATGAAAGCATATTTGGAGCGTTCAATTGGTTTCCATTTTTGTTTAAAAATAGTTCACGAATTTCTTCCAATGAAAAGCCCTCGGCATTAATTAAACCACCAACACGGTCAATTATACCAACAATTTTTGCTCCATGCTTCGCTAGATAATAAGCCCCAGCTGAACCAACATTCCCCCAACCTTGAACAATTACTTTTTTTCCAACAATAGATTCGTTCCAGATATTGTAATGGTGAAAAATAGATTCACTTACACCGTAACCTGTAATCATATCAGCAATTACATATTTACGCGCAACGCTTGGTGAGAATTTATCATCCTCTATTACTTTTAATACACCTTGGCGCAATTGTCCAATTCTATTAATTTTTTGAGCTTCTCTCGGTTGAAAATGTCCGTTAAAAACACCTTCTTGCGGATGCCAGACTCCACAATCTTCAGTAATTGGAATTACTTCATGAATTTCATCTACGTTTAAATCACCACCCGTTCCGTAATAATGTTTTAACAATGGAGTTACGGCAGCATACCAACGTCTTAGAACGCCCTCTTTTCTTGAATCCAATGGGTCGAAATTAATTCCCGATTTTGCACCACCGATTTGTGGTCCTGCAACAGTAAATTTCACCTCCATGGTTTTAGCCAAAGATTCGACTTCGCGTTTATCTAAACCCTTTCTCATTCTGGTTCCACCGCCAGCGGCTCCACCTCTTAAAGAATTTATAACAACCCAGCCCTCTGCTTCGGTTTCTGCGTCCATCCATTCGAAAACAATTTCTGGTCGCTTGTTCTCAAACTTCTCTAATAGTTCAATCATGAAAAAGACTTTTTTAAAACCGCAAAATTAATAAAGATTTTCACTTTTAGATTTGAATGCAAGAAAGATTTAGAAGAGTTATAAACGTTCTACGGATAAGTTATAAATCCGCCAGTAGAATCGCAAGCAGCACCAGTCACAGATTTAAACGTATTTACTTCACCTAGAACGTTTAGCAATCCAAGGAATGCGAAAATTAAAGCTTCTTTAAAATCTATAATTTCAGCAGTTGGAATAATTATTTCAGCATTTGTTCGCGCATGAATGGAATCAATCAAAAATGAGTTGTAAGTTCCTCCTCCAGTTACTAAAACTGTTTTAATTTTATTTTGATTCAAAACGGTAGCAATTTGATTTGCTTCATGCTGCACAATTGTGTGCAAAATATCCGGTAATTCATGCTGATCACTTAAAAAGGAATAAACAATCGGATAAAACTTCTCATTCAACCATTCTACTGCTAGGGATTTTGGAGGATTAATAGAATAATAATCTAAGAGATCAAGTTGTGCTAATAGATCAGGGATAGGTTTTCCAGATTTTGCAAGAACGCCACTTTCATCATATTCTTTCTGATAACTCTGGCGCATTATTTTATTCAGAGGTAAATTACAAGGTGCAATGTCAAATGCAATTCTTTTCGTATTGATTTGATAACTGATATTTGCAATGCCGCCCATATTCAAACAAGCGTCAAACTCTGAAAACAGAAAAGCATCTCCAACAGGCACTAGTGGAGCGCCTTGACCACCCAATTGCACATCTTTAATTCTAAAATTATTGACAACTGGCTTTTTGGTAAGTTTCGCAATTGCATCTCCATCTCCAATTTGAACCGTTATACCTTTTTCTGGTTCGTGAAAGACAGTATGGCCGTGAGAAGCAATTAAATCTACCTCATCAAAAATTCCATTTTCCTCCATAAAAATAAAAGCCTCGTTCCCCAAAAAAGAACCATAATCAACCTCTAATTGCTGTAATTTATCTTGACTTATTAAGAACGCACCATTTAACCGATCGCGCCAATCAGCCGAATATGCTAGACCTTTGGTTGCTTTTATAAGAAAATTCCACGCTCCGTTATTCTGATCAAATTCCACAAAACACAAATCCAAACCGTCTAGCGAAGTTCCTGACATTAAGCCAATCACCCTTACCTTTTTCAAACTTTTAAAAGACGCCATAGTAATGCTAAATTATTGCTAAATTTGTACCCGATTTCAAATCTATTTGGTGAAAACGATCTAGAATGAAATCTTGAACAAGATAAATATTTATTTCAAAGTTAAACGTAATGGATTTTAGATATACGGAAGAGCAAATGGCGGTGAGAGATGCTGCAAGAGATTTCGCACGTAACGTGCTTAAACCTGGTGTAATCGATAGAGATATACATGCTAAATTTCCTGTGGAGGAAGCAAAACAATTAGGTGAGCTAGGATTTTTAGGAATGATGGTTGACCCAAAATACGGCGGGGGTGGAATGGATTCTGTATCCTACGTATTGGCAGTGGAAGAAATTTCCAAGATAGATGCATCCATGGCGGTATGTATGTCAGTTTGTAATTCACTTGTATGTTGGGGATTGGAAACTTTTGGAACGGAAGAACAGAAACAAAAATATTTAACACCAATTGCACGCGGAGAAAAAATTGGAGCGTTCTGTCTTTCTGAGCCAGAAGCTGGGTCTGATGCAACTTCTCAGCAAACTTCGGCAATTGATCAAGGCGACCATTACTTATTAAACGGAACAAAAAACTGGATTACGAATGGTAGCTCAGCTTCTATTTATATTGTTATTGCACAAACGGATAGAGAAAAAGGACATAGAGGAATCAATGCTTTAATCATTGAGCGTGGAATGGATGGTTTTATCGTTGGTGAAAAAGAGGATAAAATGGGAATCAGAGGATCTGATACGCACACCTTAATCTTTAATGACGTTAAAGTACCAAAGGAAAATAGAATTGGTGATGAAGGTTTCGGGTTTAAATTCGCTATGAAAACACTAGGCGGTGGAAGAATTGGAATTGCATCACAAGCTATGGGAATTGCTGCAGGAGCTTTAGAGTTAGCAATAGCATACTCTAAAGAGCGTAAAACATTTGGGAAAGAAATTTACAAACACCAAGGCATTGCCTTTAAATTAGCCGACATGGCCACACAAGTTCACGCTGCACGATTAATGTGTTTAAATGCTGCTTCGCTTAAGGATCAGGGTGAAGAATACACAGAAGAAGCTGCAATGGCAAAACTGTATGCTTCGGAAATTGCACAATTCGTTACAACAGAAGCTGTGCAAATTCATGGTGGATACGGATATGTTCGTGAGTATGAAGTTGAACGTATGATGAGAGATGCAAAAATCACACAGATTTACGAAGGAACTTCAGAAATTCAGAAAATTGTTATTTCAAGAGGGATATTGAAGGATTAGTCGCTAGTCGTTAATCACTAGTAATTAGATATTACCACTGGACAGGCTCATGGCGACGGATGTTAGATGGGCCGCTCTTAGCTTTTGCCGAAGGGTTGGATGTTAGAAAAAAAATAAGATTGGGCCTCGTTTATGAATGAGGCTCTTTTTTTTTGAAATAATTTTTGAGATTTGCAATTTGAATATTGCCACTTGCCTCTTTATTTAAAGTAATGCGATTAACTCTTCCAACTTAATTCCACGAGAGCCTTTAAGAAGGATATTTCCCTCTGCTATTGCTTTCAAATTTTCGTGATCAACTAGTGCCTTCCAATTAATGAACTTAGGTAACTTTGTTTTCGTTTTACCCATCTCTGTTCCAACTAAAAAAGCGTTGAGCTTATGTTTTTCTAAAAAGTCGACAATTTTCTGATGTTCATCTTGAGAGATTTCGCCTAGTTCTAACATATCGCCCAAAATCACTAACTTATTTTCACCGTCCATGGCAACAAAACTTTCCAAGGCCGCCATCATACTTGTGGCGTTTGCATTGTAACAATCTACAATCAATGTATTGCGATCGGTCTTTGTAACTTGCGATCGATTATTGGAAGGAACGTAATTTTCTATTGCAGCGCAAATATCATCAGGATTAACTTTAAAATAACCTCCAATGGCAACAGCCGAAAGAAAGTTGGTGAAATTATATTTACCCACCAAGTTGGTGTGCAGTATAGCCGATTGATAAGTATTCGCGAACCAGGAAAACTTTACAAGCGGATTTTGGCTTAGCAATTCACCTCTATAATCCCCATGATGCTCCCCATAGGAACAAATTTCAATCCCCTTTGGCAAGTGACTCACTAAAACGTCATCTTCCGAATTGACAAAGAGCGTCCCATAAACATTTGCGATAAAGTCATACATTTCGGTTTTAGTTTTAATTACCCCAGCCAATGATCCAAAACCCTCAATATGAGCTGCACCAACATTGGTGATCATGCCATGTGTAGGCTCAGCAATATCAACTAATTCTTTAATATCACCTAGCTTATTGGCTCCCATTTCAATAATTGCCAATTCATGCGACCCATTCAGCTTAAGTAGTGTGAATGGCACACCCAGATGATTATTCAAGTTACCTTCAGTGACAAGAATGTTATATTTTTTAGCGAGTACGGCTCCCACCAATTCTTTGGTTGTTGTTTTACCGTTACTTCCGGTGATACCTATGACTGGTATCTTGAACAGCCGTCTATGATAATTGGCCAAATCTTGCAGTGTTTTTAAGACATTATCAACCCGAACTATTCGTTCATCTGTAACTCCCGTCACCTCATCAACCAAAGCCAAACTACAACTTTCTTCAAGGGCTTTCCCGGCAAATGTATTTCCATTAAAATTCTCTCCTTTTAAAGCAAAAAACAAGGCGCCTTTCTTCAAATTTCTTGTATCAGTTGTGATTCCAGTTCCGGCTAAAAAATGTTGATGTAGTTTTTCAATTGTCATGCTTAATCATTTAAAATTGCTGCAATTCCTGGCAGTTGTTTACCTTCCAAATATTCCAACATTGCTCCGCCGCCTGTAGAAACATGACTTACTCGGTTAGCAAGATTAAATTTATTAACTGCTGCGACACTATCTCCTCCTCCAACTAATGAGAAGGCACCATTTTCAGTTGCTTCAGCCACAGCCAAGGCAATTTCTTTAGTCCCTTTCTGAAACTTACTCATTTCAAAAACGCCCATTGGACCATTCCATAAAATAAGTTTGGACGCTAATATCTCAGCTTTAAATGCTTCCGCGGCATTATCTCCAATATCGAGCCCCATCCAACCATCTGGTATTGCATGAGTCGAACAAATTTGCGTCTCGGCTTCATCTGAAAATTCATCCGAAGCGACAGTATCTATAGGAATTAGTAATTTAACGTTCTTGGCTTTCGCTTCGGTAATTATTTCCTTGGCGGTCTCTAAAAAATCGTTCTCGATTAAAGAATTCCCTACCTTGCCGCCCATTGCTTTCGCAAACGTATACGCCATTCCGCCACCAATAATTAGGCTATCAACTTTATCCAATAATTTCGTGATAATTGTAATTTTTGAAGACACCTTAGCCCCGCCAACAATTGCTGTAAGCGGTTTTTGAGTTGAGTTCAATACTTTATCAACACTTTCAATTTCTTTTTCGATTAAATAACCGAACATTTTATCATTCGGAAAGAATTTTGTGACAACTGTTGTAGAGGCATGCGCGCGGTGCGCGGTGCCAAAGGCATCATTTATGTATACATCTCCGTGTTTCGCTAATAGTTCGGCAAAATCTTCTCCACCTTTTTTTTCTCGTTGGTGAAATCTTAGGTTTTCTAGCAAAAGGACTTCTCCAGCTTGTAAGGCTGCTGATTTTTCAAAGGCACGTTCTCCAATGCAATCTGACGCAAATGAAACGGAATGCCCCAAATGTTTTTCTATTTCACTAATAATATTTTTTAACGAAAAAATAGGTTCAGGTACATTTTTCGGTCGCCCCATATGAGACATTAGCACAACTGATCCTCCATCATTCAATACCTTTTTAATGGTTGGAATTGCCGCTTTGATTCTTGTAGCATCAGTAACTTCCATAGTCGCCTTGTTCAATGGCACATTAAAATCAACACGAATAAGTGCGCGTTTTCCTCTAAAATTATAAGTCGAGATTGTTTTCATATGATTCTATTAAAAGACAAATATAAGTTGAAATTCAATCCCAAATTAATTGAATCTATTCTTTTAATTAACAAAAAGAGGAAGTCTTATAAAGACCTCCTCTCAGAATATTTATGAAAGCTTAACTTACTTTAGTTTAAGGACACTTTTCTGTTAAATACTTGATTGTTGATAAATAACGAAAGAATGTAGACTCCTTCAGTCTCGATATTTGTTACGGTTAATTGCTCAGTATAATCTCCTGAGTTTTGATAACCGAAATCATAATATTGAATTAATTTTCCGGAAAGGTCTTGAATATTTAAAACAACTTTAGATTCTTCAAGCAAAGAATAGTTTAAGTTTAACTCATTCGTTTGACTATTAAAAAAGATTTTATAAGCCTTATCTAACTCATTTTCCTCAATCCCCACACCAAAAAGCGGAATGCTATTGTTTCCAAGAAAGATCTCATCACCTGAGCTCGATCCATTGTCATTTGAAATATTCACCGCATAATAAGCTGTTAATTCGCCCATGTCTGAAGCTGGAGCAGTCCAATTAAATGACCAGGCAAGTTCATCAGCAGCAGAGTGTCTGATATAATCAACTCCATCTAAAGTTGCTATACTTGTAGAAGCCCCTGCGGTAAATGATCCTGCAAAGTTATTATCTGCATCTAAAATTGTAAGTTCAAACCCATTATTTGTACCAGAAATTGTTGAAAGGGAAATGGGGTAAGTACTACCTGGCATATAGCCTGGGCCGCCACCTACCGTAAAAAACACAACGCCTTCAGATGACATTGTAGACCCCGAATGACAATCTGTACAATTTCCGTCTCCGGGTGCACCTGTTTTACCAGCTGGTGGATTCACCCCAAAGTTCACAGTCTCAATACCATCATTGTGATATGTTGAAATATGATTGCTTTCGTAAAAAAAGGAAAATCCGAGGACTCCAACTATAGGGAGTAATAAAAGTATGTTTTTCTTCATGTCGTGTAATTTGAATTTCAACGAAAATAACACATTTACGAAAACCTTCCAACTCGAATGAAGGATAATACATGAAAAAAGAAGGATTGTACAAGTCTTCTATCGGGCTGGTCTAATTATCAAGCTTTCCTTGTTGAATCCAACAATCAAATTTTTGAATTAAACTGTCTGCAATTTTATCTCCACCTATAGGCATTGGCGTTTTTGAAACATCATCCGAAATTGTCAAGAAAATCTCATCAGCATGATTTGAGATACTATCATGTGCAACAAAAATACGTCCCGCAGCTGCATCCTCCGCACTGTGACACCCAGAAACATTACAAGAGTTATTAAAAAGCGGAACCAATAAATCATCATTAAAATATACCGTATCCGTGCACGCACCGGTGGGGATAGGTTCCACCGATTTATCTTTAAGACATGCCGTTAGTGTGAGTCCTGCGAATGTGAAAAATAATATCTGTCGAATCATAATTTAAATCTTCTATTAATTGAGAACCCAAATCGCCACTGCCCGTCTAACCAATTAGAGGTTGTGTTAGGTACAAAAATGTTTTCATTCAATGCCCTGGAGTTTGAGAAATTAAGAATGAAAGAATGTCCACCAGTTAAAATTTCAATTCCAACACTTAAAGGGTCTTGATAATTGTCTACAATGCTTTCCGGTCTATTAAATATGTGATTGTACTCTACCAACAAGCCGATAGTTTTGGTAAAACGTGTTCGCGCAGAAACTCCCGCAAAGACTAACCCGTTAGCATCAACAAAGTCTACAAAATTTCTGTGGTTATAACCCACATTCGCCTGAAGCACAAAACGATCAGAAAATTTTCTGGCCACTAAAAGTTGATTTGTAAAAGTGAAACGGTTTAAAAATTTAGGATAAGACGCGACGGATGATGAATCAGATATAGCTGCCTTATAAGGCAATATCAATGAGCTTACAAAAACTAAATTCACAGGCATTCCTGATTGCTTTTGCTGCAAAATTTTATACTTGGCATAACCATCTATTACTCCTGTAATTAAACCAACGCCTTTGTTACGACCAAGCCCAATATCTAAATTGTCCAAAACGCCATACTCAAATGCAATTCTTACATCCGCCAAATTGTCGAATCCATAAAAATTCTGTAATCCGCCTGAAGCGCCTGCAATGTCACCAAATTTATGTGCGACAATAAATTCTAAAGTCCGCTCGGGTAGCAATTGGACAGAGTGATTGGTAAGCACTCGAGTTCCAGAAAAGGACTCAAGTACGGCCTCATCCTGCGCGAAAGCTCCATTCCCTAGTACAGATAGAGCAGCAAATAATCCAAAAGTTCGTTTCATTAATTGTTTGTTTAGTTCAAAATAACTCTAACCTGAGCAAGGGTAATTCTAATTACTTCCGCCAGTTTCGATATAATAAAGCAGATCTAACAGCTGCGTTTTACTCATTTTTTCAAAGCTGTACATGGGCATATATTGTTTTCTTCCGCTCATAGCATAAGTTCCGTAACGGGTGATGTGTGGAACAGCTAGATTGTTGTATTTGTCTTTTTTACGGTGTAAAAAATTTAAAGATAATTTATCATCACTCATTGCAAAATTTGTGATCCCTTTTTTCTTATCATGACAATGCAAACAGCCCTTATTGAAAATATATTTCCCCTGTTCTGCATTGGGTTTATACCCTTCTACTTTTGGAATTTCTGAAGTACCAAAATGCGCATGATTGACTTGCGTATATCTTCCCTTTAGCATTTTAGCCGCCTCTTTTTTATTGGTTGAAAGCAGATATGTAAAGGTCTCCATATCTTTGTCATTAAACTTTAAATCACTTATCTTCAATTCTAGCGATTTATAATAATGCAGCACGGCACGCACCTCCCAATGATCCATTAACCTGCCTTGCGAGCACTGTGTGGCACATAATTGAATCGCATTGTACAAGCTATCTCGAGTAGGTTTCACGAGATCACCATACTTCTTGGCATAGTCGTCATTATACCAATGCTCCTTATTATACATTCCGTAAAAGGTAGATGCGGGTAAATAAGGCACATCATTTTTCATTCCATATTCGAGCACAGCTTCTGGTGAATCATCTGCCGGATCACTAATTTCCATTTGGACATTATGGCAATCAGTACATACAAAATATTTCGAAATTCGCTTATTTGATCCATCCAATAAACTTCCGTACTTCACAATCTCCTCACCCATTCGAGCAGAATCTGCATCAATTTTTTCAATATGGTGGTTCGGTTTTTCCTCCCCAAATTGAATTAATGCTTCTGAAACCGTTTTTGGATATGGATTTGGTTGACTTTCAGTATATTTACTGATGCGATTGTCTGCGTTATTGAAGGCAACAACAATGCTCACGATCAAAAATATTAATGTAAATTGCAAGATGGTTTTGAACATATCAGAATAAAATTATTGTTGGAATTTACTAAAAATAATTTGATTTACTAATGTCGGGTTTATTATCTACCCCAATTGAATATCTTAAAGGAGTTGGTCCGAAAAGAGGCGCAATACTGCGTGAAGAAGCGGGTATCCGAACGTTTGGAGACCTGTTATTCTATTTTCCTTTTCGATATATTGATCGTTCTACATTTCACCTAATAACACAAATTCCAGAAATTACGGGCGCCGTTCAACTAAAGGGTAAAATCATAAGTGGAAAAGAAGTTGGGTCAGGTCGTGGCAGAAGGTTTGAAGCAAAATTTAGAGATGAATCTGGCATTCTAGATTTGGTTTGGTTTAAGGGTATAAACTGGATAAAACCTAAACTTATTTCAGGCACTGAATTAATTGTTTGGGGGAAAGCGAAACAATATGGTTCAAAATACAACATCTCGCATCCTGAACTAGAATTTATCACCCCCAATAAACCACTTGAAAAAGGTCTGCAACCTGTTTACCATAGTGGCGAAAAATTACAAAAGTCTGGATTTAATTCGCGCGGAATAGAGCGTTTATTAAAAAAGTTACTGCCCACAATTAAAAACCAAATAACAGAAGATCTGCCGGATTGGATTAGAAACGATTTAGGCTTAATGGGGAAAGAAATGGCGATTTATAATATTCACCAACCGCCTTCTGAAACAGCAGCTAAAAATGCTCAATTTAGATTAAAATTTCAAGAATTATTCTATTTACAGCTGGAACTTTTGGTGCGTAAACAAATTACTTCCCGAAAAATAAAAGGATTCAGATTCGAAGAAATTGGGAATGAATTTACCACATTTTTTGATGAGCACATTCCGTTTGAATTGACTGGAGCACAAAAACGAGTCATCCGAGAAATTCGTAAAGACCTTAGTTCTGGAGTTCACATGAATCGATTATTACAAGGAGATGTAGGAAGTGGTAAAACACTTGTGGCCTTAATGGTGATGTTAATAGCTGTTGGCAACAGTTATCAAGCCTGTATAATGGCACCTACAGCAATACTTGCTAACCAACACTTCATTTCCATTTCAGAAATGTTGTCAAAAATGGACATTAAGGTGGAATTATTAATAGGCGCTACAAAAAAATCAAAGCGAAAAATATTACATGATCAATTAGAACAAGGAGAGATTGATATTTTAGTTGGAACCCATGCATTACTTGAACCCGTTGTTCGGTATAAAAATTTAGGACTCGCAATAATTGATGAACAGCACCGCTTTGGAGTCGCACAACGCTCGAAACTTTGGAAAAAAAATCTCTTACCCCCGCACCAATTGGTAATGACAGCCACCCCAATTCCGCGTACATTGGCCCTCACCTTTTATGGCGATTTAGATGTTTCAGTAATTGATGAAATGCCGCCGGGACGAAAAGAAATCCAAACCTCTCACAGATTTGAATCTGCCAGATTAAAGGTATTTCAATTCATGGAAGATGAAATTAAAAAAGGGCGCCAAGTCTATATTGTTTATCCGTTAATTGAGGAGTCGGAAAAATTGGATTATCAAAATTTAATGTCGGGCTATGAATCAATTACACGGCGTTTTCCACTTCCTGAATATAAGGTTAGTATTGTACATGGCAGAATGAATCCGGATGATAAGGAACATGAAATGCAACAATTTGTGAAAGGCAAAACTCAAATCATGGTGGCAACTACGGTAATTGAAGTTGGCGTAAATATTCCAAACGCCAGTGTAATGATTATTGAAAGTGCCGAAAAATTTGGATTATCTCAATTACATCAATTACGCGGCAGAGTGGGACGCGGGGGTGAACAATCCTTTTGCATACTCATGAGTAGTTATAAAATTGGCGAAAATGCGAGAAAACGCCTCGAAACTATGTGCGAAACAAATGATGGTTTTAAGATTTCGGAGGTTGATTTAAAACTTCGTGGACCTGGAGATATTATGGGAACGCAACAAAGTGGACTGCTAAATTTGAAAATTTCTGACCTTGCAAAAGATGCGCAAATTGTTCAATTGGCGCGAGAAAAGGCGAAAGACTTATTGGACAAGGATATCAAATTTGAACGAAAAGAACATGCCTATTTAGCAAAAAAATTACGCTCATTGATCCAATCAAAACCAAATTGGAGCCGAATAAGTTAGTAAGCATCTAATTAGTTTTTCATACCTTTAGGATAAATCATTTCTAATGAAACATATACTCCTTCTTACACTCCTATTTACATCACTCTTTAATTTTGCTCAGGCAACTGGAAGGATTATGGTTGATGGCAGAACCATTACCCAAGACATTCCATATTTGATGGACATGAACAAAGCAGGAATCTTAGTTTTTAATATTGCTGTTGACGTGAAAGGTAATGTCACATCATGTAAATTGAATAAAATGGAGTCAACCATAAAAAGTACGGTTTATGCCTATCAGGCAAAAAATTTAATTTTAATGAAACTTAAATTTGAAAAGGGGAATGGATATCCAACATTCCATCAAGGCCTAGTAACCATTTCTGCGCGAATTCCTGATTAAGAAAATGCCAAATCGTAAATTGGGTTTCCAATTTCAACTCTACTTCTCCCTTACATCTTAATTTATATGGGCAACCCTTGACTGTAAAAACACATCTTTGCCAAAACTTATCGAATGAATAAAATAGTCATCTTACTGCTGATGCTCTCCAATTTTACTTTTGGCCAAATTGAAAAAAGCTTGCTTTATTGGCAATAGTTACACTGCTTCAAACAATTTACCGCAACTTGTTAGTGATTTAGCCACCGCGGATGGAAACACTTTTATACCAGATGGTTTAACTGCCGAAGAAACATCCTACCTGCAAAATGCAGCAACGCATGTATTCACTGATGTTGATTCGATTACGGTCGACTACACCACTCCAATCGCTAGTTTCTCTGTTTCATTCGACGGACCAATTGCTACGTATACGAATACAAGTGCACACGGCTTTGAATATTTTTGGGAGTTTGGCGACGGAGAAACGTCAACGGACGAGCATCCTGTGCACGAATATCCAGATGAAAGCGAATACATAGCTACATTAACAGTAACCAATTGTGGACAAGAAGATTTGAGCGTTGGTGGAATTGATGATACGGGGATTAATGATTATCATCAATCCAATTTGAACGTTTTCCCTAACCCATCCAAAGGGACAGTTACCATGCGTTTTGATGGAACTTCGGCATTGGAAATATTCACGTTGGATGGCCAGCTTTATTTCAACGAAATAGTCAACGAACAAAAAATACTAGCACTTCCTTCAGGTGTTTATTTAGTTCGAGTGAACAATGACATGCGAAAACTTATCGTACTTTAATTACCGAAGCTGAGCATAAATTAAAACCATAAAAAAAGACCCACTATAAAGTGAGCCTTTCCCTGTTTATTAGAGAGAATCTATCGATTCTCTGGGAGTTCTTCATAATATATTTTAATCTCAGCTGTATCCTTTAAAAAGTCTATCTTTCCTACTTCTGCTCTAATTATTGTCATTCCAGTTCGGTCCTCCAAATCAGCAATTAACTCATTATACCTGCTTGGCTTAATGTTCTCAATTTTCTCGTACACAATGGTTTTGTCTTCTTCGTTACTTTGAAGTAACCAATTCTCCATTAAGTAAATCACCAACCATACAACCGCATTAATAAAGATCATTTCAGCGTAACTTAAGTTACCTGAAAGCGCATTTACAACGGCCAATCCAATCACCAAGAAAAGATAGGTCATTTCACGAATACGCATTGGGTTTGTACGGTAACGGATAATGCCAAAAATGGCGAATAAACCGAGTCCCATCCCAACCCCCATGTCGAATTTTTTCAAAGCAAAGCAGATGAAAAATGAAATGATTGAAATCATGTAAAACGTAAACAGATAATTTTTACGCGGCGTTTTTCTGTAATAAACGTACCTCACTATTGCTGTGAGGAAGATTAAATTAATAGCAAACTTGAACATCAACTTCCACAAGTCGTTATCAATTAGTTTCATTCCTAAAAATTCAAATGCTTCTGGCTGGTCCATTTTATATTAATTTATCTATTAAAAGTATTTTTTCTTTAAAGTTATTGTACTTCTGGTCTGGATACAATGCAACTGTACCTACACAGTATTTACTCATTCCATTCGGACGAATGCCATTCTTTTTCATAATGCTATAAAAAAGGCTATTGCGATTCGCATTTTCTTGTTTAAGCTCTGCTATAACTACATGTCCGTAATTCACAGTTCTACCATCCCAATCGAACGATAAATCCAAATCCAAGGTTAAACGCTCCTTTTCATTGTTGTTTACCAATGTAATACGGTTAAAGTTGTTCCAAAGTTTCGATTCTAAATGAATAGGATCTCCGATTACTTCGGTGATATAGCTGTTTGATTTCTTTTTTAAGTCCAATTCAAAATCAGGCAATTTGATTCTGCTTTTTGCCGTACGTCCTTTATACTTGTTCTTAATTTCTAAAAAATAAAGGTTAGATTCAACGTAATTTCGAATACGCACTTTAAATCTATTGCCCTTGCCATTGTGGTGATCTCTGAAAAATTGAAATTCTGGCGTGTCGAAATAAAGCGTTTTATATGAGGATATTAAGTTTTCCTTAATATTCAAAACCTTGTATTGCTCCTTTAAAATTTCCAAAAACTCGTTTAATGACTGACGTTTAAATACAAATTTAGTATCCGTACGATTCATTAACTTAACACCATCCATCTCCGACAAGGTGATCGGACCAAAATCTTTAAGGATATTAATATCTTGTGGCAGAGGCTTTGTCATTGGCAGCAAAAATAACTTATTTTTTATTGTTAAGACAACGTTAAATCAAACGAATTGCACGAATCTCGTTATCTAAAAAGAATATAGATTAGACTTTGAAACCGTTAAAAGGATTAATCGGTACATTATTTTTATTCAGACTAATTCTAGTTAATACAAAGGAATGCTTAAATTTAGTCCACTTTACACGAATGCCCAAATATGCTGTTTCTTCTGTTTTTCTAAGTTACGGTGCTCATCAATCGGTGAAATATTAATGTTTGGACGAGTCAAAATTAGACGTGAATTAAAATAGAAAAAATTGAATACAAGAAGAAATTACAACCGTTTTGACTTTGAATTGATTTAAATCAGCTTATGCAAAAAAAAATTATAATAGATTACGAGGAGTTCAATTATGACGATATCACAGATGCAGAATTAAAAGAATTAATAGATTCTACAATTAAATTTGCAGATAACGCTTATGCTCCCTATTCTAAATTTCACGTAAGTGCAGGACTAAGGTTGGATTCTGGTAAAATTGTGAAAGGGGCAAATATGGAGAATGCATCTTATCCCGTTTCGATATGCGCAGAGCGCAATTTACTATCTCACACAGTTTCAAATTACCCAAACCAACTCATTACAATGATCGTTGTTTATGTGGATAAAGATTTGAAAGTACCCGTTCCTCCTTGCGGACTATGCCGCCAAACTTTAGTTGAAGTTGAAATACGACAAAAATACCCCATTCAACTCATTATGTATGCCAAAAACGGAACGGTTATTCGCCTTAATTCATGTCAAACCTTGCTTCCTTGGGCCTTTGACGGCAGTTTTCTGGATTAATCCTCTTCCTCATCTGGATTTTTATCGGGGAGAGGATCGTCTGAGTGCTGAAAAGATTTGGCTAAATAACTTAATGGCATTTTTACGTTAAAAAACAAACCTTTTATTCGGTTCTTCCGTTTTTGTCCTTTCCAAGAAAAAATGAGTTGATCACAAGAACCAACCAAAGCCTGTCTTATAACGGTTAACCCCAAATCTCCAGTGATTCGATATTCATCATCTACTGAAATTACAACAAAGCCATTATTGCAGTCCTCCCCTGTTCCACTGGCATAAATCACTTCTAAAAAAGAAACGTAGAGTTTTGCAAATACAGTTGCTTTTCCAATATCTATTTCTCTGTTATATAAAAACACCATTTTCAATAAAACACCCAAATTAACAGGAGTTTCATTTAAAACCGCCAAACCCAATTTTTCTGTTTCTAAAAAGGAAGTATTTGCTTTATAGGAGTCCTCAAAAAGCCGCTGTTTGTCAGTAGCACCGTAGGGATAGTAATTTTCTTGAAAAACATTTCCATAATACAAACGTGTAAATTCAGCATTCGTTAAACTCGTGTCCTGCTCTTGAAATCGTCGTACCAATGTTGCATAGAAAAAATTTGAACTCGTATCTCCAATTCAACAGTAAAAAAAGTACCTATTATTTAAAAATAAAGATATATATTTGTCTTTCATTAAAGCTAAAACGGGCAATATGGTATCAAAGACTGCTACTACTAAAAAAGCGACGAAAACTACCCGAAAAACTGCAGGGTCAAAATTCTCGAAAGAGACTCACGTAAAATGGTATAAAGACATGCTCTTGATTCGTAAATTCGAGGAAAAGATTTCGCAATTATATATTCAACAAAAATTCGGTGGATTTTTGCACGTCTATATTGGGCAAGAAGCAATCGCAGTAGGAACTGCATCTGCAGCTAAAGAAGGAGATAAGCATATCACTGCATATCGTGATCATGGTCATCCAATGGCTTTGGGAACAGACCCTCGAATATTGGCTGCTGAATTATACGGTAAAATTAGGGGTTGTTCAAAAGGAAAAGGTGGTTCAATGCACTTTTTTGATACCGAAAAAGGATTTTATGGTGGTCACGGAATTGTTGGCGCACAAATCCCTATGGGAGCTGGATTAGCATTTGCTGAAAAATATAGAGGAACGGATAACGTAGCATTTTGCTCGTTTGGTGATGGTGCTGCACGACAAGGTGCTTTGCACGAAACCTTTAATATGGCCATGACATGGAAATTGCCATGTGTTTTCATTATTGAGAATAACAATTACGCCATGGGAACTTCTGTTGAACGAACGACAAACGTTACGGACATGTCAAAAATAGGCTTATCTTATGAAATGCCTTCATTTGTCGTGGATGGAATGCGTCCTGAAAGTGTTCATGAAGCAATTGAAGAAGCTGCCGCTCGTGCCAGAAGAGGCGACGGACCAACGCTTTTAGATATTAGAACTTACCGTTATAAAGGACATTCTATGTCTGATCCGCAAAAATATAGAACAAAGGATGAAGTTGCCGAGTGGCAAGCAAAAGATCCAATTGAGCATGTTTTAGGAGTAATCAAAAAGAACAAGTTCTTAACTGTAAAAGCAATTGAAGAAATTGATGCATGGGTAAAAAATGAAGTAGCCGAATCGATTAAGTTCGCTGAGGACTCCCCTTTACCTGAGGCGGATGAATTGTATAAAGATGTTTATGATCAAGCTGACTATCCTTACATCAAAGAATATTTAGCATAAACATTGTTTTCTGGTGTTAATTACCTTGAGATAAATAAATAATAAGCAAACGAAATTATAAAATGGCCGAAATCGTAAGAATGCCAAAATTATCTGATACAATGACCGAAGGAGTTGTTGCAGAATGGCATAAAAAAATTGGAGACACTGTTGCTGAAGGTGATTTAATCGCTGAAATAGAAACAGATAAGGCGACCATGGAATTTGAATCCTTTTATGATGGTGTATTACTGCATATTGGGGTTAATAAGGGTGACGCAGCCCCAATCAATGATATCCTAGCAATTATTGGTGAAAAGGGAGAGGATGTAGCTGCAATTATTGCAGAAGCAGGAAATCCGGCGGCAGCACAAGAGCAGAAAGAAGAAGCTCCTGTGGACAAAGTCGAACCAACCCCAACCCCTTCACCGGCAGTTGCAGTTGCACCAAGCGCACCTGTTGAATCAAAACCCGCCGCAAGTTCAAACGGAAGAATTTTTGTTTCTCCCCTTGCCCGTAAAATGGCCGAGGAAAAAGGAATTAATCTAGCAACCGTTCATGGTTCAGGTGAGAATAACCGAATTGTAAAATCAGATATAGAAAATTATATGCCTACAACTGCTGGAACAAATAGTTATGCTGCTGCCGCAGGAACAGAGTCTTATACAGATGTGCCGCTTTCTCAAATGAGAAAAGCGATTGCACGAACGTTAACCGCTTCTAAATTTTCTGCACCGCACTTCTATTTAAAAATGGAAGTGGATATGGACAATGCAATTGCTGCTCGAAAAGCAATTAATGCGGACGAAGGTATTAAAATCTCGTTTAACGATATGATTGTGAAAGCTTCAGCAGCTGCGCTTAGAAAAAATCCAAAAGTGAATGCGGATTGGATCGGTGATGCAATTCGTTATAACGATCATATTCATATCGGAGTTGCCGTTTCCGTTGACGAAGGTTTATTGGTTCCTGTTGTTAAATTTACAGACACAAAAGGCTTTGATCAAATTGGTCATGAAATTAAAGACTTGGCTGCAAGAGCGCGTGATAAAAAACTACAACCTGAGGAAATGCAAGGTGGAACTTTCGCAATTTCAAATTTGGGAATGTTTGGTGTTGAGGATTTCACTTCAATTATCAATCCGCCAAACGGATGTATTTTATCAGTTGGACAAATTAAAGCGACTCCTGTTGTTAAAAACGGAGAGATTGTGCCAGGTAACATCATGAAATTAAGCTTGTCTTGCGACCATAGAGTAGTAGACGGTGCAGTTGGTTCTGCATTCTTAAAAGATTTAAAAAGCTTCTTAGAGAATCCAGTAAAAATGATTGTGTAAGACATTTATTTATAATCATATTTAAAAACCAGTCTGCTTAAGTTGGACTGGTTTTTTTGTTTCAATTATTAAAGACGATATTGCGTAAAGAATTTTAATAGGATACGACTACCTTAGTTAGATCCAATCTACCGCTTACAAAAATGGTATACGAGTACAACGTAAAAGAAGAACGATTAATCCTAAACATTGAACCAGCCAAAAACCGCGGCACGGTATTTTTTACTGGCGTACAAATTGCTGAAATCACCAACCATAAAGAGCTTAGTAAAGGCAAAACAATCAATTTAGGAACGAATGACCAGCTCTTTATTAAATTCATTAATAAGGCGGAAGGATTTACCATCATGCGTAACAATCGCCACATTAAACAATCTGCAGGGCATCCTAAAAATTTGCTAAAAAGAACACGAACTCCATTAAAAATTGGCGCACTCATTTTTACAGCACAATTAATCTATGTACTTTTTGACTTATATCAAAAGAATGAGTTTGATGCTTCAAATTTTAGCGTTAAAACCATTACTTATCTCGCTTATTTTGCCACTCTAATAGTTAGCATTTTAATTGGACTTCAATTAGCAAGGCGCGGCAATTGGCAAGGACCCACAATCGGTTTCACTTTAATCCTATTCAATTTGCTCTTCTCACTTGGACTAGGCCTTTATTATAATACTGGATTTAATCTTTTTGTGTGGAGTTTTTTAACCGTCCATGCTTTTGTTTTAATACTGCTTTTTACGCACTCGGCGGTCATTAAATATGTCCGTAACTATTCTAAATCCTTAAAAGGTTCGTGACTTAATCCAAAATTTGGATTTCGGTACGTCGATTTAATGCACGGCCATTTTCAGTTTCATTTTCCGCAATTGGTAATGCTTCGCCGTAACCTTTGGCTACAATTCTGCTGCTGCTAATTCCCTTTTTAACGAGATACTCTTTCACAGCTTTGGCGCGGCTCTCTGATAAAGATAAGTTTGTAGCATCTGACCCTTGATTGTCAGTATGGCCGCCAATTTCAATCTTTAAATCAGATTTCAATTTTAAATACTTCACCAGTTCATCCAATTCCTCAAAGGAGGCGGATTTAATAACCGACTTATTTGTTTCAAAATGCAAATTGCTCAATGTAAATGAAGATTCTTCTTCGTATTGAATAATGATATCAAAATTATTATACACTTGATTTGGTCCCAATGTCGGAATCTGAATTGCCGAATAATCTTTAGACTTCCCAACCCTTTTTAAACGAATGTTGTACTCACCTGCCGGTAAATCAACAATGAACTTTCCAGCACCATCTGAAACACCTGAAATGGTAACATTATTTTTGGTATCGAAAAATAGAATTTGGGCGCCTGGGATTGGAGCGTCACTGAAATCGGTTACAAGTACATTTGCACTTGCAATATCTTGAGCGCGGCTAATACCTGCAGTCAAGGCAAAAAGGAGAATTATAATTTTCTGTTTCATCTGAATAACGTTTTAGTTGTTATTCTTAAATGTTGGATGAATCAAAAAGTAACTAAAAAAAATCCCGTTGTGCATTTCGAGAGCCTCAATGTACAACGGGAATTAATTGGTGTTGTGCTTTTAAATCAACTCACTCAGCAACGATAGCGGCACTTTCTGTCGGAAACTTACGGTCTATTTTTTTAAATAAACCTTGTAAAACTTTTCCTGGACCTACTTCAGTTACAGACTCGCATCCATCAGCAATCATTTGCTGCATAGTTTGGGTCCATCTTACTGGGGCGGTTAATTGCGCGATTAAATTTTCTTTGATCTCATCAGGATTTAGAACAGCAGAAGCCGTTACATTTTGATAAACAGGGCAAACAGGCGTGTTAAATTTAGTTGCAGCAATTGCGGCAGCCAATTCTTCACGCGCTGATTCCATTAAAGGTGAGTGAAAAGCGCCACCAACTGGCAATTTTAATGCACGTCGCGCGCCAGCTTCAGTTAAAACCTCACAAGCGGTATCAATTGCATCCAAAGCTCCAGAAATCACTAATTGCCCAGGACAATTGTAATTTGCAGCGACTACTACTCCATCAATATCTGCGCATGCTTTTTCAACGATTTCATCATCTAATCCTAAAATTGCAGCCATTGTTGAAGGTTCAACTTCACATGCTTTTTGCATAGCCAAAGCCCGTTGAGAAACTAATTTCAATCCGTCTTCAAAATTTAAAACGCCATTTGCTACCAAAGCGGAAAGTTCTCCTAATGAATGACCTGCCACCATTTCTGGTTTAAAATCATCACCCAAAACTTTCGCCAAAATAGCCGAGTGTAAAAAGATGGCTGGTTGCGTTACTTTAGTCTGTTTCAATTCTTCATCTGTTCCTTCGAACATGATATCTGTAATGCTAAAACCCAAAATCTCATTGGCTTTTTCAAACATTTCTTTTGCTAAAGCAGAATTGTCGTAAAGATCTTTACCCATTCCTACAAATTGAGCACCTTGCCCTGGAAACACATAAGCTTTCATATTTTATTACTTTAAAATTTAGAATTTGGGACAAATATAGGCTTTTTGGTTGTGGTGTATATATCCATGACAATTGCTTGATAATTTTTATTAGATTTAATATTGAACTAAGCAATACCCTTCTCGCTAAATGAAATTTAAAATTCGGTATATCGCATCAATTAGATCTGCAGCATTGATTTCCAACGGTCTATTACTATTTGTCTGTAATAATCCTACAGAAAGCGATAAATAACCTCAATAAACCGACGATTTGTTTGCTAATATTCCGAAAAAAGATTTAACAATTTGTTGAAATTATTAAGGTAGAAAAAAGAAATTAGCGAAGCTAAAAAAACATCTAAAGGGCGATCCAATGGTCTCAATTGTAACTTTTCACCGAAGGGAATTTTAATTGTGGGTAAAATCATAATTCATTTTTATTTCTCTAAAGTAAAGCCAATCAGGTTATAAGCTAAAATTATTGGCACAAAACTAAAATAAGTAGTTTTTTTTGCTGCTCGCTGATTATTTTTTACTATATTTAACCCTATAAACAAGCGACGCAAGATTCATACGTGATCTGTCTTAATAATATTAAACTAAACAAACTTATAAAACATGAACGAAGAAGCCTTAATCCCCATAGTAATAGCAGCCGTCGTCCTGCTCTTATTAATAATAAAATCAGTTATTATTGTACCTGAGAAGAAAATTTATGTGATCCAACGCCTTGGTAAATTCAAAAGAATGGCCAGCCCAGGTTTTGGCATGATCATCCCATTTATTGATCAAAAAGCAGGCGTTATTAATATGCGTGTACAACAATTGGATGTTGATGTTGAAACAAAAACGAGAGATGATGTATTTGTTCACTTACGTGTATCGGTGCAATTTCAAGTAATGCAAAACAAAATTTTTGATGCGCATTATGCATTGGATAATCACCGTCACCAAATTGCGTCGTATATATTTGATGATGTACGTGCTGAGGTTCCAAAAATGGAATTGGATGATGTATTTGCGAAGAAAGAAGATATTGCAAAAGCAGTTCGCCAAAACTTGGCAGACTCAATGGATGACTACGGTTATTCAATTGTAAAAGCTTTGATCACGGATATTGATCCAGATTCGAACGTAAAAGATTCAATGAACCGAATTAATGCGGCGAAAAGAGACAAGGAAGCAACAATGGAGAATGCTGAAGCAAACAAAATTACAGTTGTAAAAGCAGCTGAGGCAGATGCAGAATCTAAAAGACTTTCGGGGGAAGGTATTGCCCAACAGCGATTGGAAATTGTACGAGGTTTCAAAGAGTCTGTTGAAGATTTCCAAAAATCATTAAAGAATATTACGCACGAAGAAGTAATGCAATTTGTATTATTAACGCAATACTTTGATACGTTAAATAATATTGGACAGAATGGCAAAAACACGTCAATTCTAATTCCTCATTCGCCAAGTGCAATGCAAGACTTCCAACAACAAATTGTGAATGGTACTTTGATTGGTAAAAAAATGGAAGAAGCGAGCAGCTCAGACGACGACTAGTTATTAAAAGTTGGCATGATTAAAACGGTATTACTTCTTGTTTTAACCATCATTGCAGTCTATTTCGGACTGACATATGCCAGCGAAATCTTTGATATTCCCCGTTCACAAATTTTTGCTTGGACGGGGATTATTTTAGGTGTATATTTAATCGAACGTTTTTTGAAATACTTAATTCAATTACCGTTCAAACTGTATTTTGAAGAATTGCGCCGGAACGTTTTAGCAAAAGGTGTGCAAGATACAGGGCTAACATTGGCTTATATCAGCTTTTGGTTAGCCATAGGTTTTACGCCAATTAATGGATTGGTAAATGGCGTAACAACTGAATTAACTTTTTCCAATCCGCTATTTTTAAAAATTGCCTTAGTACTATTTTTGGCAACATTATTATTTTCTGTTTTATGGTGGATTTCTTTCAAACTAAAACGATAGGTTTATTCCTTTTCTTGTATACAGGAATGTTTGCTTATGGTCAAAACCCTCAGGTGGATCAATCTGGGATTCGGATCATGTTTTATAATGTTGAAAATTTATTCTACCCTACCAATGACCCCCTTAAAAATGATGATGAATTCACAGAAGAAGGCATGCGCCATTGGACATTTTGGCGGTATAACGAAAAAATAAACAAAATTTGTAAAACTGCGTTGGCCATAGGAGAATGGGAACCACCTGCGGTAATTGGATTGTGTGAAGTTGAGAATATTGAATGCCTCAATGACCTTGTGAATGATTCCCCTTTAAAAAAATTCGGTTATAAAATTGCCTTTCACGATTGTGATGACAGGCGTGGAATTGATGTAGCACTGCTCTATCGTCCAGAATATTTTGAACTACTTTCTTTCGAATCCATTAAATTAAATTTCCCAGAAGAAGGAAGCCGCCCAACAAGAGACATTTCGTACACGAAAGGTATTGCCGGAAAAGACACCTTGCATTTATTTGTAAATCATTGGCCTAGTCGCTACGGCGGTCAATTAGCGACTGTTCCAAAACGGAACTTTGCAGCTACCGTATTGCGCGCTAAATTCGATTCAATAACAGCTGTAATTCCTTCAGCGAATATAATTGCCATGGGCGATTATAATGATCATCCAGATGATGAAAGTATGTTGGAGATCATGAAAGCCAAAAAAACCATTGCCGAAATGGGTAAAGGTGATTTATTGAACATGATTTGGCAGTATGAGTTTAAAAAGGGCACGCATAAATACGATCACGAATGGGGAATATTGGATCAATTTGTGGTGAGCAAAGGATTAATAGACAGTACGAGCAACCTCTATTCAAAGCAAGAATTGGCACAAATATTTGACGCTGATTATTTACTAGAACCCGAAAAAGATGGCGTTGGAAAAATCACGAATAGAACCTATATTGGTTTTAGTTTCCACGGCGGTTATTCTGATCATTTGCCTATTTACATGGATGTGCTGTTTAAATAAGCATGACTTTTTTAATCTTAAGGCCCATCAACCAAAAAATTACTTTCACGCGGCAGGGATTTAATTTCATCTTGAAAATTTAAGATCCAAAGTATCGATCCAAAACTCGCCAAAAAACTACCTAAGGTTCTGACCATTTGTAACGCCGGATTTTGCATCATCTGTGGAAAAAGTTCGGCAGAAATATGCATTATGGAAAATACTATTATTACAATACCCGCTCGTTTGATCCAAATTTTTCTTCTCACAGCAGAGAGCACCAATGATAAGCCCAAAATAACAGAAATAGCTGTTAATCCATAATAGGCCAACATATAGCTGTCTAAATTTACATTACCAATAACTAACTGATACCAATAATATAAAATAAACATGTAATAGATTCCATACAAAACCAAAAGATAAAACGATATTCTAAATTGTTTTTTGAATAAATAAATTCCGATAAAAATTCCTGACACTGTATGTATTATTCCAACTGAGGTTACGAGGTATATGAGTTGTTCCAAGTATAAATGGAAAAAATCAGGCCAATTAAGATGTGCGAGCCAAAAGAGTTGACAGAGCAAGTTGAGGCAAATTAAATATTGTGTTGACCTTAGAAAGTTTTTTGTCATGCCCTGACCGAATTGATTATCTTCTTAACGAGTAAAACCTTTTCAATTTTAAAACGACATCAAAAGAAAAGGAAATTCATAAAAAACGCCCATTCCGCCAATGGCCGAATGGGCGTTTTTCCAATCATTTTTAACTGATTATAAGTCTCCAGGACCTCCAACAGTTTTATATTCCTTTTTCTTTGGTTTTAATTTTTCTACAAATATGACAAAAAAGTGCTCTTGATCTTCATTGATAATTTCTTCAGAAATACCATTTGAAACACCCGGCGCTTTTCCTTCTTTATTGGAAAGCTTCATGTCCATTAACTCGTAAGTACCATCCTCAAATTGCAAAAACACCGACACGATTTTTCCATTCTCAACTCTTGCTTTTCCAGATAAACAAACTGATTCGCCGGATGTTACAAAACTGATGTATACTTTTCTGTGCATATCATCTGACACTGAATATGCTCCACGCGTTTCAAAAGCCGCTCTCCATTCCTCTAAACACCCTGTTTGTGCATACGCACCAGAGACTAAAAACGTAATAAATAAAAGTAAAATTGTTCTTTTCATAAAATCTAAATTGGTAATCATAACAATCAATCTCCCAAATATAAGAGAAGTTTAACAAATGAATGGAAATTGATCTATACTATTTTTATTACATTTGGTGAAACTTCAATTTTAATGAGTACTAAACAAATAGCAGACCATTTTTTAGAAGCGCAAGAAATTTTGTCGCAATTCATTGAAAATCAAGACAATTTTGAAAAAATAAAAACCGCCGGAGATGAGATGATTGGCGCTATAAAGGCTGGTGGAAAAGTCATTTCTTGCGGTAATGGAGGTTCTATGAGTGATGCTATGCATTTCGCAGAAGAAATGACAGGACGCTTCAGAGAAAATCGAGGCCCATTAGCGGCGATAGCTATTTCAGACGCGTCACATATTTCATGTATTTCTAACGATTATGGTTATGAGTTCATTTTCTCGCGCTTTGTAGAAAGTATTGGCGGAAATAATGATGTTTTACTCGCCATTTCAACAAGCGGAAATTCGCAAAATGTGATTAATGCGATTGAAAAAGCGAAAGAAAAAGGAATGTTTGTTGTTGCTTTAACCGGAAAGGACGGCGGCAAAATCGCAGGCATAGCCGATCTTGAATTACGTGCGCCAATGAGTAAATGGGCTGATCGTGTTCAAGAAATTCATATCAAAATCATCCATTCTCTGATTCATTATATTGAGAATAACATTTAGTCTGTTTTTTCTTCTTTCTTGCGCTGTGTTTCATTAGTAAAAAACAAATGGCGGAACCAATTCCTGCTGATCCAAGAATAATGAAGATAATTCGAATTCTAAAGTTCATATTCAAAAATTCGATTTCAACGCGATTGAAATTCTGAACCGGAAATGTGATTAATAGTATAGCTAATAAAGTCATGAAAACAATACGTGCTTTCTGTTTCATGCTCATTTTTGGTGCTAGCGGTGGCGTATGCTCTTGACCTATTTTATTTTCAGTTTCTTCAGACATGATTTATCAGAATTTTTAATGAATGTAAGAATAAAATTAGAAGCCCACTTTAGTTTTACTTGAATTTGAAGCAGAATTAATGAATTGGATGAAAAATTTATGATTTACAGTTTTAAAAAACAAACACCCTTTCCGGACGACGGTATTTTAATCGTAATTATTCTTATAAATTAATCTTTATTCGTATATTTAACACAAGTTTCAATCCCAAAACTTAATTCATTGATCATGCTAATTAAAACGTACGGCTTTGCCGTATATGGGGTTGAAGCGATTCCAATCACTATAGAAACCAATGTTGGTCAGGGTATTAACTTCTTTTTAGTTGGACTGCCAGACAGCGCGGTAAAAGAAAGTCATCAGCGGATTAAGGCCGCGTTTACGAATACCCTTTTGAAATTCCCGCGTAAGGAAGTCACGATTAATATGGCACCTGCAGATATTCGGAAAGAAGGTTCTGCATATGATTTATCAATTGCTGTTGGTATTTTAGCCGCAAGCGAACAAATAGAACCCGAAAAAATTGCCGATTATGTCATTATGGGCGAGCTTTCATTGGATGGAAGTTTGAGGCCGATTAAAGGCGCACTATCCATGGCAATAAAAGCAAAAGAACTTGGTTTTAAAGGCTTTATCTTACCGAAAAAAATTCACAAGAGGTTTCAATTGTGGAAGGATTGACGATTTTTGGCATTGATAAAATAACGGATGTTGTTGAGTATTTTAACGGTGAAAAAACACTCAAGCCAGTTCATTATACTCCTCAGACAGAACTAGAAATATATCACGAATTTGCTATAGATTTTTCAGATGTGAAGGGGCAAGAAAACGTGAAACGCGCCCTAGAAATTGCAGCATGCGGCGGACATAATATTCTATTAATCGGTCCACCAGGTTCAGGAAAAACAATGTTGGCAAAACGATTGCCCTCCATCCTACCACCGCTCACAACAGATGAAGCTTTAGAGACCACAAAAATTCATTCGGTTGCAGGATTAGTGGGCGCCAATAAAGGTTTATTAACAAAACATCCGTTTCGTTCTCCACACCATACGGTGTCAGACGTGGCCTTGGTTGGCGGAGGTTCTCATCCGAAGCCGGGTGAAATATCACTCGCACACAATGGCATTTTATTTCTGGACGAATTGCCAGAATATAAACGCCAAGTTTTAGAAGTGATGCGACAACCTTTAGAGGATCGGATGGTTTCAATTTCGCGTGCAAAAATGTCGGTTGATTTTCCAGCAGGTTTTATGTTGGTAGCTTCTATGAATCCTTCGCCATCAGGTAATTTTTACGATCCAAATGATCCGAATAGTGATCCTGAATATATTGTGAAACGTTACATGAATAAAATCTCCGGTCCATTAATGGATCGCATAGACTTGCATATTGAAGTTCCGGCGGTGCCTTTTGAAAAATTGTCGAATGCAGAAAAAGGTGAATCAAGCGCCATCATCCGAAAACGCGTTGTAAAAACACGGAACATGCAGGAAAAGCGTTTTGAGGCTATTCCGAAACTTCATTATAATGCGCAATTGGAACCCAAGCTAATCGAAAAATTTTGTGGTATAGATTCAAACGGCCAAGAGTTGCTAAAAAAAGCCATGGACAAAATGGGATTATCTGCCCGCTCTTATTCACGCATCTTAAAAGTAGCAAGAACCATAGCCGACATGGAAGAATCAGATTCAATATTAACCCAGCATTTAGCCGAAGCGATTCAGTTTAGAAGTTTGGACCGGAATAATTAAAGGTGAATTAAACCGGTGTTTTAAAAGCTGCAAACTAAAGCGATCAAATTAATTGAAAATATACCAAGAGTTAGCTTGTATATTGAACGGCCACTAAAAACACCTTCAATTAGCTATATTTGGGGTGCAAAACAGAACTTCTATGAAAAAAATAGTTGCCACTCTATTTACCATTCTTCTAATTTCACCAGCTGAAGCCCAGGATAAGAAAGTTTTTTTAAACTTCTTCACGGGTGTTGCTTCGTTCAAAACCAATATTACACATATTGAAGGAAATAACTTTCAACCCACAACGCTATATTCTATAGCTCCTACTGGGCTGAGGTTAGACATTGAATTATTAAAAAATTCATACGTAGGCCTTCAATTTGGAGTTCAAAGTTTTTACAACGACTATTTGAGAGTAGCTGGTGACAATTACGCGGCGAGAGTGAATAGATCACCGGCTTCAGCAAGAAATTTTGGAATTAGTTTAAAGTATGAGATTAATTTATCAAAGACCTTTAAATTAACCCCTTTCGTTGGCTATTCGATTAGCTTTTTAAATCAACCAGCGAACGCTACTTCGCAATTTGAAATTAGATCAAAATCAAGCAGTACCGCATCAGTGAACGGTATGGTAACAGATGTAAAACGAGACTCTCTTTACTCATCTACTGAATTTATAACCAATAAATTAAACAACTTAATGGTTGGTGGCGAATTGGTCGTTGACTTTAAAAACAATTTAGGAATGTATTTCTCCTATGCCTTTTCGTACAACTCTCAATATTATGCTATTCAGTACGGCGAATATCATAGTACGAGCTATCCTACCCAAAAAGCCAATACCTCTTTTGGAAAAAGTGGTCATTTTTACCATCTTGGACTTAGGTATCGCATTTTCAATTACTAATCAGTTAAATACGAAACAGGTTTCTATTTCTCCTTTTTACGGAGATTCAAATCATACGTATACCCCATAAAGTAGCCTATATCTCTGATTGAAATAGTAGATTCGTGCAACACACCCTCTTCATAAATCCCTGATTCTGGATGAAAAGATCCTTCAATTTTTATATCAAAATAGCTCGTCTTTCTGCCCCAAAACGCCATTTTCACTCCACTAACGAAGCTTAGTCCTTTAAATAATTCTGCTCTAAAAAACAGCTTAGGAACCAAAGATACATTCCCCCCTCGCGTTTTCATATTTAAATTATAGCCATAATTAAACACATTCCATGAAGAATCAACGACTACAAATAATGAACTGCGGCCTCCACTGCTACTTTCTGCTCCATTGAAATTCGGAGAGGAAATCGACGAAAAATAAGTATTCAAATTTAATCCGATCCCTATTCTTTCAGTCAGATCATATGAAAAATGAAATTTTAAATTTGTTTTGCGGATGTATAAATTAATAAAATGAGCATCAAGAACATCTCTATTCTCAAAGTTGTCTTCAGTATATATATCGACTACTGCTAGATCAACAGAATAATTATCATAACGGCCTCCAATGCCAGCTCCCCAACTCACTTTATTTTCAAATTTCCGGCGGTAAATTAATCCAAATTCACCTGATCTCAATTTTGCGTAGTTTGTTAAAACGTTTGGACTTGAGGCTAATACGAATTCAGAATTCGCATCTTGAAACATGTTTACAAAAGGAGACCCATAAAAATGTAAAAACCGTTCTTTTTGAGAATAACCACTCGAGGAAAAGAATAGCAAAAAGCACAATAAGTTTAAATAGCTTGACATAATTTTTATTTCTGAATCATCACATGAGCAATATATAAAAAAATGAACAATGGCGATTACTGATAACCCGATATTGCATTCAATCCTTAAATGGAAGAATTTAAAAACCCATACTTCTATGAGCATGGATTTCACTGCAAAAAAACCTAAAACTGATTCAGTGTTAAAGTCCAATTAATCCTCCAATTTTGTTCAATTTTCAACAATAATTTTGGGGTACTGATTAAAAATAAATTGGATTATTGACTTTCACTTGTTCATTACTCTATTGCGGCACGTATTTTGAACGGGTCTTTTTTGTATATTTACCTGTAAACCAATTTTTATGGAAAGAAGATCAATACTTGTACCGCATGACTTTACAACAGTTGCGGACAACGCTGTTTCATATGCGATTCAACTCGCAACCTCAATCCACGCTAATGTAGACATTTTGCATATTGTCAAAGACAGTAAGGATAAATCAAGTGCTGCAACTAAATTGGAAAAAATCATTCGTGAGGTTAAAGATAAACCGGAAGAAGTATCGATTAACTACCACATTAAATCAGGTTCAATTTATACAGACATTGCGAGCATGGCATCTGATCTTCATTCAACCATGATTATTATGGGAACCCACGGTGTTAAAGGAATGCAGAAATTATTCGGTAGCTTTGCAATCAAAGTAATTACCAGTACACATGTACCATTTTTAATTGTACAGGAACAGTTTACTGGTATTGACATGAGTAAGATCGTAGTACCGATTGATGAGTCCCAAGAAAGTTTACAAATTGAGCAAGTAGCAACCGGTTTAGGTGATATTTTAAACTCTGAAATACACGTCGTTTCTGAGAAGAAAATCGACAGTAATTTAAAGCTTAAAACAGCAGTACACAGTGGTTTATTTACAAAACAGCTGAAAGCAAAACGCGTTGCTTATCAAACAAAAATTCTAGAAAAAAAGAAGGGATATTCTACGGATATATTGAATTATACAACAGAAATAGGTGCAAACTTAATTGCCTTCGCTTATCACTCAGATAGATTATTACCACAATTTGACAAATTCGCGCAAAGCTTAATCACTAACAGCCAAGGTGTGCCTGTGCTAGTGCTTAACTCAAAAGAAGCAGGAAACTACTTTTTCTAATAGAGAAATATTATAGGGTATTAAAAATCCCCACTGTCCATTTCAAAATGTTCAGTGGGGATTTTTTTATCTTCAATTATCCTTGAAAGAAATTTTTCATTTTATCAAAAAATCCTTCTTCCTTTCCGCCAGGTTTTGGTTGAAAGTTTTCAGATTCTCTTAATTTTTCTAAGCTCGCCTTTTCATCAGAAGATAATTTCTTTGGTGTCCATACATTTAAATGTACTAACAAATCACCACCTCCATAACCTTGCACGCTTGGTATACCTTTACCACGTAATCGCAACATTTTGCCACTTTGTGTTCCAGGTTCAATTTTAATTTTTGCTTTGCCTTCAATTAAAGGAATTTCAATTGACGCACCTAAAACGGCATCAATAAAACTTATATAAGCTTCGTAATGTAAGTTGTCTCCTTCGCGCTGTAAATGCTCGTGCTTCGCCTCTTCAATTACAACTAGTAAATCGCCAGGCACACCATTAAATGGACCCGCATTTCCTTTACCTCCCACTTTCAATTGCATCCCCTCTTCTACTCCTGCAGGAATGTTTATTTCAACCACTTCCTCTTTACGTCTCAAGCCTTGCGCATCAACACCAGATGGTTTTTTATCAATGATCTTACCTGTTCCATGACAAGTAGGACAAATTGACTGTGTTTGCATGGCACCAAGCATAGTTTGCGTAACACGCATCACACGCCCTTGACCATTACAAGATTTACACGTATTGTAGGTAACGCCGTCAGCATTCACCAATTTATTTACCTTGATTTTTTTCGTAACGCCTAAAGCAACTTCTTCAAGATTCAATTTAATTTTGATTCTTAAATCTGATCCACGAGCTACTCGTGAACCGCCGCCGCCGCCTCTTCGGCCTCCACCTCCGCCAAACGAACTACCAAAAACATCTCCAAACTGATCGAAAATATCATCCATGTTCATTCCGCCGAAACCACCGCCATGACCACCTTGTGCCGCACCACCTACTCCTTGATGACCGAAGCGATCATAACGCGCTCTTTTGTCCGCATTACTTAAAACTTCGTATGCCTCAGCAGCTTCTTTAAATTTGTCCTCAGCTGCACTATCATCCGGATTTTTATCGGGATGGAATTTTAAGGCAATCTTTCGATAAGCCTTTTTGATTGTCTTTTCGTCAGCGTTTTTTTCAACTCCAAGGACATCATAATAATCACGTTTTTCGCTCATGCTCTTAATTTAATCGCTTATTGTCCTACCACAACTTTAGCGTAACGAAGTGCTCTGCCTCGTAGGTTATATCCACGCTCAATCACATCTACAATTTTTCCTTTATCCGCAGCATCTGCAGGAATATTTGTAATCGCCTCATGTTTATCTGCATCAAAAACATCTCCTTTGCAGTCCATTGGTTCTAGTCCTTTATTCTTCAAAGTCATGAAATACTTGTTGTAAATCAATTTAAAACCTTCACGCAAACTCTCAACGTCTTCTACTTTTTCGTTATTCGCAATTGCACGTTCAAAATCATCTAAAGTCCCTAATAAATCAGCCATTAAAGATCCATTTGCAGTGCTAATAATATCTGCCTTTTCTTTGATTGTTCTTTTACGGAAATTATCAAAATCCGAATAAAGGCGTACATACTTATTATTTAGTTCAGCATATTTCTCTTCCAAAGTTGGTTCTTTTACTGATTCAGCAACTTGCTCTTCAATCACATTTTCTTCTTCCTGAGTTTCCCCATTTTCGGAAGTTGAATTAGCAGTGTCATTCGTTTCCTGCTCTTGTCCAGTTACTTCTTCGTTTTCTTTTTCAGACATTTTTATTCATTTTTAATTAGCATACGCAAAAAGGCTGCCAGTGCTTCGTTTCAGTCAATCTGTCACTTTTTTGTCATGTCCGCACCAATTCTAATGGCAAAGTGGCAATCGGTGGTGGTTTTTGTCACATTTGGCGGAGGTTGCATGTTAGAGGTTAGAGATTATATTTTGGAGCTTAGGGCTTAACATTCGACAGGTTCATGGCGGCGGATGTTGGATTTTTTTGGCTTGCCTGGTTTGTTTGGCCCTGCGTATGTTAGTTATTTTTCTTCCTCGTAAGATGCGCTTTTTCTGCCAAGCCTGTGGTTTTGGCATAGGTTGTCACGGCGTAAATAAACAAAGCAATTATTAAGAAGAGGGAAATTCGTCCTAATACGTCGCCATATCGGACAAAAAAGGTGATTTCCGTATTTCGATTTAAATTAGCTTGCAAGGCGCCTCTTTCATTCCAACCCAATTCAGAAATAATTGTTCCTCTTTGATCGATAAAGCATGAAATTCCTGTATTGGCAGAACGGGCGACAGAACGTCTATTTTCAATGGCGCGAATTTGTGAAAACATTCTGTGTTGTTTATAACCTGGGGTATCATCCCACCAACCGTCATTTGTAACGACGCAAATAATATCGGCCCCGCGAGCAGTGAAATAGCTCACATAATCTCCATAAACCGACTCATAGCAAATTAACGGTGCATACAAATAATCGCCAGATTTCATATTCATTGGTTCCTCACCTAATCCAATCATACCAGATGTTCCACCTAATTCAACAGAGTATTCTTTCAGAGAAGGAAACCAAGACAAAAAAGGAACTTTTTCCGCTCCTAAAACTGGTTTTGCTTTGTGGTAAATTTGAGTTGGTCGGTTGGGATCAATTAAGAATGCAGCATTATAATTTTCAACATACGCGTTGATGGATTCATTGTAATTAGATGCCAAAGAATTTTCTTCTCTAAAGAGCTTATAGGAATCAGCGCCAATAAGTAAATTGACATTATGGTTTGACCGCAACCATTCTTTTATCAAAATCATGTTGGGCTCTTCTTCAAGATTTGCCTCGTTCACTCTTCTTGAAATGGCTGTTTCTGGACAAACAATTAAGTCTGTATTCTCATCAACTTTGCTTTCAGCCAGTTCAAACATAATGTCCAATTGATCCGGCAACGGCATTATAAATTTTTCACCATATGGATCTAAATTAGGTTGGACAACGACGATATTCACAGGATCCTCAGTTTCCTCGTACGAAGTATAAATGATTACTGAGCTGAGCACAGGAATAAAAATAACCAATCCCAAAAAAAGGAATAATGGTGCTTGAATTCTTACTGTTTCTTTTCTAATCTTGACATTTCTAACCACAAAGTACACCCCAATATTCACGAGTAAAACCCACAGTGTTCCGCCCGTAACACCTGAATATTCATACCATTGAATGAGCCAAGGGTATTCGCCAAAAATATGCCCAAAACTGAGCCAAGGCCAAGATAATTCCCAGATATAATGACAATACTCAAATCCAATCCACAATACAACAAGTGCCAATAGACCTTTATTCTCTCCTAATTGTCGACCAATGAATCCAAATAAAAAGAAGGGCAAGGTCATTAGTAAGGAATTGCAAAATATGGCCATGTACATACCGCCCTCAGAAGCATTATAAATCCACCAAGTAGTGATGGAATTAAAAATTATGAAATAAAGATAATTGTATGCGAATCGTTTAAAAAATCGTCCTCTCTTTTTCTTGTTCAATTCTAAATTAATGACAATCAAAGGAACAAAGGCGACAAATGCCAATGGAAACAAACCTCCTGTAAATGGAAAACTAATTCCCATCACTGTTCCACCTATAACAGCCAACAACAATAAATACAACGGTTTAATATCCATGAAAACAAAGTTATAATTATTTGCAGAATTTAAACCGTAATCATTCATTTGAATAGTTTTCATATATTTGTTTGAATCCCAAATAAGAATTACCAAAGCTATATTTGATGCCGAGAAACAAACGCTTACATTTCAAAGATATTCATGCTTTAAAAGCTTTGGTCTTTATACCCATCTTTTTGTACTGTACATTCTCATTAATAAATCCGACAAACACAGGTGCTTTAGCAGAAGTGACAATAATTGCTGGAAAAATATCACAAAGTAGTTTTGACTTTTTATTTTTCCTCACCGCCTTTTTAGTCACCTCGCACGGTTTACGCGAATATAAATACACAGAAAAATTTTCGCTGAAGAACTTTTATATAAGACGGATTTTGCGTTTATCTGTTGTGTTGACGCTCTCCTTGGTTTTTGCATTTGCGTTACATCCTTGGCTCATAGGCGTTTTAGATTTGCAACCCATGGTGACGCCTAGTATTGAACCTTACATTTGGCTCATTCCTAATTATCTCTCCGATTTTGCTGGTCCACAATTAATTTATTTGACGATTATTTGTACGGTATTTATGTTTCTGCAGTTTTATGCTTTTTGGGGAATTATGCTCCGATTTTTCCATAATTACCTCAATTTAATTGCAGTTATACTTCTAGTTGTCGGACTTGTAAGTCGAGTCTTGCATGAGTATAACCAATCTGATTATTTAATGGACACCTTGTCTTTTGGAATTCCAATTGGTATTGGCGCCTTAACAGCGATTGCGGTTCGGAAAGAAAGTAGCGTTGTAGTTAAGCTGAAAGAGTTTTCAAAAAACACAAACTCGTTTATTTATATTATTGGTAGCCTGCTGTTTTTGGGAGGTTATATTTTAGCTAAAAACTCCTATTTAACGGCAATTATACCATTATTAACGAGTCTTTTTTTCGGATATGTTTTAATTGAACAAACCTTTGGGAAGAATTCGTTGGTGCAGTTTAAAACCAAAAAAATACTAACCTATTTGGGCAAAATCAGTTATGGAATGTTGGTTTATCAAGCCATCATTAATGTCATGATCATTATTGCCATGGAATCGTTAGATCAAAATTTAGATTCATTTTATATGATTGGGATTGTGATTGTTGCCAGCTTTATTGGTACAGTGGTAGTCTCTGACATAAGCTTCAAACTATTTGAAAAACCACTGTTAAGATTTCGTCGCGAGTTTAAAAAGGTGTAGGGATGCAATTCTTAACCATTTTCTTATTTCAGTTTTCATCCATTTCTTATGGGCAATCCGAAATTATTGACAGATTTCAAAAGGCGGCTGAAGTTGAATTTGGATTTTATGACACCGTTTATCCTGACACATTTTTAGTGCAAAATTACAGAATGGATACAACTGAACTTTACTTTATCGTTCAACCATATGATCCATCAAAAAGAAATCCTGAACTATTTGCATATCGCAGGTCGGATTCTAGCGCATTGAATGGGACAATCATCTACCAGCAATTCAAAAATGAATATTATCAGAATAGCTTTTCACAATCCTATACTAGAAATGCTCGGCTATACGAAAATGGTCAACAAATTAGGCTCGTAAGTCGGGGATATTTTCGCTATTCAACTTCATATTTTGCTGATGAACCAAGATTTGATGGTACTTTATTCGACCCGATTAAAAATGGTTTTTCTCAAAGACAATTAAGTGGTGGAGGTTATCGATATGATTACATGAATGATACCTTAACATTAATATATTTTGACGGTACGCATAATTCAGATACCCCAAATGCCATGTTGAATACAAATTATTGGACTGTACGCCATATTTCTGATGAAGAGAGGAAACTGCTCAATATTCCTTATAAAATTGTGCTTTCAAAGAAACCTGAAAGGGAATATTTCTACTTGCAGTCTGAAAATAGAAAAGAAACGGACATTGAAGTACTCGAAAGTTTTCTAAAGAAAAACAAAAAACGTAATGCAGCTTTAACGGAAAACTAAGCCTGCACCTTCGTATTCAACTCATCCAATTCCATTTCAGAATCCTCCCAAATTGTCATTGCTTTTTCGAGTTCGGCTTCTGTGTTTTTATAATCCTCAGATGCTGCGTTAAACTTATCCGTTTCTTCGTATGGCGTTTCTTCTAGGGTTTTGGTTTTTTCTTTCAGTTCCACTTCAAGGTCAGAGATTTTACGCTCGTATTTTTTGATCTTTTTCTGAAGGCGTTTAATTTGATTTTGCTCTTCCCAAGAAAGCTGGTTTTTGTCCTCGGCTTTTTTAGGTTTTTCAGCAGACTTTGAATTTTTAGTAGAAGCCATTTCTGCTTCTTCGTAATTGATCCGCTCTAAAAATTCGTTCACACCAAAATAATGCGTTTTAATCTTTCCTTCTTTAATCTCCCAAATTTTATTACTTAAACCATCTAAGAATTCACGATCATGCGAAACCAATAATAAGGTTCCGTCATAATTCTTAAGGGCATCTTTTAAGATGTCTTTACTTTGAATATCCAAGTGATTGGTAGGCTCATCCATGATCAAGAAATTAAACTCTTGAAACAATAATTTACAAATTGCTAAACGAGTACGTTCTCCTCCACTCAGTACTTTCACTTTCTTTTCAGACTCTTCTCCACCAAATAAAAAGGCTCCTAAAATGGAACGAATATCTTTTCGCTTCTCCCCTTTTGCAATATCATCAATGGTTTTGAATACCGTTTTTTCGTCATCCAGTTTTTCAGCAGAATCCTGTGCAAAATAACCGACAGTCACATTATGACCGCGCTCAATTTGCCCGTCATATGCCATTTCCTCAGTGATACACTTAATCAAGGTAGATTTTCCAACTCCATTTGGTCCCAACAAGGCAATTTTCTCTCCCCTTGCCAATATCACATCTAAACCATTAAAAATAGTTTTAGTACCAAATGACTTTTTGATGCCATTCATATCCAACACCTTCTTTCCAGAAGCTTGTTGTAAGGTAAATCTTAAATGAAAAGCTTTACGCTGAATATTATCAACTTCAATACGTTCAACTTTATCCAATTTCTTAATTAAACTCTGCGCAAAAGAGGCTTTATTTGCCTTTGCTCGGTATTTATTAATGAGTTCCTCTGTGCGTTTAATTTCGCGATCCTGATTCTTTTTAGCTGCTTGCGCGCGCTCCATTTCCTCGGCGTGTAAAACTAAATAACGTGAGTAATTGCACTTATAATCGTAAAGACGTTGATTCGCAATTTCTATCGTTCGATTGGTGACATTATCTAAAAATCTTCTATCATGAGAAATCAAGATTAATCCACCTTTAAAATTCTTTAAATAATTTTCAAGCCATTGAATAGAGACAATATCTAAGTGATTCGTAGGCTCATCAATCAACAAAACTTCAGGGTTATTCACTAAGAGTTTTGCTAATTCAACCCGCATTTGCCAACCACCACTAAAACTTCCAATTTGATTGTCAAATTCTTCCTGTTTAAATCCTAATCCCTTTAAAACAATCTCAATTCGCTCAGCAAAAGAATGCGCATCAAGAACAACGAGGCGGTCATTAATTTCAGTGACTTCATTTATCAAATCCAAATATAAATCTGATTCATAATCCGCACGAGTGGTCAATTCATTGTTCACAAAATCTAAACGGGCGTGCAAATTAGTGATTGCCTCATTCGATTTTTCAATATAATCTCTAACAGAAATGTCTTTCTTAATTTCAATATCCTGAGTTAGATAACCAATTGAAACACCTTTCTCAATCACAACAGTTCCATCAGTCGGCACGATCTGTTTTGAAATCAAACCCAACAAGGTTGACTTACCCACCCCGGTTTTACCAGTAAGACCAATTTTGTCTCCACGATCTATGAATAAAGAAATGTCTTTATATAAGAAACCTTGCGGTAAATGATATGATAATCCTCCGAACCTAACCATTGAAATTTAAATCTTAAAAATGCAAAGGTACAAGATTAACCCGAATTATGGTTGCGACTTGTTGATCTTCTAGCCGATCACATAATTCGGGCATCATCTGGTGTTCGTTAAATAGTAGTTGTTTGGAACAATAGCTGATTTGCTTTTAGCCTATTCCTCACCAATTGCTTCATACGGTTTTTGATCAAATTGGTCCGCCTCAAGCGGATTTGATTTAACGAACAGTAAAGACTAAAGGATTAGCATTTTTTTGAACCCCAGAAGGATCCACATACTTCACAGTAATTGTTACTTTCTTACCTCCACAAGCCTGGGTTAAAATTTGTTTAGCTCTTGCATTAAGTGAACCGTCTCTATTAATTTTACCTTCTCCTGTTATTCGATCTACCGAAACAAGACCACTAACCACTTTAAAGTTCACACCTGTCAACGGAATTCCTTCACCATAACGCAATGAAACTCTCGTTTGCGCCCTTACACTGCTACAACCTGGATTTTGACCACCAGAAATACCTCCCAGAAAAACTTCAGGTTTAGGCAATTGTTTTACCTCAAACGTATTTGACGCAACGGTTACCACAGAACCATCTTCCTTTTCACCACGAACCGTTATGGTCGCTGTACGAATGCCAGAACCTACTCTCACAATCCATTTGCCACCGCTACCTCTTGAAACGCTGCAACCACTGCTCGCACTAATACTCACTTTATCCCCTGGAAAACCAGAAGCAGCCGCTTCAAGCTCATTGTCATACCCACGATAAAGCAAACGCATATTTGGTTGAGAAATAGCGCCCATTGGTGCCCCAACCGTATAATCAAATTCCCACGGCTTCCATACAGTGACTCCACGCTCTTTAATTCCAATTGCACCTTTTACTTTATGAAAACCAACCTCAGATCCCTCTAAATTAAGTCCTCCTTGTGTTTCAGTCCAACGTTCTTGCAATGTATCATCATCCATGCCCCACATTATTTTATTCACCGAGGTAGAATCATACGCCGCAATCATAACTTTTAGAGCTAAAGAATCGCCTTGGTTAATATATCCCGAACTTGCAAAAGCCATAGGCTCAATTTTATTAATGATAAAAGGCGGAGCAGATACTTTGCCCAATAAATATTCGCAAGCAATTGACTCGGCACTTTTAACATCCACTTTTAAAGACGTGAACATGGCAGCCGCAGCAACGATTGGCGCATGGTTAAATGTAGCTGACACCCAAGGAACATCCATTTCTTCACCCGAATCATATAACGTTTCAGGTATTGTTAAGGAATGATAGAAGTGGGCAATCTTACTCGTATCCTTCGGATTTGCGTTACGCAATGCTTCCGAAAGTCCTTCTGGAGAACTGGGCGGTGTAAAACTATAAGCCGCTCCCTCTGTATAAGTTCCCATAATTACAGCCATCTTATCTCGGTAGGCGTGAATGCGATCCGTAATTTGTTTTCCACGGTCAATTGGGTCTAAAGGATTAGATCCAATAAATAATTGCGTTGGAATATCATAATTGTCCTTGACATCAATTTCAATTAACGGCCTCAATTTCGTGACAAATCCATCTTCATCCGTCCCATTTTCCGCGATCCATGGTTTCCCCTCGGCTTCTTCAATCATCTCGCTGCATTCATTCAATAAATAACTGACGAGCGATCTGGTTTCAAACTCAAGCGAATCTGCTTTGCCGTTCCAAACACTAAATTCAGTTAAATCCCCATTTGATGCGGTGATGGTTGCTTTTTTTTGCGCGAACATGCCATAATCTTCTCCTACTTTGTTATGCACGATCTCAGCGCTTGCATCTAGTTTATCGTTAATTGTTACGAATGCATTAACAACTTCCTTAGTTACGTTTAAAGCAAGCAAGGCGGTTAAAACGAGATACATCATCCCGATCATTCTTTGTCTTGGTGTTTCTTTTCCTCCGGCCATAGTTTTTGATTTTAATGCCCCTTTGAGGTAGGGCGGTTTAATCAAGAAATGCCTAGAAATGAAAAAAGTAACAATTTGTTTCAAATTATATTTTATATAGTCGATTGAAAGAAGTAATTAAGTCATTCGCTGCCTGCCATAAACGCTTCCATTAAATGAGGAATAAAAACGTCAAAAATCACAGGGATGGAATAAGCAGTTTATAGAGGAATGAAAGCATTTTGCCTACTATAACGAAACAAAGGAAACACATATCCTTCAATGCCTTATTCAGTATAAAATCGTTATTTTTACATAAAAAAACTTATTTCTGTTTCTCTAAAGTCGATTCTTGTCGTAATGTTCTCTATCCTTATTATTGCGTCATGTGGTATATATGAAGATGGTCCTGCTTTCTCTATTAAAACAAAAAGAACGATTGGTGAATGGGAGTTAACTTCGTTTAACGAAGGGAATGAAATATTGAGCTATAAAGGTGTTCATGCGGCCGAGATTGACGGATGTGGTACTCGAACAATTTATGACAAGATATTTAAAGAACAAAACGTTGTTTGGGACATGGGGTCTGATTACGACCTCAAAGAAAGGTACAGCCTAGTGGAATTAAAACACAATTACGCCGAATCATATATCGCTCCTTCATGTACGCCAAAATATATCACGCTTGATTCTTCAGTAAATACCGAAGTTAGAAGATGGAGTTTCAATAATAACAAAGAAGAATTAACAATTACTTAGGCCGGTGATCATGAAGAGTATCAAATTTTGAGATTAACAAATAAAGAGCTTAAATTGGAAGATGTTGATGGTAATATCCTATCCGTTTACTAAAAGATAAAACCATCTTTGTTTGATTTATCGATTAATAATTGCCCTTTTCTGTTTCTAATACTTCCAGAGATCATATTCAATGGTATTGACTAGTTCTTTGATTCTTTCTGACTCTAACAAGGCGTCCATGGCTACTTTATAACTATCAAAATCACGATTGTGTAGATTTGATTCTTTGATAATAACGCTTTGGAACAGCCGTCTTGAAAATACTTCATCCAACGTTAAGCCCCTTTCTTCATCTGCAGCATCAATAAGGGCGTATTTTTCAAATACGCTTCGACACTCTTGATAGTTCAGCCAAAACAATTATTTCGTTCCTGTTATATTTCCATTCTTATCTTTTACATAGATTAAAGGTGAAATGCCAATAATGTGTCGGTCAAGCACGCTGCGTTCTCTGTCAAAACACCAATTCACTTGAAATCTATATTGAATAATATCAACAGTAGCATGCCTGACTGTGTCGTAGTTTTGAGACGTGTCCAATTCGTTTTCTCTTACAGTGCCGAAATAGCGAAAGATCTCCTTATGATAATCGTCTTTATTGGTTTCTGACTTCATAGGATATTTGAATGCATCACCATCCGTCAAACTTTCCAAAACGGAGTTATTAGGTGCGTATAAAGTTAAATCACCTCTCATTACATGATAGCGGATAATACTCCATAAGCTTTTAGCTGACAGGTCCAGTTTCTCATTCTCGTTATGAATCGTATCTGTTCTAGAATAAAGAGAATGATAAAAATATTGATTTGAATCAACCTTGCTCCACACGCGTTTAAATAGATTGGACGAATTTCGAAAATTTCGATAGGCGTATGTTCTATGTTTTGTCGCAATAAACTCCTTAACATAAACCCCATCTAGCATACCAGGTCTCGGAACCCTAGAAGAATCATTTGAAATTTGAGCAGCCGCACCAGACAAAATAAATTGAGTTGCAATAAAAAGACTTATTTTTTTCATTTGCTTAAAGTTCATTTCACAACTCAATATAGTATGTCATTGAAAATGAGAGTTAATCCATTCATAGAATCAAAAAAATGGTATTCGTTACATTGATTAGTGCAGAACTTAATGATATCTGATCACAAAAAGGCATAAAAAAACCCCTGACGTTTAAAGTCAGGGGTTTCAATTTTATTATTACGAGCTAGAAGCTCCACAAGTCATGTTCGAAATTAAAGATTTTCTCTTTAATCTTTTTGGACTCGAGCAAGGCATCAACGCCTGCTTTGTAGCTATCAATATCTCGATCGTATAAGTTTGATTCTTTTATAATGTAACTCTGGAACATTCGCTTCCAAAACAAATCATCAAATGACATGCGTTGTGAATCGTTGTTACGATTTTGAACGAAGAAGTTTTGGAAAACGTATCTACACTCAGGGAAATACAACCAAAATAATTCTTCAAATCCAATAATATTTCCAGCATCATCTCTCTCATAAATTACTGGTGCAATACCAATGATTCTGCGATCCATTACCGATCTTTCTTTATCGAAAAACCAATCCTCTTTTAATCTGTACTGTACAATTTCATCCGAGTTATACCAAGTTGTATCATCCGGAGGATAAACAGCATCATAATTACCTGTAGCCGGATCATAGATTACACTATCATCAGCTGGATATTGCCAACTTTTTAATGGAACGGCTGCTGGATCTCTATAGATACTTCCTATGTAAAGAAATACTGCCTGTTTAAACACATCACTATTATAATAGTTAGGTACAGGAACCAAAGGATCTTTAACGATAATCGGATATTTAAATTGATCACCGTCTTTATAATCCTGCCATTCTGGATCATAAGGAGAATAGATAGTTAAATCACCCCACAATACGTGATATCTGATGATTGTCCAAAGACTCCAACGAGTGGTATTCTTATTCCAAGCACCCAATACGTTAATATCATCCAATGGATAATAAAGTGGATGATTAAATTTTTCTCTCAAATCAATCACACTCCATACCCTTTTACTCCAAGTAACATCCGCCTCGCGAACATACTCATAAGGCACGACCTTCTTAGTTGGAATATGTTCTTTCACATAAACTCCATCTAATACCCCAGGTGCTGGACTGGCTATTGGTCCGCGAATATTCTGACCATAACTTGCCCCTACACTCAGCATCACTAAAGAAAAAATTAATCTTTTCATCTCCTAATTATTAATTATACAATACAGGGGAATAAATTCTATCAAAAGGACTCATCCCCCCTATTATTTTTTAAGCTTCGTTATTACCTTGTAGTAAATACGCAAGCAGTACGCTTGGAAACACCATCTGGCCCTCTATAGTTAACTAATAGAGTTACCTGTTTTCCTGACGATTGTGCTAAAATTTGTTTGGCTTTGGCTTCCAAAACACCCCCTCCGGTAATTCTTCCTTCTCCTTTAATACCGTTTACTGTAACGGTACCACTTGCGATTGAAAACTTAACACCTGTCAAAGGTACACTTTCATCATATCTACAAGAAACTCTCCCTTGAGCTCTTACACTGGATAAACCAGGGTTTTGCCCGTTAGAGATACCTCCTAAGTACAAGTTCGGTGTTGGAAGACTTTTCACTTTGAATTTAAATGATCCCAAGTTTACAGATCCGCCATCTTCTTTACGCCCGTTGACGCTAATTGTAGCTTCTCTAGTCCCAGCACCAACTTTAGCAACATATTGAGCTCCTTTCTTACTAATAGAACACCCACTACCCGATAAGGTTACACGATCTGCAGGAAAACCTGAAGCGGTTCCTTCTACAATATTGTCGTAACCTCTATAAAGTACACGCATTTCAGGTAATGCAACAACTCCCATTGGTTGACCAACAGTATATTCAAATTCCCATGGTTTTGGGACTTCGATACCACGTTGTTTAACCATAATCACACCTTTTACTTTGTGTAATCCTGGTGTATCACCTCTTAGGCTTATGCTTCCATCTGCGTTATTAGAAGGTTTCCAGTTATCAGTATTCAATGTATCCTCATCTTGACCATATTTTACTTTCGGCGTTTCCGTCGAATCGTAAGCCGCGATCATAACACGAAGGTTCAATGAATCACCTTGGTTAATATATCCAGTACTTGCAAATGCTAATGGCTCAATTTTGTTGAAATCAAACTCTTGAACATCTACTTTAGACAATAAGAATTCCGTAGCCATTGACTCCGAGTTCTTAATATCCAATTTAAGTGCTGTCAGCATTGCAGCAGCTGCAACGATTGGCGCATGATCAAACATTACTGAAGGCCAAGGAAGTGTTTCCGTTTCCCCGTGCACAGTTTGGTCAATTTTCTCTGGAATATCCAAAGATTTCATGAACGCTCCAATTGCTGCTGTATCATCCGGGTTACAAGTAGTTAAACTCTCCTTTAACCCACTTATGTCGGTTGGAGGAGTAAAACTATATTTACCCTTTGGCGTATTATATGTCGCCATGATAGTCGCAACCGCATTTCTGTATTCGATTACTTTAAGACGGATATCCTTCCCTTTTTGAACAGGGTTTTGAGGATCTCCTCCAATGAACATGTTCGTTGGAATATCGTAATTATCCATTCCTAAGATTTCAGAAAGAGGTCTTAGAGAAAGAATATTCCCATTATCATCCTTTTCTTCGATCCAAGACTCTTTTTCAGACATTTCAATCATCTCGTTACTTTCACCTAAAAGGAAACTAACAATTTCGATTGTCTTGTCACGCACCTCGAAAGAGCGGTCTTGCCAAACTTTAACTGAATTTACATCTCCACCTTGGGCTTTAACCGTAGTGATCTTTTTGTCAAAAGAAGAATAATTACTTTGATTGTTTTGATCGATAATTTGTGTACTGCGATCCAATTTATCATTAATCGTTACGAAAGCAGCAATAACCTGCTTCGACACGTTTAGTGCTAAAAGGGCAGTCAGTACGAGGTACATCATACCGATCATCTTTTGTCTAGGGGTTTCTTTTCCTCCTGCCATGATTTATCTATTTTTTTGATTTAACATTAATTAATTTACATTTTAAATGAAAATTAATCTCTAGATATAGTCATAGCTTTTAGCATGTTACCATAAACTTGGTTCAAATCAGTCAAGTTTTGAGATAGCATTGCCATGTTTTCTTTGTAGCGCTTAGTATCTTCTACTGAATCGCTTAAGTTAGACATCATTTCAATTACGTTTGCTTGGAACTTCTCAGTTGACTCTAGGTGAGCTGAAGATCCTTTTAATTGCAATTCGTATACATTGTTTAATGCAGCCAAGTTCGTTGATACTTTAGAGATTTGCTCTCCAAATGAAGCACCTTCTTCAGCAACAGAAGTCAATCCTAAGATCGTCTCAGAAGCTCTTTCATAAGTGTTTGATAACCCTTTAACTTGCTCTGAAGCGTTTTCTAAACTTGAAACATAACCATCAGTTGCAGCAACAGCTCCTGAAACAGCTTTAAGACCTTCAGCATTATCACTTAACGTTCTAATACCATCTCCTAATCTGTTTAATAGATCTGCGTCAATTTTTGCTTCCTCTAATAAGTTATCAAATTTTTCAGTAATCCCTGTAACGGAACCACCTCCACCACCGTGTGACAATCCTGATTCACCTTTCTCATCTAAGTAAGCATGTAAATCAAAATCTTCGTCGTGCGCTAATGCTAATTCTGGGTACACTAATTCCCATTTCGGGTCTTCGTGTAACGGCTCAAACGCCGAGAAGAAGAAAATTACGGCTTCTGTCGAAAGTCCTGCTACAAGCATGGGTCCGGCTCCTGGCCAGTGCATAATCTTAAACATTGCTCCGACGATTACTACAGCTGCACCGATACCGTACAACTTCGCCATAAATAATTTCCACTTTTTAGTTCCTGGTCTCATAGTATCCTTGCTTTTAATTTAACATTTATTTATTTGGTTTATTTACTTGCTTATCTCAATTCGATATCTGACTTCAATTCCTCTCCGCCTTCTTTATCGAAATCATCACCACCACGTCCAATGTGCGTTTGAACACATCTAAATCCAACGTATGACTTTGAAGTATCCTGATACTCATAAGTACGAGTTCCAGTCTGTAGGTAGTATCCTATATCTTTCCATGAACCACCTCTAATAACTTTACGCTTCATTGATGGTGGATCCCAATCCATAGCATTGTATCTATATTCAGGACTTAAATCATGAGAGAACTCATAAACAGACTCATCAAAAGCAGTTTCTGTCCACTCTGCAACATTTCCTGACATACAGTAAAGTCCATAACCATTTGGATTGTAAGAATAAGATTTAACAGTATAGAAACCGCCATCATCAAAATATCTTCCTCTCATTGGCTTGAAGTTACCTAACATACATCCACCTGAGTTTCTGATATAAGGACCTCCCCAAGGGTATGGACTGTGTTTTAAGTTTCCACGAGCGGCATACTCCCACTCACCTTCTGTCGGTAATCTAAAATCTTGTACCCACAGTGCGCCAACGTTATGTAACCAGCTATTTAACTTTTGAGTTCTCCAAATACAAAATGCTTTTGCCTGTACCCATGTCACACCAACAACTGGATAGTTGTCATATGCTGGATGCCAGAAATACATATTTGTCATTGGATCATTAAATGAATACGTAAAATCACGTACCCAACATAAAGTATCTGGATATACATTAATTACTTCATCAATAATGAAACGACTTCTGTCTGTGTGAGATCTTAAAGCATTGTTTTGACCTTTTTTATTGAAGTAACCTAGATCTTCATCTTGACCTACTGGCTCATCCGTAAATGGATGTGCAGGATTTTTCAATTCACGGTGTTGTGGATCTAAAGAAGGGTATTTGTAGTCTCCATCTTTATTATATCCATCACGTTTCACATTTACACGGCCTTTACGAGCAGCCTCCTGCAAGTCAATCCAGTAATAACGGAATTTCAACTTGCGCGTATCGATTTCTCTTCTTTTATAGAATCGTTCGTTTGGACGCAAGTACATATCAGAGATCAAAGGTACAATCTGCTGATCCTTTATTCCTCTTACTTTCCAAGACAAGGCAAACAACTCTCTATTGATATAAGGCTGAGATGGATCGAATTCTTTCCATTCTAAGTTTACCTCATCATAATAGATGTCCGGGTGATTTAACATGTCCCCGATTGCCTCTTCCTCAATCTCATCATTCCCTGTTGGATTAGTGTTCTCATATACCTTCTCCAAAAAGATTGAATCTCTTACCCAATAAACAAATTCACGATACTCGTTATTTGTTATCTCAGTTTGATCCATATACAATGAGTGTATGGACACAACGTGAGAACGAGACTGATGCAAGAATGGAACATCTTGATCACTCGCACCCATTATGTAAGAACCTGAAGGGATGTAAATCATACCTAGAGGGAGTTCTGGAAAAAATACTTTTCTTCCCTGCACTCCAAGCAAATGCCCAGACCCTGAATTACAACTTGATATCAAGAGTGTAATTCCTACTACAAAAACTATTAATTTCTTCATGCTACCTTTGTTTTTTCTACCAATCTTTATCTTTCGACTATCAGGACTTAATAAGGGTTAGGTCTTCTATTAACGAGAGTAATTTAATTAGGTTACATTTTTTTTTGACTATTGCAAAATGAACGGATTACCATGACGCGGAACAACAGGCGGCGGCGGAAACATGCAATAGTTCGCCATCAACTCATGTGTACCTTTACCATATTCGTTCAATGGATTGGTCATTATATCAAATGAATATCCAATTTTAAACATGTCTTTACTTACGTTTTTACTTGGAGAGAATCCGTATCCCGCCATTACTGCAATTGCATCTGAGAAACGGTATGAAGCACCAGCCCAGAAATAAGAATCGGTATTCAACCAATAGTCAGCCATGATGTTTACATCAAATACCATTGTTGACCCATCAGCTTTTAACAAAACACTTGGTTTTAATTCTAATTTGTTTCTAGTACCAATTTGCTCACCTAAATCATAGGTATAACCTCCCATTACATAATAGTGTCTTGCAACTGAAAAACTTACTTTATCTAAATTCGCGGGAGCTAAATGCGTAGCAGAAATCCCAACATAGTAACCTTCGTTACCATACCAGTACAAACCAAAGTTTTGATCAAATCCAGTTGCAGCAATTTTTGTATTAATAGATGCAATGGCAGGATCTTCGTTTGCAGCTATTTGAGGCGGAATCCAACTAGGACTGAATCCAACGTTTATAATACCCAACCCAATACCTCCACTCAACGTACCAAAATCAGTTGGCAAGTGATAAGCAGCGCTTAATGTTAGGTTGTTATTTCTTTGAAATCCAATTGCATCATTAGAGAATGATAAACCAACTCCCAAACCACCAGGTCCAAGAATCACGTTTTGCAAGTTGCCTTGCGCGTTGAAAAGTGTTGTATTCGGTGCATCTTGCACACGATCCCATTGATTTCTGTAGATCAAAGTACCACAGTAACCTCTAAATCCAGTCGTTGCCGGATTATAAGACATGCGATCAAACATGTAATGCGTGAATTGTTTATCTTGTTGTCCGTAGACAAAACTTACTGACAAACAGCACAATACTAGAGATAAAACTTTCTTCATAAATTAGCTTTTTCAATACTATTTAACGTCGGAACACTCCAACAAGTGGCTAAAATAATTAAAATTAATGGAAAACGAAATTATTTTATTGATCTATTTCACTTTCCTAATTCAATGATTTTTTTTTAACACCACAATCTGGCGTATTCTATAGCATGGATTGATCTAAACATTTGCTAGAACAGGGTCTTTGGTCTGATAGGATACGGAAAAAATCCAATATAGGTTTCAATTGGCTTTATTTTCATTCATGATATAAGTCATATTTACTCAAGACTGAAAAGGAATCCTGTTCGACCTACTGTTCTTTTTGGTGGGAAAATGCAATAACTCACCATCAATTCATGCGTGCCTCTTCCGTACTCGTTTAATGGGTTTGTCATGACGTCGAATGAATAACCGATTTTAAAGTTGTCTTTTGCATAACCAGCCATAAGTGCAAAGGCATCTGACAAACGATAGGTTGCCCCTGCCCAAAAGTAAGAATCTTTAGTCACCCAAAGATCCGCTTTCAAATTCACATCAAAGACCATTGTTGATCCATCTGCTTTAATTAAGGTGCTAGGGTTTAAATAAAATGGCATACCATTTCCAAGAGAAATTGGCTTTTTGATCCCTGCCATCACATAATAATGACGCGCCATATTAAAATTAACAGTGGTTAATTTGGCTGGAGCAACATGTGTCATAGATATTCCGGCATAATAATCGCCATTACCATACCAATACAATCCAACGTTTGAATCAAATCCAGTTTGCCCTGTTTTTGTAGTCACAATACTTGGATCCATACTCGCTGGTATGTCAGGTGTGATCCAATCTGGATCTAAACCTACATTTATCAAACCAATCCCCAACCCCGCACTCAGCGTACCGTAATTGGTTGGCATATGATAAGCCCCACTTAAAACAACATTATTGCTTTTTTGAAAACCAATCACATCATTTGATAAGGACATCCCTATTCCTATTGAACCTGGACCAACGTTTAAATTTTGGAGGTTCCCCTGAACGTTGAGCAATGTTGTATTTGGAGCATCTTGCACTTTATCCCACTGGTTGCGATAAAGCAATGTGCCGCAATATCCCTTAAAACCTGTTACAGCAGGATTAAATGACATTCGATCAAACATGTATTGGGTGAATTGCCGATCTTGCTGGGCAAATGTTGCTGTAAAAAGAGTAGTTACTAGTAAAAGTGCACTGAGTAATAATTTAATCATGAGTTAATTATTTGCTTACCATTTAACAAATTGAGGTCTCCCTTGTATTTGTATGTTTGATAATTTAAAAAGTAACTATGCAGCTGTTTGAGTTTGGTGTGTGTGTCTTGAGTAAGCGGCTGGAGTGAATGTCTTAAGTGCGACTTGAGTTTAAGTTTTTGAGTGTGAGGTTAATGTAGGGTATTGATAACCTTCACAAGATGTTTCGGCTATTAATAAATTTTAAGAATTTGCTCCGCCATGTGCGGACGGAATTTGAAATTTTCTAAGATAATTTCTTATACGTTCTTAACCAAAGATCTGGCAAGTCGTTATTAAGGGCGTTTTCGTAATCTTCATAATCGCAAGGCACTAATAAATGACGTTGCAATTTAACTCCTTTGATTTTTGGATAAGGAACTTCCATCCACCAACGGCTGCTTTTATTGCTTTTGTAAAAAATGATCTCATCACGGAAATCATCAATATTTACACGGTACTTGATATAAGCTGTCTTACTTCCTATTGGATAATCTTTTTTACGCAAGTTGAATCCTTCAATGAAATACCAAATCATTTGGGATAACAAATTTAAATCGCTCTGGTACCCCACTCCGTTTGGAGAAAAATTGAACAAACCCAAACTTGTTAGTTTATCACTTAAGCCCGCATAGCGCATAATACGACAAGCATCTTCACCATAAAAACCATTGGGTAAATTGCGTTGGTTGCTCTTATTGTCAGATGAACGAATAGCGTCCATATCAAAACTTAAAATGTCTGCATTCCGCAATTGCGGTTCAACCATCTTCTCATTATTATAGAAGTCACCTAGGCGGTACGCGTCAAAATAAAGATCTTTCAACAATTGCGTTTCTTTTGGGTTTACCAAGTAGGATTGATAACCAAATAACGAAAAGTTGAATAGGTAATTGGGTTTGTGTAAAACGATTTTATTTAACCATCCTTTTGCGTTTATTTCATGATCAGGATCGCCTAAATCAAGCGCAGGGTCAACCCCTATAATATTTATTGTTTGCTCTAATTTTTCGTAAGCTTGGTAAATTGGATAAGTCAAATCTTGACTTCCACCAATTACGATTGGGAACACCTCCGATTTGACTAATTCTGTCACAACATCTCGAACCGCCATGTAGGTATCAGCCACCGATTCACCTGGGCGAATAATTCCTAATTCACAAATCTCCGCTTTCCATTCCCCCGCATACAGTTCGAACAATGATTGTCTAAAATCATTGATCCAGTTTTCATTTTGAGAAATGTCACTATTTCTGTAATCGGGAACATAAATGAGCGCTATGCTGCCTTCTGCCAGCTGCTCATAATTAATGAGCGAATTATTGAGAATTCGTTCTCCAATTTGACCTGGGTTAAAACCCTTTCTTTCTTCACTCATTTCGAAATAAATACTTAAATCTTTCATTTATCTAAATTATTCCTGATCGGTCACTATTGGTCAACAAAATACTACTTCTTCTTTTTCTTACCTTTTGGCTTTGGTTGATTTTTAGAAATTTCAATGCACTGCTCATATGATAACTCTGCAGGCTCAACATCTTTTGGAAGTTTGAAATTTTTCTTGCCAATTTTCAAGTAAGCACCATATCTCCCATTCAACAACTGCATGGTATCGTCTTCTTTGAAAACTTTAATCATTCGGTTACGATCCTCTTCTCGCTTTTCCTCAATTAAAACGATTGCACGTTCTAATTCCATATTCTCCAATGTATCTCCGTTTGCTTCTTTAATAGAAACAAAGAGTTTGTTTAATTGAACATATGGTCCAAATCTTCCTTTATTGATTTTTACAGGAACCCCTTCATACTCACCAATTACTTTTGGAAACTTGAATAATTCAAGCGCCTGTTCAACCGTAATGGTTTGAATACTTTGATCTTTCTGAATGGATGCAAACTTTGGTTTATCTTCATCATCTGCCTCTCCAATCTGAACCATTGGCCCAAATCGGCCAATTCTCGCATACATGTTTTTGCCAGATTTTGGATCAACACCCAACAATCTTTCTCCAGATGCTCTTTCAGAATTCTCAATTGTGTCTTCCACTTTTAAATGGAACGGCGTATAAAATTCCGAAATCATTTTAGTCCACTCTACCAATCCTTTTGCAATATCATCAAACTCTTTCTCCACACTTGCTGTAAAGTTATAGTTCATCACTTGATCAAAATGCTTCATTAAGAATTCAGTAACAACACGACCAATATCGGTTGGCACTAATTTTCCTTTATCACTTCCGGTCTTTTCAGTACTTGTAAATTCAGATACTTCTGGTCCTTCTAATGAAATCACCATATACTTACGCTCCGTTCCTTCGCGCTCTCCGCGATCTACATATCCTCTTTTTTGGATGGTAGAAATTGTTGGCGCATAAGTTGACGGACGACCGATTCCTAATTCTTCTAATTTCTTCACCAAGCTTGCTTCAACAAATCTTGAAGGCGGTCTTGTAAAACGCTCCGTTGAAGTAATTGTATCTCTCATCAATAAATCTCCTTCATCCATTGGGGGCAATAGGCCTTCCATTTCATCCTCTTCATCATCAATATTCGATTCAAGGTATACTTTTAAGAAACCATCAAACAATACGATTTCTCCAGTTGCAGAAAACTCTTTATTATCAGGTGCATCAATTTTAATTGACGTACGTTCCAATTTTGCTTCAGCCATTTGCGAGGCAATTGATCTTTTCCAAATTAATTGATAAAGTCTTGCTTCGTCTCTTTCCGCATCAATTTCATGTAATCCAAAATTTGTAGGACGAATGGCCTCGTGAGCTTCTTGGGCTGAGTTTGATTTATTTTTGAATTTACGGTGCTCAAAATATTGTGCGCCGTAAGCTGTTTCTATTTCTGTTTTTGCTGCGTCGACTGCCGTTTGAGATAAGTTAACTGAATCAGTTCTCATATAGGAGATTAAACCAGATTCATACAGGCGCTGTGCTACAGACATTGTTCGAGATACTGAAAAACCTAATTTTAAACTGGCCTCTTGTTGTAAAGTAGATGTTGTAAATGGAGCAGTCGGACTTTTCTTAATGGGCTTTTTTACAATACTATTTACTTTAAAGTCGTGATTCGTGGATTTATCAACAAAACTTTTAGCTGCATCTTTTGAATCGAACTGACCACTTAATTTCGCTTTAAGTGAAGAACCTCCTACTTTAAATAAAGCATCTGTTCTAAAAAAACTATTTGATTCAAACTTTTCAATGTCTTGTTCGCGTTCAACAACCAATCTAACAGCAACAGATTGCACTCTACCTGCAGATAAAGAAGGTTTTACTTTTCTCCATAAAACGGGTGAAAGCTCAAAACCAACCAATCTATCTAAAATTCTTCTGGCTTGCTGCGCATTCACTAAATCAGCATCAATCTCTCTTGGATTTGCGATAGCCTCCAAAACAGCCGATTCGGTAATTTCATTAAAAGTAATTCGTTTATATCCTTTTTTATCAAGACCTAAGGTTTCTTTTAAATGCCAAGAAATGGCTTCTCCCTCACGGTCCTCATCAGATGCTAACCAAACCTCATCAACAGTTTTCACCATCTTTTTTAGTTCCGTTATTACCTTTTTCTTATCGGTTGATACAATATACTTAGGAGTAAAACCATTCTCAACGTCAATGGATCCATCTCCTTTTGCCAAATCTCGCACGTGTCCATAACTTGACATTACGACGAAATCTTTTCCTAAATATTTCTCAATTGTTTTTGCCTTTGCAGGTGACTCAACTATTACGAGATTTTTTGCCATACCTTATATTTCGGTTCTATATGTAACTGTTAAAAACTGCAATCCTTAAAAGAGATACTTAAAAACTTAACCTTTGAGTTTATTTTTAATTATCTTCTAAATCGCGAGCCAAAATTAGAAATGATATTTCAATTAATGTATCAGTTTTGTCGGAAAAAAGATTTTTCTTTCCCTTATTATGTAATAATAAAAAACGTTAAATCCTAAAAAATAATTTTCTGCCATTATGTCATACCATCTAAAATATAGCTAAATTTGCACAAAAATAGCCGAATAATAGATTAATGAGAGAATTTGGAACAGAAGAAAAGGTGATTGACGAAAAACTGCAAGGTTCAGCAACTTTGTTAGATCGCAAAGAAATAACACCTAACGGAAAAAAACTTTATTTGGAGAGCTACGGTTGCCAAATGAATTTTTCGGACAGTGAAATTGTAGCATCAATTTTAAGTGAAGAGGGATATACGACAACACGAAATTCAGAAGACGCGGATGTCATTTTAATGAATACCTGTTCCATAAGAGAGAACGCCGAGCAACGTGTTAGAAATAAACTCAGCCAATATAATAAGCGTAAGAAAAAAAATCCTTCGTTGGTAATTGGAATACTAGGCTGCATGGCTGAGCGCTTAAAGAAAGATCTTTTAGAACAAGAGAAATTAGTTGATTTAATAGCAGGACCAGATGCCTATCGCGATTTACCCAACTTAATTGAAGAGGTAAATGGAGGACAAAAAGCAGTCAACGTATTATTATCTCGTGAAGAAACCTATGCGGATATTGCACCAGTAAGATTAGGTGCGGGCGGCATTACTGCTTTCATCTCAATTATGCGAGGTTGCGATAATATGTGTTCATTCTGCGTAGTCCCTTTTACAAGGGGCAGAGAACGAAGCCGTGACCCTGAATCAATCGTTAAAGAGGCGCGAGAACTATACAACAACGGATACCGTGAAGTAACACTACTTGGACAAAATGTAGACAGTTACAAATGGAACATTACCAAAAAAGGAGAAGTAATTGACGCAACACAACCAGTGGTTACCTTTGCCGATTTAATGGAAAAAGTGGCGCTTGTTAATCCTGATTTAAGAATTCGCTTTTCTACGTCGCATCCTAAGGATATGACAGATGATGTATTGCACGTTATGGCGAAACATGAAAACCTTTGCAAGTACATCCACCTTCCAGTCCAATCTGGTAGTTCAGATGTTTTAAAAAGAATGAATCGTGGCTATACGCGTGAATGGTATTTAAATAGAATTGATGCCATAAAAAGAATTTTACCTACTGCATTTATTTCCTCAGATATAATTACAGGATTCTGTGGTGAGACTGACGAAGATCACAAGGAAACGCTAACCTTAATGGAAGAAGTTGGGTACGAATTCTCATACATGTTTTTCTATTCTGAACGACCAAAAACGTTGGCCGAACGGAAATTTGAAGACGACATCCCGGAAGAATTAAAGAAACAGCGTTTGTATGAGGTGCAAACCTTGCAAGCTAAACTGTCTTATGCTGCTAATGAGCGCCTGGTTGGGACCACTTGTAAAGTATTAATTGAAGGCACATCAAAACGTTCAGACGATTTTGTTTACGGACGTAATTCACAAAATGTGACAACAATTTTTCCGAAAGACAATTTTAAACCTGGTGATTATGTTGATGTAAAAATTACTGATTTCACCAGCGCCACGCTAAAAGGAATAGCCCTTAAAAGCTAACTATGGATTTACAACAGATAAAACAACGTTTTGGTATTATTGGTAATTCGAGCGCTTTAAAGCAAGCCTTGAATATTTCTGTGCAAGTAGCGCCCACTGATATTAGCGTGCTTATTACCGGTGAAAGTGGAACAGGGAAAGAAGTAATTCCTAAAGTTATTCATCAATTAAGTGCACGTAAACACGGCTCCTATATTGCCGTTAACTGCGGTGCAATACCTGAAGGAACAATAGATAGTGAACTTTTTGGACACGAGAAAGGATCGTTTACAGGAGCCCACGACCAGCGGAAAGGCTATTTTGAAGTTGCGGACAACGGCACCATTTTTTTAGATGAAGTTGCCGAATTGCCGCTGACGACACAAGTACGACTTTTAAGGGTTTTAGAAACTGGTGAGTTTATTCGAGTTGGATCATCACAACCGATTAAAACAAATGTTCGAATCATAGCTGCGACAAATGAAAACATGTTACAAGCCATTCAAACGGGGAAATTTAGAGAGGATTTATTTTACAGGTTAAGCACTGTTCCAATTAAATTGCCGCCTTTACGCCAAAGAAAAGATGACATTCACTTATTGTTTCGCAAATTCGCATCAGATTTTGCTGAAAAATACCGCATGCCCTCCATTCGATTAACTGATGATGCGATCCACGTTTTAAACAATTACAATTGGCCAGGAAATATACGCCAATTGAAAAACGTGACAGAGCAAATCTCGGTAGTTGAGAATAGCCGTGACATTAGTGGAGAGATTTTGCAAACCTATTTACCCGATTATACGGCTACAAACCTACCAATACTCGCAAGTACAGCTTCTAAAGAAAGTGACTTTAGTGAGCGTGACCTTTTGTATAAGGTACTCTTTGATATGAAAAAAGATTTGGGCGAGCTTAAAAAAATGGTTGTGAACATGCTTCGCGAGGGCACTGATGATTTAAGTAGCGAAGATCGGAATGATATGATTTCAAAATTATATCCTGAACCAGGTACAAAACGTCCTAATTTATTGGCGGAGCCATACATCTACAATGAAGACACAACAGTTCACACACCCGACCAATATGGAAATGGCTATGAAGAACATATAGAAGTTGAGGAATCACTCTCTTTAGAAGACCGTGAGAAGGAATTAATTCAAAAAGCATTGGAAAAACACAGAGGTAAAAGAAAATATGCCGCACAAGACTTAGGGATATCTGAACGTACCTTATACCGTAAAATAAAAGAATACGATTTAAAATAAGCGAGGACTGCTGCCGTTATACTGAATATGAAAACATTATTTGCATTTTTTTTGATTCCAATTCTACTCTACTCTTGCGACATAGAATATGGAATGCTTGATGGCAGTATTGATGCAGAAACTTTTTCAGTTGAATTATTTGAAGAACAAGCTGCAAATGCACCTGTTGGTTATGGTGCAGCCTATACCGATTTCTTCAAGGATTATATGATCTCCCGAACGAAATTGGATTTAAAAAGCAAGAATGCGGACATTGAAGTCTCAGGCAGAATCACTTACTTTAACACCACGCCCGTATCTGTCCAATCGGATGAATTAGCTGCATTAAACAGACTAATAGTAACTCTTTCCGTTACTGTGATTAATAATAAAAACGAGGATCAAAGTTTTGAAGCTAATTTTACGCAACAATCTGATTTTGATGCCAATTTAGATTTAACCGCCGTGCAATCTGAACTGCTGGACGATATCAATGGAAAATTGTCCCAAGATATAATTAACCGCCTTACAAGTAATTGGTGATTTCGGGTGATAAAATAGCGCACTATATTTCGCTGCCTCAAGCTGTTGAAAAAGACGATCTTTCAGATTTAGAAGAACTCGTAAAAAAGTATCCATATGCTAGCAGTTTTCGTTTGTTAGAATTGAAAGGCTTAGCGCTTGCCACTAGCATTGATTTTGAAGAAAAACTAAAGTCAACAGCGATTCACGCACCTGATCGTGGACATTTATACGAATTCATTCATTCTGGAGATGCAACAAATGAATCGGAACCACTAAGCGATTTTTCAGCAACCGAAGCGGAAGAAAAACAGGTCCCAGTTCCGGCAGTTGTAGAAACGCCTGATAATGTAGAAGTAAAAACGTTCGTCCCTATCATTCAAGAACCTACAGAAGAAATTAAGGTTGAAGCTGAAATTAGTATACCTCCTGTTGAAGCAAATGAAAATGTTGCGAGTGTTGAAGAATCAATTCCAGTAACAAGGCCTGAGGTTGAAGAATCGATCATAAAAAATGATTTAACAGAACTTGATGTTGACATCTTAAATAAAGCAATAGATGTGGCTTTTGTAAGTTCTGAAATTGCTACTAACAATCCGTTTGAAGAAGTTGAAGAAAAGGAGTTGGAAGCGGTCATAGAAGAAATTCCAATTGAAGAAGAAATTACGGTTGAACCAGTTTCAAATGATTCGCTTGATGAGACTATTAATAGAGGCGATTTAACCTTTATACAGTGGCTTCGAATTAAACAAGAAGGAAATAAATCTTTAGCAAAAACAGAAGAAAAAGAGGCAGCTCCAACTATTGAAGAAGTTGAATCCACCCCCGTATCAACAGAAAAAATAGTAGAAAAAGAAACACCTAAAGAGGACGGTAGAAAAAAAGATATTGACGCTTTGCTGGATAAATTCATGGCAGAAGAGCCAAGGATCTCAAAACCAGTTCAAGACTTCTATAATCCGGTAAAAAGCGCGCAGAAAAGTGTAGAAGAATCGGACGATATGGTCACCGAGACTTTAGCTAAAATTCATGTGTTACAAAAGAATTATTCAAAGGCAATTTCAGCTTATGAGAAATTAATTTTGTTATATCCAGAAAAAAAGACTTTCTTTGCAAGTCGAATTGAAAAAATAAGGGAAGAATCTAAAAAAAGATAAAATGGGGACTCTATTAACTATAATCATATTAGTAGCCTGTGTAGCACTAATTTTATTTGTGCTTGTACAAAATCCAAAAGGAGGAGGATTAAATTCTGAATTTGGTTCAGCCGTGCAATTGGGCGGTGCTAAGAGAGCGACCGATATCTTAGAAAAAGGAACTTGGGGATTAGCAATTGCAATTGCTGTAATTGTATTAGGAATGGCACTTGGGGGGAATGATGCACCAGCTGCTGGCGATCCTAGCGAAATTGAAACAGACCTGTCAGAAATTGATGCTGATGACGCACCTGAAACAGGTTTAACATTACCAGAAGGATTAAACCCTGGAGCAGCCGGAGAATAAATATTAGAATAAATAATATCTAAAAATGTCAGTATGTCATTCATATTGACATTTTTTCTGCAATAAAGTCTGATAATTTAGCCATTTTGACACTTAATAAGTGGATTAGGAGAATGGCACAAATTGTGACTAAACAAAACAAAGATTATAAACGAACAAACAAAATATAATTATGTTAAAACCATTAGCAGACCGAGTTTTGATAGAAGCTGCTCCGGCAGAAGAGAAGACCGCAAGTGGAATCATCATTCCTGACACGGCAAAAGAAAAACCCTTGCAAGGTAAAGTAATTGCAGTAGGGCCCGGTAAAGTGGACGAACCCATGACAGTAAAAGAAGGAGATAGCGTGCTTTACGGACAATATTCTGGTACAGAAATTAAATTAGATGGAAACACCTATTTGATTATGCGTGAATCAGACGTTTACGGAATATTATAATAATTGTTTAAACTGAATTAAATAGAACGAAATGGCAAAAGAAATAGTTTTTGATATTGAAGCAAGAGATCAATTGAAAAAAGGAGTGGACGCTTTGGCGAACGCTGTAAAAATAACATTAGGACCAAAAGGAAGAAATGTAATTATTGATAAAAAGTTTGGCGCACCGCACATTACAAAAGATGGGGTTACTGTTGCAAAGGAAATTGAGTTAGCGGACGGCATTGAAAATATGGGCGCACAAATGGTGCGTGAAGTTGCTTCAAAAACTGCAGACATTGCAGGAGACGGAACAACAACAGCAACTGTTTTGGCGCAAGCAATAATTACAACAGGTCTAAAAAACGTGGCAGCAGGGGCAAATCCAATGGATTTGAAACGAGGAATTGACAAGGCGGTAAAAGTGGTTGTAAATAGTTTAAAAGAACAATCTCAAGAGGTTGGGTCGGATAATGATAAAATCAAACAAGTCGCGACAATATCAGCAAATAACGATAGTTCAATTGGTAGCTTAATTGCTGAAGCTATGAAAGTTGTTGGTAATGAAGGCGTAATTACCGTAGAAGAAGCAAAAGGAACTGAAACTGAAGTTAAAACAGTTGAAGGAATGCAATTCGACCGTGGATACCTTTCTCCATACTTTGTTACGAATGCAGAAAAAATGATTGCTGAATTAGAAAATCCGTACATCTTAATTTACGATAAAAAGATTTCTAACATTCAAGAAATACTGCCAGTATTAGAACCAGTTGCACAATCAGGGAAACCTTTATTGATTGTTGCTGAAGATATTGACGGAACCGCCTTATCTACATTGGTAATTAACCGTTTAAAAGCAGGGCTAAAAATTGCAGCTGTTAAAGCTCCAGGATTTGGTGACAGACGTAAAGCAATGTTAGAAGATATTGCAGTATTAACAGGAGGAACTGTAATTTCTGAAGAAAGAGGATTCACTTTAGAAAATGCAACAATTGAACACCTGGGAACTGCTGAAAAAGTAGACATTGACAAAGACAATACAACAATTGTTAATGGACAAGGGAATAAAGAAGCTATTGATGCGCGTATTAACCAAATTAAAGCGCAAATAGAAACAACAACTTCTGATTACGACAAAGAAAAATTACAAGAGCGTTTAGCAAAACTTTCTGGTGGGGTTGCAGTACTTTATGTAGGTGCGGCAACTGAAGTTGAAATGAAAGAGAAAAAAGACCGTGTTGATGATGCTTTATCTGCTACACGTGCAGCAGTTGAAGAAGGAATTGTTCCTGGTGGAGGTGTTGCATTTATTCGTGCAATTGGTGCCTTAGATGGGCTAGAAGGTGATAATGCAGATGAAACAACCGGAATTGCCATTGTAAGAAGATCAATTGAAGAACCGTTAAGACAAATTGTTAAAAACGCAGGTGGTGAAGGCGCAGTAATTGTGCAAAAAGTAGCTGAAGGTAAAGGTGACTATGGTTTTAATGCAAGAACAGAAGTTTTTGAAAACCTATATGACGCTGGCGTAATTGATCCAACGAAAGTGACTCGAATCGCGATAGAAAACGCGGCTTCGATTTCATCCATGTTATTGACGACGGAATGCGTTATTGTAGATATTCCTGAAGATGAACCTGCTCATATGGGCGGTGGAATGCCTGGTGGAATGCCAATGATGTAATTTGTCAATGTTCAATGTTCAATGTTCAATGTTCAAATGTAAAGTAAGTTCACCTTAAACATTTGTTGTAATTGTTAATTAATTGTACATTGATAACTGAAATATGTTTTCTAGACGATCTGTTCTTCCCTAGCTCGCAAGAGATATAGGATAGCACGGAACGGCAACATAAAGTCCCGCTTTGGTTTTACTGGAGCGGGACATTTTTTTGTAGGGCGTCTATTGGAAAGAACTAGATGAACTATTTTTTTGTGAATTTATGTTGAACTGTCACACCGTCAACAGTGCTCAACTGAAGTATGTAAATTCCTTGAGAAAGTGATGAAACATCAATACGCTTCCCCTGAAAAGCAGCAGACTGCATACATTCTTCGCCTATGACATCATAGATTGTAAATGTCTTAAACTGCTGTCCTCGAATGATTAATTCCGTAATCGCAGGATTTGGAAACACTTCAAAATCAACCGTTTCATTTTCGAAAGTGGATAGATATAGATCTTCACCAGGCAGTTCAACTGAACTTGGATAAGTTGAGTTGTGATGCACAGTTATATTGGCAACATTGCCGTCTCCTTCAACATACATTTCTCCGCCATCTTGTAAATTAACGTTAAAACGTACGGCGTGATTACCGCTAACGTAAATCTTAATGGCATGACCCGTTAACCATGTATAATTGGTAAAAGGCATTTCGATATTCACTTCATAAACCTCACCAGGCTCCATAAAATCTTCGTCAGCCTCATAATAATCTCCACCACGAAATCGCATGCGTTGAATACCATCAGTTATTAGCATACTTCGACCATCTGGATAAAGATCAGCTAATCGAATAGCAATATCACCATCTGGCTGATCGCTTTCAATGAAAAGTTTAATTTTTATGCGCCCCGTAATTGCAATTGAGTTGGCTAATGTTCTGGTTTGAAAAGTCAGAATATCGTTTCGAACATCCAGACTATTTTGATTATAAGGTCCTTGATCTAAATCATTTGAAAGAGTAGCCCCACCAATTGTTGGACTTGGATCATTCGGGTCGCAAACAAAAGAGTCATCACCTACTCCACCATCCCCGTTCAATGCTCCATCTTTATCTAAAAACAAGAGATCTGAATCAGTTGCATGAATATCGTCTGAATTGGAAGTATGCCAAGTATCGTTGCCACCCATTTCATAATATGTAATTAAATCTGTATCGTCCCAACCGTTGTCTGCATCTAATAAATAATAGTTCAAAAAATCCCAGGCCATTGAGTCACTTTTAAACTCTGCATTATCATATGTGAGTTCACCCTGAACAGCAGAGCCAACATATGCAGCACCTGTGCCTCCGTGTACCCATGGACCAACCAATAACCATTGCTGATCTTGCACATCAGCATCAGCATCACTGCGTGAGTTTTTATAGAACTCCATCATTGCATCTATTGTATGGTCATACCAACCACCAATTTGCAACGTTGGAATATGGATTTCACTTGAAAAATAAGCCCCCTCTTCTGCGATAGTCCAAAACAAATTATCATAGCGGTTAGCAAGGACGATAGGGGAGAGTCCAATACCGAGCGCATCTAATTGAAATAAACGCGCTTCTTCGAGCACGCCGCCGTAAAAATACGTTTCATAACCTTGCGCACCAGTATTCACCATGGGAACTGCACAGGTATGGTTAGGATGCTCTTCTCTTGCCGTGTGATATTGAACGCCACCCAATGCTGAAGGTCCCCATGTTCCAATGCGATCTCCGTGCCAATCTTGTTCAGTAATCCATTCACAAATATCATAACCATCTTCTCCCCTTTCAAAATCGGTCACATCTGCTCCAAAAGAACCATAAAAGCCGCGCCAATCTACAATCACCCAAATAAATGGTTGATCATCCAAATCCATTCCAACTCCCATTGGAAGTGACCAAGAATAGAAATCCTTATTGTAAGGAGTTTGAATTAAAACGACCTCACCACTTGTAACTCCATCTGGAATATATACATCTGCTTGGAGTAATTCTCCATCTCGCATTGGAATCCAAATATCATCAAATGTGGGAGTCATTTGCGCAGAGCTACAAATCGTAAAAAATAAGAGTGTTAGCGTTGTTAATAATTTCATAAAAAAAGATTTTGACCATCCATGAATGGTTAAACACGTTTCAATTTACGTAATAATTTATAAAGTTCTGCCATTTAATCGTTGAGAAAGACTCAGATTATTTGGGGTTAAACTCTTATTACAGGAAACAAAAACTAGCGAATAATTTTACCTATTGTTCGAAAAATCAATTTAATATCTAACCAGAAAGAGCGATCAGCAATGTATTTTAAATTAAGTTTTAATTTGGCGGGCATTACCTCCTCTATATATGCTTTGTCGGGATCATCAGCGGCACCCAAGATCTTTTGCTCATCTAAGTATTCGATAGAAGCATAATCAGTTAATCCTGGTAAAACCGTCAATACATTCAATTGCTCTGCAGAATACATCTTTACGTATTTAGGCACCTCAGGGCGAGGGCCTACAACGCTCATATCTCCTTTTATGATATTGATGAGTTGTGGTATTTCGTCTATTTTAAACTTGCGAATAAATTCGCCTACTTTAGTGATTCGTGAATCATTACCAATAGTTATTTGACCCGCTTTGTCGGAATAAGATCGCATAGACCTGAATTTATACAATCCAAATTCTTTTTGATTTTTTCCAACTCGAATTTGACGATAAAAAATACCTCCACGACTATCGAGCGCAATCCAAATAGAGATAATCATTAAGATGGGCGAAAAAATAACCAAAGCGATTAATGAGGAAAGAATATCAAATACGCGTTTGGCTATAAAACTCATTTTAGTTGTTCTGCAAAATGTGGTTAATGATATTCTCACAGGCTTTACCGTTGCCATAGAGGTCCTTTTCAAAATCAGAATTTTTATTCAACATTAACGCAACAGCGTCAACAATTTTTGTTTGATCCGATCCTACTAATACATTCACTCCCTCAGAAATAAGCTCTACCCATTCGGTTTGCTCACGCATGGTAATGCAATGCTTTTTAAAGAAGAAAGCTTCTTTTTGCAGACCGCCACTATCGGTCATGACCAAATCACAATGTTTGATCAATTCGATCATATCAAAATATCCAACAGGATCAATCGTCTTCACCTTCAGCTTCAAGCCAAATGCTTCCAATTTTCCTTTTGTTCTAGGATGCAAAGGCAAGACTAAGGGAATTTTATTTGCATGAATCTCATTGAGCGCATTAACAATACACTTTAATTTTTCTGGATCGTTTGTGTTTTCGGCACGGTGTAATGTGGCCAAACAAAACTTTTCTAAACCCAATTCAGAAATAATGGTTGATTTTTCGCTTGAGATTTCAGCATAAAAATAAGCCGCGTCCTGCATAACATCACCCGACTTTACAACAGCACAACTTATATTATCATACCCCTCATCTCGCAAATTATCAATAGCTGTATCCGTTGGGCAAAACAAATAATCGGAAATTCGATCCGTTAAAATACGATTCACCTCTTCAGGCATTTCCATATTAAAACTGCGTAAACCAGCCTCCACATGTGCTACCTTTACATGCAGCTTTTTAGCAGCTAATGCTCCAGCCAATGTTGAATTTGTATCTCCATATACCAACAATAAATCCGGCTTTTCATCCTTAATAATTCCCTCAATACCTTCTAGCATACGCCCCGTCATTGCGCCATGATCTAGGCTATTTATTTGCAGATTATATTTGGGTTTAGGAATATTCATTTCCTCGAAAAAAACATCACTCATGTTTTCATCAAAGTGTTGTCCAGTATGTACAATAATCTCTTCTACTCGATCAGATTTTTCAAAGGCACGGCTTAAAGCACCCGCTTTGACAAATTGCGGGCGAGCTCCTATAACGGTTAAAACTTTTACTTGCATCTATTAACACATTACTGAATTTACGGCATTAATTACCGCGTTGGTTATCGTATTTAAATTATCATCCGTCAAATTAAAATAGACGGGGAGTGTAATTTCATTCTGATATTTACTAAACGCCATAGGATAATCTGCCATTTTGAATCCACGGCTTTTATAAGCAGTCAATAAAGGCAAGGGTTGGAAATGCACATTTACTGAAACTTGTTGTTCAAAAATTCGATTGATAATTTCGTCGCGTTGCGCTTCAGTTGCATTTTTCACTCTAATCATGTATAAATGATAAGAGCTTTCCTTCTTATCACTTTTAAAAGTAGGCTGAATTATCAAGTCTTCATTTTCAAAAGCTTGATTATAAATTGCAAAGATTTCACGGCGGCGATTTAAATTTGATTCATAACGCCCCAATTCAACCAAACCAATGGCTGCTTGAATGTCCATCATGTTGCATTTGTAACCTGGCTCTACTACATCATATCTCCAATTTCCGCCACCAGCTTTTGCTTTTGCCAGGGCATCTTTTGACTGACCGTGTAGGGATTTAACATTTAATAAACGATAGACCTCATCCACATCAAATCGCTCAGGTAAATTCAAACAAACTGCCCCACCTTCTGCAGTGGTCAAATTTTTAACCGCGTGAAAAGAAAAAACAGCCACATCCGTTACGCTGCCGTTTATTTTGCCTTGATAGCTTGCCCCTATACTATGAGCGGCATCCGCCATCACTAAAATCCGTCCAAGTGTAGCTTGCTCATCTGAATGTGGCGAAAAAAGCGATTTTATTTCCTTGCTTGCCACCAATTCGTTAATCTCCTCATAATCACATGGAAATCCAGAAATATCTACCGGAATTATAGCTTTAGTTTTTGATGTTATTGCTTTTTTAATGTTGGCCACGCTAATATTAAAGTCCTTCTCATCAATATCGACCATAACCGGGGTTGCGCCGCAATGCATGACAACGTTTGCCGTTGAACAGTACGTGTAGGCAGGAATAATTACTTCATCTCCTTCTTTCACACCAAACCAACGCAACACCAATTCCATTCCTGCTGTTGCAGAGTTCAAGCAAATCACTTTACGACAACCAATATAACTTGCAAGGCGTTTTTCAAACTCCTTTGTCCGTGGTCCGGTAGTAATCCAACCAGAGAGCAATACTTTACCTACTTCTTCAACAATTTGTTGGTCCATACGTGGCGGAGAGAAAGGAATCATAGTCTAATCAATTTTTATGCAAAGATACGAATTGTATTCGTATTCTAAATCTAACTTATCGATCCTTAAAAAACAAGTTTTTTATTTCGCACCAAGATATTAGATAAAAAACAATAGACTTTGCCTTTTGCTTTGAGACTTGACTCATCCTGAACTCTTTCGTATGACACTTCGGGTTCATTAGCAATGGACAAGACGAGGAAGGGCATTAAAAACTCGCCTATTTACTTTCTAAAACGGACTCGGATAAACATCCTGTAGCAAATATGCTAATTAAAATAGTCGCTCAGTTCCATTTTCTATGATATCTGAAAAACTACACTTTTCGCCTAAAAAATTAGGATGGTGTTATTCTAAATTGATTGGTGTTTGTCTTTTAGATATTCATAGAAATTGTTTACCAACAATTCACGGTCAAATTTTTCCTCAACATAAGCCCTACCATTCATCCCCTTTTCTTGCATTTCGACTGGATGATTCAGGGCATAGCGAATCGCTTTTACTAGCGCGTCGGTATTTTCCGGTTCATAATGTAAACCAGCATTTGCTTCGTCAATGAAAAAAGCTTTTGATTCACCATTTACTCCCAGAATAATTGGTTTAGCCATGGCTAACACTTCAAATATTTTTGATGGTATAACCCCTTCAAAAACATCTAGTTTTCGCAATGGTATGATGGAAGCATCCGCTTCTTTTAAGACATGTGCAACCTCCGTTCGCCCAACAGGCTCAGCAAATATGACATTATCTGCCTCAACTTCTTTTTGCAAGGCTAATAAATCATCTTTCTCAGGTCCACTGCCCATTAAAACAAATGTGACCTTTTCTCCTTTGAAATGTGTTGCTGCATTCACAATGATTTGTAAACCTTGCGCATGGCCTAAGATGCCTCCATAAAACAAGACCGTTTGATCTCCGGGAATGTTATATTTTTCTCGCAAACCGTACGGTTCTATTTTATCAGGATCTATTGTTTTTGTATCGACACCATTTGATAGCCAATAAACATCTTTTTCAGGAAAACGTTTCTTAATACTTCCCACAATACCGGTTGCTTGACCTGAGATAAAAAATGATTTTCTATAAATTTTTGCCTCTAGATTATAGGCCATTTTTAAAAAAAACTTGTTTGTGACAACTCCCATTTTCTCTGCACTCTCAGGCCATAAGTCACTTACATTAAAAATCAACTTCGCCTTTAACTTTTTGGAGAGCCTCATAGCTGAGTAACCCAGGAAAAGAGGTGGTGATTCACACATCAAATAGTCATAATTTCCTAGTTTCTTACCAACTTTATAGGATGAGAAAACAAAAGAAAAGTAAACCATAAGACGCTTGCGTATCCCCTTCTCTTTAGAAATATATATTTTTGATCGATAAACCTTTAAGCCTTCAATCTCCTCTTCCTTATATTTCAAACCTTTGTACCCTTCCATGATTTCCATTTTCGGATAGTTAGGCATAGCCGTAAGAATTTCAACATCAATCCCTTTTTCTTTTAAGCGCAAGGCTAATTCAAAAAGTCGATTCTGTGGCGCTCCCGTTTCTGGCGGGAAGTATTGAGTAAGAATGAGTAAACGCATTTCAAAAATTTCTAGAACAAAGATATTAATAAGATTGAACCTTATTGTTTTTATTTTCCGCCAATGGATTAACACTAAGTAATGAATAAAGCAATAGAATACCGATTACACCTGCCTGTGTTTCAAACGCAGATTCGGTCAGTAGAAAAAATATTGTCATCACAACAAAACCTGCAAAAAGTATATTCCTTCTAAAATAGAGCAAAGGAATTAGCATTAACAAAACCATGCAGATCAAACCGCCTAAGCCAATTGCTATTGCAGTTTGCAGAAATTGATTGTGGGTATTTAATCGTTTATCTAGGGCATTTAAATTATTGTTTTGGGCATACTTTACCATTAAGTTATCTGTCACATCCCCAGTACCATATCCTAAGATTGGTTTTTCAGAATACAGGTCCCATGCATTTTGCCAAATAGCTCGCCTAAGTCCTGTAGAGTAAAGATAGCGCTCCGTTCCCTTCAATTCAAAAGCGTTGAAGAAATCATTAATCCGTTCTTTTGCAAAATCGGACTGCGTATAGATGGTTCCAAAAAGTCCTAAACTTCCAACGGCGAAAAGAAGAACAGCTGTCCATTTTGAGTTTTTCACCCAATACCCTAACAAGATACACAAAAGAACAAATGTTGTTAAGAGCGCTATTTTTGCCGTCAACAAGGCAATAAATAGGGTGAAAAAAGTAAAAATAATTATATGAACGTACCGTTTAAACAAGTTTAATTTACCCGTTGTATAATCGTAAATTAACAGCATCATTATCACATTCATGTAAAATGAAAAATAACTTGGATGAACAACTGGGCTTAAGCGATTATAAAAGAAAAAACCTGACGCACCAGTCTCTAAATAATTGATTGTTGCATTACCTAAAAGTAAAAGTATCGACAATATAGCTCCACCAATGAAGACATACAAAAGCAATCGAATATGGGCGACAGTATAGTTAGTAAAACTAATGAATAAAGGGAAAATTACCAGGCTCATTTTAACCTCAAGGTCAAACATGGCATTGGATTTGTTAATAGAATAAAAAACACCTACGATATAGAGGACATAAAGCACTACAAAAAGAAACCTAAGGTTATTCCAACGAAGTTTCGGTTTATTTAAAATCAAATTAACAATGCTTGTCGTTACCCACAACACAATGGACAACGCCAAAAATTTATGGTAAATTAAAATTTGAGCTAAAATGATACCTAGCAATAATGCGTTGAATTTTGGTAAATATTTTTTTAACATAATTAAGGTAAAGATAAATGAAAAAACAAAGAAGCAATGGCGTCGATTCCCCACGCATAAATGTTGATAAGTAATATTTAATGACGTATCAATCGTGTTTCATTTACCTAATTTTACAAATTACTCTCTTGAAAACACTCAATGAATATATGAAGACAGGAGCTATAGACACTATTCTGAGATGGCTATCCATTGTGGTAATTGTAAGCCTTCTATTCCTGCCACCTTTTAGGATTAAAAGCAGCCTCCCTGCAATTGAGTTGGTAGATATCGTTGTACCTATTATAGGAATCATTCTAGCTTTTCGATTTAAAGCAATTCAACCGAAGCGGTTTTATTTAATAATCGGAATTTTTGCAACACATATATTGCTCACCATTGCTGTAAATAGTCGATTGGGCGAAATGCGAGATTATTTTGAACTATTTAAATTAATGAAGTTTGCTTTGTTCGCAGCTCTATTTTCTTTATCGGGAATGCTAGAGGACCTCAAGTTATTCAAACAATTATTTATTGCATTGGTCATTGTAAACTTGATGCAGTATTTCAACACTTTTAACATCAATTTACTTTTAAGTGATATTTTTCCAAATCCAGAGAGATACTTGTATTTTGGTTTGGACTCGGCAGGACAATTAACCGGCAAGAGAATGTTAGGTTTGGCTATGAATCCAAATATCAACGCGATTATATTCTCTGTTTTCGCGATACTATTTTGGCCACGATCCGATCATAAAAAGAGGGATTTCATCTGGTTTTTTCTTGCGCTAACAATGGCATTTCTCTGCCAGTCACGAACCGAAATGGTTGGCATGGTGGGTTTAATCCTTGTATCTTCATACTTAAACCGAAAGCATATTCGGCTAATTGCTGTTACGGCAGGGATAATGGTTTTAAGCTTTGCGGCATCTTTCGCAACAACTAAATATTCGACGTCAATCGTTTCGGCGCCCAACTTTATGGAAGCCCAGAACAATCTAAACGAAGGAGATCTCTCATCAAAAGTAACTTATCTTGAAAGTGTAATTCACGGTCAATTTTTAGAAGGCTCCTCTATGGACGGGAGGTTTGAAATGTGGACTCATTTATGGGAAATGATTAAAGAAAAACCATTACTTGGTCATGCTCCGTATAAAGAATACTTCTATGAGAATCATATTTATTCTGAGAGTGAATACGTGATGATGACATGGCGATATGGCTTCATTGGGTTATTAATTTATGTTTTCATCTACATGTACCTTGTTGTGATTGCCATCCGAAATATCCACCTTAGTTCAGCTAAAGTGTTATTATTCACAGTTCTATTGATGATGGTTGTTGCAATAACGAACAATCCATTCTCGCATCAAAAAATACTCATTTTCATAGCAATCATTGTTGGCTCCTTTTTCTGGGAGCTTAATAAGTCATCAAAAAATGACAGTATCCGATAACATGGAAAATAAAACGCGTAAAATCAAGGTTTGTCATTTAACAAGCGTTCACCGGTACACTGATAATCGTGTATTTTTCAAAGAGTGTTCCACCCTGGCCGAAAAAGGATATGATGTCACCTTAGTGGCACCAAACCTTGAGAATCATGAACGCAATGGCGTCAAATTAGTTGGCGTTAAAGGAAATACAAATCGTTTTAAACGTATTTTTATTACTGCGTTTCGCTATGTATACAAAGAGGCAAGAAGACAAAAAGCTGATATTTACCACTTTCATGACACGGAGCTAATTCCAGTCGGTTTACTCTTGAGGTTGAGCGGAAAAAGGGTTATTTATGATGTCCACGAAAATAATGCAGCAGCTATTTTATCGCGGTCTTATGTGAAAAGTGGTTTTTTTAAGAAATTCCTTTCGTTTAGCATCAAGGTTTTGGAAAAAGGGTCTGCTCGATTTTTTAGCGCTATCGTTACCGCACGTCCAGATATTACAGAAATTTTTAAAAAACATAACCCCTTTACCGTCCGAAACTTCCCTGTTCTTCCCGACTACGATTCTATTCCCAATGTAGATGTAGACAAAACAAAAACAACTGTTATATACGTTGGTGGTATGACTGAAATTCGAGGGTTAATACCGCTGATACAGGCCTTTGAAAAAATAGAAAATGCAGAGCTATGGCTACTAGGGTTTTTTGGAAACGACGGGTTTAAGGAAGCTTGCGAAAGTGAAGCTGGATGGAAAAATACACGATTTTTGGGATCGGTTGAAGCGGATCAAATTTTCGGATATATAAAGAAAGCAGATATCGGAGTTGTTACATTTTTACCCGTTCCTAATCATATTACCACTCTGGCAAATAAACCGTTCGAATATATGGCCTGTGGATTACCGGTAGTCATGTCTAATTTTGAGTATTGGAAAGACTTCTTCAAAGATAGTGCGCTGTATGCAGATCCTGCTAGTGCAGATGATGTGCAAGAAAAGCTGCAAAAGCTTATTGATGATCCTGATTTGAGAAATGAAATGGGACAAAAAAACCTGCAGTTAACGCAAACAGAATATAATTGGGAATTAGAAAGTGAAGTTCTTTTAGAAGCTTATGAATTCGTAATGAAAAAATAAAGAGCGCCTAACTCAAACTTTCATATATCGCGATAAATATAGCCCTATTCACCTTTTTGGTTGCCTTACTTTCAATTATCGACTTATTCTTTTCTATCACTACATTTGCTTTCAAATCTAGCGCGCGCTGTAATGCATTTTCTAAACCTTCGTTAGTCATTATAATACCATTTACGCCGTCCTGTATCCACTCTCGATTCGCTGGTAAGTCAGACACAATTGGTAAACATCCATACCCCATTGCTTCTAATAAACTTATGGCCGTCCCATCACTTGATGGTATAGAAATCCAAATTTTTGACCTGAGGTAATAGTCACGATTTACATTCTTTTCAACAAATCCAATAAATTCGTATTGATCAGAGCTCAACGTTTCTGATGCTTGTTTCTTAAGCGCATCCGTATTGACACCATGCGCTCCTATAACGAGTCTCCAATCTTGATGTTTATCCAAAAATGGTTTACAGCCTTTTATGATTTCACTGATATTATAGAGATCTGCATGCAAGCGATTCGAATAAAGGATCTTTTCTTTGTTTGGCATTTTGACCTCTTCATAATCAATTCCAAAATTTACTAAGACATTTGCTTTCGCTCTTCCAAGTTTTTCAATTTTCTCAATCATGAAACGAGCATCAGCTGTTACAACGTCCGCCTTTTGAAGACAATACTGAACCATTTTTTTCATCACCACGTTTTTCTCTGGCAAAACGAGGACATCTGTACCCCATGTTGTTAAAACCGTTGGATACCTTCTTTTATTCGCTTTTAGCGCCAAATAAGCCGCTGAATTAGCTTGATGAATATGAATGTAAGAAGGTTTAAATGTCTCAATGATATCGCGCATGCGCTTGATATTTTTATAAAATTTGAGTAGGTTTTTAATGGAAAAGTCAATCACTTTGCATGGTGCCCAGTCAATTGGATCATTGGAAACGATCAAGACCTCATCAAAATATGTCTCAACCAGATGAAAATAATTCTTTAGGTGTACAGAGGTTTTTCCTGGTCCAACTAATAGAAGCTTTCGAGAAGTTTCCTTAACATTCATCCGCTAGTCTTTCGCCCATTCATTATAATATTGCTGTAATTCAGAATTCTCTTTAAGATACGCTGAATCTCTATCCTTTGTTGAACCTACGACTGCTGCAGGATTACCTTTAATGATCGAAAAGTCTGGGAAATCTCCTTGGACATAACTATAAGCCGCAATTAAACAACCCTTGCCAATTTTCGAACCCGGCATGATGGTAGTATAAGGTCCCACATAGGTATACGCACCTATGAACACTGCCCCTTTTTGATAACCAATTAAATTCGTCTTCCCTTTATATGCTGCTCCATACAAACGAATAGAATCATGACTTGAATGTGAGGTAACGGAGACAAAACTAGTAATTTGACAACCTGTTTCAATCGTCACTTTATGGCTACACTCAATAAAATTATGATGACCAATATAAACGTCATTCGCTACATTGAAGCCCTTCGGATGATCAATAAAAGTGCTATTACTAATTCGAGTGTCAGGAAGAAATGAGCTATCATTTTTTCTTAAATAGCCTCCCACCATCTGCGGGCGACGTCTATTCAAAATCTTGCGTCGGATATTTCTGACAATCTTTTTAATAAAGCATTGATTTTCTCATTATTAATGTGCCTTTTGGGCAATTCTCCTTATCCACAAATATACGTATAAATAATAGAAAATTTGAAGTATTGAAAGGATCAGGAACCCTGTTTTTATGTCGTTAAACACAAAAGAGCCTATCAGAATTGAAAAGAATATGATTGCATTGCCCACAAGTGCGAGCAGGAATAAGCTACCCTGTCGGTTTAGTATAATGGCAACCTGTTGAATAGGAGATATGACGAAATTCAGGAACAACCAAGGTGTTAAATATTGCGTAAATTCGCCCGCTGTTCTCCATTTTTCGCCCAAAACAAATGCGAATAGGTCTGGTCCAAAAATTAAGATCACGGTGAATATAGGTAGTGCAATTAAAAACAAACGCTTTACAGTTTTATTAACGAGATATAAAAAAGACTGCTGATTTGCGTGTAGTTCAGAAGCTCTTTGATAAAAGACTTGGGCAAAGGAATTACCAATAACGGTCAATGGTGCTCTTAATATACGAAAAGTCATACTGTAAAAACCAAGTATGGACTCACTAAAAACATATAAAATAGTCGTGTTGACACCAACATTTTTAAATTCATCTGTCAAGGCATGAAACGCATTTATCTTAGGGAATTTATCGTGTGTTTTTGCCTGCTTCTTCATGTCTTTCAACGAGACTAATTGGAGAAGTTGGCGGTCATCTCTGATAAAACGAATCAACAGCGTAAGGGTTCCAGCAAAAAAACCAACAATCAAACTGAGTACTAAAGCTCCGATACCGATTGGATCTATACCTTGGGGAAGTACATACGTTTTATTGAACATCTCTCCAAAAAATGCGGTTAATTTTTTCCAAGATTCCAATAACCCAAATTTTGCAATTCCTCCTGCAAACTGAGTAGTGATCCGACCGGTCGTTTGTGCAATCATGGAATTCGAAGTCCCTTTAAAACGTTTTTTACGATTACTCCAAAATGTCAAGATCCTGTAGCTTCCTGCAAAAAGCAGTGTAAGCGGAATGACCCACAACCATTGCGCTAATGCTGGTGCATTAATCAGCTCAACAAAAGCGTTGTGAAAAACAAATAAAATAGCGTAAAGAAGAACTGTCATGATCCCTAATAAACTAAAGCAGAGTCCTAAAATATTGATCGCGTCTTTGTCTTCTTTGGGCAGTACAATCGCTTGTTCATAGCGACCTGATGAAAAGACGAGTAAAATTGAAATGATGGACGCAAAAAAAGCGAATGCGCCAAACTCTTCTGGAGAAAAGAGTCGCGTTAGAACAGGTGTCAATGCGACGGGCAGAATTTGGGCTATTGTCGTTCCCGTCATCAGCGTAACGACATTCTTCCCAAATTCGGATTTCACAAACCTATTCAACATAGTCAGGAGCTAAATTAACGCATAATTCGATTCGTATATGAGCACAGGATCAATTCCATTAAAAATACTTTGTTATTAAAAACTATCTTTGTGCAAAAATTTGCTTTACAAAATTGGCAAATTCGTATTTGAATCATTTTGAACAAAGACCTAACATGAAAAAAAGAATATTAGTTGTTGTAGGAACACGTCCGAATTTCATCAAAATAACTCAATTCAGAAGAGTTGCAGAAAAGTATGGAAATGAGTTAGATTTGAAGATTTTACACACAGGGCAGCATTACGACGCAAAGATGTCAGATGTATTTTTCCAACAATTTGAAATAGAACCAGATATTTACGGTAATCTTGAAGCAAAAACACCTGCTGCCCAGATGGGTGAAATCATGATAACCCTAGAGTCCATTTGTAATGAATTCAAACCAGAACTCATTATGGTTCCTGGAGACGTCAATTCGACATTATCCACCGCTATAACTGCCAATAAAATGGGAATTCCATTGGCGCATATAGAAAGCGGTCTACGCAGCCTTGATAGAAATATGCCAGAGGAAATCAATAGAATACTAACGGATGAAATTTCAGATATTTTATTAGTCACAGAACAGAGTGGCTTAGACAACTTAAAGGGTGAAGGAAAACCAGCAAGCAGGATTGCTTTCGTAGGCAACACAATGATCGACACAATTGTGGCCTTTACCCCAAAAATTGACGCCTGTTCGATTCTAGACGATCTGAATTTAAAGTCCATGCAATTTATTTTGATGACCATGCACCGTCCTTCGAATGTTGATCATGAAGAAGGATTGAAGAAATTAATTACGCTAATCACAGAACTTGGTAAATCATTTAAGGTTGTATTTCCTATCCACCCTCGCACGCTTAGTAAAGCGAAAGGCTTTGGCTTGCATGACGAACTGGTTAACTTACCCAACCTGATCATTTCAGAGCCAATGGATTATTTTTCATTTCAAAAACTAGTTAAAGAGTCTTTCACGGTTATAACGGATAGTGGAGGTATTCAAGAGGAAACTACTTTTTATCAAGTACCATGCTTAACCGTTAGAGAAAACACGGAACGTCCCTCTACAATTACCCTTGGCACAAATGAGTTGATAAAGTTTGACACCAAAACAATCATGGGTAAAATAGAGGAAATGAAGGCTGGTAATTTCAAGAAAGGCAAAATTCCACCGCTTTGGGATGGAAAAGCTACTGACCGTATTTTCGAACACATCATGCAAAAGTAAAAGTGCCCGAAAAGAAAATTCGAGCCGTTTGTTCGCCGTGAAAATAAAGGTTTTAATTAATCCAACGAATCACTTCAAACGTTTCGGCGTATTTGGCATTAATCTGCACTCCCCTTACTGTTGCTAGAGACTCAATAAAATGCTCATTTGCATAAGGGCGGTGTGATTGTGATTCATACTTTTTAAGCGCACGAATTTTTGCGCTCAAATTATCCTCACTCAACTTAAAAAAGCAGGATGTTTCAAAAGAGATGTTGTTCCACGGCATTTCATAAGAAAGAATTGTAACAAACTTAAAAGCTCTAAGTCCTTCTTCAGCCACCGTTTTATGATCTTGGTGCAAATCGGTTAAAGCGGGGATAAAAACCATGTCAGGTTGAATCTCTGTTCTTAATTTAATAATATCGTCTAAGATAGCTTGGCGGTGATAATTAAAGGTACGTACCTCATAATCTAATAAGATCAAATTTTCGTCCTTCACGCCTAATTCTTTCACGGCCGCTTTCACCTCAGTCACCAAAATGTCAGAAGGGTAATGCGAAAGTACAGATTGTTTACATGGTGAAAATGCAACGTAAAACACCTCATTTCCTTCTGCAATCAACTTATTAATTGTTCCTCCACATCCAAATTCACCATCATCAGTATGCGGCGCTAGTACTAAAATTTTCTTCATCTGTGCTGTTTCTATATCGATTCATACGAGACTTGACCCCAATATGTTCTACGAAATTAGTTGATTCAAATCAAAAAGCGATCTTTCTTAGATAGAAAGACCGCTTTAGTATATGAGTGTTGTGTAATTATCAATTGTATTATTTCGCGTAATGCACTGCTCTGCTCTCTCTAATCACAGTTACCTTAACCTGTCCAGGATAAGTCATTTCGTTTTGAATCTTCTGAGAAATGATAAATGAAAGTTCGTCAGCACGCTGATCGTTTACTTTTTCACTTTCAACCATTACTCTCAATTCACGCCCCGCTTGAATTGCATAAGATTTGATGACACCATCAAAACCAAGAGCAGTTGTTTCCAACTCCTTAATTCGTTTGATATATGATTCTGCAATTTCTCTACGAGCCCCTGGTCTAGCACCTGAAACGGCATCACAAACCTGCACTATTGGAGAAATCAACGTTGTCATTTCAATTTCGTCGTGGTGGGCGCCAATTGCATTACATACATCTGGTTTTTCGCCGTGCTTCTCAGCCAATTTCATTCCTAAAATTGCGTGTGGTAATTCTGGCTCATCTTCTGATACTTTTCCAATATCATGCAATAAACCTGCACGTTTCGCAATTTTCACGTTTAAACCTAATTCAGCAGCCATGATTGCACAAAGATTCGCTACTTCACGTGAGTGCTGTAACAAATTCTGTCCGTATGAAGAACGATACTTCATTCGACCAACCATACGCATTAATTCAGGATGCAAGCCGTGAATTCCAAGATCAATACAAGTTCTTCTTCCCGTTTCAACAATTTCCTCATTTAATGATTTTCTTGTTTTGGCCACCACCTCTTCAATACGTGCTGGGTGAATTCTACCATCAGAGACTAATTGATGCAAGGCTAAACGCGCTACCTCTCTTCTCACTGAATCGAAACAAGAAAGAATAATTGCCTCAGGCGTGTCATCCACAATGATTTCAACTCCCGTTGCCGCTTCTAAAGCTCTAATATTTCTTCCTTCACGACCAATGATTCGACCTTTCATCTCATCACTCTCAATTCTAAAAATAGAAACTGAATTTTCAATCGCTTGTTCAGTTGCCACACGTTGAATCGCCTGCACTACAATTTTCTTCGCTTCGCCACTTGCGTTAATCTTAGCTTCATCAACAATGTCTTTAATGTAAGCCATTGCATCCGTTCGTGCCTCATCTTTCAAAGCATTCATCATAGTTGCTTTAGCTTCGTCTGGTGAATATCCTGAAATTTTAGACAATTCGTTTACCTGTTTCTGGTGGAGCTTGATAATCTCAGATTTTTTTGCTTCAATCAATTCAACTTGTGACTCTACGTCCTTCGTCAAAGCTTCTACCTTCTTGTTTTTGCGGTTAATTTCTTCTAATTGGTGATTTAATCTTTTGTCCTTGCTCTTGGTTTTATCCTCTAAGCTTTGAACCGATCGTTCTCTATTTCTAACAGCCTTTTCATGCTCATCTTTCAATTGCAAAAAGCGCTCTTTCGCTTGTAGAATTTTATCTTTCTTTCGAGCTTCTCCGTCGGCCTCCGCCTCTTTTATGATGTTTTCAGCTTTGCCCTTGAGAATGCTTTTTTGCAACAAGAATACAATGATTCCCCCCACAACAATCCCTATGGCTGCACCGATAATGATACTCGTAATACTCGTAATATCCATATTATATATATCAAATAATTAATAGCTCTATCTCCACATTCGGGGTCATTTCACCCTGAAAACTGGTTAGAAAAACAGAAAGAAATTTAACAACTAGGCGTCAATTTTCTCAATTATATTACGAAGATCTTCGTTAAAAGTGGTTGGATCAAAAGAAGGAGTTTTGTCTTCGGTGGCGGTGGTGTTTTGCAAGGCTATTTGCAAGGCCGTCATTGCCAATAAATCTTGCATATCCTTTACAGCATAGCTTCCCTGAAGCTTTTGAATATTCGAATTAATTCGATCTGCTGCGCTGCGAATAGCACTTTCTTCTTCCTTTTTTATTGTTAAAGGATAAGTCCTTCCGGCGATTATTATCTTAAGAGCTATCTTATCCATTTTTGTCTACACTTTTAGCAAAGAAATACATCTATCTATTTCCTTAACCATTTCTCCTATTTTGATTTTGAGATCATCCTTATTTTCTTTCGGACGCTCAACTTTCAGGGCTTCGTTTTCTTTTGCGAGAAGATCGAAAGCCTCCTTTTTTTTCGCTAGTTCATTTTTCAGATCCGCAATTTCTTGGTTTCGTTTTAGGGAATCCAATTTCGATTCACTCAAGTTTGAGAGTAAACCCATAACCTTCCCGTCTAATTCTTCAAGTAATTTTTTCGTCTCCGACATTATTCAACCAACTTCAAAATAGTAGCACAAAAATACGATTCCGATTGCCAAATTCAAAGGATTTAGGAATGATTTATTAAAAACGATTTTTTAATAATAAAAGATGATTCCACAGAAAGTAAGGCTATATGGAACTAAATTTGCACTACCTATTCCGCACACACTTAAAAAAAAGAGAATTGCATGAAATACTTAATCTTCATTTTAACCTTTACTGCCATTGCAGTGCATGGGCAAAACTATGTTCCAAAAACAATTGATTTTGAGGCAATAGAATTTGCTGCACCAATGGAAATTCCATTGATTTTGGCTGGTAATTTTGGTGAAATGCGCGGAAATCACTTTCATACAGGACTTGATATTAAAACAAAAGGTGTCATTGGTCAAAAAGTAATTGCAATTGAGGATGGTTATATTTCTCGCGTGCGCGTTTCTCCTTGGGGTTATGGAAATGCGTTATATATCGATCATCCAAACGGAACAACAAGCTTGTATGCGCACTTGAGTAAATTCCCTGCAGCGATTGACTCACTCGTTTATGCCCAACAAGCTTTCACAGAATCTTATATTGTAGATGAAATTGTTTTGCAGGATTCGTTTTTTGTGAAAAAAGGGCAGTTGATTGCTTATTCGGGAAATTCGGGCAGTTCTTATGCGCCTCATCTTCATTTTGAGGTAAGAGAAACCGCAACTGAACATGCGCTTAATCCATTACTATTTAAAACCTTTCAAACAAAAATAAAAGATAGCACACCTCCAAAAGTTTCGGGCATTAAACTTTACGCGATTACCGAAAAAGGATATATGATTCCTGGAAAATCCAAATACTACACCTGCCGTTTAGTTGGAAAAAAATGGGTGATTAATGAAAACAAACCGATTGATATTAATGGATTAGTAACAGAAAACTCAATGCTCGGTATTGGTTTTCATACCACAGATAAATTAGATGCAGCTGGAAATGTTTGCGGTGTGCACCATACTGTTCTCTCACATAATGGTGCTAAAAAACACGAACAACAGATTGACTATGTCAATTTCGATCACAATCGGTTTTTAAATTCTCATCAAGATTATTATGAATTCAAACAGAATAAAAAGAACATTCATAAAAACTTTACCACAGTTATTAATCCGCTGACCATTTATCCTCAAAATGATGGTAAAATAAAATGGGAAGACTGCGCCGGGACTTATGAATTTGAAGTCTTTGACGCACATGGAAATGGCCATGTGGTGAGTTTTACCTTGAGTAATGCCGAGAAAACTCCATCTTCTAATCCATTTGACAAGGAAGGCGCCTATTATTTTCCTGATGAAGTGAATACATACATTACGGATGATTTTCAAGTTTTAATTGAACCGGGTTGTTTTTATGAACCTCTACAAAAGGTCGTTAGAATCGATTCTATCAGCAAATATTTAAGTAAAATCTATCAATTTTCAGAATACACAATTCCAGTTCAAAGTAAATATGACGTGCGAATTAAAGTACCTGAGACATATAGAGGATTGCCAGGGTATAAATTTGGCGTAGGATTGATTTCAGACAGAGGTTATTTAAGCTTTTTAGGTGGAAATTATGTGGGTGGTTGGGTAGAAGGCCGTGCAAGAAATTTTGGCCGATTCGTTTTAGTGATCGATACGATTGCTCCAAAAATTACACCGCTCGACTTTAAAGAAGGGAAAGTCATTACGAAATTTAATACGCTTGAATTAGAAATTCATGATAATATGGCGGGAATCATGGAATACAAAGCCTATTTAAACGACAAATGGGTATTGATGGAATACAACCGTAAAAAGAAGCGTTATATCATTCCTTTGGATGCGCACAGTCGTCCAACATTAGTGAAAGGTAAAAACAAGGTACGCATTACTTCAAAAGATTGGAAAGGAAATGAAGTGGAGAAATCTTATACGTTGATTTATTAGATTTTCACCAAATTCCTAAATAAAAAGCCCGATTGAACTTGTCAAATCGGGCTTTTTATTTGAATTATTAGGGGTGTTGCTTATTTAACTTCAAAAGTCAATTTCAAAGCCATTCTGTATTCAGAAACTTTACCATCAACAACAACTGCACTTTGATCTTGTACATATACAGATCTAATATTTTTGATTGATTTTGATGCTTGCTTTACTGCTTTTGCCGTTGCATCTTCCCAACTTTTTGAAGAGCTTGTGTAAGCTTCCCCAAAAACAGGACTGTTTTTGGGGAAGCTTACACTTGATAACACTTCAATTACTTTCATTACTGCCATTTTTCTTAATTTTTAGTTAAATTATAGTGAAAAGTTAAGACTTTTAAAGCTAAGACAAATTTTAGGTTTAAATTTATCTATCAATGAGTAATAAAAATCTACGAACTGTAATTATTTTGGGAATCGCTTCGATCTTAAGCATTCTCACAATCCAATTTTTCTGGATAAAAAAAAACATACAGTTTCAAGAAACAAACATTGCCATTCAAAACAAGCAAGATAGTTTAAGCCAAGTTCAATTCGGCGATCAAGTGACCATTGCCTTGAAAAAAGTAGCGGACGAAATTCAAAGAATTAATCAACAACCCGGAGATCTTTATGGAAATGTAAAGCAACTAACTTCGAATTATTTCACGGTTGAATTGCAAGACACATTGCATCCGTTCCTATTAGAACTCTTGTTAAAACATCAATTTTACGACCATAATATCACGGAAGACTTTCAATACGGCATTTACGACTGTTTTTCAGACAGTATAGTATATGGAGATTATATTCGCTTTGAAGGAGACTCTGCTTTTACAAACGCTGGGAACAATAATGACCACGAATTAAATCAAAAACTCCAACTAAAACTAAATTCAGATCTCCATTATTTTTCCGTTGTTTTCCCTAAAATTGAAAACATATCACTTGATGAACTCCTTAATGATGTGACCCCTTGGTACTATATGTTTGCCATCATTCTTTTTGTGCTGGTCTTCTTCGGATTTTCCATTTCAGTCATCTTTAAACAAAAAAAGCTCTCAGAAATTAAGAATGACTTCATTAATAACATGACGCATGAACTAAAAACCCCCATTGCCACCATTGGTATTTCTAGCGAAACATTAATGAATCTAAATCCAGACAATTCAAAAGATAAACTCTTGCGTTATGCCAGTATTATATATAAAGAAAACAAACGATTAGAATCGCAGGTTGAAAGAGTTTTAAATGTTGCCAATTTAGACAAAAGTGAAATAAACTTGAACATGACAGTCTTTGATATTCATGAAATTATTGAGGAAGCGAAAGAAAATTTTGAGTTCAATCAACTAGAAGAACATGGTGGAGTGATTAAGATAGATTTGGCAGCACAAGACTCAATTCTTCAGGCAGATCTCGTTCACATCACCAATATCGTAAATAACTTATTGGATAACGCCATTAAATACTGTGATAAGGTTCCTAATATTTTGGTTTCAACGCAAAACCATAAAGGCAAAGTTGTTGTTAATTTTAAGGACAATGGTAAAGGAATATCAAGAGATAATTTAAAGTACATTTTCGACAAGTTTTATCGTGTTCCGACTGGAAACCTGCATGATGTAAAAGGCTTTGGACTAGGTCTGTTTTATGTTAAAACGATCCTAGAAGAATTAAATGGCAGCATTCAGGTGAAAAGCGTATTGGGTAAAGGAAGTGAATTCATAATTACGCTTCCCATAAACAAAAGCAACAGTAGAAAATAGTTAGCAAAAGAGACATGGACAGAAAAATTAAAATACTATTAGTTGAAGATGATTTTAACCTAGGTTTTGTCGTGCAAGATCAATTAAAGTCTGAGGGATATGACGTGAATTTATGTACCGACGGAGTGGAAGGTTTGCAACGCTATAATACAGAGCCTTTTGATATGTGCATTTTTGATGTAATGATGCCCAAAAAAGACGGATTCACGTTAGCCACTGACATTCGTAAAGTGGATGTGAAAATTCCAATTTTGTTTTTAACGGCAAAAAATTTAACGGAAGATAAAGTAGCAGGATTCAAAGCTGGTGGAGATGATTATTTAACAAAACCATTTAGTACAGAAGAATTTTTATTGCGCGTTAAAGCCATACTTAAGAGAGTTGATTTAATTGATCCGAAAGAGATTGAAACCTCTTTTAATTTGGGAACAATGATATTTGACAGTGAAAACTTCAAACTCATTTACGCAGATAAAGAAGAAAAAAAACTCACTAAAAAAGAAGTCAAAATCCTTCTTTTATTGGTTAAAAATATGAACAAGGTTTTAACTCGAGATATTGTTCTAAATGCCGTTTGGGGACAAGATGATTATTTTGTTGGGCGTAGCCTAGATGTTTTCATTACCAAGCTAAGAAAGTATTTGAAACCAGACGAAACAGTGAGCATTAGCAATATTCATGGCGTTGGTTTTAAACTCGAAGTAAATGCCTAAAGCCGAAATCACTTGGGCAGATTTTGCAAAGCTGGATATTCGTACCGGCACTATTCAAGAAGCCGTGGTATTCGAAAAAGCACGAGTTCCAGCTTACCAGCTCAAAGTTAATTTTGGGGAACTAGGCATTAAAAAAACATCCGCTCAAATCACAGAACGATACAAACCGGCTGATTTAAACGGTAAACAAGTACTCGCGGTAGTGAACTTTCCACCCAAACAAATTGCCAAATTCATGAGCGATTGTTTAATACTTGGCGCCGTGGAAGGTGATGATATTATATTAGTACAACCAGACTCTCCTATCAAAAACGGCCTACCAATTGGGTAATTCCTACTGCGGTTATAGACTATTCACTATAAATGCGTACCTTTGTCGCAAAAATTTGAACCAATGAATAAGAAATTTATATTAGGACTTGCTGTTGCAAGTCTTGCAGGACTATACTCTTGCGGAGGAAATGAAGTAACAGATGAAACGACAGATGCAGATTCAACTGCGGTTGTTGAAATAATTGACAGCACTGAAGTTGAGGCAGAAGCAGAATTAGCTTTTGACGGCGTAGATAAAGGTGATTACACTTTATACGGCCATAGCGATATTGATGCTGATGGCAGTGAACCTACTGTTGAAGCAATGAACGCTGCTATGACTGAAAATGGAGCATTTGAAGGAAAAGTCGCTGTAACAATTAATGAAGTATGCCAAATGGCTGGTTGTTGGATTACTTTTGAAAATGGTGAAGAAGATCCAATTCGTGTTTTCTTTAGAGATCATTTCACAATTCCAACTGAAACACCAGCAGGAACAGCGGCCATTCTTTATGGAGAAACTATGATTGATACACAAACTGTTGAATTCCAAAAGCACTTATTGGATGATGCTGCAGCAAATGGTGACGAAATTGCACAAGAAGAATATGACGCGATTACTGAAGACTTGATTACAACGTCTTTTGATTGCGAGTCAATTTTGGTGAAGAAATAAATTGAATCGTAAATAGTATTGAAATCCTGTTCATTTATTGTGGACGGGTTTTTTTTATGCCTTAATTTTGCCGTGAATAAGATCCGTCGCTCCAACCCTTTTATTCATAAATTTAAGCACCTGCTCACGTTTATCCTGGACCTTTAATTCGGCAAATTGCGCTTTGAATTCGCTTTCACTCTGCACGGAGAACCCGCTTCCGTGTTCAATAAAATCAGAAGCTTCTTGAAACTTGGCGAATGAATTTCCAAAAATCACAGGCACCCCGAAACAAGCTGGCTCTAGAATATTATGTAATCCTTTTCCAAATGCGCCTCCGACATAGGCTAAATCCGCATATTGGTACACATTCATCAACATGCCGATATTATCAATCACTAAAACTTCAGCTTTAACAGCATTCTCTATTTCAGAATAGCGAACGGTTGGTTTATCAAATTTCGCCACTAAATCCCCCACTCTTTTTTTATCAATCTCATGGGGGGCAACAATGACTTTCCAATCAAATTCTGAATCGTTAATTGTAGATAACATAACTGCTTCATCCTCTACCCAAGAAGATCCAACAACCAATACTTTTTTACCATCAATAAACTTTTCAAGTTCAGGATAGCGTTTTACTTTTTTAGCATTCTCCATGACTCGATCATAACGCGTATCTCCTGAAACGGTAGATTCAACATTAAATTCATGCAAGAGTTTAGCAGACTTTTCGTGCTGAACAAAAATATGATCAAAAGCCTTTAAAATATTAAGCATATAGCCGCCGTAACTTCTAAAAAACACCTGATCTTTTCTAAAAACCGCCGAAATGGAATACACCGCAGCGCCTTCTTTTTTGGCGGTAAAGATGTACTTCGCCCAAAATTCGTATTTCACAAAAAATACTTTACTTGGCTTTACTTTCGCTAAAAAACGGTTGACGTTTGCTTGGGTTTCTTGCGGCAAATAAATGATTAAATCCGCTCGGTCATACCCCTTTCGAATTTCATAACCAGATGGTGAAAAAAACGTGATTACAATTTGACAATCCTCGGTGCTCTTTAACTTCTCGATAAGGGGGCGCCCTTGCTCAAACTCTCCTAAACTGGCGCAATGGAACCAATATACAGGAACTTCGCTTCGCTTCCAACTGTCAAGTTTGGCCCACGCGTCTTTCCTTCCTTGCATCCATTTTTTTGCCTTTGGATTCCACAAAGATGCCACTCGTATCATAAACGAATAACCGCGGACTCCAATGGTATATAATAGGCTCATTAATCTCTGTAATATTCACCGCGAGTTCTATGACTAATTGGCAAAATCCAACCTACTTTAAAACCATAAAGTAAATCTAACTTCAGATCAGTTTCTGTTCCGCCTGTGTCAAAGTTATACGTTCGGACATTTTTAGTTAACCCTTGCGAAAACTCAAATCCGCCGTAAAATTTAATGAGGCGAAAATCTGATTGATAGAGATATCCAATAAACTGTTTACTTGAAACACCCATTGTAAGTTTATCATAGCCTTTGCGATAAGGCCCTTCTAATTGCGGCACTTGATCGTTCAGACTTTCAATTCTTATTTTGTGCATTAAATAACCTACACCAAAATTCACCCATAATCCTGAATTGGGATTGTTTCCGTATTTATTAAACACATATCCTACAGTAGCATATGCACTTGCACCTCTCATCAAAAACAACACGTCTGCTTCTTGACCGGCTGAACTTGTTATGTTGCCAAATGAATTAAACACATTTGCAAAAATGGTCGTATCTCTTAATTTACTTCCGAAAATAAAACCTCCGCTTAGTCCAATAGTCAAATTATTCTTGAATTTCACATCAAAATCACCCCCCAATTGGTTATTAAAACCCCAGCGATCTGCAAGGTCTGCTCCAGTGAAGCTCGCCTTATAATTTATGCCTACTAATATATTCCTTACCGTAGAGTCTTTGAGGCTTTTTTGAGCACAAGTTCCAAAAACAGATAAAAACAAAAAAAGAAAGAATGTTTTCATGGTACAAATTTAAATAAAGCCAGTCAAATAAACGCCTAAAAGCGATAAATATTGGCTATATTCGCAAAGTTTATACAATTGATTAATGAAATTTAACATTTGAAACCGACCTCCTGAAAACAGTAGTTGGGGTAATTTTGATAATACAATAGGCGATTATCCATTCATGTTTTCAATAAAAGGCCATTTTATCTGTTATTCAAAGTAAAATTTTAGATGAAACAAATCCAGATGGTAGATTTGGTTACTCAATACGAGAAAATCAAATCAGAAGTTAACGAAGCCACACAAAATGTTTTTCAAACCGCCCAATTTATTAATGGACCTGAGGTTAAAACATTTCAAGCAGATTTAGAAAAATACTTAGCCGTTAAGCACGTCATTCCATGCGCCAACGGTACGGATGCACTTCAAATTGCCTTAATGGCTTTAGGCCTTAATCCAGGTGATGAAGTCATTACCAGTGATTTCACATTTGCTGCTACTGTTGAAGTGATTGGATTGTTAAAACTAACGCCGATTTTAGTTGATGTTAGAGGGGATAATTTTAACATTGACATTTGTAAAATGGAAGCGGCAATAACGCCAAAAACTAAGGCCATTATTCCTGTTCATCTTTTTGGTCAATGCGCCAATATGGACGCCGTTATGGAAGTCGCAAAACGACACAATCTTTTTGTTTTAGAAGATACGGCGCAAGCCATTGGAGCCAAGTATTTTCATGAGAATGGAAAAACATCCTCAGCAGGAACAATTGGGCATATCGGTACAACATCATTCTTTCCATCTAAAAATTTAGGATGCTATGGAGACGGCGGAGCAATTTTCACGAATGATGACGAATTGGCCGCGATTATGCGTTCAATCGTTAATCATGGAATGGGTGAGCGATACTATTACGAGCGCCTTGGTGTAAATTCGCGCTTAGACTCTGTTCAAGCTGCCGTACTTAGAATTAAGCTCGGCCATTTGGATGATTATATTGTGGCACGTCAAAAAGCGGCTGCTTATTATTCAAACTTCTTTAGTGATTTTGATAATGTTGAACCGCCATTCATAGCGAACTATTCAACACATGTCTTTCATCAATACACGCTAAAAATTGAAGGATTAGATCAATTTGCACTTCAAGATTTTATAAAATCGAAAGGAATTCCGGCAATGATTTATTATCCAATGCCATTGCACACACAAAAGGCTTATGGCGCTGAAAACTTCAACCATGAAGATTTTCCAGTTACTAATGCATTGTGTAAAACTGTTATTTCATTGCCAATGCACACAGAATTGGATGAGGAGCAGTTGAGCTATATTTGCAATGCCATGAAAGAATTCTTAAACAAATAACGCTGCTCTTATCACTATAACTGATGTTGAATGCATAATAAAATTGCTTAAATCAAATGAAAAAAATTGCTGTAATCGGATCAGGATATGTTGGATTAGTTACTGGAACATGTTTCGCTGAAACTGGAAATGAGGTAATATGTGTTGACATAGACAAGGATAAAGTTGCAAAAATGCAGAACGGTGTTGTTCCAATTTACGAACCCCACTTAGATGTTATTTTTGAAAGAAACATTCGACAAGAACGATTGACATTTAGCACCGATCTAAAATCTGCAGTTGACGCTTCAGAAATTATCTTTTTAGCCTTACCTACACCTCCTGGTGAAGATGGTTCAGCTGATTTAAGTTATATTTTGGGTGTTGCAGATGAACTAGGTAAAATAATGACGGATTATAAAGTCATTGTAGATAAATCTACCGTTCCAGTTGGGACTGCTGAAAAAGTACATGCTGCCATAGCAAAACATGCTACTGTTGTATATGATGTAGTTTCAAATCCAGAATTTTTGAGAGAAGGATTTGCCGTTGATGATTTTTTAAAACCAGACCGTGTTGTCATTGGAACACAATCAGAACGCGCCATGGCTGAAATGAAAGATTTGTACAAACCTTTCGTAAGACAAGGTAATCCTATCCTATTTATGGATGAGAAATCAGCCGAGTTAACTAAATACGCGGCCAATTCATTTCTTGCAACCAAGATTACATTCATGAATGAAATTGCTAATTTTTGCGAATCAGTAGGTGCAGATGTTGATGCGGTTCGAATTGGAATAGGATCAGACACAAGAATTGGTAAACGCTTTTTGTTTCCAGGAATTGGTTATGGCGGAAGCTGTTTCCCAAAAGATGTGCAAGCATTGGTGAAATCTGGAATTGAAGCCGACTATAAATTTGAAATTATTGACGCCGTGTTAAGAGTTAACAATGTGCAAAAATTGCGATTGGTTGAAAAACTCAAGAATCATTACGGTGATTTAAGTGGTAAGAGTTTTGCCCTTTGGGGATTGGCTTTTAAACCTGATACAGATGACATTAGAGAAGCGCCAGCATTATACATTATTGACGCACTTTTAGCTGCAGGAGCTAACATCACAGCATTTGATCCGGAAGCAATGGACAATGTGAAAGCTATTTATGGTGACAAAATTGAATTTGCTTCTAATGAATATGATGCACTTGCAAATAAAGACGCCTTGCTAATTGCAACCGAATGGGGAGTGTTCAGAAATCCGAACTTTGATAAAATTAAGGCGGCCCTAGTCGCTCCAAAAATATTTGACGGACGAAATCTTTTTGATTTGGATGAAATGCAAAATAAAGGAATCTACTATGAAAGTATTGGTAGAGCAACTGTAATTGGATAACATGAGTACACGAAAAAAAATATTAATTACTGGCGCAGCTGGTTTTTTAGGCTCACATTTATGCGACCGTTTTGTCAAAGATGACTATCACGTCATTGCAATGGACAACCTTATTACGGGGAGACTTAAAAATATAGAGCATCTTTTTCCATTGGAAAATTTCGAGTTTTATAACGCTGATGTCAGCAAGTATATACACATTCCGGGAGAATTAGATTTTATCTTGCATTTTGCATCACCAGCAAGTCCAATCGATTATTTGAAAATTCCTATTCAAACCTTAAAAGTAGGTTCCTTAGGTGTCCATAATTGTTTAGGATTGGCAAAAGCTAAAAATGCACGCCTCATGATTGCTTCAACATCTGAGGTTTATGGAGATCCGCAAGTTCATCCGCAAACGGAAGAATATTGGGGACATGTAAACCCGATTGGACCAAGAGGAGTTTATGATGAAGCAAAACGATTTCAAGAGGCCATAACAATGGCTTACCATACTTTTCATAATGTTGAAACTCGTATTGTGCGCATTTTTAATACTTATGGACCACGAATGCGATTAAATGATGGGCGTGTTTTACCTGCATTTATCGGACAAGCATTGCGCGGGGAAGATTTAACGGTATTTGGTGACGGATCGCAAACACGTTCGTTTTGTTATGTAGATGATTTAGTGGAAGGAATAGTCCGTTTATTACATTCTGATTATTCGCAACCCGTTAATATTGGAAATCCGAATGAGATTTCAATTAGCGACTTCGCCGAAGAAATCATTCAACTCACAGGAACTACACAAAAGGTGATTTATAAAAATTTACCTTTGGATGATCCGAAGCAAAGACAACCGGACATTGCAAAAGCGAAAGAAATTTTAAATTGGGAACCGAAAATTGGAAGAGCTGAAGGTTTAAAACGAACCTATGCATATTTCCAAAGTTTAACAGATGCTGAATTAAACGAAAAAGGCCATTATAACTTTGACAAATTCATCATTAAATAAGAATTAAACTATGGCAAAATACTTCGCGCATGAAACAGTAGTGATTGATGAGGGTTGCACCATAGGTGATGACACTAAAATTTGGCATTTCTCTCACATTATGCCAGATTGCATAATTGGGAATGCCTGCAACATAGGTCAAAACGTAGTTGTTTCTCCAAAAGTTATACTTGGAAATAACGTTAAAATTCAGAATAATGTATCGATCTACACTGGCGTAATTTGCGAAGATGATGTCTTTTTAGGGCCATCAATGGTCTTCACAAATGTCATAAATCCAAGAAGTTCTGTTGTCAGACGTAACCAATATCTCGAAACTCTCGTTAAAAAAGGAGCCTCTATAGGTGCAAACGCTACCATTGTTTGTGGTAATCCAATAGGAGAGTACGCTTTTATTGGTGCTGGAGCAGTTGTAACAAAGGAAGTTTTGCCATACGCATTGCTTGTAGGTAACCCCGCTAAGCAGATTGGATGGATGAGTACACATGGCCACCGTTTAGAATTTAATGACGACGGAATAGCCACCTGTTCTGAGAGTAAAGGACAATATAAGTTAGAAAAAAATAAAGTAACACGAATAAAATGATCACGGAAGATCAAAAAGTAAGATTTGCAGTTGTAGGCTGCGGACATATTGGAAAACGCCACGCAACAATGGTTCAACGTAACGACGAATCAGAGTTAATTGCACTGGTTGATGTTAGAGCTAAATCTGATTTAGGCTTAGAGAACTTTGAAGGCGTTCCATTCTTCAATTCTATTCAAGAATTAATGGATAGTGATTTGGAATATGATGTAGTCAATATTTGTACGCCAAATGGATTGCACTCTGACCAAGCAAAAATCGCCTTGGAAAATGGAAACCATGTGGTTTGTGAAAAACCAATGGGTCTGTCTAAAGATAATTGCGAAAGTTTAATTTACACAGCTTTGCAGCATTCAAAGCAAGTGTATGGCGTCATGCAAAACCGCTATTCTCCGCCTTCAGTTTGGATAAAAGATGTGATCGAGAGAAAATTGCTAGGCGACATTTTTATGGTCCAGTTAAACTGCTATTGGAACCGTGACGACCGTTATTATAAAAAAGGCAGTTGGAAAGGGACAAAAGATCTAGATGGAGGAACCTTGTTTACACAGTTCTCTCACTTTATAGATATCATGTATTGGCTTTTTGGAGATATTGATAATATCCAAGGAAAATTTGCCGACTTCACGCATAAGAGTTCAACCGATTTTGAAGATTCCGGTTTTGTAAGCTTTGACTTTATTAAAAGCGGAATGGGAAGTTTAAATTATTCCACCGCAATTTGGGATCGCAACTTAGAAAGTTCTATGACCATAATCGGGAGCAAAGGTAGTGTGAAGATTGGTGGACAATACATGAACGAGATTGTACATTGCAATATTGAAAATTATGAAATGCCAGAATTACCCCCTTCCAACCCAGCCAATGACTACGGCACTTATAAGGGATCTGCCGCAAATCATCATTATATTATAGAAAACGTCGTTGACTCGCTTAAAAAAAGAAAAAAACCAACTACAAACGCCCTTGAAGGTTTGAAAGTAGTTGAAATCATAGAGCGAATTTACGCCGTAAGAAACAAACAAGAAATTAAATAAACCGTAGAAATGAATAGTAATATTTACGAGAAATTAGTTAATAAAGAAACAAAACTTGCAGTAATTGGCTTAGGCTACGTAGGGTTGCCAATTGCATTGGAATTTGCACGAAAAATTGATGTTATCGGCTTTGACATCAATGAAAAGCGTGTAGATATGATGAAGAACAATATTGATCCTAGTCACGAACTAGAGGCGTCTAATTTTGAAGGGTGTAGTATTGAATTCACAGCTTCTATAGAAGATTTACATGAAGCCACATTCTTTATTGTTGCGGTTCCAACTCCTATTGATTCAGGAAGAATTCCAGACTTAAGCCCTTTATTGGGCGCAAGTAAAACGGTTGGTACAGCACTAAAAAAAGGAGATTACGTGGTTTACGAATCTACAGTTTATCCAGGATGTACAGAAGAAGATTGTATTCCAGTATTGGAAGAAGTATCTGGGCTAAAATTTAGAGATGATTTTAAAGTGGGCTATTCACCGGAAAGAATCAATCCGGGTGACAAAGTACATACGCTGTCATCTATCGTAAAAATATCATCTGGTTGCGATCCAGAATCTGCAGAGCAGATTGCAAAAACATACGAATTGGTTGTTGAAGCTGGCGTTCACCGCGCGACATCTATTAAAGTGGCTGAGGCTGCAAAAATTATCGAAAATACGCAACGTGATGTCAACATTGCATTAATTAACGAGCTTTCAATCATTTTTAACCGATTAGGAATTAATACATATGACGTATTAGCAGCGGCTGGCACAAAATGGAATTTCTTAAATTTTAGACCAGGACTTGTAGGCGGACATTGTATTGGAGTAGATCCTTATTATTTAACGCATAAGGCAAAACAATTAGGATACCATGCGAAAATCATTAATTCTGGGCGTAATGTGAATGACTCTATGGGGTTTTATGTGGGGAAACAAACCGTCAAAAAAATGATTGGTCATGGTAAAAATCCAATGGAATCTAAAGTTTTAATAATGGGCGCCACGTTTAAAGAAGACGTGAGTGATATCCGTAATTCTAAAATCGAAGATGTCATTAAGGAGTTACTTTCATTTGCTTGTACAGTTCATGTAATCGATCCTCATGCAGATTCGGAAGAACTGCAACGTGAATATGGTTTTGGATTAAAAGAAAACCCTACGAATGATTATGACGCAGTAATCGTTGCAGTTAACCACAGAGAATATTGCGATTTTACTGAGGTAGATTTCGCAGGCATGCTCAAAGGAGATCAAGGAATCGTTGTTGATTTGAAAGGAGTTTATAGAAACAAAATTAAGAACATTGATTATTGGAGTTTGTAAACTAGCTGTTAGTAGCGAGTCGATAGTATTCAGATTTTAGATGTAGATTTTAAAATTGCTCATGGCACATTAATAATTGCAGGTTGAAAAAAAACATTCTCATAACCGGAGGAGCAGGATTTATCGGCTCACACGTCATAAGGCTATTTGTGAATAAATACTCTGACTACCAGATTGTGAATTTGGATAGCTTAACCTACGCTGGAAACCTTGAGAATATCAAAGACATAGAAAACGCTGCAAACTACTCGTTTGTGAAATGTGACATTCGCGATATGGATGCACTGAAAGCCGTTTTTATAAAAGAAAAAATAACCGACATTATTCACTTGGCCGCAGAGTCTCACGTTGATCGCTCAATAACTGGTCCAATGGATTTTATCACAACTAATATTGTAGGTACAGCCAATTTATTAGACTTGGCCCGCAACAATTGGGACTCAGCTGACGATCACGTTTTTTATCATATTTCTACAGACGAAGTATACGGTTCATTAGGCGCCGAGGGATTTTTCACCGAAGAAACTGCCTATGACCCTAGAAGCCCCTACTCCGCTTCTAAAGCAAGTTCCGACCATTTGGTTAATGCCTACGCTCATACTTACGGACTACCTGTAAAAATGTCGAATTGCTCGAATAATTATGGCTCGCATCAATTTCCCGAAAAACTAATTCCATTAATGATTAATAATATCCGCCATAGTAAAACATTACCTATTTATGGAACGGGTGAGAACGTTCGGGATTGGCTATGGGTAGAGGATCACGCTAAAGCGATAGACGTCATTTTTCACAAAGGTAAACTAGGTGAAACATATAATATTGGCGGTTGGAACGAATGGACAAATATTGATCTTGTAAAACTGCTTTGCCAAATTATAGATGAGAAATTGCACCGCGAAATTGGCACATCTGAAAAGCTCATCAACTTCGTAACGGACAGAGCAGGACACGATATGCGATACGCAATTGATGCCTCAAAAATAAAAAACGAACTCGGATGGGAACCTTCTGTTCAATTTGAAGAAGGTTTGATTAAAACAGTTGATTGGTATTTGGCAAATGAAGACTGGTTGGGTGCCATTACATCTGGGGCTTATCAAACTTACTATAAGAATTTCTACGAGAAGAAAAGTTAGGTTGAAGAAAATAAAAAAAACCCAAATTAAGATTGACTCAACATGGGGGTTTCAAATTAAATAAAATTACTCTTTTACAATCGTCGAGCTTGCCGTTTGATCACCGACTTTAACTGTAACAACATAAAGTCCATCAGCAAAGTTTTCCAATGAAACGACTTCGTTTTCGATCGCAGATCCTCTTACAATAACCTTCCCTTGTTGATTTGTAATTTCATATGTAAAATCACCTTCATGCGTTATCGAAATTAAATCAGTAGTTGGGTTTGGATAAATACCAATATTGAGCTCGTTCGTTGAAATCCCAATTAAACTAATTGTGACTACGTCAACTAAAAGTGCACTAGTTTAATAAAAACCTAGTATACACTTTTAATATGAAAAAGGCCAAAGAATAGAAAAGTATTTGAGATGGAAGTTTAAGTTAAGAGTTTTGAAGTTTGTAAGAGATCATGGGAGTATTAATGAAGCCTGTGAGATATTTGAAATTAGCAGAACCACCTACTTCAACTGGAAAAGAAAGTATGATAAATATGGAGAAGAAGGATTACTGAGGAAGAAGAGAGATTCTCAGACATATTGGAATAGTATTGATAAAACTACAGTTGATCTCATTTTAAAGTTACGTGAAGAACACAAGCTGAATTTAAAGTTTCATATGGAGAATATGAGAACGTGAAGAAAAAACAGCTCGAAAATAAATGGATTAAAGATTACTACTACGTCCTCGATAGCAATAACTATTTTTTTGATTGTTTGCAGATGATAAAGTTACGACAATTTCAAAATAACGGGTAAAAAAAAACGCCTCAGTATGAACTGAGGCGTTTCATTATAATAGCTTCTGATTAGAATCTCCAACCGAAACGAACTGAAGCATTACCTGCTCCTGTTCCTATATACGTTTCTGAACCTCCATAATCTACAGAGGTAGTCGTAATTCCACCCATCGTTACGTCAGTAGTAATGTCACCATACGTATAAGATGCAAATCCGAGTCCTAGTTCAAATCCACAATAGAGGTTATCTATTAAATAGATGTCTAAACCAGCTCCAAGTTGCAATCCAAACATTGATTGACTGTAGTTGACTTCTGCATCAAGACCATCAACGTAGGCTGTTCCATCAGAATTCCCCCAAGTCTCATTGTAAGAACCCCCACCGAAGTTGATTCCTAAACCGAAGTATGGAGACATTCTTTTTGTTCCTTCTAAATGGTATTCAGCTCCAATTGAAGCATTCCATGCCAAACGAGCAATGTCTCTGGTTCCAGCCATATTTCCCGAAGAATCCGAAAAATTGTATGATTCTGATCTTGGAGTTCCAAGTCCATCACCAAGACCGATAGTTGCACGAACAGCAATGTTATCGTTTACAAAATAACGTGCTCTTACGCTTGGTGCCTCCCAAGTAACACCACTTGCTAGGTTCATTACTCCTTCTAAAGAGAATGGGTTGTCTAAATTAGCTTTCTGTGCGAAAGATGTGGTAGCAGCTCCTAGTAGTAGTGCCACCATAAAAATTGACTTTTTCATAAAAATTAATTAAATGGTTTATATAAAGGTACATTTTTTTTAATAAAATATTTTAAAAAAGAATGAACAATTGGTTGTGCGTAACCTATTTTTGACGATGTTAACTTTGGTTTATTTTCGCCATTTGGCAAGATCCGTAGTTAAGGTTAGCATGTTATTGAAACCTGCTCTTGAGTAGGTCACGAAACCATAATCCAAACTGAATTTATTAAAGTAGAGACCTAATCCAATTGATGCACCGGCAATTCCAGGGCATTGGTTTAGCGCAAGTTCTTTTCTGCGATGATAATCGAATCCTGTTCGAAGATGGATGTTTTTCGATATTATAGTTTCAACTTGGAATGTAAAATGGCGTGCCAATTTTTCAACGGAATTTGCTTTTGGGACTGTTATTGTGTCGCCAGATAAAGGGTCAATAGTAGGAGTAAGTGTCGGGTCATTGAATGTAAGGTCCCATTTGTTTCGGTGGTGTGCGAGTATGGAAATACGCAATGGGGCATGCGGGAGCTTGTAAGCTGCCGCAAGTTGAAATTCGACCGGGAATGGCTTGCGCTGACTGTTTTCGCTTTTTCCGCGACGTACTTATTAGGTCTTGGACTTGTAAACGACACATCTTTCCGGTAATCAAACTCCTTTTCAAATTTTTCACTGGTAATGTAACGACTCGAATTATCAAACGGATGCTGATCGACCTCAATTTGATGGGTATGCCCATAAGTCTGCGAAAAAGCACCTAACGGCATTTGCCAAATGAGCAGCAATCCTAGCACGAACCTCATCCCAGCAGTCATCTTTTTCCTTTTTCGATTCTTAATCGTCTAAACCTTCTCTAGATTCCAAGGCGTAAACTAGAAAACTAGCCAACCAATGGCTGCCCATATAATCGCTTTCAGCAACTTGATTCATAGACGCTCTCATGTGCATATCGCCTACCTCACTTAATGCCGTTTCATATTCTGGTATGGCTTCAGCCAAACGATAAAGACACCAAGCTCTTGAAAAATTCAATCCATCTAAATGAACTAATTTACCATCCGTTCTATCAGCCACGCGACCTGGTTTTAATTTAAACCCAGCCTCAAATAATTGGGGCAGGAATCCTTTCACCCAAACTTCAAAAGCAGCCTTGTCCAAAACTTTTGACATGAGCTCGGCTTCTTGCAAACAAGGGGATATAAAATCAAAACCACTAGGTTCCCATGTCAACGGACAAGATGCGTCTTTTAAATAAAAATCTTTTGATCGTGCTATGATCAAATTCTCAAATTCTGTGTTTTTAACCGAGCGGGCGTAATCTATCGCTAATGACAATCCAAATGCAGTATTGGTATGCTCACCAACCCGAATTGGATACACCAACTTAGGCAGAAACTTGATATAACTTGCCACAACATGATCTGTCAAAGGCCTTATTTTTATGCTCCACCCATGCGTTTTATCGGCTTCTAACTCTGATAATTCAGCATGTAATTTCAGCAACCATGCCCAACCATAGGTCCGTTCGAAAGATTGATTCAATTTTGGCTCGAAATAAGCCAGTTCTTTCGCCACTTTTTTGGAGGTAAACTGCTTATCAAATAAAGCAATTACTTTTGCACTAAGATCGGTGTTTGGAAATTTAGCGATTGCTTTTGCCAATAGCCAATGGCCATGAACCGAAGAGTGCCAATCAAAACAACCATAAAAAATTGGATGTAAATCACTTGGTGATTTCAAATCTTCGTCGACAGAGATCACTTGGCCTAATTTATAAGGGTATTCCGTTTCTATGCAACTTAAAGGCAAAGCTGCAAACTTTTCCATTGTTTTATAATCTAGTTGTAAATAGGCTGGTGCTTCTTGTGCGTAACTGCTAATTCCAGTTAGGACAAGCATTAGAAATAGGTTCTGTCGCATCTACCAAATTTAACCGTTTTCAACTGATAAAATTCAAAT
>CAJQHR010000006.1 GCA_905478225.1 uncultured Crocinitomix sp.
ACCCAGTTCTGAATTATCAGAACTGGGTTTTTTTGTGGATTAAATCGAAATTAATTACTGCAATTGCATGATCGACAAGATCATAAGTCGAATGTACTTTTGATTTAGGAACGATTTAAATTCCTATAGAGATAAGGTGTTTTGTCATAATTCAAATTTAAAAAACCAGCGCTGAGATGACAGGTATAAATTCATTTAAAACTGGAGAAAATCATTAAAGAATCAAGGGGCTTATGAAAGAATACTCTTGGAATTCTGCTCCATGAAACAAGGTTTAAGCAATGTTATTGCCACTACTTTTTTTGCGTTTCTTAGAAGATCGGCGTAATAGAGTTCCAACGACCAAGATAAAAAAAAAGCTTCCACCGCCGAAATAGTAGATTTTTGTCCAATACTTTTTATCAGCCTCGTGTTTGAGATATCTCTTATAAGCTCTACTAATATCTCCCGGGTTGGGTTTTTCTAAATTCCAATTGGCTATAACATCACTTGCCGAATCTGGATGTTCTAAATTGAACGTGGCGGCCGTATCCCATTCATCATAAACATAGGTCAAGGAGTCTACAATTAAACCTTCCAAATCATACAACTTTATATGTTCTCCTTTTTTAGAAAGCCCAAAATTAAAGTCGCCCACCACCGTTAAGGTATCGGAATTATAATAAGCTGAATAATTTGCTTTGTTCCTCGCCAAAACGAGATAATCACCTGGTTGAATAACAGTGTTTTCTGGCAATACAAACCCTTTTTTAAAACTAGACTTTGTCCATCTCCAACCACTTAAGTCTAATGGTTTAATGGAACGGTTATAGAGCTCCACCCAGTCCTCAGAACTATCTCCTTCAGCTTGATAAACAGCTATCTCATTAAAAATAATAGAATCTTCAATAGCACTTCGAGTTTTCGGTTCAAACAGTGGTTCTAGTACCAAGTCAGAACGAGATGAAATTGTAATGCTCATTGTTTTCTCATCTCTCCCATTCCATCCAATAAAAATATAATCATGTTTTGGTTCAACAGTTATCGTCACAGGGACATCTTGAAAATAAATACCATCAAAATCATCCTCAATTTTTAAACTATTAAAAGAAACTTTTGCAATATCCGACCCAGGATATTTGATTTGGACCTCCAACATTCCTTTTAAGTCAAACTTCTGCATAATGTGTTTTCTTAGATATGCGGGGCGCTCTCGTGCAAAATCACGCACCACATCTACATGAAAATTCCAGTTTTCAACTGAAGTTTGCCATTTATCCACATGATAGGGCATTTCAGCCTTCAGGTTTTCATAGATCTCATCAATTAATGCTAACGCTCGTTCTGAACTATAAACCGTGTTTAAATGATCTGCAAATGTATTGATGTATTGGTATTCCAGTGTTTTGTTTTCTAATAGCTTGCGAATGATGAAGGTAGACCAAGAAGGGTCTGGCCAAGCCTCTGCATTTGCCGAAGTAAATTTTTTTACTGTGTTCCTTTTATAACCTGTATAAGAATTATTTCCCATTCCTAAATCCAAATCATATAACACCCAACGCCATTTCGCAGAATCATTTCTTTCACGCCAATAGCGTATATTTCCACCAGCATCTCTATTGTCTGAGTATGTTTCTGCAATATTATAACGCAGATAATCCTCTATATCCATAAAGGTTCTTAACTCAGCCACCACATCATCATTTGACATGTCGCTTACTCGTAAAAACCGTAATAACTTTTTATAATTGGCTGATGTTCCATGCCGCACCACTCCATTATGTCGCAGTATATCAACATTGTCTTTATCTACTCCAAAATTTGACTTAAGGTAATGTTCACTTATTTTTTCTCGTAAGTTTTGAACGCCCCAATACTCCCCATTTAAAAATACAATCGCTGGGCGGTAAGCCTGGATAGCGACACCCGTTGGTGCAGCAAGCTGGGTCATAAACGCATCTCTAAAGTGTGTTCTTCTGAAGTCACCGCCGGAATTTCGGATAATAAAAGATTTATATTTTTTAAAATCGCGTTCCGGAAAAATGGGGTAATTTATCCGACTTTCACCGTGTTTTTTCCGGGCAAAAATGGCTAAGGATTTTTGCGGTAACATGCGACTAAACCCACCAAAGAGGTTTATACCAACGACCTGATTAAAAGCGAGTTCACCATCTGTTTCATACATTTCAATGTTTGAATATTTTTCCCAATTTTTCCAAAAATTAGCGCCAATGTAAGGTTCAATTGTATCTGCACAGCACCCTTTTACATAGATTCCTGTGCTATAATCCCAAAGGTTCTCAGGATTCGTGGCAATCGAAATAATTGGCAATGTATATTCTCGATCGCAGAAATAAGATTGGGTTGAAAATTCAGATCTTTTTCCATTTTTATAAGCTATCGCTCGAATAACGTTCACCGTTTTAACCTCAATTGGTTCGCGATAGCGTGTTCCGCCCGAACTAGGCCGCGAACCGTCCAACGTATAATAAATGGTGGAGCCTTCAGTAGCTGTGAGTGTTACTGTGGTTGGTTCGTCATATTTACCTCCCAATGGTTCAAAATCAAGGAATACTTCCTCATCTTGCCCGAAAGAAGCAGATACGAATAAGAATAATATGGCGGTGAAAAGAAACTTCAATTGCTACTATTATTCTCTAAAAATAGGTAAAGACATGCAATCATAGCGTGTGGGGGCTTTAATTTTATTGAATGTGGGTCTTTTTAAGGAATCTGCGCGCTGTTATCAATTATTTAAAAACAACAAACGCGCCTCGTATTGAAGTGTGTTTGTTTAACTGCTATGAGCCTTTTGTTTATTTTAATGTCACTTGTCTTGTGTCTTTATAGGTTGCCCCATCATTTCCTTTCGCAAAGAAAGTATAATAATATACCCCTGTTGGTAATTCTTCACCGCTCAGGTCTGTTCCGTTCCATCTAAAGTTTACATCTGTCGATTCATAAACCGTTGCGCCTTGATTATTCGTGATAATAATTTCAAATGTTTCAATATTCGTTGTTGCAATCGCAAAGAAATCATTTTGTCTATCCCTAACAGTTGGTGAAAAAATATTTGGCAATGTATCAATACTTGAATTAGATTTAATTACCACTTCTATTGTTTTACTTACGGGTTCCGCATCACCATAAGCAGTCATAACAACTTTGTATGTGCCTGATTTATCAAATTTAAATTCAACATCTTCTCCACTTTTAACTGTTCCGTCTTCAAATAACCATTCAACACTTCGTGCATTTTCAGTATTCGCATGGAAAGCACAGGTTGTAGGAGCGTGCTCGTCTTCTGTTTCAAATGTTGGATTAACTGTAATATATTCAACATCAAGAACTCCAGCGGCAGGATTAGCAATTGGTCCCCTAATCACTCGGTCGTCAGAATCAACACCTTGATCACCATCATCACCCCCCGCTCCATTTGTATTTCCAGCTCCGTTTGTGTTTGAATCATCCTCAGAAGGATTACTTAAATCCGTTATACCATTATCCGTTACACCTGGTTTATTATTTTCTGAACTGTTGTTAACCCCATTTGTATTTTTGTCTGTTAATTGGTCTGTGTCATTTTCGTCAGTCACGTTTAAGCCATCTATTGTATTTTTAGGCAAGTTTTCACCTTGGACACCCCTATTAGCAATAACGTTGTTCTCTCCATTATCAATATGTTCATTTACAACCAAATTGTTTTCTGGTGTCACCTCTTGTTCTGCTGTTTCAGAAAATAGATAAATACCCGTTACTGTTGCAGCAACAATTCCACCAACAATAACACCCTTCATTAGCAAACTCATGCCTGTTGCGGCACCTGTGCTTGCAGCACCTGCCGCACTCATTCCTTGTTGAATGTTCACCCAAGCGTCTGGACTCACTTCTCCTTCGAATGAGTTGAACTTATCCTGAAATAGTTCTTCTATATTTAAATTATCTTTCACCTTCTTCAGCTATATTATTATCAACTAATAATTTTCTTAACATTTTTTTTGCTCTAGAGTACTGCGACTTTGACGTACTTTCGGTAACACCAAGCTGCTCCGCAATTTCCTTATGCGAATACCCTTCAATTGCGAAAAGATTAAATACAACCCGATATCCCTTTGGTATCGTTTGAATGAGTTGCAATAAGTCATTCGCATTTATGGTTTCAATAATAAAATCCCTTTGTTCCAATTTAAAAGAAACAGCATCAATTTCTACATCTGATTGATACTTCTTGTTTTTTCTATATTGGTCAAGAGCTGTATTCACCATTATTTTTCTCACCCACCCTTCTAATGATCCTTTATTAACAAACTTCGGCAACTTACTAAACACTTTAATAAACCCGTCTTGTAAAACATCTTTTGCTTCATCAGGGTTTGCTGCGTAGCGTAAGCAAACCCCCATCATCTTTTTCGCAAATAAGTCATAGAACTTTTTGTGGGCAATCGCATTTCTGGAAATACATTCTTTTACTAATTGCTCTTCCGTCATAAATACTCTTTCCAATATAAAGACACCATACTTGATTTAAAAGTTGCATGATACCTATGATAAATTATAATTTTCCTATATTTAGCCTTCGCCTTTTACGCCAAAATTATAGCTTTAAAATAAGTCTAAACGTAATACATTAAATGAAAATTATTTTTCTACTCTCTTTTTTATTCATTTCTCTAGCGGGTTTTTCAAGAAATAAAAAGGTTCAAGCAGGCTATTGGCATTCAGAATTTCAGCTTAACGAAACTACCGTATTGCCTGTTACTTTTATGTTAGAGAAAAATAAAAAAGAAGTTCGTTTATATGTTAAAAACGCAGACGAATCGATTGAATTAACTGATATTGTTCAGAAAAAAGATTCTTTATTTATTACTTTTCCTGCGTTCGATTCTCAGTTAAAAGCTAAAATTATTAAAAAAAATCATATCGTTGGCAGCTGGTTTAATTTTGCAAAAGGAGATGATTATTCTATCCCTTTTAACTGTGTTCGTGCATATTTACCTCGTTTTCCTAAAATGGGTTCAACAGTAGATATTTTTGGAAAATGGGAAGTGACTTTCGATTATGATAATGAACCAGAAAAAGCGATTGGCGTATTTGATCCCATAACAGATCATTGTTCATATAGTCAATCTGATGTTGTAAAAGGAACTTTTTTAACGGAGACGGGTGACTATCGCTATTTAGAAGGTGTTGTTTCAAACGACAGCCTCTATCTTTCTACCTTTGATGGTTCTCACGCTTTTTTATTCAGATCAAAATTAAAAAATGACACGCTTTGGGGGGAGTTTTTATCAGGCACACATTACAAATCTAATTGGTTTGCTGTGCGCAACTCAGCATTTGAGCTTACAAGCCCCGACTCGTTAACCTATTTAGTTACTGATGATGAGATCCACCTTTCTTTACCTGATTTAGGCAATAACACTTATGTTTATCCAAATGAAACAACGAAAGGAAAAGCAACCTTAATTCAAATTATGGGTACTTGGTGTCCGAACTGTTTAGATGAAAGTAAATATTTAAAACAACAGAAAAAGAAGTTTGGTGACCAACTTGAAATTATTGCAGTCACTTTTGAAACCCCAAAAACAGACACGGGCAAAATCGAAAAGGTTAAAAAGTATAAGGAAAACCTAAAGCTAGACCATACCTTTTTAATAGGAGGGTCTGCGTGCAAGTCTTGCGCGAGCGAGCTTTTTCCAATGCTAAATAAAGTCATCTCTTTTCCAACACTTATTTTTATAGATAAAACAGGGTATATAAGACGAGTCCACACCGGTTTTAACGGACCAGGTGCCGGAATGTACTATGATAAATTTGTTGAAAAAACAAACGCGCTAATTGAGCAGCTCGTTACAGAGTAAAAGTTAACAACTTATTTTGTCCACTCTTCTCCCATGCCTTCCGCCTTCAAACGCTGTCGCCAAAAAAACATCAATCATTTCAAGAGCCAAATCAGTACTCACAAAGCGCGCCGGAACAGCAATAATATTTGCATCATTGTGTTGCCTAGCTAATTCAGCTATTTCTGTCGTCCAGCATAAAGCAGATCTTATCTCTTGATGTTTATTAACTGTCATGTTAATTCCATTACCACTTCCACAAATTACAATTCCTAAACCTTTAGCCTTTGTCACATGTTCTGCCACTTTATGTCCAAAATCTGGATAATCTACACTATCTGGTCCATTTGTACCATGGTCTTCAACCTCAAAACCCTTATTTAAAAGGTGTGTTTTAACAATTTCTTTTAAATCAACTCCTGCATGATCACATCCAATAGGTATCAACATAACTTCTTTTTTTTTCAAAGCTATTATTTTATTCTTTAACCTAAAAAATTCATTGTTTATAATTATTAACATCTTTTTCCGCTTTTTTCAGACCTTAATGAAACTAGGAGCTGACAACCTAAGGCTTATTAACACCCTTTTTGCGCTTTTGTTAATAACCGTCTAACAAAACGAGGATTAAATCTGAAAACTTTATTTGTTTTATAAAAATATTTTTTCAGGTAATGGAATATTTAACTTAACACTAAAACTTAGCATTTTTTTAACCACTATCTTATTGACAATATTTTAGAGAAGTTACCTTTTTTTTATTAACAATCATAAAAAATCACCAATTGTTAATAACCTGTAATTTTCTTTTATTTACAATGGTATTTAATGTTTTAGACTGTTGGTAGTTTATTAAAAAAAAGCCTTAATTTAGAAATCCTAATAAAAAAGCCTTACTTATTAACATATGAACACCCCTAATAATAATAACAAATATTTCTCTTTTAAAAGATTTATTATAGATTATGTTATAATAGGGGTAATGGTATTTTGTGGATCGGGGTCTGTTTTTGGGCAGGAAATAGATCCGAATGGGCGCAATGTTTTTTATTTCCAAAACGGGCGAATTTCCAGTGAAGGATATTTTAAAAAAGGTTTGCCGGTCGGTATTTGGAAAAGCTATTATTCAGACGGTACCTTAAAATCGAGCGGAAATAAATCCATGGGCCTTTCTGACAGTCTTTGGGTGTTCTTTGATTCTGAAGGACGCAAGAAGTATCTATTTGATTATGCCAATGATAAAAAGAATGGTTGTGCTGTTTATTATGACACTAGCGGTAACGTCATAAAAGAAATGTTTTATATTAATGATGTTGCACAGCAAGAGATACTGGAGTATTACCCCGGAGGCGCATTAAAAAAACAAACCACCATTGTTGATGGAAAAGAGATTGGATTAGCATTAGAGTTTAATGAGCTGGGAGATGTTATTACAGAAGAAATTTATGATAATGGGTTTTTAAAAGACAGAAAAGAGTTTAATCGATTTGATGAAAACAGCAATAAGACGGGTGTTTGGCGTTCCTTTTTCTCGAATGGAAAAGTTGAAAGCGAGGTGACCTTTAAAGATGGAAATAAAAGTGGTCTGTCAAAAACCTACAATAAAAAAGGGAAACTAATTGATTTACAGCGTATGGAAGGTGATACGATTGCTGGACATTCGGATGAATTAGTGATTATTGAACTTTATAAAGAGTTTTATGATAACGGAAAAATTAAACTCATAGGTGGCCTTGACAACAGTATTAAAAATGGAACTTTTAGAGAATATAATGAAGCAGGGGAAATTGTCAATGGCTATATCTATGAAAAAGACACGGTTATTGCTGAAGGAGTGATTACAGGAAATGGCGTTTATGAGGGGGAGTGGACACATTATTATAAATCAGGAGCGGTAAAATCAAAAGGTAACTACAGTAACAGCAGAAAAGAAGGAAAATGGATTTATTATTATGCCAATAGTAAAAAAGAGCAGGAAGGCAGCTTTACAGATAACCAGCTGAAAGGCTCCTGGATTTGGTATTATCAGAATGGCCAAGTAAAAAGAAAAGAATTTTACAACAGAAAAGAGCTGCTGGAGGGAACTGTTTATGAATATGATTCCTTAGGAAATGAGATGACTCGTGGTGATTACTATAATGGATTGAAAGAAGGGGAGTGGTTTTATCAAGTTGGGGACCATAAAGAGGTTGGAGAATATACGTTGGGATTGGAAACAGGAAAATGGAACCATTATTACCAAAACGGGAAATTGGCGTTTACTGGAACTTATGATGAAGGAGAACCAAAAGGAAAACATATTTATTATTATAAAAGTGGATTAAAGAAACTAGTTGGCAAATATTTAGGTGGAGAAAAGCACGGTAAATGGAAAGCGTATGATGAAAAAGGAGTATTAATACAAGAAATAGAATATAAACGAGGAGAAATATTTAAGATAGACGGATTTAAAGTGATACCGGTCAATGAAGAAATTTAATGCGGAGGAACGATCAAAAAAATAAAGAAACCAATACAAATTTTTCCTTTTCAACCTTAAAGTTGTATAACGATTCTTTTTTGGTGGGCACAATAGCTGTTATAATAGTAGCTACTGCGCAAGTTATTTGGGATAAAAACATGGAGAACTTAGCGCTTCTTGGGTTTTTATTTCTAGCGTTATTATTCTTTAGAATTTTCAAAAAAAATAAAAATGTTGTTGACCATCAAGTGTGTTTTCATCAGGTTTTTGTTTTAGGGGCTGTCCTTATCGCAATTACTTGGTTTTTAACAATAAGGGGTACGCGTGAACTAGCGTATTTATTATTCATAGGTAGTGGAGCAACGTATTTATATATTGAGAAAAAAACAACTCTTTTTTATTTCATTGCTTATCATGTTTTCTTATACAGTTTAAGTCTTTCTTTTCCGGTGATTGAGTTTGGGTATGTGGTCTATTCAACCATTTTTTCTTCAGCCGCTATATTCGTGAGTAGTTGGTTAACGCAATTGTTATTAAACAGTCAAGACTTACAGTTGTCAGAAAAAAAATTAAATGAAACTAAAGTTTCCGAGTCAGTTCAAAGTTTTAGAAATATTGTAGATAATTCACCAATTAGTATTTTTATTTTTACAGCGAACCAATTAGTCTATAAGAACTCAGAGGCCCAGCAAATATTAAACGAATACCTTGATCATACTAAAAACGAGTTATTTGAAATTTTTCCAAAAAAACAAAAGTTTTTATTGGAAGAATTAATAAGTAAAGAAAAAAATAATTCAACCGGCTATGCGGAAATTGCGCTGGGCAAAACGAATAAAGAGAAGGTGTTTAGTATTAGCCTAGTAAATGTCATTTATGATGGCGCGAGTTCAATTTTACTGATGTTAATGGATATTAGTCTTCAAAGCGAATATAATATTCAAAAAATTAGAGCAGAAATTGCAGAGGAAGCGCACAAAAAACTTTCTGAAGAAATTAGTAAACACAAAGAAACGCGCCACGACCTTGCTGAAAACACATCAAAATTAAATGCTTTATTTGAGAGTTCAAGCAATCTGTTTATTCTTACTATCGATCGCGATTTAAATATTTCATCATTTAACAGTAGTTTTAAAAAGATGATGAATTCTTATTTAGGAGTTGAAGTAAAAATAGGGGACGACTTTTTAAATACGTTTCCAATTCAAGAGGCAGCATATGGAAAATTGATTAAGCGATTTAAAAGAGTTTTGAGAGGCGAATCGGTTGAAATTATTAGCCACTTTCCTACTAAAAAAGGTGAAATTTGGGTTGAATCTTTTATTAGTCCAGTTATTGTTGAAGGGGATGAGGACATTAAAGAAATTGCTTTTATTGCACATAACATTACCGAAAAAGTTGAAAGTGAGCGTAAAGTAAAAGACAGTGAAGCGAATAATAGGGCGACTGTTTCTGCTATTCCTGATATGCTTTTCAAAGTTAATAAAGCAGGTTGTTTTACAGATTTTCGATTGAATGAAGATGGGGGAGAGCTGCTTAAAGAATTTGCCTTTACAACGGAACTATTAGGAAAGCATCTTTTTGAAGTGTTCAAAAACGAAAAACAAGGGAAAATTTTTCTAAAGAATATTCAAAAAGCATTACGAACAGGGAAAGTGCATACTCAAAACTTCATTATTCCATTTATAATTGGGCGAACGACTAAAAGAATGGTTTATGAAAACAGATATTCTCGCGTTAACGCGAGTGAGGTAATAGTGATTGCGCGAGATGTTACAGATAAAGTTGAGTTTGAAACGCAATTAATAGAGTCGGTAAAGGAAAAAGAAATCCTACTAAAAGAGGTGCACCACAGGGTAAAAAACAACCTCCAAGTTATCAGTAGTATCTTAAACCTTCAATCTTCTTATGTGGAGGATGAAAAAACATTGGAAATTATAAATGAAAGTCAAAACAGGATCAGATCCATGTCTTATATTCATGAAAGTCTGTATCAAACAAAAGATTTTTCTTCTATTGATTTTCATGATTATATCACGACTTTAGTTCAAAACCTCGTTCATTCTTACCAGCTATACACGGGGAAAACCAATCTGAAATTAGATATAGACAAGGTGGAACTTATCCTCGATCAAGCCATTCCGTGTGGATTAATTTTGAACGAACTAGTATCTAATTCTTTAAAGTATGCTTACCCTGATGGAAAAGGGGGAGATATAGATATTGAAATAAAAGAAGTAGAAGGAAAAATAAAAATCAGAGTAGAAGATTTTGGAGTTGGCTTACCTGAAGGCTTTAAAATAGAGGAAAGTGATTCACTAGGATTAGGTCTTGTTGATACTTTGGTAGATCAAATAGATGGAGAACTTATCCTAAAAACAGAGAATGGAACGAAATATTTAATTATATTTGGGAAGCAAGATTTGTAAGTAATTATGGACAAAACAAACGTCTTAGTAGTCGAAGATGAAAGTATCGTATCAAAAGATATTCAACACAGCTTAAAAAAGTTGGGTTATAATGTTGTTGGTGCAGCATCAACAGGGGAAAAAGCTTTTGAGCTTGCTTCTTCTGAATTACCTGATATTATCTTGATGGACATTATGCTAAAAGGAAGTATTAATGGAATTGAAACCGCTGAGAGGGTAAAAAGAGAATTGAACATTCCTGTAATATACTTAACGGCTTATGCTGATGAGGCGACACTATCTAAAGCGAAAGTTACAGAACCATACGGATATATTATTAAACCCTTTAAAGAGGTTGATTTGCACACCTCTATCGAAATGGCGCTCTATAAATATTCAAAAGAGAAAGAAGTATTAAAAGAACGAGACCTGTTCTACTCGTTAATTGAAAATAAAGACTCGAAAGAGTTCATTTTTGTAAAATTAAAAAGCAGCCTCGTAAAAATTAAAACCAACGAAATTTATTATGTTGAGGCTTTGAAAGATTACGTAGTCATAAATACATTTGATCGCCGATACACTATTCACTCCACCATGAAGGGTATTGTGAATAAATTATCTGAGGATCAATTTATTCGTGTTCACCGCTCATTTATTGTCAGAATAGATAAAATTGTTGCTATTGAATATCCTAATTTGCATTTGGAAAAAGATAAAAAAACAGTGCCAATTGGTGGCTCTTTCAAAGAGCAACTAATGAATAAACTGAATCTTATTTAGGATAAGAATAGTTCTTATTTAAGCCCCCAAAACAGTAACTCATTGTCTATAATTAGGAAAACTCAGAGCTTATTTACTTAATCATCAAAACCGTATTCCCGTTTTAAATCATAAACATCTTGAATCAATTCCGACACATCTGTGGGGTTAGTACCGTCATACATTCCCCGAATTCTGCCTTCCGGGTCAATTAAAACGAAGTTTTCTGTGTGTATAAAATCAGATTCTGCGCCATGATCAAAGTTAGGGTCGGCTTTATCTGGAACAACTAAATATGATTTGCGCGCCATAGTATAAAGGGCCTCTTTCGACCCTGTTAAAAACCACCATTTTGTATGATCTGCCTCAAAACGTTCTGCATATTTATACATGACTTCAACCGTGTCAACTTTTGGGTTAACGGTATGGCTTATCACCATAAAGTTTGGATCGGAAATAAACTCTTTATGCACACGTTGCAGCTGCGTGGTCATTTTAGGACAAATACCACCACAGGTGGTAAAGAAGAAATCAGTCACAAAAATTTTACCCGTAACATCTGCTTTTGTAATGGTATCCCCAAGTTGATTTACCAAAGAAAAATCATTTATAGTGTGATCCTTTTTTTGTGATTGAATCTTACTATCCACTAAAGCAGGATTCACATCAAAAGGGCTAAAAATATTTAACCTATTGTTTTCACTTCTGTTAGATGTTGAATCTGGATCATCAGAAAAATGACGCATGTTTAAATATGTTGCCACTCCAATTCCTGCGAATAATATGGCGAGAAAAGCAATAATTGTTTTAGACATTTTGAATAAACTTTCTGTAAAGTTACGGCTTTCTAGTTCTTCAAAGGGGTGACTTTTGTTAGTTTCAACTAAAACGTTGATCAACTCAATGAAAAACTCGCTAAATGAAAAGAAAACACCAATTAAGAAGGGCAAAAGGTACCTTTGTAGTTATAAACACCTAATTATTTAATTATGAATAAAAAATTATTACCCGTTCTTTTATTGCTATCTGGAGCCACATTTGGTCAGGATTTTTTAAATGGAAGCTATGAAATCACAACATCTACAGGCTGCGATTATAACAATGGCATTGCAGAGTTTAATGCTGTAATGGACAATGTAGAAATGTTTTCTGGCTGGGAAGTTGATATCGTTATACCGCCAACCGCTAAACCAAATACAAGACCATTACCAGGCTGATATTTCGCAATGCGGCAATTTGCGGGACTGTACCCAAGTTCATTAAAACAAAGCGAGTCAGGTTGTGATATTGTAAAGTCACACATTCTAGAGCAGTCATTTTCATCATTAATTGTTAGGGCACATTCACCAGCACCCATATTGTAGGAGGGGTCTGCAAAAATACCGTCTACACCTGAAGGGTTTATTTCATAAATTAGGACAAAAAAAGGAGTTCAAATCAAGAACTCCTTTTCAATTTGAATAAGTTAAGAGCGCTACTCTGCACCAGCCTCTTTCGCCGTGTTTGCTAGATAAAGTTCTTTATACTGTTCCGCACCCAATGGGGCAGGGGAATCAATCATTACATCTCGCCCACTGTTGTTTTTAGGGAATGCAATATAATCTCGGATAGAATCTGAACCGCTCATTGTTGCAACAAGTCTGTCAAATCCAAAAGCTAATCCACCGTGTGGTGGCGCGCCGTATTCGAAAGCATTCATTAAAAATCCAAACTGTGCTTTTGCTTCTTCGTCTGAAAAACCGAGTAATTCAAACATGCGCGCTTGTAATTCTTTATTGTGAATTCGAATTGAACCACCACCAAGCTCTGCGCCATTCATAGCTAAGTCGTAAGCGTTTGCCCTTACTTTTCCAGGCTCTGTGTTAATTAAATCAAAATCTTCCTTCTTAGGGGATGTAAATGGGTGATGCATGGCGTGATATCTTTCGCTGTCCTCGTCCCATTCTAATAAAGGAAAATCTAATACCCATAATGGTGCAAACGCATTCGGGTCGCGTAAACCTAATTCGGTTCCCATGTGCAAACGCAATTCATTCATTTGCGAACGAACTTTATCCGTTGCTCCTGAAAGCACTAGAATTAAATCTCCTTTTTCTGCTCCTGCAGCTGCCCCCCATTGCGCTAATGCCTCTTGGTCATAAAACTTGTCTACTGATGATTTGAAGGTTCCGTCTTCATTGCATTTGCAATAAATCATTCCTAAAGCACCAATTTGTGGACGTTTTACCCAGTTTACTAGGGCATCCAATTGTTTTCTTGAATAGTTAGCACAACCTTTTGCATTGATTCCAAGCACTAATTCTGCATTGTCAAACACACCAAAACCTTTGTTTTGTGTAACACTATTCATGTTCACAAACTCCATTTCAAAACGAATATCTGGCTTGTCAGATCCATATCGTTCCATAGCCTCTGCGTAGGTCATTCTTGGGAAATCACTTTCAAATTCGTGGTTGCGACAAGTCTTAAAAAGGTGTTTTATTAACCCTTCAAATGTGTTTAAAACATCTTCTTGCTCAACAAAGGCCATTTCGCAATCAATTTGTGTAAATTCTGGTTGTCTATCTGCTCTTAAATCTTCATCTCTAAAGCATTTTACAATTTGGTAATAACGGTCGTAACCAGACACCATTAATAATTGTTTAAATGTTTGTGGAGATTGTGGAAGTGCATAAAATTGTCCCGGATTCATTCTGCTTGGTACCACAAAATCGCGGGCACCTTCAGGTGTTGATTTGATTAAATAAGGTGTTTCAACCTCCATAAAATCCACAGTATCCAAATATTTTCGAGTTTCTAACGAAACTTTATGTCTCAATTTCAACTTATCTTGAACAGGATTTCTTCTCAAGTCTAAATAGCGGTATTTCATTCGAATTTCTTCACCACCATCTGTTTCATCTTCAATTGTAAACGGAGGGGTAAGAGAGGCGTTTAATAAAGTAACCGAAGTGGCTTTAATTTCAATATCACCCGTAATCATTTCCGGATTTTTTTGATAACGCTCAATAACTTCTCCTTTAATTTGTACAACAAATTCACGCCCTAGCGCCTTTAATTGCTCCATGACTTCGTTTGAAACAACTCCTGTTTCTCCAACAATTTGGATAACACCGTAACGATCGCGTAAATCAACCCATAGGATATTTCCTTTATCTCGAATGGTTTGCACCCAACCAGCAACGGTTACCGTTGTTCCAATATTTTCTGCTCTTAATTCTCCGCAAGTATGTGATCTGTACATGAATTTAAATGTAAAAATTAGGCTGTAAAGATAGTTAATTCATCCCGCTTTATTGATTAGAATTTTTTTTAAACGGATTCCCTATAAAAAAACAAGCAAAACATTTATCTTCGCGCTAGCAAAAATTAAATCTAATGCGAATAACGATTGCTATTTTTCTCGGTTTATTGGTGAGTTGTGGAGCGTCAACAACGAATGAAAAATCAATAAAGGTGGCTTGTGCTGCAAACATGTTGATTGCTATGGATTCGATTGCCGTATTATTTGAAGCCGAGCATGGAATACAGTGTAATATTACTTCTGGCTCATCGGGCATGTTAACTTCTCAAATAGAAAACGGGGCCCCTTATGACGTTTTTCTTTCGGCAAATATGAATTATCCTGAAACCGTTTATAAAAATGGGAATGGCGGAGAACCCGTAATTTATGCACAAGGGCGTTTATTATTGGTGGTCGATAAAACAACGAATTATGTGTCGATAGATGAAGTTTTAAACGATTCTAAAATTAGAAGAATTGGCATGGCTGATAATCAAACTGCCCCATACGGCATGGCTGCCAGTCAATATTTAACCGCAACGGGTAAAAAAGAAGGTTTGAAGGATCGTTTAGTAATAGGGGAGAGCATAGGTCAGATTAATCAATACATTACCACAGGAGCTGTTGATGCTGCTTTTACAAGTTATTCTTTTAAAGTTAAAAACGAATCAGGGTTCAATTATTTTGAAGTTGATCCCAACCTTTTTGACCCTATAAATCAAGGAGCCATGATTTTGAATCATGGGAGTGAGTACAATTCTGACGCGTCGAATAAATTATTACAATTCTTCTCAAGCGAGAAATGTAAAGGCGTTTTAAATTATTTTGGATACCTTACCGAATAATGGATTACACGCCGTTTTTAGTCACGTTTAAATTAGCTTGCTTAACGACGCTAATTCTGTTTGTAATAGGCATTCCTATTGCATACTTTATAGCGTTTTCAAAGTGGAGAGGTAAGGCAATTTTAGAGAGTATTATGATGCTCCCAATTGTACTACCACCAACGGTGCTAGGTTTTTATTTCATATTTTTTTTAGGACCCAAAAGTGGTGTTGGTAAATTTTTCGAAGATACTTTTGGACACTCATTGGCTTTTTCTTTTCAAGGGATCTTATTGGGCTCAGTTATTTATTGTTTGCCCTTTATGTTAACCCCAATAATTAATGGGTTTAGAAGCATTCCTAAAAACCTTATTGAATCCACAAAACTCCTGAATAAATCTAAAGTCAATGCCCTTTGGAATGTGTTTATTCCGTTTATAAAAAAAGGCATATTAAATGGAATTTTGCTCACATTTGCGCATACAATTGGTGAATTTGGATTGGTACTAATGATTGGTGGAAAAATGGAAGAAACGAATGTGGCTTCAGTTGTTATTTATGATGAAATGAATGCTATGAACTATGATGTTGTACACCGTTACGCGCTCATTTTATTAATCATCAGTTTCATTCTAATTTTTTGCTTGAATTTATTAACCAGAAAATCTACTCGATCAGACATTGCTTAAAATAGACCTACATAAAACCTTTAAAACCCGTCAACGAATGACGGAAATACATTGTGAAGCAGAATTTGATTTAGGCGTGACATCAGCGATCTATGGCAAGTCGGGTGTTGGAAAATCAACTGTGCTGCGTATGATTGCGGGGTTGGAAAAAGCGGATGCTGGTTTGATTCAATTTCAGGATGAGGTGTGGTTTGATGACAGCAAAAAAACCAACCGACCTATAGCTGCACGAAATATTGGTTTTGTTTTTCAAGACTTTAACCTATTTCCAAACATGACGGTGGAAGGAAATTTAAAATATGCTTCGGTTTCTGGCAAAAAAATTTCCAAAGAAACCATGCATTTAATGGAGGTAACTGAATTAACGAAACTATTAAAAAGTTACCCACGTGAATTATCTGGTGGCGAAAAGCAACGTGTTTCAATCGTTAGGGCTTTATGTCAAAACCCTAAATTCTTACTTTTAGATGAGCCTTTTTCAGCTTTAGATGATGAATCAATTGGTGATTTAATGTATGAGATAAAAGTGATCCAAAAAGAAATTGGAACAACGGTCATTGTGGTAAGTCACCGCAAGGATGTCATACTAGAAATGGCAGATTCTGTGGTGCATATGCAAAATGGGCAAACAATAGTTCAAGGGCCCCCTTCAGCTATTTTAAAGAAAAAGTTTTAAGTCTTCCTTTTTCTGAGATAGATCCACAAAAAAAAGGAGCCGATAAATCGACTCCTTTAAAAATTCTTATTATTTACGGTTTATTTTTTAACCACTCTAATAATTGTATTTTCTAGTTCAGATTTGATTGTGAAGTAGTAAGTACCACTTGCTAAACCGGATAGGTCAACCATTACTTTGTTTATTACATTTCCAGCATAAACAATTTGACCGATTGAATTTGATACCTCATAAGTAAAGGTTCCTGCTAATTTAATAGACACCGCATTTGTGGTAGGATTAGGGTAGATGTTAATTGCGCTCATTTCTAGAGATTCAACAGCTAATTGGCTGTTTACGGTGAATGTTGCAGTTCCTTCACAACCCATTGAGCCTTGTACAGCAACGGTATAGGCGCCTCCTGCTAACCCTGCAATACTTGCTGGATCATCAAAATCGCCCGTTCCATCATTGTCCCAATCTACCATATAAGCGGGCACACCTCCTGATATGGTGATCGCAATGCTTCCATCATCCCCTGCAACTTCATCTGACGCTGTTCCAGTAATCATTATCGCATCTGCTACCTCTAGTTCAACGCTTCCAATTCCGTTACAGCCGTTAATATTCGTTCCGGAGACAATATAAGTTGTTACACCAGGGGTTGTTGTGGTATAATCTTCACCCGTTTCAATTTCAGGATCTGCCCAAACATAAGTTTCGGCGCCACTTACACTAAAAACCACGTCTTGTCCTAAACAGGTTAAATCAGGGGTGACACTTGGTATAATTTCTGGTAAGGCATGAACAGTAATTTCAAGCGTTTCAGAACTCTCACAACCGCCAATAATTGTTCCGGTTAACGTATAGGTATGAGTACCAACACCTGGGTCTAAATCTAAAGGGTCCCATGAATATTCATCTGCATCTCCAGCAGCAGAAAGCACAATTGCTTCATCCTCACAGAAGTTTTCATCTCCAGCACTAGGCAGCACAGTTGGCAATGCTAATACTTCAATATCAACAGATAAAGGACAATCGCTGTCATCTAATGTTGTGGCGGTATATGTAAATACTCCAATCTCTAAAGGTGTAAATGCAATATCATCAAAAATTCCACCGTCCCAAATAATATCGGCTCCACTTTCGGCAGTGGCATCTAGTGTAACTTCACCACCAATACAAACGGAATAGCTAGTTACATCTAATTCCATTGGGATGCATTGTGCGTAAAGTGAGTTTAAGCCCGAACTAAAGGAAATAATAAGTATTACAAGAGTCAGGGTTTTCATATTTAATAGTTCTAAGAACCGCTAAATTACAAAAAATAAAAAGAAGGGAAGCGGGGAAGGGCTTTTACTAATATAGAATAACGACTTTAAAATCACCTTCATGTCGGATCATATGTAGACCGGCATAAAATTCAGAGCCTTCAAACCTCACGCGGCTTAATACATCAAAACCCATTCGACCGGGGATGCTTTGCCCCTCGGGTAATTTAATAATAACGGAATAAATTTGTTTAATTTCATTATTATCTCCAGTGTAAGCCCTTATGGAACGGACGTTTATCGTATTCATTAAACGCACGCTTTGCATTTTAAACTTCTTAAGTTTTCGCTTCAATTTTTCTTCAGAAGTGAGGTCGAGTGTTTTTGGGCTGAGCATGCTAACAAATTTGTCGAAATCGTCATCCTGAATAGCCTTGTAAAAACTATACATTTTTCGAAGCATTAATTTATTGTCTTTATGTTTTAAATCAGAGCTGTCTGATTTATAATTAAAGCGGATGCTTTTATCTTCTTTGATTTTCACCTTTTTGATTTTTGCCTGAGCTGGGGCAGCAACAAAGAAGAGAATAGTTAGGAGTAACAGAAGTTTTTTCATAATAAAACGTTAAACATAAAAAAAGGGTCTTGACTTAATCAAGACCCTTCAAAATTATAGAATAAAAACTACTTTTTCACAACTTTAACAGTTGTAGCTGCAGTTTCATTTTTAATATTTACGAAGTAAACACCGTCAGCAAAATCTTTCAGGTCAAGTACTTCTTTACCAGTAGCGCTTCCAGCAACCAAGATGTCCCCGTTGATTGCCACTAACTCATATTGGAAAGTTCCAGTAAACTCTATGTTAATGAACTCAGTAGTTGGATTTGGATAAACAGCAACGTTATCAGCGGTTAAATCATCAATACCAACTTGTCCTTTAACAGTGAATGTACGTTCAGACTCACAACCAGCAGTTCCTCTAACAACTACAGTGTAGTCACCAGCAGATAAACCAGTCAAATCTTCATCATCATCAAAGTCACCAGTTCCATCAGTATCCCAATCAAACGTATAAGTTGGAGCACCACCAGAAATAGTAATTTCAATTTCACCGTCGTCACCAACCGTTTCAATAGTAGTTACACCATCAATCACAATCATGTCCACAACCTCTACATCAACAGAAGCCTCATTAGAACATCCGTTTTCGTCAGTTCCCATTACAGTATAAGTAGTTGTTCCGATAACACCAGGAATATAAGGCTCACCATCAATAACACCATTATCCCACCAGTACATTTCACCTCCGCCACCAGTCAAGGTAACTTCCATGTTAATACAAATAGGATCATCAGAAGCAGAAGCAGTAATTGTAGGCAACGCCACAACTTCAACAGTCACTTCATCATCATTTTCACCTAAACAGTAACCTTCAGTATAAAAACCAACAAGGTCAAACGTATACGTTCCAACACCAGGCATTAAATCAAGATCATCACCATCATTCCAAACGTAAAGGTTCGCATCACCAGCAGCAGATAAAGTAATTGATTCGTCTTCACAGAAAATCAAATCCCCAGCTCCAGCAAGTACAGTCGGCAATCCAACTACTTCAATTGTAACAGGTCCATCAACGGGACAATCACCTTCAGAGTCGCTTATTGGAGTATATGTATAAGTACCGGGAGAGCCTGGGTCAAACGGAACACCATCTTCAATTCCACCAGTCCAAGTAATTTCACCACCGGTAACAGATTCAGCAGTTAGCGTATATTCATCACCAACACAACCACCCTCGCCGGATGCTGTAACGATTAAATCTTCACAGGGTTGAGCACCAAATCCAAGTGCTGAACATTGGAATCCCCAAGAACCACTATATGTTTGTGCACCCGTTGTTAAATCAACAATGTATCTGCTTGAATAATGCGTAATCACCATTGTATTGTCAGTTAAAACGGCCATACCTTGTGTTTCACCGCCAGAACTACCCAATAATGATGATGTCATTCCAACAGGGTCAATAAAGTAAATTCCACCTCTATCTGCACGAATTAAACGATCATCAAAGGGATCATAGCACATTGATGTTCCCCAAGATCCAGAAGGCGGATCATATACGGTTGTAGCAGCAGCTGTTGCAGGGTCTACATCAGCAATATCGTGAGGTCCTCCACTCCAGTCAGAACCCATTGCATAGAGTGTTCCATCATCAGTAAAATCAATATCATTATAGAGACCTGACCCAACCTGACCAATATCTGTAATGTTACCCGTTAAAACGTCTATCGTTCCAAGACGACGATACCAACTTGTACCACCATTAGATTCATATAAAACGTACATCTCTTCTGTAATAGGATCAAGTGTAATTCCGTGAAGTGCTTCAACGGATCCAAAATCAGAAGTCATTGTTACTGTAGATATGACAGACCAGTCTGTCGTATCAAAAGCCGTCAGGATATTACCTGGGGCGTTGTCTTTTTGGCCGGCATACAAAGGAGTAGAATCCTGCCCAAAAGCGGTATTAAAACCTACACCAACAAGGAGTAGGAGTAAAAAAGTAGAAATTTTCTTCATAATATAAAAGTTGTTTAGCTTACAATTATACAAAAAAAAAACTATAAACAAGGTATAAATCATTGAATCAAACTTGTATAATATTATAGGTCTAATGTTTTTCTCCCTTTTAATTATAGAATATTCGGGTTATATCGAATTAAACTAAGGGAGGGAGCCTCACCATTAGTGACCGTAAAGTGTTAGTTGTTAATTTTTTGGTGCGGAGGTTAAACTCATTTTTAAAACTGAATAAAAGACGAGGGTATAATAAAATAAGGACATAAGCGAACATAAAAAAAGGTCCTGACGTCTTTCGCCAGAACCTTTTTACTTTTATATAATAAAAATTACTTTTTCACTACTTTGATAGTAGTTGTAGCAGTTTCATTATTAACATTAATGAAGTATACACCGTCAGCAAAATCTTTCAGGCCAAGTACTTCTTTATCAGTAGCGCTTCCAGCAAAAAGAATGTCACCGTTAATTGCAACTAACTCATATTGGAAAGTTCCAGTAAATTCAATATTAATGAACTCAGTAGTTGGATTCGGATAAACCGCAACGTTCTCAGTAGTTAAATCGTCAATACCAACTTGTCCTTTAACCGTGAATGTACGTTCAGACTCACAACCAGCAGTTCCTTTAACAAGTACAGTATAGTCACCAGCAGATAAACCAGTCAAATCTTCATCATCATCAAAGTCACCCGTTCCATCATTGTCCCAATCAAAAGTATATGCTGGAGCGCCACCAGAAATAGTAATTTCAATTTCACCGTCGTCACCAACCGTTTCAATAGTAGTTACACCATCAATCACAATCATGTCCACAACCTCTACATCAACAGAAGCCTCATTAGAACATCCGTTTTCGTCCGTTCCAATTACAGTATAAGTCGTTGTTCCGATAGTAGCAGGAATATAAGCCTCACCATCAACAACACCATTATCCCACCAGTACATTTCACCTCCGCCACCAGTTAAGGTAACTTCCATGTTAATACAAATTGGATCATCAGAAGCAGAAGCAGTAATAGTCGGCAATGCCACAACTTCAACAGTTACTTCATCTGTGTTTTCACCTAAGCAGAAACCTTCTATATATTCACCAAATAATTCATATGTATACGTTCCAACACCAGGCATTAAATCAAGATCTTCACCATCATTCCAAACATACACATCAGCATCACCTGCAGCAGATAAAGTAATCGATTCATCTTCACAGAAAACCAAATCCCCAGCTCCAGCAAGTACAGTCGGCAATCCAACTACTTCAATTGTAACAGGCCCGTCAACGGGACAATCACCTTCAGAGTCGCTTATTGGAGTATATGTATAAGTACCGGGAGAGCCTGGGTCAAATGGAATACCATCTTCAATTCCACCAGTCCAAGTAATTTCACCACCGGTAAGTGATTCAGCAGTTAGCGTATATTCATCACCAAAACAACCACCCTCGCCGGATGCTGTAATGATCAATTCTTCACAGGGCTGAGCACTAAATGCAAGCGCATGGCAGTTAATACCTAAACCGGTAATATAAGTGACAGATCCAGTCACCGTGTTAACATTGTAACGTGTACCATATCGAACATAACTTGCTGTTGTTGCGTTAAGAACAACACCAGCTTGTATGTCATTTTGGTATCCACCAAAAGAAGAAGAAGTTCCTGCGTCAAGGTTAATTTTCTCTGAAGTTGACTCACTTCCCATACGGATGAACTCATCATTGAAAGGGTCATACATTAGTGTGCTAGACCCCCAAGAGGCTAGAGGTGGATCAAATGTGAACGTTGGAGAACCAGTTAGTACGTCTAACTCGTAAATTCGGTAGGATCCATCCCAGCTATTTTCCATAGCGTATAGATTTCCTTCATCATCAAAGTCCATGTCGGCGAAGTCACCAGCAATGCCAATATCAGAAATAGATCCGGATTCAGTATCAAGCGTACCTAACCTACGGTTAAAAGGACTTGAATTTTGATATAATACGTACATTATTTCAGTAGTAGGGTCCATTGCTAGTCCATAAACACCATTTACGGATCCCGCATCAGATGTCATAGGGGTTGTTCCAACGGTAGCCCAAGCACCTCCAGTAGTGTCATACTCGGTCAAGATACTTGAGAATCTTGCGCCCGCATACAAAGGGGTTGGATCCTGCCCAAAGGCAGTGTTAAAACCTACACTAACTAAGAGTAGGAGTAAAAAAGTAGAAAGTTTTTTCATAATATAAAAGTTGTTTAACCTACAATTATACAAAAAAAAAACGAAACACCACAAAATCAGGGCATACTCGTCCTATAATATTAAAGCTGAATTTTTGAAAACGGAAAAGAAAGAAATTAAAGGACTGATTTAATTAAGTGAGGTAATATCCGTTAAAAGGCTTTAAGGAGAGATTAATGGGTATAAAAAAAGGGTCTTAGCAACTGTTGCTAAGACCCTTTATATGTATAAATTACTTTTTCACTACTTTGATAGTAGCTGTAGCAGTTTCATTATTAACATTAATGAAGTATACACCGTCAGCAAAATCTTTCAGGTCAAGTACTTCTTTATCAGTAGCACTTCCGGCAATTAAGATGTCACCGTTAATAGCCACTAACTCATATTGGAATGTTCCTGCAAACTCAACGTTTACAAATTCCGTAGTTGGATTTGGATAAACAGCAACGTTAGCAGCGTTTAGATCTTCAAGACCAACTTGACGCCCAACAATGAGAGTAAGCTCAGCTTCACATCCACCAGCACCAACAACAACAACAGAATAAATTCCGGTAGTTAGACCAGTAAGGTCTTGTGTGTCATCAAAATCGCCAGTTCCATCATTGTCCCAATCATAAGTGTAGGTTGGAGCACCACCAGAAACTTCAATATCGATTTCACCATCATCATCAACAGTTTCAAGAATAATGTCTGCAACCGTGATTTCAATGTTGTCTACAACCTCTACATCAACTGAGGCCTCATTAGAACATCCGTTTTCATCTGTACCAATTACAGTATAAGTTGTTGTTCCAATTGCTCCTGGAATATAAGGCTCACCATCAACAACACCATTATCCCACCAGTACATTTCACCTCCGCCACCAGTTAAGGTAACTTCCATGTTAATACAAATTGGATCATCAGAAGCAGAAGCAGTAATAGTCGGCAATGCCACAACTTCAACAGTTACTTCATCTGTGTTTTCACCTAAGCAGAAACCTTCAGTAAAATAACCAGTCAGATCAAATGTATACGTTCCAACACCAGGCATTAAATCAAGATCTTCACCATCATTCCAAACGTATAAGTTCGCATCACCAGCAGCAGATAAAGTAATCGATTCATCTTCACAGAAAACCAAATCCCCAGCTCCAGCAAGTACGGTGGGCAATCCAACTACTTCAATTGTAACAGGCCCGTCAACGGGACAATCACCTTCAGAGTCGCTTGTTGGAGTATATGTATAAGTACCGGGAGAGCCTGGGTCAAACGGAACACCATCTTCAATTCCACCAGTCCAAGTAATTTCACCACCGGTAAGTGATTCAGCAGTTAGCGTATATTCATCACCAACACAACCACCCTCAGCGGATGCTGTAACGATCAAACCTTCACAAGGTTGAACACCAAAACCAAGCGCATTACAACTGAATCCCCAAGAACCACTATATGTTTGTGCACCCGTTGTTAAATCAACAATGTATCTGCTTGAATGATGCGAAATCACCATTGTATTGTCAGTTAAAACCGCCATACCTAGTGTTTCACCACCAGAACTAGTCAAATATGATGAAGTCATTCCCACAGGGTCAATAAAGTAAATCCCAGATCTATCTGCACGAATGAAACGATCATCAAAAGGATCATAACACATTGATGTTCCCCAAGAACCAGAAGGCGGATCATATACGGTAGTTGCTGCAGCAGTAACTAAGTTTACTTCAGCAAAATCGTGAGGCCCTCCACTCCAGTTATCACCCATTGCATATAGCGTTCCATCATCAGCAAAATCAAGATCATTATAGCGACCACTCCCAATCTGACCAATATCTGAAATGGCGCCTGTTTCAACGTCTATCGTTCCCATTCGACGGTACCATGATGCGCCACTAGATTCATATACAACATACATCTCTTCTGTAATTGGGTGCAGCGCAATTCCATGAAGTCCAATAACTGATCCGTAATCTGAAGTCATAGTTACTGTAGATATTACAGACCAATCTGTTGTATCAAAAGCCGTTAGGATATTACCACCGCCTCCGGCTCTATGTCCTGCGTAGAGGGGAGTAGGATCTTGCCCAAAAGCGGTATTAAAACCTACGCCAACTAGGAGTAGGAGTAAAAAAGTAGAAAGTTTTTTCATAATATAAAAGTTGTTTAGCCAACAATAATACGAAAAAAAAGCGAATTATCAAACTATTGAATCTATCACGACAGTTATTATTAACTGCTAATTGTTTGAAAACCAATATGGAAGAAATAATTTAAATAATATAATGCCTTCTAAAGCAAAAGTCGGATAAAAAAATTAAATATAAAAGTCTTTTTTTACATCTTAAATTGTCACATTATTAATGGTGAAGTCGAACTCCATTTTGGTGGAGGTTTCAAGGAAAAAATCTCTTTTACAGCAACTAAGTCTAATAAAAAAAACACCTCTTTAGTCACAAAGGGGGTTAATAAAAGTCTATTCGAAAAGCGTGTTTAGGCGTAAATTACCGTTCCTGTTTCTTCGCCATTAATAGCCTTGGTTAATTCTCCTTTTGTCATTCCATCAATAATCACCAATTTTTTTACAAAACGTGAGCGTTTCATATAATCTAAAATGACACGTTCTACAATTAAATCCCCTAAGTCCATTTCAATTAGTTCATCTACATGAATTTTTGGAATAAATTTGGCGTCAGGCTTCTTTTTAGGATCATCTGTATATAAACCTTTTTCGTCCTTTATAAAATAAACCGTGTCCGCGCCTAATGCTTCTGCGGTAAAAAAGGCACCACAATCGGTTCTATGCATTGGAATTGATCCAAAATCAGGAATATCTTCCCAAAAACTATAAGGAGGCATACCGGGCAAAATAGGAATACAACCTAGTCTTAGGAACTGAGGCAGTTTTTCAAATTCAAGGTGATCTAGAAATATCCCGCCGTGCTTCGCTAGCACCATTTGTAATAGTCGTGCATTTTGAACCGTAATGGCACCGCCCATTTCTGCTAAAACCCCGACAGGCATGTTTAAATCGATACCTACTTGGTAACTATGTCTTGCTCGCGTTCCACCACCTGATGTAAGAATAATATCGTGTTCATCTTTTAAGGTGACTATTTCGTCCAAAATTGGAAAAACAGCCTTTCGCCCTCGGTCAGTAATACTTTGACCACCCATCTTCATCACTTTTACGTTCGGTAAAATTCGAAGATCATGTTTATAATTTAACACCGCTTCTTCGAGCGTGTCTTGCATCATTGTGCCTAAATCGTCCATTTTACTCATTATGCTTCTTTTTTATAGATGATTGTTCCTCCGTTTTCACCATTAATGGCTTTAACGATATTCCCAGGCTTTAAGCCGTTTACAATGTGAATCTCTTTTAAATGTCTTGCTTTAGCCAACATCTCAATTACTAATCTATCAATGATAAGCTCAGGAAAATCTCCCGCTAATATTTCTTGTGCAGAAATACGTTCGATATGTTTTGCATCTGAATGTTTTTTAGGGTCCTTATCATATAAACCATCCTGATCTTTTACAAAAATCATAGAGCGTGAGCCCATCCCTTCTGCTGTCATATAGGCGCCAAAGTCTGCACCACTTTCTGGCAATACACCTGTCATTGGTGGTTTTTCCCAATAGTGATGGGGTGGGTTTAGTGTTAATATTGGAATCATATTATCGACTAAATAATGCGGGAGATCGGCATAATCGTCTTTTGGGACACGGACAGCACCGTGCTTGGCCATAAGCGAATACAACATATTTGCATTTTGCTCTTCATTGGCGCCAACAATCATTGCTAATCCACCAACAGGTATTCCAAAATCTAATCCAATGGCCATGGCATGTTTAACGCGCACACCACCTGTCACCCCAACAGCAAATTTGAATTTACCAATTAAGGTTAACAGTTCTTCAATAACGGGAAACACGGCAGACTTTCCCCTATCAATAATACTACTTCCACCAAGGCTAATTACATCTAAATAGGGTAGGATGGCTATTTCATCAATCACTTCGGATGATGAAATAACTTTTCGGTCTACTAGTGATTCACGCATAAAGCGTGAATCGAGATGTGTTCGACCTTTATCATATGTATCGTCACTCATTATTGTTAGTTTTTAAAATTGCGCGTGAAATAAACCCTGAGGCGATTCCAAACGAGATTTGCGAAATTATGTAGGGCAAAAATAGAATAAAAAATGCACTCGAGATGCCCAAGATATACGCTAATAGTATTTCAATACCTATTCGTGTTATTCCTGCGACGGCTCCAATAGACATCAGATAAATAAGATTTGTTTTTTTAAAAGGAAGTTTGAGCATTAAATCAATGACGCCCCCAACAATTATAAATTCTAAAATTCCAAGAGGGCCATATTTACCAAACCCCATGGAAAAATGTAGAATTCCGGATATGGAGCCAATTTGAATTCCCGCAAAGGGTTTTTTAGATTTAAGAATGGCATTAATAAAAAGAGGGAAAACCAGAATGCTTTTATGTCCGGGGGCAACGGGAAGTCCAGGGGCAATCTTCACCATTCTTATTAGTGTAATTGCCAGTGCGGATGAGGCAATAGTAGCGTTTGGATTATTCTTAAATTTTTCTGTCGCAAAGTTGAGTCGCCCAATCAGTTTTTTTGGAATACCGCCCACTTTTCCTTTGAAGAGCACATCTGTTGCTTTATCTTCTTCAGGATCACTGCCTCCTTTATTGCGGTTGCCTTTTCCTCCACCTTTACCGTTGCCACCACCACCGCCGCCATTTCCTTTTCCTCCTGCGTTTTTCTTTTTCTCGCTGCTAACAATGTCTATAATTTGATCAATTATTTCTGCAGATGAAGCACTAAGCCCTAAGCCCGTTAGGCCTTGAACAAAATCATTGCTTTTCATGGTAAATCGCACCACTTGAGTAATCATTAGCATGGCAATTAATTTGCAGCCCATTACGCCTCCTAAATAGAGACCTTCATAACTAAGGGCTAATACCCAGCCCCATTTTTTAATTTCAAGAAGAGGGATGTCATTTTCACCGGTTAGGGAGTGGACCAAAAAGATCAATAGGACAAACCACTTTACCTTTAAGAGAAAGCGTAAACTTTTTTTAGGATTTTTAATTGTAAAATAAAGTCCAAGATGGACGGCAATTATTCCGAGAAGAATAAATAAATCATTCAGAAAAAAGACACCGACTCCTGCAAGAAAAATATACAGTATTTTCAATGTGTTTTTCAAATCTAATGAGGTGTTAAGTTGCAATCGTTTTTCACATCCATTTTGAATGAATAGGAACATGCAAAAATAAGGCTTTCTAATTTATTCGCGATTCTTTTGTCCTCAAAATCATGATTGAATTCGCTTATGTGGAGTTGCGGGATCAATTTTCAGGAGATAATAACTACTTAATTTTTTGCTCAACTTCAAATAAAGTTGGTTTCCAGGTAAACATTAAAAATAAAAACAGCGGTTTTTGCAAATAATCACCTGTTTTTAAAGTGGACATGCTAGCAGTAGGAATCATAGTTGAAATGCCTAAATCAAAATCCATATCCGCATTCATTTCATATTTAAGTTTTAAATCCGTTTCAAAACCAAGGTAGGGGTTTGCAATATTATTATCTATATCCAATAAATCGCTTTGTGAGTAAAACAAGTGGCTTTCAAATTTCAACCTCAATTTTTTACTGATTTTATAGTCAAAAAACAAATAAGGATTAATTAAGCCAGCACCATTTACGTCAGCAGGGAAAGAGGTAAAGTAGTTGAGGTGTCCATTAAATTTAAAGGCAACACCATATAAAGTAGAAAAAGAACGATTAACGTCGCCTGAGACCGTATTGTCTTCACCGCTCAAATATTCCATTCCGGCACGAATTTCCAATCGTTTAATTTTAAAAGAAACTTCGGGCTGTAAATAAAATGCCGAAACCCTCTGTCCCGATTGTAATTGTCCGTATTGGTAATAAGCGGCAATAGTCGCTTTAAAGGCCTTTTTTTTATAGGTGAGTCTACCACCAGATGTTCCACGCACATAAACAGTTGATGTACTTACTTGGCTTTGATAGCCATCAAAACTATTGAGCACGTTCAGCGTAAACCTATCAGACAACGCGTATTTTAAATAATGATTGGCTAAATACTTATAATGGTTAAGCGGATAAAATGTGCCAAATGAAAACGCTCCAACTTGATTGTAAAAAAGCATTAAGTCAGTTGACAATTTAGAGGCAGAATAATTTAAACGTAAACCATCATGCGCCCTAGAAAACTGACTCCAATTTGCTTTTGAAAAAAGGCGCCCATTATCTAATTCAACTGCTTGTCGACCCGCTTTTAAACTCCAAGCATTGTTCTTTCCTAAATTAAAGGTGGCGTAAGCTTCAAACAAACTCAAACCGTTTGTGGCAGGAGAACTTCCATTTTGACCCCAAACGCGAACGTCTTGAATTGAAGCATGAAAATGGGCCTTTTTTGTTTTAAAATCTAGCAATAAACGACTACGGGTGCTTACAAAAAAGGCAGCATCAGTTGCTGTTGGGGGTAAACTTCTATAACCATCCCTAAACTCAAAACGAGGGCGAAACTCTAAGCCCAATTTAAATGCACGAGTTGAGTCGGACTGTGCATGTCCGAAAAAACATACAGTCAAGAATGTGATATATAAACCAATTTTTAACAAGCGACTAGCTTTAAAAGCAGCAAAGGTAAAACAAAAATTATACTTTTGTTTTTACTATGATTGATGTGTACACAGATGAGTATTTTATGAAAGAGGCATTAAAAGAAGCCGAGTTAGCTTTTGCCGAAAATGAAGTACCTGTTGGTGCGGTCATAGTTTTGAACAAAACAATAATAGCTCGCGCGCACAATTTAACCGAGCGTTTAACAGATGTTACGGCACATGCCGAAATGCAAGCGATAACGGCGGCAAGTGAGTATATTGGGGCAAAATATCTAAAAAAATGCACCCTTTTTGTAACGCTTGAACCTTGTGCCATGTGTGCCGGAGCATTGGCTTGGACCCAAATTGAAAAAGTCGTTTTTGGAGCATTTGATGATCGAAAAAAACATGTAGATGAAAACATCTATCACCCAAAAACAAAGATTGAGAGGGGATTGCTACAAACCGAAGCCGCGCAATTAATGAAGGATTTTTTTCTTAAAAAGCGGAGCTTGTAACAACAGTTACAGAGCCCTCTTTTTCAAGTTGTGTATAATTGTGCTGTGTTTAGCCACTTTAGTTGTTAACATAGATATATGCGTTTAAAGATGTGGCAATAATTAACCAAATAAAATAGGGGAGTACCAGTAATGACTTCCACTTTAATTGTTCTCCACCAAAGGCAGACGTAAAGAAGAAACAGCCCACTAGCAGGGTTAACGCTACAATTATGATAAGCGCAATAAGAACAGCCTGGTATTTAAAAAATGCAGGGTTCCAAGCAAAGTTCAAAATCCATTGTAATACGAATAATCCTATGAGCAAGGATTTGTTTGTGCTTGTTGCGTAGGCATATGCCATATAAATGGCAAAACAAATCATAATTGTTGTCCATACTGCTCCAAAAACCCACCCCGGAGGAGTCCAAGGTGCGGCATTTAAATTTGTAAACCAATTTGATTGTGTTCCTGCACCAGTAAAAAGACCGCCGAGTGCTAATCCAACAAAGTTAATGACAAGAAATAGAATGATACGCAAGGCCATAATGTGGTTTAAGTTAAAACAAATGTTTGACAAAATGGGTCAAGATTAAATTTCAATTCACCTCAGGTGGACCAAAATTGAACTTTAAAGTGCCTGCACGACTCCCATCAAGAAAATTATTAGCGGTTGATTAAGAAGAGGTATTGTTGATTAAAGATCGGGGGAAAAATAGTTGTAGGCAATTCCTTCTTTAACCTTAACCGTTACTTTTTTATAGAGGGCTGCAAAATAACCGAGTGGATTATTGTCTTTTTCGGTGGAAGCAATTAATTCGAATGACAGATAATGTTGGCTTTTAGAATTGACTTCAAATGTATCAATGAAATCGAGGCCATCCAAATGAATCATTTTCATAGAACCAGTTCCGCCAATTTGCAACTTCTTAATGAATGAATATTCGGAGCCAGCTGATTCCTGAAGTTTAGTTTCTGTTGTATGTTGAATTTGATCATTCACGTCAACGTTTGAGTAAAATTAGGCATTTTTAGATGCCGCCGCAAGGTGTGTTGGCAATTCCTGCGTGGAACCCCAAGATACTGGACAAGCCAGTGGGTGCTTTTTGTGCTGGACAAGGGAGGGCGTGAATTTTACTTACTATGTTAGGGCTAGTTTTAAAACCTAATATTTAAAAAGAAGTTAGAGGTAAAAGGCACGCCTAATACTGAATTGATTGTTCCATCTGGAAAGTTAGCATATTGATACAAACGGAAATTCTTAGCATTCAAAACATTAAGAATTGAGACGCCAGATTCAAACTTCACTTTTTTAATGTTGAAGTGATACTGAAAGGATGCATCCAATCGGCTATAAGAAATTACTTTTTCGAAGTTATCAAAAGAATAATTAAATCCAGACCCCCATACATTTGTTATTGAAAAAAAGAATGGTCTGAAATTAAAAGAAGCAGCTACTTTTAACTCATGACGTTGATCGTGTAAAGCCGGTAAGTATTCTCCTTGTGTTACTACTTCAAATTGCTCATCTACTTTACTCAAAGTGTAAGAAGTCCACAATTGATGATTTTTAATTCGAATTTTCATAAACACATCTCCTCCAAAAGATCTAGAATTACCAACATCATCAAAGAAAGAAGAGTCCTTTTTATATCTTCTACTCAAATTTTTATTCGAGATGTAAAAGCCTTCAATGCCTAAATCAAATTGCTCCGAGAGGTATGAAATTCCGAGAACACTATGCATAGATGACAGAGATGGATAGCTTTTATCATCTAATACTTCCCAAAAGTTGTTTGAATTACCTAATTCATCTATGGTCATAATTTGCCCTACGTATTGTTTATAGATGCCCCAAGCAGAGTTGAAATTAACTCTTTCTGTTAATCTGAGCTGACCGTCAAAACGAGGTTGTATGTAAAGTTGATTACTTTGAATTAGGTAGTCAGATTTCACCCCCAAGGTAGATGTAAACTTTTTTCCTATCTGAAATTTGTCTTGAACGGATAAATAAACATAATCTAAAAATGAACTACTCTCATTTTTACTAAATACGTCAACCTCTGGATTGAATTGTGTTTGATTCCTTTGATGCCCTAATGACAAGCGAATACTTTGGTTTCTTTTGAGGGGAAAGATATGGTCTACTTTTGAGGCAATAGACAATACATTATTAGTCCAAAAATTGCTGTTTAGGAAGGGATTATTACCAAGACTATCGTTTAAAAACAATAAATTACTTATGCTATTGTCATAGAATGATTGCGACATCTGTACTTTAGATATTCCGCCTTTTCTCCATTGATGATGGTAGGCTAGACTATTTCCGAATTGTATAGAAGAAATATCAGCCCTGTAATATTTTTTTGAGAGTTTACTTGCATTATAAAATTCTGCATAATTGTCTTTGCTATAGATGCTACTAAAGGTAAGTAATCCTCCATTTTTAAAGCTGGTAGTATACTTCAGGGTTAAATCATGGTAATCATAATTTGACAAAATTGATTCATCAAATTGACTCTTGGTTAGTGCATTATTGAGTAGGTTTAAATACGAGACGCGACCTGAAATTTGAAGGTTAGAGCTTTTGTGGAAAAGAGGAATGTTGAGGTAGGCATTAGCGACCTGCGTGCTTAAATTCAATTGAGCTTCAATACTATCTCTATTTCCTTCTTTTCCCTCGATAAGCATAATTCCGCCGACTCTGTCACCAAACTCAACATTGTACCCCGCTTTGAATACATTGATTTGTTTAACCATTGTTGGGTTCACTCTGCCAATATTATCATTTAAACCTGAACTGTTGAACAAGGTAATACCGTCAAAAAGAACTTGATTTTGTCCTGGGTAACTTCCCCACATACTATATTCAGAAAGTGATTCTCCTGAAGCCAGAACTCCAGGATAAAGTCGGACATAATTGAATAAGAGATTGTTTCCATCTCCTGGCACTGTGGTTGTTGCCATATCTGTAAAGATCATTTGACCGACCATGCCACCGAGGCTATGATGTTCAATATGGTTTACTTCAGAAGGGTTCACAACAATGGTTTCAAGCTCAATTGTTCCAGGTTTCAATTGTATTTGAATGGTATTTGATGTGCTCAGAATAGTATCTAATTTATAATAGCCTAATTGGCTAAAGAAACCATTCGTTTCTCTTTTTCTTAATTTAATACTGAATTCACCTTTTTCGTTGGAAATTGTTCGAGTGTCTCCTAATAAAATTCTGGTGAAAGGAAGGGGCTCTAGTGTTCCAGATTCAACTACTTTTCCTTGATACAAGTACCATTGAATTTCTGGTTTTGTTGGTGATTTTGGTTCAAGCTGTTTTGAACTGAAAACATAAACTTTCCCCAATAGTTTAACTTCTAAGTCACATTTTGTTGCCAAGAATTCCAGAGCTTTTGAAATGTTCTGAAACTCTTGCATTACAGTAATCGGGCAGGTGGAAGATATTTTTGAACTGATAGAAACCTGCACCTGATATCTGACGTTGAGGTCAATCAGGACTTCATTAAGACTCTCTTCAGTATAATCCAATTCAATCGTTTGTGCATTGGCTTTTAATGCGACTATTAAAAACGAAATGACAATTAAATATTTAATGATGATGTTATTGAATTATATAAGTAAAATTACTTGATTTCTCGTAATATAAATCAAACGTTAAACAAATCATTCCAAGCGCTTCTTCTGCTGTAATATTTCTATCGAACATTCCTGTGTAATTTAAATCATAGATGTCGCTGTTCTTAACTTCAATATTCACGTCATATTGCCTTTCGAAATCATCAAAAACTTTATCTAAACCGGTGGTGTTGTATACGAATTTGCTGAGCTTCCAAGAAATCGCCTCATCTTCAGTAATAATAGACTTCACTAATTCATTTCCGTTTAGCAGTGTGTGTTCACCTGGTGATAGTATTTGGGTGCTATTGTCGTGGTTTACTTTCACTTTTCCGGTGCGACAGTAAACTGAATATTCATCATTTCTGGCGTAAATGTTAAAGCTAGTTCCTAAAACTTGGGTGCTGCCATTTGTCGAGTTCACTTGAAATTTACTTCCTTTTTTCACTTCGAAAAATGCTTCACCCTCCACTTCCAGTTCACGGTTGAAGCTCCACCAATAAGGACGATAGCTAATTGAAGTTTCCGCATTGAGCTCTATTTGAGATCCATCAGGTAAAATGTGTTCGGTAAATTCACCTTTTTGTGAAGTAATATCAATACTATATAAGCGCATAAATGATAGGCTACCTATCCCGATAAATAAGATGGCTGCCGCCGCAACCTTCAGCCACTTCATGCGGAATACTTTAGATTCCTTTTGTAGAGGGTTTTCTTCAATTGACTTAGAAAGCTCATTCCAAATATCTTCTATTGGGTTATTGTGAGTAACTTTTAAATTGTCAAAGAAAGCAAACTCATTTTTATCAGATATGTTTGAATTTTTATTCATGGTTTAGTTCTTTTCTCAGAAAAGCAAGCGCCAAGGACATTCGCTTTTCTATAGCTTTAACACTCAATTCTAGTCTTTCGGCTATTTCTTTATAACTCAATTGTTCCATTCTATTCATTAGAAAAACGTCTCTTTGATTTTCTGGTAGTTGGGCTAAAACTCTTTCGTACGTTCTCCTGAGCTCATTGTATTCTAGTTCTTGACTAGGTTGAGTTGATTCATCAACATAATTTAAAGAAAGCTCCGTTTTTTGAAATTTTGAGCTTTTTCTGTGTCCTGAGATCCACATTTCTCGGGCGATTTTGTAAATCAGGCCTTTAGTTTTCTTAGGGTGATATTCAAAATCTTTCTCCCAAAGCCTCATAAAGGCGTCTTGTGTAATGTCGGTTGCTAGGTCAGAATCACCACATCTATAGTAAATGTAGTTTCGAACACTATCGAACCAGCTATCAAAGCAGATTTTGAATTCATTTTTTGTCAAGGGAGAAAAGTTAAGTGGTATCTTCAGTACACCACTTATTAAGTTCATTAATACCAATCACTAATTGTAAAAGTACTTTCGTTACCCTCATTATCAATTTTAGTTCCAACATCATCACAAGTTCCGTCTCCAAAATCAACTGTTGCTAACCAATCACCTGATTTTTTGTCAAAATATTTAATGATACCTGAAACAATAAATTCGCAATCATCAGTTTTAACCAGAGGCCTAACAATTACTTTTTTAAACTTGTAATCCTTCCCTTCTTTTTTTAATTTGCATTCTTCTTTTGATCCATCTTCTTTTTCCCACTCACCTTTCTCTGAATCATATTTAGAAAAATCAAATTTCCCCAAAAGATTTCCGTCTTTTTCATACTCAATAACACCTTCCGTATAAATTCCGTCTACTTCGTTCCCCAAAGGTGTGGTTTCAGTCATTTGAAAACCCGATTCAGGTAATCTAATGGTTTGCGTCTCATTAGCAATATTCGATTCTAAATTACTGTTGTTCTCATCTTTGTTACAAGAGATCATACTGATTGAAAGCAATGCTGCTAATCCTAAAATTCCTTTTTTCATTTTATTTGTTTTAAAATTTGTAATTGATTTCAATAGTATACCGCAGGAGAAGTTCAGCACCCTACTTTTTTTGAAATAATCTCGTGATTGACCCTTACGATTGGCTAAACTGCGTTTTAATGCAGTTTAGGTTTTGTTAGCGTTAGTTATATTCTTTTTCTAAATACTAAACTTATCAAGTTCCTCATCCAGATGTTTCTTTTGTAGTTCCTTCAGGGTAGTATGTAAGTACAGAGTAGTATTGGCTCAGTTGCAATGTACACTGTCGACTTCTAGTTTTGTTAACGCGGTTTTACTTTGGCACTACGTCTTTTATTACCCAATCTGTTTTTTCATATAATCGTTCTCCATCAAATGCTTCATAAGTTTCTTTTTTTAATTTCACATAAAATACTTTGTTTAAATGTTTAGGGTTCGCTTGAATTCCAAACGAAGTCTGATTACTTTCAATCATTAATTTTACATCACCTGTAGAGAGAGGGATGTCATAATATTTGTAAGTCTTCAAACTAATGTTCACCAGAGATAGTCAAAATTAAGTCATAAATTTAACCTTTGCAACAAGTGTTGCTTTCTTCTCTTTTTCATTGTTTTGTTTTTAATTAATCGTCTTTGGTCCAAGATCTCTTGACCTTTCCCAAAGTATACATCTGCTGGCGTTAGATTTTGTAAAGATTCGTGATATCGTTCGTTGTTGTAGTACTCCACAAATTCTTCAAGTCTATTGATTAAATCACCCGGTAAATAGTAGTTTTCAAGTTTTACTACATTTTTCATTGATCTGTGCCAGCGTTCAATCTTCTCTTGAGTTTGTGGATGCATAGGCCTTCCACGAATATGACACATTCCATTATCTTCAATATATTCAGCAAGTTCTGAGCTGATGTAGCAAGATCCGTTATCACTTAGCAACCTGGGGGAGTTATTTTTATCTAGCCCGGCTTTTTCTAAAGCACTATCAAGTGTTCTGGTTACATCATCCGTTTTCATATTGGAACATAGCTCCCAGTGTACAATGTAGCGGCTGTAATCATCTAAAATAGTGGATAGATAATACCAGCCCCATCCAACTATTTTAAAGTATGTAAAATCAGTTTGCCACATCTGGTTTGCACGAGTTGTTTTATCCTTGAACTCATCCGCAGCTCTCATTACAATATAAGCTGGAGAAGTGATCAGCCCTCTTGATTTAAGGATCCGATACACACTGCTCTCAGAGATAAAATATTGTTTATAGTCTATCATTCGGTGAGCAAGTTCTCTTGGAGATAGTTCTGGTACTTCCAAAGCCAGTTCAACTACCTCATTTCGAACTTGGTCTGGTATTCTATTCCACTGACTATTTGTATCACGTCTTTTAGGAGCAAGACCATCATAGCCATGCTTAGTGTACTTTGCGTACCAATTGTAAAACGTCCTTTTTGGAATATCAAGCTCACGAAGTGTTCTGTTCACACCAAGTTCAGAGTCTTCAACCAATCGGATGATCTCGTATTTTTCGTTTTGAGTAAAGCGCATATATTTTTTGAACTTTATTCTAGACCATGCAAGCTTTTTTTGAGTACTCTGATCTCAAGAGCTTGCTCTGCTACAACCAATTTAAGGTTCTGCGATTCATCCTTAAGGTCTTTAACTTCTGCTGTGTTGGCATCACGCTCTGTATCACCATTCAAACGCTTCTTACCTGCTTCAATGAATTCCTTGCTCCAACGATAATAAAGAGCTGGAGCTATGCCTTCTTTTCGACAGATCTCTGAGATAGATTCTTCTCCTTTTAATCCTTCAAGGATGATTCTGATTTTTTCTTCAGAGTTGAACTTTCTTCTGGTTTGTCTTCTGATGTCTTTTACAACTGATTCGGCTGTTCTTTTTCTTGGCCTTCCTACTTTTCCCATTATTTACTTTTTTAAGATTTGATAAAGTCTTGAAAGACGTCTTTCAAGATAATAAACGGTTACTTAACTTTATCTCTTAATCGGTAAAAATTAGGCTGACGTTTTACAAAGGCTCAAAATACAACGGTGCTTTATGTTATTAGTTGCTTCTATTATTTTGAATACTTCTGCCTTACTAATAACCTTTGGAATTCGATCTTCTTTAAATGGACGATCAATCGAATAGAAACGATTTGGCATTTGTAAAACAGTTTCATAATAAAACTTGACACTGTTGATAACTTGATTTAATTTGGAAGTAGAAACTCCCGTTTGACTGAGCTTAATGAGATACTGTTGAATATCTTGCTCTGTAATTGAAATAAGCTCTTGCCCGCTAAATCGAGTCATGAATGTTTCAAAAAAACTAATGTATGTTTTGGCTGTGTTGATAGAGTAATGGTTGAATTCTAGTTTGTCTAAATACGCAACCGGGACATATGATTTACCAGTAACTTTCGTTCGTTTACGATAGAATTCAAGTGAAATAGGATCAGTATAATTTTTCTTTTTTTTCCCTCAAAAAAATGGGCACCGTTGATCCAAGCGATTCCTTTAAAAGAATTAAAAATAAGGTTTAGATTCTCTTTATTGTTGGGTGCATTATACATGTTAAACCAATCATTCCAATGAAAGATGTTTTGTGATTCAATTATTGCATGAATGGCCTAGTTGGCAGAAACCTGCAAGCCAATGTGCTTTTCCTCTTTTATAATCAGATGTTTGAGTGTGATGTGACCAAAGTTTTTTGACATAGTTTATCGTTTTCAACAAACTTCCAAAAGAAACTTTATAACATTCGTCTAATAAACGTTTGTATCCGCTTGTAAACGCATTTAAACGTCTAGCAAAACGGAGACAAGTACTGCAAATAGATGAAATCCAAAAGGTTATACCGCCTCAACGGTCAAAACATCATCCGTCTTGACAACCTTAGTAACCCCTTGTTTCCCCAAACCTTTTATGCTTTTATCCCATTGCTTATTGGATAAACCTGCCGCCTTTTTAAGGTCGCCTAATTCCATTGATCCGGTTTTGGATAGAATGTCAAAGATGAGTTGTTCGTTTTCAGTCAGTTCTGGTCCCGCTGGTGCATCAAATACCTCTGATCTCATTTGCGGAAAGAAAAGCACTTCCTGAATGGATTGATTATTCGTCAAATACATCACCAATCGGTCAATACCAATACCCAAACCAGATGTTGGCGGCATTCCGTATTCCAATGCACGTAAAAAGTCTTGATCTATAAATTCTCCTGCTTCGTCATCTCCCTTGGCGGCTAATTTTAATTGCTCTTCAAATCGCTCACGTTGGTCAATGGGATCATTTAATTCTGAGTAGGCGTTGGCTATTTCTTTGCCACAAACCATTAGCTCAAAACGTTCTGTCAAGGTCGGGTCATCACGGTGTTCTTTGCAAAGCGGCGACATTTCTTTTGGATAGTCTGTAATAAAGGCGGGTTGAATGTAGTTTCCTTCGCATTTTTCACCAAAAATCTCATCAATCAACTTCCCTCTTCCCATGGTATTATCTACCTCAATTCCATTGGCTTTTGACCAAGTCATTAGTTCATCTTCTGACTTGCCATTAATGTCAAAGCCAGTAAAGTCAATAATGGATTGACGCATGGTTACTCTTTTGTACGGTGCTTTAAAACTCACTTCGTGTTCACCAAAAGTAGCGTCTGATGTTCCGTTTACGGCAATGGCGCAATGCTCTAATAATTGCTCTGTAAAATCCATCATCCAATTATAATCCTTGTATGAGACATAAATTTCCATGGCAGTAAATTCTGGATTATGGGTTCTGTCCATTCCTTCATTTCTGAAGTTTTTTGAAAACTCATAAACACCATCAAATCCGCCTACAATCAATCTTTTTAAATAAAGTTCATTCGCAATTCTTAAATATAATGGAATGTTCAACGCATTGTGATGTGTAACAAATGGCCTTGCAGCTGCTCCACCGGCAATGGGCTGCAAAACGGGTGTCTCCACCTCAAAGTATTCGCGGTCGTTAAAGAATTGACGCATGGCCGTCATCAATTTTGTTCTTTTTACAAACACTTCTTTTACCTGCGGGTTTACCACCAAATCAACATAACGTTGTCGGTAGCGCAATTCAGGATTTGTAAAGGCGTCATGTACAACTCCGTCCTCATCTGTACGAGGATTTGGAAGTGGTTTCATGGATTTACTTAATACCGTAAATTTTTGAACCTTTACAGACATTTCGCCTACTTGCGTTTTAAACAACGTTCCTTCAACTCCAATAAAATCACCTAAGTCCAATAATTTTTTGAAAACATCATTGTACATCATTTTATCTTCACCCAGACAAATTTCGTCTCGATTAAAATAAACTTGGATGCGCCCAGCGCTATCTTGCAAATCTCCAAAAGATGCTTTTCCTTGAATTTTTCTACGCATTAATCGACCCGCAATCACAACGGACTTTCCTTCTTTAAAGTTTTCCTTTATTTCAGTAGATAAATGATCCACCGGATAAAGGGCTGCTGGGAAAGGATTAATACCTAGTTCACGCAATTTATTTGCGGATTGGCGGCGTTGTACTTCTTGGTCTGACAAGTCTTGATTGCTCATAATAAAGGCGATTAAAGAAGGCAAAGATAATTGTTAAATGCTTGTCAGATTCAATTTGAAACTAAAATTTAACGAAATAACTAGAACATTTACCCAAATTTCACGTTCAAAAGAAGTAAGTTTGAAAGTTTTTTAAGATTGAAACCTCTAGAAAACGGTTGAGTTTCAAAAGCAGCATAACAGATGAAAGAACTAATTGCCAATTTACCAAACCAAATTCGCGAAGCGATTCAAATCGGTGAATCGACCGAATTTAATGCAACTGACAAAACCATATCCTCTATTTTGGTATGTGGTTTAGGAGGTTCAGGTATTGGCGGTAAAATAGTGAGTTTACTATTGAAGAAGGATTTAAAGGTTCCATTTTTATGCATTAATGATTATGAAGTTCCGGCTTGGGTGAATGAAAACACCTTGGTTATTGCATCTTCTTATTCAGGAAATACAGAAGAGACATTGGCTGCGGTTACGGTATGTAAATCGCGTGGATCTGAAATTGCGGTAATTACTTCAGGCGGAACCATTTTAGAAATGGCGAAGGAGAATAACTGGAACTGTTTTATTGTACCTGGCGGTGAACAACCTAGAGCAATGTTGGCCTATTCATTGGTACAACAGGTGTATATTCTTGAACGATACGGCCTCATTTCAAATCAAAACACAATTGATTTAGCAGGGGTTCCTGATTTTATAGAAGTTGAAGGAGCTGGGATTAGAGATGAAGCCTTGCGATTAGCAACTGCTTTCCATGGCAAACGACCAATTATATATGCGGGCAACGATTTTGAAGGCATATGTGTAAGATGGCGTCAGCAGATTAATGAAAACGCAAAAGAATTAGCCTGGCATCACGTTTTACCAGAAATGACACATAATGAATTAGTCGGTTGGGCCGGAGGTTCAAATGTCCATGTGCCATTATTCTTATCTTCAAACTTAAATCATCCACGAACGAACAGAAGGTGGGAAATTTGTAAAGAGGTTATTGCAAAATATACTGATACGGTATTAGAGATGACTGCTAAAGGCCAAAATAAAATCACACAAAACTTCTACCTCATTCATTTAGGTGATTGGGTGTCTTACCTCATGTCTGAAATCAAGCAAATTGACCCTGTTGAGGTGGAGGTAATCAGCCACTTGAAGGATGAAATGGCTAAAATGAAGTAAGGCTTCGACCTTACAAAGCAACTAAACCAAGGCTTTCAAAAAAACCATCAAAATTTCTGGAGACAATCTTTTTCTATAATTCGGATCAACGTGTTGATATTGGATGATGTCATCTTTTATTATGAAGACGGCGGGAACGGGTAACATATGACTGGTATTTCCGCTCCACCATTCTAAATCCATATTATAGTCCTTTTTGTATTTTTTATACAATTCTTCAGTCACTTCCCAGCCAATGCCAAAAGCTTGCATGGCGTTTGCATCTTTATCAGAAAATAAGGTGTAATCCATTACGCCGCTGCGGGTAATAGAAGTGTCTAATTTTGAATAATCATCAGGAGTAATTCCAACTAATTCAAACCCCATTTTATCAATGCTATCCTTTATTTCTCCCAGCGCGGATAAATGACGCATACAATAGGGACACCATCCCCCACGATAAAACACAACTATGGCTGGTTTATCTCCTATATAGCTTTGTAACTCTGTTTTTTCACCAGACAAAGCATAAATTGTCGCAGTTGGAACTCTCTGGGCATTTTTGATTGGGCAAATGTCGTACATGGCATCTTGCCCAAAAGCAGTTGAACTCAGGATTGCAAACAAAGGAATAAAGAATAATTTCATGGAAAGATTTTAAAGCTAAGACGGAGACTCGTACCTTTTATTACAAATCACACACCCTAACCTGGATCTGTAAATCGTTCATCCGTAATAAAAGTACTATCTGATAAAGAAATCAAAAACATTTTTAAATAGTACTTCTCATCTGGCGTTAATTGTACGCCTCCGTCGTCTACTTTTTTCATGAGAGGATCAATAGTAGGAGAATAATGTAATCCTTCGCTATAATGATCAATGACTTCATCCAATGTTTCAAATCGTCCGTCGTGCATGTAAGGACCAGTAAAAGCTAAGTTTCTTAAAGTTGGTGTTTTAAACTTGCCATCATCTGATGGGTTTCCAGTGAACTTACCTAATCCTTTATCTGTGATCACAGCATCTAAACCATTATTATGAAAAAGATTATCCGTCCAAAGTGGATTGAATGAATCGCCGTGACAATGAATGCAATCACCTTTTTCCTCTTCACGGAAAATGATAAAACCTTGATAAGCGGCCAATTCATCATCCATACTCCAACCGCTACTGCCAAAAGTAAAACTCGTATTCATAAATTTATCCATTGGTGAATTACCCGAGATGAGCGTTCGCTCAAATTGTGCAAGGGCTTTAGCTACCATTACCGAATCAATAGTTTTAGAACCAAATGCGCGTTCAAATAAAAACGGGTATTGGCTATCTGCCTGCAATTCACTCACGGCATTGGCCCATTCTTCATGCATTTCAACAACATCCGTGACTGGCGTATACGCTTGTGCTTCCATTGAGGGTTTTCGTCCATCCCAAAAAAGATGATCCATCCAACCTAAATTTATTAAAGGCATTGAGTTTCGTTCACCTTGTAAGCCATCAATACCTATACTAAATGCACCGGCATCACTAAATGACAAAGATGGATCATGACAGCTGGCACAAGAAATAGTGTTGTCACCCGAAAGTAGCTCCTCATAAAAGAGCATTCTTCCTAATTCTACCCCCTCAACCGTCATTGGATTGTCCGCCGGGATGGACATGGGAGGTATATACTTAGAAATGCGCTCAGGATATTCAACAACGTAAGGAGTCGTATCTGCAGCATCTAAATTCGGATCTTTTCGGCATGAGTTTGCCAACATTAAAATACCAAATATGAAGATTATTGTTTTCATCTTTCTTACATTAATAACACAAAAGTAGGCATAATGGTTTTTTGAACAAAAAAATATCCCCTTCATCTATTTAACGGGATATCTCAACAAATATTCGATTGTCAATGAAACAACGTAAATTTGTAACATATTTTAAAATAGTAATGAAACAGGTCAACTATATCGATAAAGGTTTAATAGACTACAAAACCGGGTGGGATTTTCAAGAAGTTTTATTTAGAGAAGCCATTCAGTTAAAGATTGAAAAGCGAGATGGTAAAACGGATGAAGCCCCATTGAACCATTTGATTTTTTGCGAGCACCCGCATGTTTATACACTGGGTAAGAGCGGATCAGAATCAAATTTATTGATTAATGAGGAAATGTTGCGCTCTAAAAACGCTGAGTTTTATAAAATCAATCGAGGAGGAGATATTACCTATCATGGACCTGGGCAATTGGTGATGTATCCTATTTTTGATTTGGATCAGTTTTTTCCAGATATCCATAAGTACATGCGCTTTTTAGAGGAAGCCGTGATTTTAACATTGAGCGAATTTGGAATCCATACGGGCAGACTTGATGGAATGACCGGAGTGTGGTTAGATGCGCGCACACCCAATGAAAGAAAAATTTGTGCTATGGGAGTAAAAAGCTCCAGATGGGTGACCATGCACGGTATTGCGTTAAATGTAAATTCTGATTTATCTTATTTTGATCATATCGTTCCTTGTGGAATTGTAGATAAATCCGTAACTTCAATGGAACGAGAATTGGGTAAAAAAGTTGATTTTGAAGCAGTGCAAGAAGCTTTAAAAGAAAACATGTCCAATATTTTTGATTTTGATTACGTTTAATAAGGCACGCATGAAGTACATCAAAAAAACATTAAAATGGACCGGGGTTTTAATTTTGGTTCTTCTTATAGTGGGGAATTTAGCCATCATTTTTACGGGGCGTTATTATATTTATAAAGGAATTGCGAATACCTATTTCAGAGGACACATTCGCCCCACAATCTATGACCTTGACGTCTTTGAAAATCGCGCAGTTGAAATCGGAAACCCACAGCCATGGGTTGAGCATCCGCAAATGGGAAGTTTTGCTATTTCTGCCGAACAACGTGAAACGGTGGAGGCCTTGAACCCCTCGTCTTTTTTAGTCGCTTGGGGAGACACATTGATTTATGAAGAATATTGGGGGGAACATGATCAAGGCCAAATAAGCAATTCGTTTTCAATGGCAAAATCAATCGTTTCATTATTAATTGGTGTGGCCTTGGAAGAAGGTAAAATCAAATCTTTGGACGAACCTGTAGCAAATTATTTACCGGAATTTGAAGACGAGAAAAAGAACATTACAATACGGCATATTTTAACCATGAGTTCAGGCTTGTCTTGGACGGAGAGTTACGTAAGTCCGTTTTGCGACGTTGCAGAATTATATTACGACACGGATGATCGTGACTTGGCGTTAAATAGACGAGCCATTGAAGAGGAACCCGGAAAAATATTTAAATATAAGAGTGGCGATACGCAAGTGCTCATGTATATTTTAATGGCGGCAACCGGCACTTCAGTTTCTGAATATGCAGCTGAAAAATTATGGATTCCAATGGGTGCAGAAAGTGAGGCTATGTGGAGTTTGGCAGATGACCAAAAAAGTGCAGAAAAAGCATTCTGTTGTTTTTATTCCACTTCGCGTGATTTTATTCGGTTGGGTAAATTGGTGAATAATGATGGAAATTGGAATGGAACGCAGCTAGTTAGTGCGGCCTATGTCAATGAGTTTTCGAGTTTGGCGCCACTAACAAAGAAAAACGGTAAAGCAAATCAATTTTATGGTTTTCAATATTGGATTTATACCGGAATGCCTTACGAGGTGACCTACTTTAGAGGGATGTCTGGCCAGTACATAATTTCCATTCCTGATAAAGATTTAGTGATTGTAAGAACAGGCTCTGGCACCTTGAAAAGTTTTGCGAATGAAGGGAAAGTTAAAGACGATAATTTGGATGGGCATTATCAAGAATTGCCATCCTACATTTCAATTGGAATGACTATTATGGCGCAAGCTGCAATGAAAGATTAAACAACTAAACTATGAAGTTTACAATTGAGGATGATTATGAAGCAATGCTCTTCGGCTTTAAAATTAATATTATACAGCACGGAATTATTATAATTTCCTATATAGTTTTTTTAATGACGATTTGGCCACTCGTCTCAAGTACTTTGTTTTTTATACCATTAATGATTTGTATTTAATTAACTTTGGTATAGTTACTCTAATGCAAAATTTAAATGGCAATTAAAAAGGGGTAGAGAAAGATGTCTCATAATTTTAATATACGAAAAAGGTATTAGACAAAAAACAACTCGCCTTTTTAAATTCAAATTATTGAACAATAAAAAAGGGGCTTTTTGCCCCTTTTTTATAATCTAAGATTTAATATTATTTACCACCACCCATCATTTCAGCAACTATTTCTTCAGGTAATATAGACATCATTGTCGCACCGAAATCTGCATAATGCGTCAGGCTGGAAATCATTCCTTCGTCATTAAAGTCTGCACTTCCGTATACTTTCAGGTCTTCATTTTTTTCTCCAGACGCGAAATTCCAAACACCGTAGTAACGAACGGATCCATCCATTGCAAGAGAAGTAGTGTCGACACCAGGAAGAAATATGGCTTGTTTTAAAGTTGGCTTCATAACACCCATCATCATTTCCATATTAGCTTTCCATTCCTCTTTGGTACGGTCCGGCTCTCCCATTCCTGTTCCAACTTCTGTAAAATCGTCGGCCATCAGGCTCAAAGCACCTTCAACATCCTGCTCTTCCCAGGTATTGAGAAGTTTTTTTAGATTTTCTGCATTGGTTTCATATGTTGCTTTTATATCCGTGTTTTCGTTTGACGTCTCAGCATTTGTTGTTGAGTCCTCATTTCCTGTTGCCATATCGTTGCTACAAGAAACAACGAGTCCACCCATGAGCAGTGTAAAAAAAAAATTTTTCATTTTTATTAGAGTTAGTTTAAAAATTTGATTTAAGCATCAATAGGATACTATTTATTTTAGCCAAAAATAAAAAATAAATTGAATGTTTTGTAATAATTAGAAAGAAACTTATAGCTGTATTAAGATGAGATTTGCCATTTGATATTTTTCATCTTAAAAAGGATTGGTCGCCCACACGCTGAGCTCATTGATAAACCCTCGGTCATCCATTTCAATGGCGGAAGTAATAGCATGTGAAATTTCTTTTGATGCCAACTTATTGTGTATTTCATCTCTTTCTATTCTATCTGGGTTTCCGAATGCTGTCGTAACCTCACTTGGGTTGATTTGGCAAAACCGAATATTATGTGGGCGCAATTCAGCTTGCCAAAGCTGTGTGAGGTATCGCACGGCGAATTTAGATGATGCATAAATACCTACCGGTTTGATAACCTTTCAAGCTCGCTGTGGAGCCAATATTTATGATAGTGCCGCTTTGGTTGTTTTTCATGCCATAGCCCAAGCTGGGCGAACGAAGTTAATGTGGCGCCAATCATTGCTGAGATAAAATCAGCCTATCTCAGCGAATATCCACGTTCCGAAGATTTTATAGCGGCCGTACAAGAATTTTTAGCGAATCCGAGTGCGGAGAGCGCGATCATGAAAGAGTCCGTATCCAATTACGGACTAATGACGAAAATGTGTTTACAGTCAGCGCAATCTAATGCAATGGCATCCTATTTATTTCAAACGCAGGTTGAGGCTGATTAATGGTTTAGTGATGAGTATCCGAAAGAGCAAGCGCGCGTTTTGGCGAATAAACAAAACATGTCTTATGTTGATCGTGGTTTTGAATATGCCATGGCGACAAAGTCAGTTTTAGGAAAAAATTTGAAAGGAAAGATTAATGCTGAGGGAGCCTTGGCGGCAGTTAATTTTTGTAACCTCAAGGCCGTGCATTTTACCGATAGCATGTCTGCTGTTTATAAGGCCGAAATAAAACGGGTATCTGATCAACCGAGGAATGCAAATAATCAGGCAAATGATGATGAATTACTGGTGATTAACGACTTCAAAACGCAGCTTGCGAGTGGCGAAGAAATTGTTCCTTTTACCACTGAAAAAGAGGAACACGTTTTTGGCTATTATCCTATTGTGACCAATGATATGTGTTTAAAATGTCATGGGGATATAGGTGAGATTGATGAAGCAGCCCATTCAAAAATACAATTGCTCTATCCAGAGGACAAAGCAACGGGTTATTCCACCAATCAACTCCGTGGAATTTGGGTCGTGAAAATGATGAAATAGGATTCAGAATGACGCAGGCCTGATTTTTCGTCATTTTCGATTTTCCAAGCGCAGTTCCTAAAAACGATAAAAAAAAGAAAATAGAATGTCTTACTTCTAAAAACGGGCACAAAACAGCACTGGACATCTACCTGAATTTCAATCTGAAATTTGGAAATTCTTTATTAAAGTGCTATTTTCAAAAATAGACAAAAGAAGAAAAAAACTAAGGCGTAAAATACTGTTTGGAATGGCCTTTGCCACAATGCTTGTTTGCATAAGTTCATGTGATAAAACAAAACCAAGCACAAATAAATTAACAGGTACTTGGGATGTCATATCTATTGATGGTGAAACGTTGACTGCAGATGAAAAAATAGTTTTTGATTTTAGATCTGATGAAACTTTTGATTTTACAGCTGCAGATAGTTCTGCTATAGGCGGAGGGTCGGCAGCAGGAACCTGGTATTGGTATAACGATAAAACGGGTCTAAAACTAAGTTGGACTGAGGATGGATCGACTTTTGTTTTAGATTTTGAAAACATTTCTTTGACGAAAGAAGATTTTCTATGTGACGTGAATTTCTCAAATGATTGGGTGCTGAAAAAGTAATAGTTTCTGCTATTTCAGTCAAAAAGGTGATGCAAATTTTAATTTACATTATCGCGTTGACTTCATTTTAGATAAGGGTCTTTTTTTCCTGCCAATTGCAATACCTAAGAAGGTAAGCATAAACGCGATAAAAATATTAGAAAGCGCAAACACTTGCCAGAACCAATAATCGCCTACGGCAACGCCCAGCATAGTCATCATAAAAATGGCAGTGGGGTGCCACGGAATCAAGGATTCAATTATGGTTCCAGTATCTTCTAAAGACCGCGATAAAACGGATCGTGGAATGCCAGTTTCGTCAAATTTCTTTTTAAAAGCATCTCCTACAATAAAACTTGTTGCAAATTGATTCGAGGTCATGGCATTAGTAATACCAGTAGCAATAAGCGCCGAGCGAACTAAACCGCCTTTACTTTTTACCGAACCAAATAATTGATCTACCAAAATAGGCATGGCATTAATTTTAGAGATGGTGCCAATAAACACAAAAACGAGTAGTGTAATAACCAAAGGCTCTTTTAAACTATAAATGCCTCCTCGCGTAAATAATGAGGCCACATTCTCTGAAACCTGAAAGTTAATAGCAGCTGTGTTAAACCCGTGGACTAAACTGTCTAAAATCGCATCAATCGGAAAAGGTTGTAAAATGAGTGCAAGCAGTATGGCGACTAAAGACGAAATAACCAGCACTTGCAGGGTTGGAATGCGTTTTATGGAACCATATAAAACAATGAGCGGTGGCAAGAACAAGAGTACATTAAAGCTAAAGGCGGCCTCTGTTTCATTTAGAGTGGTAGTGAGCAAAGCAAATTCTGTGGCACCGCTTTCAATTGGATAAACAAAGCCAATAATTAAGTAAAAAATAATGGCGAAAACAGCTGCAGGAATGGTAGTGTACAACATTGACTTTATGTGATCATATACACTAATATCAACTGCAATTGCAGCAGCGTTTGTGGTGTCTGAAAGGGGCGATAATTTATCTCCAAAGAACGAACCACCAATGATTGCACCTGCTACTATAGGCAAGTGGGCGTCAAATGAAATGGCTACTCCAATTAATACAACACCGACTGTTCCAACTGATCCCCATGAGGTTCCTGTTAAGGTTGAAAAAATAACAGGAACGATAAAGGCAATGACGTAAATAAAGTCGGGGTGAATGAGTTTAATTCCATAGTAAACGAGCATGGGAATAGTGCCGCAGGCAATCCAAGAACCAATCACTAAACCAATGGAGAGTAAAACCAAAATTGCAGGCATGGCATTGCCAATTTTATCAATAATACTTTTTGTAATCTCCTCCCATTTATAACCCATCCAGCGGAGTTGCGCCATGGCGATTACACTTGCTAGAATAAAAATAAATTCAAGCGGAAATGCCTTTTGTTTAAATACATGTGGACCAATTAGAATTCCATAAACAATGAGAGCGATTAAACATATAACCGGAAATAATGCATGTTTAAAAGTGGTTGCCTTAGGCGTTTTATTGGGCATATTTTGAGGCTAGTTTCTAATAAAGGTTTGAGTTTTTCCTGTTCCGGCACTGCTTTTAACGATTTCCACTTCCAATTGATCTTCCGTGAGGGATATTATTTTCTGGGCATAAAAGACAGCACTTTTATCTTCTAAATGCACGAGTACATAGTTGCCGTTGTCATCTTCATTTTCTGGTGCATATTGAATATAGTTTGAAAGGTCCCAAGGGTTGCCCCAATTCTTTTCTCCATTGATATAGGTTGAAAACTTTTCTGCGTGAATACAGATCATCAATTCTGGATCATTTGCGTCCTGCCACTCGCCTAATAAAAGTTCTTTTTGGCTACCCATCTCAATCGAATTTTCACTTAAATCAGTGGTCGAAGGTTCTGTATTTGCATCTGGCTCATCTAATTCAATATAGATCCGACTCCTCGTTTCTGTTTCTCCATTTGCGCAAGCAAAAAACAATAAAAAGAGAAGAGACGCGGCAATAATTTTCATAATAAAAGCAATATATACATTATTCTATAAATTTGGATTTTAAGCATTAAATTTGCAGGTGTTAAATAATGCTGTTGCATTAAAAAAGGGGGAATGAGAAAAGACATAGAAATACCAAAAGTGGAGGGCGTTTCAGTTGCAGTTGTAAAAGAGTTGAATGATGAAAAGACAGCGGATGTTTATAATGTCTACTTAGTTAACCAAAAAGAAGTGGAAATTGAAAGTGTTCTGGTAACCTCAAAAGGTTATGGCGAGAAAAAACACACAGGCGAAAAAATTTCAACTTCTGTTTTACGCCATTTTATAGGTGATGTTAAAGCGAAAGCCTTTGCTAAAATTGAACCCATTGTTGAGGTTGTGTTCGGAATTAATAATGAATATTGGGTAAGTTTTACTTTAGAGGGAAAAATGTACGACAAGAAATATATCTTTTTGGCAGAGACCATTCTTGATGACAATATGATCACCATTCCGCTAATTGATGAACGAGGTGTTATGATTTAACGACCGGAATTTTCTGTTATTCTAAGCGTTTAATTATTTCGTCTAAACTTATTTTTGCTTCTTTCATCACTGGCAGAAAAGGCCAAATATGGGACATATTTTTTCCTTCAATTACTTCAAAAACCACATTAAATTCAGTTAATTTCTGAGCAGCTAATTTTTGGTATGGATAGGTAATGTCATTTTCTGCAATGAATAAAATTGTATTCGGAAAATTATTAAATCTTCCAAATAATGGCGATATCATTGGGTTTTTTAAGTCATTGTTCTCTGCACACATTTTCTTGGCACTTAAAACCCCAATTTTTGACAACATGGGATCTATCGGATCGACTTTTTCATATTAAAAGTGTATACTAGGGTTTTATTAAACTAGTTCACTTTTAGTTGACGTAGTCACAACCTTAAAAAAATTAGTTATGTTGCAATTTGGCCAATAACAAATGAATGGGTGATTTTAAATGAAGAAACTTATTCAAGGAAAGGGATTTTGCAATCAATAGCCTTTTTTGGAGACCATTCCATCAATGATTTTGTTCAGAGCATTATTATTCATAGCGAGCGGACAGACTTAGGATTATTATCACAAAGTTTAAGGTCAAATAAATACAATGTGACTTATGATGAGGCAAATAATTTTAGCATTGTAAGTGAAGATTTCGACACCCTTGTCAAAATTGATAAAGACAAAATAAGCTTCAAAGATCAGTCAAGGGATTATCCACTTTATTTGGATAATCCAATTTATAGCGAATTTCTAATTGTCAGATAAATAATTCTTGATTATCCTGAACAATACTCTTTATCCATGATCAATAAATTCTACCCAAATAATATTTTTCACTAAATTGCCTTAACAAAACACAATTACCCATGCAATTAAAAAAAGTAAGTCTCGAAAAGGTCCTGTTTTTAGATATTGAAACAGTGCCACAAGTCTATAATTTCAGTGAACTTGACTCAAAAACCGCCAAGTTATATTTACACAAAAACAAATACATTCAAGAACGCGACGAATTATCAAACGAAGAAGTTTATGAACGGGCAGGAATCTTCGCGGAATTTGGGAAAATTGTGTGCATTTCATGCGGAATTGTACATCACACATCACACGGTAAAAGCATACGTATGAAGTCATTTGCAGGGGATGATGAAAAGCAGCTATTGTTAGAGTTTGCCCAAATGATCAATGAACGTTATGGTGGACCGCATCATATTTTATGTGGTCACAACGCCAAGGAGTTTGATTTTCCGTTTATGGCGCGCAGAATGTTAATTCATGGGATTGATTTACCCACGGCATTGGATATCGCCGGTAAAAAACCATGGGAAATTAATCATTTAGACACCATGGAATTATGGAAATTCGGCGATTATAAACATTATACCTCCATGAGTTTATTGTGCCATATTTTTAATGTTCCGACGCCAAAAGACGACATAACAGGAGCTGACGTGGCGCGCGTCTATTATGAGGAAAATGATTTGGAGCGGATTGTGGTGTATTGCCAGAAAGATGTGATTGCTTTGATCCAATTGTTCTTGCGTTTTAGGAATGAAGCGTTGGTAGAAGAGGATTATATTAATCAGTAGCCAAAGGGGAAACTAATTCCTAATTTTTATTTAAAACGGTGTTTTAAAAAGAATGTGCTTACCCAAAATCCATCCATTCGGACAGCATCTCTCAAAATCCATTCTAATTCTCGCATACCAAATGTGGGCTCTTCTGTGCGTTGGTTTGTAAAAACTCGGCCTTCAAAAATAGTATAGTCTTCAACTCCAATTAGTTTGTTATGGTCGTAGTTAGACTTGTTCCATTGCCATTTAATTTGCAATAGCACCTCGTAATAACGTTTGCTAATTGTGCTAGGAGAGAGATATTCAAGATAGGCATAAGTGTGCGTAAGCTTAGAGAAAAGAAAGAGAATGTGTTCGCTGGGGCTAATTTTTATTGCAAAATCCATTAAGTCAGCGTCCTCTTTACTATTTAAACAATTAACGAGGTCGTTTTTCAGCGCCTGAAAGCTCCTAAAGCCTTTGTGATAAGTCATAGGTTTTGCTTCAGCAATGATTTGACAGTTTTCGTTTATTACACGCATTTTATCCTCCTTAAAGGTTAAAGCAATACCATTGTCGAAATCTCCAACCTGGCACAATGGTCCCTCAAGAATCACTTCGTTTTTACTGTTGATGATAGAATAACCAGATTTTTTCTTGGCTTTATAAAGGTCCGAAAAACTAATTTTAGCAAGGCAATTGTATTCAAATGGAACCAAGATGTTTTCTTTTAGGTCAATTAAACCATAGTTCTTTTTCAGCTTGGCTACAATTTTCACTTCCGCTTGGGTATCTGTAAATGGCGGACGCATGAAATTGAAGTTTAATTCGTCATATTTAATTGGAATTAACATTTCGTTTTTTGAATTGATAACACCCATTTTTTTGTCTTTTTCAACAATGAAATAACTGAATTTGGTGAGGTCTAATTTTTGAACAATTCTATCATATACAATCGGAGTTATTAAAGCGGGGTTGAATTCATCAAAAACTCCCCACTTCCCCATTTCATTTTGGACTCTCAAAAATGATTCAGACTTATTAGGAGTGGATGGGCTGTTTAAGTTTTCACTGTTTCGGATATAATGAATTGCGTTTAACCCACCCATTAAGTGTTGATTTCCTTGGCGATCAATTATGCCTAATTTTCCGTCCTTTTCGGCCACCATGATATTGGTGCCTTTATTCACTGTGTGATAAATTTGATTATAACTCGGTGGAAGGAATTCCTCGCCTTTTAAATTATAAAGCCCAACTAAATCAGCTAGCGTCACAATGAAAAAATCGTTTCTTTCATAAACGTGATCAAATTTTATGGGAACTATTGTAGACGCTGGCGTGATAATTCCCGCACGGCCATTTTCTTTTACCAAATAATAGGTTGTTAGATCAGGATCTTTGCGCAATCGATCTATTTCGTCATATTTGATGGGTAATATTTCTTTTCCATCCTTATCATACAATCCTTGTTTACCTTGTTTTGTAACCATTATTTGATCATAATAGTAGGGTTTTATTTTATCATATTCACACGGAAAAACAGCTTCTCCGCTCAATTTAATTAAACCATGTTTCCCATCTTTTGTCACGGTAAAATAACCGGCTAATTGGGGGGTAATGTGTTCAAATTCTACTGGAATTTTAAAGTCATTTTTCACAACATATGCCCCTACTTTATCTCCCTTTTTTACTAAGTAATACTTTTTTCGACTGTATTTAATTAGGTCAAATTGGGTTGGAAAAACCACCTCATCATTGGGCTTTATGATTCCCTTTTTACCATCTTTAATAATGATTAATTCGGGGATTGTGTTATGACCCCCGTTTTTAAAGTGCGGTGCTGCTTCGATTGCAGAAGGGCTTTTCGATATTGTTTCAGAATAGATAGAGTCATATATTGATGGTACCGTTATTTTACCGTCATGTATTACTCCAAATTTCCCGTCTCTCTTAAAAATGGCAAGGTTTTCATAAAAGACGGCGCCATCAACTTCAATTTTCTTTGGTTTAATACCGCCCAACAAACTAATTCGGCCCGACTTATCTTCCGCAAGAAACAATTTACTCACATTGTTTGCATAATGAAGATGGCTATAGTTTAAAGGTAAAATTACGGCGCCAGAATCATTTAAAGCACCGTGCTTATTTTTCTTTTCAACATAAAACGCGGATGAGAAATAATAGGAGTCCATCCGTATGGAATCATAAATTGGATCAACAAATAACTTACCTTGTTCATTGGCTAGTCCGTATTTACCCGCTTTATAAATGAGATATGTATTGTCTGTAAAATCTTCTATTCTTTGATAAACACCAAGGTCAAAAATAGAATCATTGTTTTCAAATCCGTATAGCCCGTCTTTAATTACTATATCGGCAAAGTCAAACGGTAATGCAATCCCGTCCATGCTAGGCCCTTCTGTAATAGTGCCTTCTCCAACACCAAAAGATAAGGTCTCCTCCTCTTGCGCGCTTAGTGTGAATGCCATAAAACACATCACTAAACTAAAACCCTGTTTAAGTGAATTTGCTATGAATTGATTAATTTGCATATTACGAAGATAAAGAATTGCACTGCTTTTTTGCGTCTTTTTATATTTTATACGTCTTATAAAAGAAAACAATGACAATAGAAAATGTTTGGAACGATTTTAAAGGTGAACTATTTGGTTTCATCAAATCGCGCATTCATAATCAAGAGCTGGCAGAAGATCTTTTACAAGAGGTATTTATCAAAATTCATACTAATCTTAATTCTTTGGGTGAAGGAGCAAATTTGGTGAGCTGGATTTATCGCATAACGCGCAATACTATTATTGATTATTATCGGAAAAAGAAATAGGTAGTATACCAAGATCAGATTGAAGAAAATTTTCCTGAAGAATCAGAAGTTGCCACAAAGGATTTAAGTAGTTGTTTAAAATCTTTCGTTGAAGAGCTTGATCCTAAGGATCAAGATTTATTGAATCAAACGGCATTTGGTTCCTTAAGTCAAAAGCAGTACGCCGAGAAATTTGACTTAGGCTATTCTGCTGTTAAATCACGATAACAACGTGCCAAGGAAAAACTTAAAAAGCTATTTTTAGCTTGCTGTTCTATAGAAACGGACAAGTATGGCAATGTGCTTAATTCGGATGAAAAAGACTGTGATTGTTAGATAAATTTGCGTCTTTTTTAAAGTTCCCCGTCTGTAAGAGTGACAAATGAATGTATCACTTAATTTTTAAAAAAGATGAAAAATTGTAACTGTACTTGTACCTGTGATGAAAACAATAATTGCACGTGTACTTGCGAAACAACCAATAGCTGTTGTTAAATAACCTGAACTATAGAGGGGTTTATTCGAAAGGGTAGATCCCTTTTTTGTTGGCTTCTAAAACGGTGTTATAAAATGAATAGCGTTAATTGACAACAAAGGAACCATTCGCGGTTTGCAAGCCTGATTGAAAAGTGAAATAGTATAATCCATTTGTTAAATTCTCATGGTCATACTGTATTGTATTTGAACCCTTATTTAACTCAGATTTTGCAATCGTTTTCACCAGTCTTCCGGTCATGTCAAAAATCAAAAATGAAACGTCTCCTTTTTGTTGCAATGCAAAGGAAAAAGTAACTGACGATTGACTAGGGTTGGGGTATACTAAAATTTGTTCTTGAATCTCTTCTTCCATTATATTTAAAGGTTATGTCTCTAACAAATCTTTAATACATTGGAATTTATAATTTCGATCTGGATTATTAACATCATCTGTAAGCCCCCAGCATCCGTAGTGGTTATAGCTGCTTGTCAACGTGAATTGCATGGATAATTTTCCGCCCAATTGTAAAAACCCTTCATCTAAGTTATAACGCATTTCTTCGCACATTCCAGTGGTGGGCTCAGCCAAAATCCGATTTTCAATATTGACAATTCCACCACCACCATGGTCAGGTCCGCCTTCGTAAGAAGTAAAGCCATGCATTAGATTCCAATCGTTGGCAAACTCTATCCATTGTTTTCTACCCGCAAGGTCAACACCGCCATCATCTATTTGATTCGTTATTGAAGTGTGGCAATCAGTTAAAATATCTGATACACTTTCACCGTCATCTTCACCTCCTGAAAAGTAGGTTTGACAACTTATTGCAGCGATATAATTAGAGGGTGCTCCAAAATTTTCATCAATATATTCAAGCATTGGTTTAACCCACCATTGCAACATGGGTTTATGGCTACACAATACAACCTGAACACGGTTATTTAAATTACCTATTCCAAAAACGGATTCAAAAATTTGAGCAATTTCAATGGTACGTCTTGCGTGATTTCCAATTACGCTAATTCCTAGGTCTGCAGCTTCAGCCTCATTATAATCGCTTTGTTCAAAGCCAGGGGCTGTGTTCCAAACTTCATTGCCGCTTTCCACATATATTATTTGGTCTGGGTTTAGATCGGTTTTTAAAAGCTCTGCCGGTTCAGTGATATATTCAGCACTTGCGGAAATTGGTACATTAATCCAAGTGTCGGTTTCGGTTCGATTCGCAATTTCAATTACATGCTCCCAACAGGCGCCGTCTCGTTTGTTAAGCGCGTTCATTTTGGTTTGAGAAGCATCAGTGGGTAATTTACGATCTGCCCAATCTTGTTCTGCAGGATAAATAGGATCGCTTCCATTCGTATTTGTATAAACCATATACCGAATGGCAGTAAAGTCAATCAAATCGAATAAATCTAAAAATGCGGTGTGAAAGAGGGGGTCATCATTATCATACCCTGGACGCAGCATTTTAAAATTTGTAAAGCCAGTGTTTACAGGATCAGAATCTGTGCGTTGTGTATTATCGAATTGGATAAAAAACAAACCATCACTCCCTGGAGCAACTAAAAATCAAAAGTTGTAGTATTACTTGGCAAGTCATAAGTAGCGCTTGCAATTGTTCCGCCATAAGCAGCTATATCTGCCTGACCATTAAATGAACATTTCCAAGCTCCACTCACATCTAAACGGTAAACTTCTGGGTCGTCAATGAACCCTCCCCACTCGGCAACTGGTCTAAAGTCAACGATATATTCTACATTAATTATTGGCCATCCATCACCATCTATTTCCCCTGAATTTACTGGTGTGGCGGTCGCCAAATTATTCCACCTATAATTTTCTTTTGCTAAATTGATATAAGTTCCGCCGCGCTCAGGCAAACCAATATTAACCCCAATTTGAGAAAAAGCATATTGGGAAGACAAGAGTAGTAGAATTAAAAATGTGAGAACAGGTTTCATATCAATGGGCGGTTTCTCTAAAGACGATAGAATAGGTAAGGAAGTTGGGTTTTTTAATTAGAAACGCCAACTAACTTATGTTTCTAAAGGATATTTATCTTGCCATGCTTTTATGCATAAATCGAAATGATTTTTAAGTTGTGTCAGGGAATTCTCTATCTTTTTTATGGCAAGATTTCCCCAAGGAATCTCTTCGTTTAGCAAGTATAAATCTTCTTGTTCAGGCGGAATTCCATCTCCACCCCAACCAACATCAAGCATGCAAAGAATAGGGTTATTTGTGTTTAAGGCTCTTACTGTAATTTCTAATGATAGACAATTGGGCTCGTCTTTGATATTACTTAACCTGCAACACTTAACATAAACCATATGGGCTTGATATTTCGTCAGGCTACCAATAGAACATTCTCCTGCCCTAATTGCAAAAGTTGGACATTTAGTTTGAAGGCCTAGATTGAATTTTTCTAAAACAGGGAGGGACAAGTCGATAAGATCTTTTTTAGCGGTATGATTTCCCATATTAATCAATAACAATATGCGGAACAGTTTCCAAATCCCAATCAATTACTAATCCACTTGCCAAATCCTCTGCATTTTTTTTGCCATACATGATTTCACAAAGGTAAAGTGCGGCTTCAAAACTTTTGGCGCCCCCCGCCGAGGTAATAAATTTGCCATCATGTATAAATAAAACGCTATCACGCACATCAAGTTCGGGAAACATATTGCGCATGGCTTGCACATCAGATGGAAAGGTAGTGCAAGCCACATCATTTAAAAGTCCGGCTTTTGCTAAAACGAAAGCGCCGTCACAATGCGAGGTAACGTACATAGCATCTTGGGAGGTGTTGCGCACAAAGTCAAGCATGAGAGAGTCTTCTAAATCACTGTCTAAATGATGCTCGGCGCTTGGAATAACTAAAATATCTATTGATGGCAAATAGTCTTTCAAATAGTCAAAATCGGGTAAAATATTGAGCCCCTCAAAACTTTTGATCGGGGTTTTTGTATTGGCGACTGTAAACACATTCATGGGTTTAATGCTATCGCGAAAAACGGTGTGGTGAAAAATATCGTAGGGCGCCGTCAATTCTGTATTAAAAACGCCATCCATAATCAGAAACGCCACGTTATAATTGGCCGGGTCTAATTCTAAATCACTTTCTGTTGATTCGGGTAACCATTTGTCCTCGTCCTGATGACTCGTGCAAGCAATGAGGGAGAAAAGTAAAATGGAGCTGACTATGGTCCGCATATTTAATGTTTTTAAATGTCGATATATGGAAGTCCAGAACCTGCCAAAAATGCCATTGCTATTTGTGTGCCATTGAATAGAAAATGCAGGATCATTGAATATTTAATATTGCGATATTTGATGTAAAGGAATCCGAAAATGGCGCCTAATGTAAACATGGCTAAAAACTTCATGGGTTGAAAATGGGTAATTGAGAAAATAACGGCACTCATTAATACGGCGCCATAATCTGACATGCCGGACTGCATCATTTTTTTAATCAAAAATCCTCTAAAAACGAGTTCTTCGAAAATAGCGGGAAGCAAGGCAACAACAACCAGAGAAAATGCAAACTGGATAGGATCTGATTGAAAAAAAAGCGCCTCATTTTGTTCGTTAATACGGATTTCTTGGGCTAAAACATCATTCGGTAATATTTGTCGGAGTGGTTCATTTAATAATTCGAATATTGGAAATGCGACAAAACAGATGACTAAAAGCGTGAGCGTGATCAACAGAGGGTTTAGCTGAATTTTTTGAATTTGGATAAGATCAGAAAAGCGCTCACCGGTTATTCGTAAATACACTAGAAATGCAACTAAGAATGAAAAAACTTGACTAAATAAATTAAGCACCAATATGATTCTTGCATCCGACATGTCAAGATTTATAAGCATGTCCTCACTTACGGTGGGCATAAGCGCCAAACCAAGTATTGAACTGCCCATCATTCCACAAATAAAAACAAGGAATATAAATAAAAATACTTGACCTAAAGGCGAAATGTTTTTCAGCATAACTATTGCAACACAATTTTACGTTCTGAGTCCAATTTAAGTAAAATAAAAATCAAAACTGAAAATGACATCATGGAAGAACCGCCGTAACTAAAAAATGGCAAGGGAATTCCAATTACGGGTGCCAAGCCAATAGCCATGCCCACATTAATCATAAAATGGTAAAAGAATATACTGGCCACACAGTAAGCATATACGCGGGTAAAGACCGACCGCTGGCGCTCGGCTATCACCACCATTTTAAAAAGTAAAAAGGTGTATAGTCCTATTAAGAACAACGAGCCTAGAAAACCGCGCTCTTCCGACCATGTGCAGAAAATAAAGTCTGTACTTTGCATGGGCACGTGGCGCTGACTTGCATTGGCTAATGTAGCTGATTGATATCCTTTACCAATAAATCCTCCAGAACCAATTGCGGCTTTAGCTCGGTTGATATTATAACCTTTTCCGTCTGGGTCGTCAATTTTACCCAGTAGCAAATCAATTCGCTCTTTTTGGTGCGACTGTAAAATATTAGTGTAGCCTATTTCCACAAAATTAACGAACAAAACGGCCACAATAAAACTTCCAAAGACAGAACGGTAAAGGGATTTACGATTCCGTTTCATCACAAATGATTTTATGACAAAAGCAAAAACTCCAGTAATCAAAACCAAAGCGATAATAATTCCTGTTTTACCAGAGAGTTGCATTTTGGTAAAAGGCAACATAAAGTTAGAATCAGCTACTAATAAAGTGAGTACAGCAATTATAACTGAGATGACTAAAAAGAGCAAAATGTTACCAGCATATCCTTCCCGGTAAAGCACCAAAAGAAATGAAGTAAATATGATAAAGGTGCCGGCATCAGGTTGCAATAAAACAAGTGCACTTGGGATGGCTAGTATTAGTGCCGTCGATTTGTTTTTCGCAATAAATGGAACAATTCCCCAAAGGCCTGAAATACCCGAGTTTTTACCCAGTTTTTTACGTTCTTTTGAACTACTATTTTGATCGATAAATCGGGCCAACGCTAGCGCTACTCCTATTTTGGCGAACTCTGATGGTTGAATACTAATTCCACCAAACCCAAACCAAGATCTTGCACCATTAATTGGTGCCATAAAAAGTACACCGACCAAAAGCAACACTGTAAAACCATAAAACCAATAGGCATATTTCCGGATAAAATTGGATTCTAAAAAGAAGACAATTAGTCCCAAAAACAACGCAACACCAAGCCACATAATTTGTTTACCTTGCTCGGTGTCTAGGTCAAACAAATTGGGTTTATCTGGATCATAAACGGAAGAGTAAATATTGCTTATTCCCAGCAATACCAAGACCAAATAAACGCCAAAAAGGGCCCAATCAATATTCTTAAATATTTTGTTTTCCTGGGTTCTCATTTACGGATAATGTCGTCTATATCAGGAATTAAATTCGCGTTAAAAATCCGGTTTTCTTTTGCTGTATCGGCTATGGTTCGATTAATATATTTTTCAATCATTAATGCCGCTACTGGCGCTGACCATGTTCCGCCAAACCCCGTATTCTCAATGAATACTGAAATTGCAATTTGCGGATTTTCTCGAGGAGCAAAAGCCATGAAGTTAGAGTGGTCAGTCAATTGATATACCTTCCCATTTATTTTTTTAAAGTTCTCAACCGTTCCTGTTTTACCACATACCGCAATGCTATCAATTCTTGCACGGCGAGCTGTTCCGCCGCTTTCATTCACAACACGCGACATGCCATCAACAACAGGCTCAAAATATTGCGAATCGACCATTGTATAATTTGGTGTCAAATACATCTCTGGAACCTCAGAACCTTCAATATCTTTGATAAAATGAGGGTAATAATAATGTCCGCGATTGGAGATAATTGCCGCCAAGTTTGCCATTTCCATTGGGGTAATTAAAACCTCGCCCTGTCCAATTGCAATAGACTGGATGGTGCTAAAAGCCCACCTAAAATTTAAACGCTCATTGTAATAATCTGTATCGGGAACATTGCCGTGAACGTTCGTTGGAAAATCTGTTTTTAAATCCACACCGATTCCAAAACTGCGGACATATTCCGCCCAAATATCTAGTCCGATTGCGGCATCTTTAAAAACGCTAGGGTCTTTTCCTTGCTGAATAATTCGCCGGGCAAGCTGAACAAAATAGGGGTTACATGACATTTTTACACCGTCAGAAACACCTTGCGCGGTAGGGTGATTATGGCAACCCAATAATGATTTATTGCACGGAAAACTTGAGTTTTCCGTAATAACACCCTCTTGCATTCCAATGAGCGCCATCACTGTTTTAAAAATCGATCCAGGCATATATGCCGAGTTGATGGAGCGGTTTTGTAAGGGTAAAAGGGTGTCTTCTTGTAAACAGCCATAATTTACGCCTAAATGTCGTCCAACCAATAAATTTGGATCATAAGTTGGTGCTGAAACCATGGCTAAGATTTCACCGGTAGAAGGCTCAATTGCAACGATACTGCCCAGTTTATTCTGCATTAATTTTTCACCATATTCCTGCAGTTCCCAATCGATAGAAAGTGTTATATTTTTACCTTGGCGTGCTGTGGTATCATAATCACCATTTTCATACTCACCTGTTTGCATTCCAATAGCATCTTGCAAATAATACTTGACGCCTCTTTGTCCACGTAGCTGCTCTTCATACATGCGTTCAATTCCTGTTCGGCCAATATAGTCACCCGGTTTATAATAAGGGTCCTTTTCAATATCAGCTGGACTTGCTTCATTCATATAACCCAAAACATGGGCAGCAATTTTTTTTGGATAAACTCTTAAAGTACGCGCTACTTCAAAAAATCCGGGATACTTATAGAGTTCTGGCGCAATTTGAGCAAACTCATTTGGTGGAATTTGGCGAACTATTTCTGAAGGTTTTTTAGAGGAATAATCTATGGCCTTTGCCATTTTTGCGGAATAATTTTCCATGGTTATTCCAAGCAGTTCAACGAGCGCAACACTGTCGGTGTTTTTTGCTTGGCGCGGAATGATATGAATGTCATAATAAACTTCGTTCGAAATAATTTTTTCGCCATTTCGATCATATACAATGCCTCGAGCAGGATAAGTTAAAATTTTGTTTTCAGAAATAGTTGCTGCCCTTTCTTTCCATTGATCATCTACAACCTGCATATAAAAAAGACGTACAATAAAAATGAGCGGAATTATCGCAAAAATCAGCGCAATGACATATTTTCGGCTGTCTGTGTTTCTCATTTAAGTTATTTAAAGTTGAAATTTAACAATGAAAATGACAGATTTAGTTGCAGAATAAGGCATTTTATAACAGCAAAGCCATAGCTAAGGTCTGAGAAAATAACGATATTAAGCGAATAGAGATTCATTTTTTAATTTAAAGAGTCGACTGTAAATAACTTCATTTCTTCGAGGGCTTATAGAATATATATTGGAATAACATAATAAGGAATAAGGAGAAGGTTAGGCTAAAGAGCGTCTTCAATAAAATTTGTCCAATTTGATCAAAACGCAATACCTCAATAATGAAAAACCAAAGGTGATGGATAAATATCAAAACGGTAGCATAGGCTAAAAACCACAATTTACCCATGTCATGGATGGAAGGCAATAAAACAGGATCATAACCATCTCTGGGCTTTATAATGTTTAAAACCGTTGGACGCAAATAACCTATAACCATAGCTGCTGATGCGTTTAAGCCAAAGGTATTACTGAAAGCATCCACAGAAATACCTAAAACAAAAGCCACCAGCATGGTTAATAAAATATTGAACTCAAAAGGCAGCATTATAATCATGACCGGATAGATCATTGGATTAACGTATATGCTCATTTCAATATTATTAACCACCAACCCCTGAATGAGTACAATTAAGACAAAATAAGAACCATATTTAACCCATGCATTATTCATCTTCTAGGTAAGGACTTTCAAGGTTTAACTGTTCATCTTTCATCATATTCTTAATGACGTAAACATGGTAAACCGCATTATAATTTACATTCAATTTGATATTTAATCCCATGGTTTGTTCACCATCTTTTGAAATAATTTCGTCAATCGTTCCAACAGGAATTCCTTCTGGAAATTGTGTTCCGCCTCCTCGAGTAACAACATCATCTCCAATTTCAATTGGAATGTCCCGCTTTACATCATCAATTTGGGCAAAGTCGCTATCCAATCCGTCCCATGTCAAAAACCAATATTCATTATTCTTGAGTAGTTTAACGTTCGTGCTCGATTTCTCTGTTAGCACTGTCATAACAATTGAGTAATGATGAGACACATCCGCAATGATTCCTATTACACCGTCATCAGAAATGACCCCCATTCCAACTTCAACGCCTTGCGCACTGCCTTTATTTAGGGTGAAATAATTATTTCGTTTATTGCTTGAAGAATTAATAACAGTTGCTGGAATGTATTGAAATTGTTCTTTTTTTAGTGTGTCGTTGACATAATAAATATCGCCTTGCAAAAGATAAAAGCTCTCGGGTTGTTGCGCTTTGAGTTTTGCATTAGCGTCTAACAATTTTTCATTCGCATCAGATAAACTAAAGTGCTTATCAATATTATACTTTTTTTCAACGAACCATCCAATAATGCTGGAGGAGGTATTGGTCATCTTGGAGCGGTGATAATCTTTACTGTTAAAAAATAGCGTCAACACGAAAACTTGCAGAATGAAGAAGATCAAAAAATCTCTAAATTTCTTTAAGAATTGAATTAAGTTTCGCATTTGGTTTTAACATTCGGCCTTATGGGCGCTTCTAGAGCCTCAGCTTCCTTGAGGTGTTCAAGTTACGTCTTTTATTGTTTTAATCGAAAGCATTTCATAAGGTCATTGAGGTTCTCGAAATGCCCTTATGTTTTTATCGCATTAAGAATTGGAAACGACCAATATTCTTTAGAGCAATGCTTGTTCCCCTTGCAACAGCTCTAAGCGGATCTTCTGCAATATGGATTGGTAATTTCGTTTTTTCTGAAATACGAATATCTAATCCCCTTAGCATGGATCCGCCACCGGCTAAATAAATTCCAGTTTTATAAATATCTGCCGAAAGCTCAGGCGGAGTCATTTCCAAGGCGGTTAATATGGCCTCTTCAATCTTTGAAATACTTTTGTCTAAAGCATGTGCTACTTCTGAATAAGTAATTGATATTTCTTTTGGAATACCTGTCATTAAATCTCGACCACGCACTGCAAATAGCGGTGGTGCCTTATCTCCTAAATCAGTTAGTGCAGAACCAACTTCAATTTTAATTTGTTCAGCTGTGCGTTCGCCTACCAAAATATTGTGTTGACGTCGCATATATTCTTCAATATCTGTAGTGAAATCATCACCAGCCACACGAATTGATTTATCACATACAATTCCACCTAACGCAATTACTGCAATTTCAGATGTGCCTCCGCCTATGTCAATAATCATATTTCCCATTGGCTCTTCCACGTCAATTCCTATTCCAATTGCAGCAGCCATTGGTTCGTGAATCAAAAACACCTCTTTTGCTCCTGCGTGTTCAGCACTATCTCTTACCGCACGTTTTTCAACTTCTGTAATACCTGAAGGAATACAAATTACCATTCGTAAAGAGGGTGTGATCAGACGATTTCCTGTATGAATCATTTTGATCATTCCACGAATCATTTGCTCTGCCGATTCAAAATCTGCAATCACTCCATCCTTCAGGGGCCTAATAGTTTCAATTAATTTATGCGTTTTACCGTGCATTTGCTGCGCGGTTTTTCCAATGGCAACAATTGCCCCTGTTTGAATATCTTTTGCAACGATTGAAGGTTCATCAACCACTACCTTATCATTCATAATGATGAGTGTGTTGGCCGTGCCTAAATCGATCGCAATTTCGCGCGTAAAAAAATCAAATAGTCCCATTCGACAATATTATTTCTGTTATTCGTGGTTTAATCCTTTGTTTTACTGTGTTTTCGATAAAAAGTTACTGAATTGTCTGTTAATCAAAGGATTTTAGTTTATTAATGTTTAAAATGTCTGTTTCCAGTAAATACCATGCTTATTCCAACTCCGTCGCAATATTCAATAGAAAGCTTGTCTTTTATTGATCCGCCAGGTTGGACAACTGCGGTAATTCCTGCATTGTGAGCAATTTCTACACAATCAGGAAATGGGAAAAACGCATCTGACGCCATTACTGCTCCGCTTAAATCAAAATTAAATGATTCTGCTTTGTGAATGGCTTGACGCAAAGCATCTACTCGAGATGTTTGTCCTGTTCCGCTTGCGAATAACTGTCCGTTTTTAGCAAGTACAATAGTGTTTGATTTGGTATGTTTAACCAATTTATTTGCAAATTCTAAATCCACTAATTCTTGAGCCGTTGGGGCTGCAGTAGTTCGTGTCTCAAAATTTTCTTTTTTATCTGTAATCGTGTCCTTATCTTGTTCTAAAACACCGTTCAAAATTGTTCTGAATTGTTTTGTTGGCAATTCAACTTCTTTTTTAATGAGGAGTACTCGGTTTTTCTTTCCTTTTAAAATTTCAAGGGCATCAGGATTATAACCCGGAGCGATAACAACTTCACAAAATAATTCATGAATTTGATTGGCCGTAGCCACATCAATAACTGTATTTGAAATTAAGACGCCTCCAAATGCAGAAACAGGGTCGCCCGCTAGTGAGGCTGCATAAGCTTCAGAAAGCGTATTTCTTGTTGCCAATCCGCAAGCATTGTTGTGCTTTAGAATTGCAAATGTCGGAGCACTATTTTTGAAATCCGCCATCAGTTGCACGGCTGCATCAACATCTAACAAGTTGTTGTAAGAAAGTTCTTTACCGTGAAGTTTGTCAAACATGGCATCCATGTCGCCATAAAAAACACCTTTTTGGTGCGGATTTTCTCCGTAACGTAGAACAGCAGCTTCTGAAATACTTGCTTTGAAAATATCTTTTTCTCCCTGGTTAAAGTAATTGAAGATGTGGGTGTCGTAATGAGAAGAAACTTCAAATGCCGCAGCTGCAAAATCTTTCCGTTCCTCCATTGTAGAACCCTCGCTAGAATTTGTAATAATTTCTAAAAAGGCATCATATTGGTTTTTAGATGGAATGATGACAACATCTTTATAATTTTTAGCAGCAGCTCTAATTAAAGAAACACCACCAATATCTATTTTTTCAATAATGTCTGCATGACTGGCTCCTGAAGCAACTGTTGCTTCGAATGGATAGAGGTCTACAATAACCACATCCAAATCTGGAATCGCATATTCGGCAGTTTGAAGTTGATCTTGTTCATGATCTCTTCGTGACAAAATTCCACCAAAAATTTTCGGGTGCAAGGTTTTAACTCGCCCTCCTAAAATTGAGGGGTATGAAGTAAGGTCTTCAACACGTTCTACCTTAATTCCTAAATCTTCTATAAATTTTTGAGTTCCCCCTGTAGAGAAGATTGTTACTCCCTGAGCATCTATAGCTTTGGCAATGTCATCTAACCCGGTTTTATCAAATACCGAAATCAATGCATTTTTGATCCTTTTTCTATCAGCCATTATGTGTTTAAAATCAGTTCTTTTACTAGAAGATGCAAAGGTATTATTTTACCATTGAATAAAAGGTGAAAGTAGAAGAAAAAAAGGACGTTTTTTAATAAATGTGACGATTTGTTGATTATTCGCTACGAATGGCGGTTTATTGAACATAAAAGGCTGTTTTTATTTCTGTTAAAAATGATGAATGGGAGGTTAATAGTGTGATTTTGGTCATGATAAACGAAATCTATTTTTCTACCTTTGCTTGTTTAACCTAAACCAATGCGTTTAAAACTACTTTTGATTGGAATATTTGCAGCTTTTATTTCGAGCTGTGGCATGAATGTTCATTCTGTGGACAGGGCAGTGATGTTGGGAAAAAAAGAGACTGAAACTGTCGTCTATGCAGGGGTCAACGCAATAGGCGGTATAGCTGCTGAATATAATATCGGACTAGGGCTTGGAGGACGAATTGGAATTACTGATAATTTTACTTTTGGTACGTCAGTAGACTTTAGTTATAATTCAAGACAAAAGCAATGGGTTGATCACATATTCTATGGTCAAGTCTCTATTGAACAAAAGCTTGCACTTGTTCAGGATATTTTCTCCATTAAATTCAAAGAGGGAATATTTCTTTATAATTACTTCGGAACCATAAAAAAAAGTGAAGTAACTGGACAGTATGAATTTGTCAGGAAGGAAGTCGTCATACCCTATTTGTCACCATCCATCTATATTTCACCTGAAGGCAGAAAGGAAAATAAAAAGGGGCAATTGACCATTGGGTTTAATAGCATATTTGGACTCAGAGGTGGACTGGAACCATGGACCGTTGGCACCTCATTATTGTTCGATTATTCGGGCAATAAGGCGAAATACTTAACCGGGTTTGAATTAGGAGGAGGCGTTTAAAGATTAGTCTCTGAAGGAGAAATAATATATTTATCGGTTGGACTTTTTTTCTCAAGGTTCAAAAAAAGTAAACAACTGCGGCCACCATCCGCTCGAGTAGACTTTGGTGCCACAACCACAATCATGCTTTTTGCAATAAGTGGCACCAGCGTTTAAGCAAATTTGTTTTTCATCAATTCCAGCACCCAATCGTCAACAATTTGTTCTAAAACATAGGCGCCTGGGTAAAGCAAACTGTTTGAACGAACTAGCGGATAACCGCCCGCCAACATAAATTCCTCTTGCAAATACCCTTATGAAACACAGGCGTTCATTACAATATCAGTTCTTTTGTCGCTTTTGTTCACCCACGATTTAATGTCGATATAATCCATAACCCCGTTATGCCCATTAAACATAATCAGGTCTGCCGCATCTGAAATTTCCAAAACGGATTGATCGTCAAATTGGATGGTTTGTGGCCGATTACCAGAAATTGCCGCTAAGTAATCATTCACCGTTTCTTCCATTCGGTCACCACGATAAGCATCTGCAACTATGTACACCTTTGTGCTGTCATAATTTTTTTCAAGATCCGACCGCGTTCAAATAAACTAAATGCGTCAAGAAATCACGATCATTTATTGAATAGAATCCACAACTTCACTCTCCACAATGTATGGCGAAATAGGCATAGAGTCAATTCGTGCGCGAATAGGGCCTATATACTCCATATAAGAAGGCAATAAAGAGTCCACCATAGGAATAGAAGACGGAAATTTCTCGCCTCTATGATCAACCTGCTTCCCATTCTTCCAGAATCGATAACACACATGCGGACCAGTTGCTAGACCCGTACTTCCAACATAACCAATCGTCTGTCCTTGCTCCACATAAACACCCTTACGAATTCCTTCTGCAAAACCAGTCATGTGCAAATACTGCGTTGTATATGTTTCGTCATGTTTCACTTTCACATAATTTCCATTTCCACCCGTATATGAAGCTGCAATCACAGTTCCATTCGCTGTAGACATAATCGGAGTTCCTTTTGGTGCCGCATAATCTGTTCCTAAATGCGCTTTCCATCTTTTTTGAACAGGATGAAAACGACGCCCACTATACCCCGAGCTAATGCGGGAATATTTTACCGGTGCCATTAAAAAAGGACGTCTCATTTCTTTTCCTTCCTCATTGAAAAAACCTACTTGTGTTCCGGCAGAATCCAAGGCATATTGGAAGGCATAAAATTCGTGGCCCTGATGTTTGAACCATGCCGAACTAATTCCGCCTACGGCATAAGGTGTTCCTTCAACCGATTTTTCATTGTAAATCACTTTAAATTCATCTCCAGGATGCAAGCGGAAGAAGTCAATTGTCCAAGCAAATACGCCCGCGACATACTCTGCCATTTCACCTGTCATATTGATGTCCTCTAATTGTTGATCTAAGGCGAAGGTGAGGTTGGAATTTTGAATGATTTCTCCGGATAATATTCGTTCGGTAATCTCATTCGGCTTCGATCGTTTTTCAACAACAACTGAATCTCTAAAATCAAAAATGACATAGTCAACAATGTTTTTAGGGTAAATAAAATATTGTGCGGTTTCAGAAGTGTCGCCAAGTTCTGATAAAATGATGAAGGGCACACCCTCTTTCACATAGCGCAATCCAACTAATGAATCTGCTGCGCGTTCTGCTGCTACATTAATATTCCATTGCGAAACGCCGTAAGGTGCAAACATATGACTCATGGTCCAATTTTCCTCAACCGTATCTCTTTTGACTTGAAACGAATCTAGAACAAAGCCATATTCAATAACAGGTGGTGGAATCACGATAGAATCTTTTTCAATGACTTCGACAATTGGTTCTTCGGTTCCTCCGCATGCTATAAATAAAAAGGAAAGAAGAAAAAGTCCGAAATTGCGCATCTTGTTCATTGAGAGAGTGTTTACAGTCGTGTTTTACCTACACAAAAATAATTTTAATTAAATGGCATTTTGAGCAACGCAAAACTCTTTATTAATATAAAAATGTTAGTTGGTTTAATTTTCTTCGTCTCATAATACTGTTTAAATTTATGAATTATTATTCTACTTTTAAACAGTCCTGTTTTTGGGGAAGCTTACACATGGATGTAAATAGCAACTAGAAGACAACCGGTAATTTTAGTAAAAAACCAAAATAAAGAGTATTTTTATCAAAATCCAATTCAAAATCCAATTCAAAATCTATGATAATAGTCGATAACTTATACAAATCCTTTAAACTTAGTAAAAAGCAACGAAAGGAATTTAATACTGCAGATAGCGAAGCTGTGCCGGTAGACAAAATCTCGTTCAAATGCGAGCCGGGTAGAATATTTTCTTTACTCGGTCCAAATGGAGCAGGGAAAACCACCACACTTCGAATGATCTCAACGATCATTACACCCACAAGTGGAAAAATTGAAGTGGCCGGGTATGATGTGGCAACTCAGCCCAACGAGGTCAGAAAAAGTATTGGGTTTTTAACAGGGTCAACGGGTTTATACGAGCGACTCACGGCGGATGAGGTTTTAAAATATTATGCCGATTTAAATTATGTTCCAAAAGCCGAGTTTGAAACACGGAAAAAACATTATTACGACCTCCTTGATATGCATGATTTTGCTGGAAAACGGATTGGTCAACTGTCCACCGGGATGAAACAAAAAGTATCTATAACTCGGACAATGATTCACCACCCTGATGTGGTGGTATTTGATGAACCCACTTCTGGATTAGATGTCATTACCGCAGAAAATATCATCAAACTTATTCGGGATTGTAAGATCGAAGGAAAAACAGTGATCTTCTCCTCTCACATTATGTCTGAGGTTGATTTACTATGTGATGACTTGGCCATTATCGATAAAGGAAAAATTCTCTATAATGACACAATGGCAAATTTCCGAGCCAATATGAAAGCGGATTCACTTACAAGAGAATTCATCAGAATCGTCAACGAAAATAAAAAAGTAAACGCCTAAAAACCCTTATGAAAAAGATCATTTTAATAGCAAAAAAGGAATTTTTAGACATGTTTCGTGACAAACGTACGCTCATGCGTATGATTATGATTCCACTACTCGTTTTTCCACTAATTATTTACTTGATAACAACAGTTCAAGAGTCCCAATCTGAAAAAGAAGCGCTTAAAGAACTGACGATAGGATATTACTTGAATGGACAATCTTCAGATATGATTGACCGGATGGATACAGCGGCACCTTTTAATTTCCTTGCTTATGAAGATACGGCTGCAATAACTGCAGACATTAAAGCACAAAATATCAATTTAGGGATTTGGTTTGGTCAAGATTTTGATCAAAAATATTCGGCAGGGGAACAAGCAACATGTGGTATATTTTATCGAGCTGCAAACAGCGAAGAATATGAACGATTTGATAACCTAATTGATTTACAAAAAGAATATTTAGTCCAAGAACGTTTGGCATTAAATGAACTTCCAGCTGATTATGTTCAGCCTGTCTCCTTTATTATGAATGACAAAAGTACTGTTGAAGAAGTGATAGGCAAATATGCGGGCGGTATTCTACCTTACATTTTTATGGCCTTCTGTTTTATGGGCTGTATGTTACCTGCAATCGACCTTTTTGCAGGAGAAAAAGAACGTGGAACAATTGAAACATTATTGGTAACACCCGTAAATCGCGTCCATGTTTTAGTAGGAAAAATGATTGTTGTTACCTCCTTTGGATTACTGAGTGCCACCATTGCCTTGGTTGGCCTAGTAGGCAGTCTATACTTAATGGGAGACGGCGGTGCATTGACCGACGCCATTGCAAAAATTGTAACACCACAATTAGTAATTACACTGTATTTATTGCTCATACCTGTGGCTATTTTCTTTGCAGGCATAATGATTCCTGTATCCGTTTATGCGCGCTCGTTTAAAGAAGCACAAAGTATCTTAACCCCCCTAAACATCGCAGTTATTGTGCCCGCCACATTGGGATTTTTACCAGGGTTAGAGTTGACATATACTACCGCATGGATCCCAATTGTAAATGTAGTTATGGCTACAAAAGCTATTATTGCTGGCAATGCAGAAATGGGACCAATGATTATTACCTTTGTATCCCTTTTGGTGCTATCAGCCTTGGCGGTGTTTGTTTCGTTCAAGCAGTTTGGTAAAGAGTCTAATGTGCTGAGGTAAGGATGGTTGAATGGATTATGCACTAGGGTTTTGGTCAATGCTGTGCGAACGCTGTCACCGAAAAAATATTATTGAGGAACTTTATAATACAATGAAACCAAAAACAATTAACCCACTATTTACACTTATTACCTTGATAAAATAGAATGCAGTCATAATTAAATTAAAGAAGTCCCCAATTAAAAACCACGAATAGCATAAGTCAAAAAACAAAAAATTATGAAACGAATTATACTTATAACATTAACACTTCTTGCAGGAATTGTAGGGGTGGCACAAGAAGAAGGTGATACGACTCGGTTCCGAATTGGACAAATGGAGTTTATCATTGTTGGAAACGACACTTTAGAGGTGGATGAAGATGATCCAGACTTTGAAACGAAATATTCTTCAGCAGATTTAACCTATTGGGCTGGATTTGAGATTGGGATTAACTTACCTGTAAACGGGGACTTTAAAAATTCATTTGATTCAAAACATTTGGAAATTGATCCTTCTCAGTCATTCGTGTATAGTTTTAATCTTTTTGAAAAAAGAATTCGAATTATCAATGATTACTTTGGTATTGTAACCGGCTTAGGTTTTACAAATAGCCGCTATGGATTTAAGGACGATAAAATGCGTTTGGCTTCTAATAGTGATTCAACTTATGGAATGATTGATACCACTTTGTTCAATGGGTTTTCTAAAAACCAATTACGTGTGAACACGGTTACGGTGCCATTATTATTCCAAATAAACACCTCCAAAAATGAGGATAAAAATTTCCACCTTGCCTTTGGTGCAATTGGCGGAGTTCGAATAGGGTCAAACGTTAAATACAAATATGATTTAGTAGGTGGTGGAGACACTAAAAACAAAGAAAAAGGCCGTTACAACCTAAATGATTTTCAAGTTATGGGTACGGTGAGAATGGGTTATAACGACTTTGGTTTATTTGCGAATTATGATATTCTTTCCCTTTACGAAAAGGATAAATCTGAGCTGGCATACCCGTTATCATTCGGATTAAGCTTCAATTTCTAACAATTCGATTTAACAAGTTTTAACTTAATTTAGGCATTGTTTAACTTTTAGTTAACACAATTATCAACGAAAAGGAACGATCTTTGATACAGTATTAGTCAAGTCGCAGATTAACGAATCGGACTTATTAATAAAGAAACTATTTCATTAAGTAAGCGTAATTAAATAGTAGATTTTTCCATGGGATCCCGATCATTCGCCAAAATGATCGGGATTATTTTTTGCTCTAAAGTAAATGTAAGTCCTCAGAGGAATGCACATAAACCTTGTTAGTCTAATCACATAAAAATACATGTTTCACCCTATTTTTTAATATGTGGTTTTGTCGTAGATTCATGAAATGAAAACGCTTATAAAAATCCTACTCCTATCAGTAATTGCAATTCAGGCCAATGCACAAAGAAATACCAAGGTCAAAAACATTAGAACGACCCTGAATCAAATTGCCCTAGATTACTCACCCGCAGCCCAAACTGTATTCACTAATGTTGGAAAATTCAGTTAGCAAAAATATATTAACCATAAAACACTCGGCTTTAAGCAAAGACTAAAAATGGACTACACCTAAAGTAACGTTAAAAAAGCTATACTTATTGCTTAGGTGTGATAAATTATTAACATTAGTCAGTTTGAATGGCTTGAAAACTGAACCCGGCTTCTGTCCATTTGTCCAGCAGTAAGGGGAGTTCGTGCTCTAATTGAGGGAATGCTTTTGTGGAGTCATGAAACACGACAATTGCATTGTTTTTTACTCTTTTAAGGATCATTTCCATCCTTTTAGCGGAAGAGAGACTCGGATCAAAATCATAAGAAATATGACTCCAAAAAACAGATTTAAAACCTTTTTCTGTCAATAATTTATGCTGTTTCGGTTTCATTCTTCCATAGGGAGGGCGAAATAACTTTGAAGGAATTAGCGCCTGTGCCTTTTCAACATCTTTAATATAGGCTGTTGAATTGGTGTGCAAACCATTCATGTGATGGTAGGTGTGATTTCCTATTTGATGGTTGGCATTCACTAATTTTTGAAACAAAAGGGGATGCGCTTCGACACTTTTACCAATGCAGAAAAACGTAGCTTTTGCCTGATGCTTAGCTAGTAAGTCCAGAATCCAATTTGTGGTCTGCGGATTAGGCCCATCATCAAAAGTGAGATAAATGGTTTTTTGGGAGTCTTCAGGAGAAAAAAATTCCCAAATGGCTCCAGGATAAAACCTTCTCAGCCATTTGGGAAATTTATAATACCTCACGTGTGTTTTATTGTGCGTCGTTTATTCTTTTAAAGAACGCTTCAAACGTTGTTTCAATGCGTTGCAGAGCGGCGTAGTTTTTCGAGTCTCTATTGTACTTCTTGATGTAAACTAGGCCCTCCTGCACTTCTTGTGTAATTCGGAAGAAATCAGCGCTTACTTTTTCCTGATGATCTACATCTGTTCCCAAAACAGCTGAAGCTTGATACAAGCTAAAGATGCTTCTGTAGGCAGAATACATATCCTCAATCATATTTGAACTAAATTTCGGATCGACATCTAAATAATAATCCATTTCTTCTTCAAATAAAACAAACATAGTATCCGAGTATTCTTGCGCTTTTTCCTCATTTTCACCTACGTAGTAAGCAGACACATAAGACGGGAATACTTTGCCAAATGGCACATTGTGATGTGGCATCACTTCAATACTCTTATTGATTACCTCCGTAATCTTCGCTTTTGCATCTTCAATATCAGCTTCAGCTTGTTTCATGTCCGCCGCAATTTGACTTGGAATGAAATCACCGAGTGGTGTATTGATTGGTGCATCTAAAGCAAGGATCTCAGGATCTTGTGCTTGAATTTGTTTCATGAAGTCAATTCGCTGCTGGCTTGTTTCGACACTTGTTCCATAAGCATCTGCCAATACGCTAAATTGTACACGGTAGTTGTTCGTTAATCTTCTGGTATAATAATCAACTAAAGTGCCGTCCTCATTCATGTTGCCCCAGGTAAATGTTTCCATAAGGTTTTCATACATCCTAGTTTTGTTCACTTCACCCAAAGAGTTCGGGTTTCTGCTTCCGTCCACTTGAATGGGCACCAATTTGTAAACTAATCCTTCAGCAAAGAAGTATTTATCAAGTCCTAAATAGGTTGCTCTATCTGCAGAACTTGCAAAGTAAATTGGGCGGTCCCAATTAAAGTGTGCCACCATATCTAAAATCATTAAATCAGCTTTGAAAATGGTTGATTTTGGAATCTTCCATTCAATCGTTTCAACAATTCGGTCAGCATGCTCGGCACTAACTGTACCATTGGCGAGCACTTTTTCCTTGTCAACGGGTACTCTTAAACCAGTTGTTGGAAGGATCAGTAATTTTTGACCATTTTCTCTGATCTCAATATTCGCGTCATTCCCTAAGAAATCCATTGCATAATCAGCAGGTAAATAATCAAAGGCATCATTAAATTCAACCAAGGTGTTTTGAATTGCTTGCTGTACTTGCTCGCTCAAGCTATACTCTGGTGCTTGTTTCAAAATGTTGAATACAACCGTTCTAAAATCAAAGTAGGTAGATGCTGAATCCATTGTAGGAATAAAGGCCAAAAAGTCTGGTTTTAGCTCAGCAAATTTTGTGTTTGATAAGATGGAATAAAGGTTATTCGTAGCCAACTCAAATGCAGGTTGGAATAAATCCGGATTCGATTCAATCTTCTTTTGTAAAACACGTTCCCATCTTGGATCCAACGGTTGTCTTCCCATTGTCAATTGGTTTGTTCCTAACACATACATGTAGTCACGGTTTCCATTTTGACGGTATTGCTCTTCCGTAAATGAAATTGGCAATGGTTCTGAGTCGTATGCCTTACGTGTCATTTGCTCTGTATACCAATCTGTATTTAAGAGACTGAGGTTACAAACTCTTACACTTGTTTTAGTTCCTTCAACTTCTTGTAAATACCAAAGCGGGAAAGTATCGTTATCTCCATTTGTGAAAATAATCGCATTATCATCACAACTGTTTAAATAGTTTTGCGCTAATGCTTGCGCTGTATAACGGTTACTTCTATCATGGTCATCCCAAGCTTGGGCACCCATTAAAATAGGAACCGGTAAGGTAATTAAGATAACGATTATGGCCGTTTGTGCTTCTTTCTTAATCACTTCTCGTAGCAAGATCATGGAGGCAAATGCAACTGCAATAACAGCTGTCATATAGAAGACACTAATGGCTGCTGTCGTATCGCCAACTGCTAGTGCAAGTCCTAATACTGCCATACCTCCAACTATGTAAGCCAATTCTTTCCAAATCATTGACTTGAAGGCCTCATACAATGCCAGTACTGACATTCCTATGAAGATGGAGAAGGCGTAGAAGGAGGCCGCGTAAGCATAATCTCGCTCTCGCGGCTCTATTGGTTTTTGATTCAGGTAAATAATAATCGCAAATCCTGTTAATAAGAATAGGAGCATGACGAGCCACCAACTACGGGTTGATTTTGTCAGCATAAATATGAAACCAATTAGGCCTAAAATTAATGGCAACATATAGTATTTATTATGCGCCGGATTCTCCGTTATGATGGATGGCGCATTGGTTTGATCTCCAATGTGATGTTTGTCAATAAAGTTTAAACCTGAAATCCAGTTACCGTCTCGGGCATTTCCATGACCCTGTTCATCACTTTGTCGTCCAGAAAAATTCCACATAAAGTAACGCCAATACATCCAGTCCACCTGGTAAGTTGCAAAATAGGCTAAGTTTTCTCCCATTGTTGGAATACGATCACCCGTGTGACCTGACCAACTTTTATACCCACTTACGTGTCGCCCTTCTGAACTATACATTCTTGGAAAGAAAGTGCTTTCAGAAGATTTATAAGTGTATTTTTTATTTTTACCGTCAAAGGTTTTAAAGTACTTTTCTTCTATTCTATATCCCTTACCTTTTTCGCCTTTACTTTTAATAAATATTGCTGCTTCAGCCTCCGTTTTGTATCCTTTCAACTCGTTGTCCATTTTGTCAATTACAACAAAACGTCTGAGATAAACATCACTTCTGTCTGCCCAGTCTTTACTGTCTTCATTGATCTCAGAGTTAAAGTATTGTCCGTATAAAATGGGCCAATCTCCATATTGTTCACGCTTTAAGTAGGACTCTAAACTTACTAAGTTCTCCGGGTCATTTTCATCTAAAGGAGTGTTTGCGTTTGAACGAATAACGATCATTGCGAAACATGAATAACCCAAAAAGATCATTGTAGCACTCCAAGTAATGGTATTCACGATAGACTTTCCGTTTCGTTTGGACCACATGAGCACCGCTACAATTATGGCGAGCATCAACATAAAGAAGAATACTGTACCAGCATTAAAACTCATGCCCAAATCGTTTACAAAGAAACGCTCAAACCAACCTGCAATTTGTACCGTTTTTGGTATCAATACGGATTGAATAAGCCCTAAAGCAACTACCCCAATTACACCTGTTAAGATGAAACCTATCGGTGTTACTTCTTTGTGTTTTCTGAAATAGATGACGTAGGCAATAACCGGCACGCACAATAGGTTCAAAAGGTGAACACCAATTGATAAACCAATCATAAAAAAGATTAGAATGATCCAACGGTCAGCATTAGTTGATTGTATTTCTTCATCATCAGGAAATGCATCTTGATCAGCCAATTCATGGTCCCATTTAAAAATAGCCCAAACCACAATAGCAGTAAAGAAAGAGGACATGGCGTAAACCTCACCCTCAACAGCCGAGAACCAGAATGAATCTGTAAACGTATAAACCATTGCACCAATTAAACCACTTCCTAAAATGGCCCATTGTTGTCCTTGAGTTAAAGATCTTGATTTTTTAGTTGTTGTAATCGCTGCAGATACTTCTTCTTCATCAAAATCACCAGTAGGTGTTGAAGCAGCGAATAAAGACATCCCTGGATTTAAGATTGTTTTCTTTCCCAACATAGTGATGGTCCAAAACAAAAACAATATGGTAAAGGAACTCGATAAGGCCGACATAATGTTGACCATCATGGCTGCGCTTTCAGGTCCAGAGAACATAGTAAACAAACGACCCAACATCATAAAGAGCGGTGCTCCCGGTGGGTGACCAACTTCTAGTTTATACGCTGTAGTAATGTACTCTCCACAATCCCACAAACTTGTAGTGGGTTCAACTGTCATGAAATACACGGTAGTGGCGAAGATGAACACCATCCACCCGACAATTGTATTGATTCTTTTATAATCCATAGGTAATAATTATAGCAGTTCGCAATCGCAGTAGCTTTTTTGCGAAGGCACTGCGAATTTAAAAATATATTTTGAGGAATTTTCTTAAAAAACTGTAATTCCTTTAAGTTGGTTGCTTTGGAAGAGAAATATTAAGGGTTTTTATGATAATGAGTTCAGCAAAAAAAGCGCGACACCTTAGTAAAGGCGGTAATTTTACCGTTTTTTAGATATTATCCAACAGAAATATTTGTTGTATCAAAAAAAGTACTTAGATTTGCCCTCGCATTAAATAAATGCTACTGTCCCATGGTGTAACTGGCAACACGTTTGTTTTTGGTACAAAAGAGTCTAGGTTCGAGCCCTAGTGGGACAACAAAGCTCTCCGTTTTACGGGGGGCTTTTTAGTTTCTACCCCGTATTTGCCCCGAAAGATTTGATTCACTTATCCCTAAATTTCACAATCAGAATTGATTAATGCGACAGAACAACAATCGGACCTTGGGGTAATCAGAACACTTCGGGAGCTTAAAGGGAATAAAACGACCTTCTACAATTGGTATCAATTAATTATCTATTGGTAAAACTGTATAAAAAAGCCCTGATGACAATCATCAAGGCTTCTTAATTCTAAATCCTTATTCTTACTCTTTCACCAACTTGATTAGGGTTGACTCATCACCAGCGTGAATATTGATCATATACATTCCGCTTTCTAATTCATCTAGTGAAATCTCTTCAGTATTGAATCCATTTCCTTTTAATACAACATCACCGTTAATTGTAGTTAGTTCGTAGTTAAAAGTACCATCTAAAGTAATTGTTACTAAATCAGATGCTGGGTTAGGATATACGGCTACAGTTAAACCGTTTAATTCGTCGATTACTACTTGGCTTCCTAATGTAATTGTTTCTGATACTGAACAACCTGCATCACACATTACAACTACAACATATGTTCCACCTGTTAATCCGGTTAAATCTTCATCATCATCAAAATCACCAGTTCCGTCGTTATCCCAATCAAATGTATAAGCTGGGTTACCTCCAGTTACTGTAATGTTGATTTCTCCATCACTACCCATAATTTCATCTGTTGTAGTGTAAGTAATTTCTAACGCTTCATAAACCGTAACATCAATTGACGCTTCATTTACACAACCGTTATCATCAGTTCCTTCAACTGTATAAGTTGTTGTTCCTGTTTCTGCTGGTGTAAATTCAACACCATCTTCTTCTGCATCCCAAACGTAAGATGTTGCACCTTCACCATTTAATGTTACGCTTTCTCCTAAACAAATTTCTTCGTCTGTAGCGGTTGCAACAACCTCTGGTAAGTCATAAACCATTACTTCAACCTCTGCGGTGTTTTCACAACCTGCTGCATCAGTACCTGTTACTGTATATGTGTATTCACCAGCTTCTGGAGTAAATTCTTCTCCATCAGTCACATCCATATCCCATGCATAAGTATCAGCTCCACCACCTGTTAATGTGATAGCTCCTCCAACACAAATTTCTTCTGCTGTAGTACTTGCTGTAACTTCTGGTAATTCAAGTACAGTAATGTCAATAGAAAAACCACAATCACCATCAGCATCACTTGATGCAGTATAAGTAGTTGTTCCAACTGGTGGAGCAAAAGCCTCACCATCAATAACGTCTCCGTCCCATGTAATTGATCCGTCTAATTCAGAAGTGGCATCTAAAATGATTTCATCACCCAAACATAGTTCAGTATCAACTTCGGCAAGTTCTAATGGTGAACATAAAACTGTAATAACAATTTGACCATTCCCTAATCGAACACCAGTTTCGTTGGTTTGTGAAGCACCTTGATTAAAGGAGCCTCCTCCTCCCCCGCCTGCGCGACAAGAAGAACCATTCCCTCCTGCTCCGCCGGAGTATCCTCCTCCACCTCCGCATCCGCAAACAGCGCCTCCGCCACCACCAAATCCACCTTCGCCTCCAGGGCCAAACCCACTAGCTCCATCACCATGAGCAAAGGTTGGTAAGGTTGTGCCTCCAGTACATCCGTCACCCCAAATTGAGTTTTGTCCAGCTGACAACCAACCGCCGCCGCCAGAACCTGTTCCAGACGGAGCATCTCCATCACCTCCATGTCCACCAACTCCTCCGTCAGCCATTCCTTCGGCCCCAGCTGTTCCATCTTCTCCAGCCTGACCAGGCAAACCGTCACGACAATCTAATCCTCCCCAGTTCTCATTTCCTCCGCCTCCTGCGCCTGCAGCAATTAACGGTAAGGCATCATCATCCGGATCCCAGACAAATGTACCTCCGCCTCCACCACCTGAAGCATCTGCCCCTCCACAGTTATTTACGATTCCCTGCTGTCCAACAACAATGTTAAGAACGTCTCCAGGTGTAACTGTAAATTCTCCATACATCCCAGCTCCTAAGCCTCCATTATCATTTCCTCCTTGAGCGCCATATGCCTGAATAGAAATAGATGTTACTCCTAAGGGAACGGGGTAGGTATCAATTGTTCCACTATAATCAAAAGTAGTGACTTGCGACCACACTCCTGTTGTTCCTAGAAATAACCCTACCAATAGGACTGATTTTTTTATGTAATTGTGTTTCATGGTTTAAAATTATTGTTTTACTAAATATATGGGTTCTGTCACATCTACCAAATTTAACCGATTTAAATTGATAAAATTCAAATGTCATAAAATAAATTCAATTGAAAATCAGCACTTTAGTTATTTATCTGATTCCATTTTTCATAAAGAAAAGCAAAAAAATAGACAGATGCGACAGAACCTGAATCAAGCCTTCTTTAATGGCTTTCAAAATTAATCCAGCAGTAATTTTTCATCCTATTTTTAGCAATAAGTTTTTGCGATATCCTTCAATGGTTCGATCACTTAAAAAAAGTTTATTCGGAATTTCGTGTTGGTAAACTCCTGAGAAATTAAATTAAACACCTCTATTTCTCGTGCAGTTAAATCCGGCTATAATCAATTAACCAGGTGCCAGCTTCTGAAAAAAATATTCCTGAAAAAATTTGGGATGAGCAATTTCAATAACTTGGACATCAAGATGCTTCAAGAGGAGATAAATAACGAACTGCAGAATAGCGATTGTATTTGAAAATTAACGTACGACTGAGTCGTTTTATGCTTTTTTTCATTTTAACCAACAATTGAAATCGGTTTGAACAGAATATCAAGCAATATTTCTTAATTTTGTAGCATGTTAAGTATCGATCCTAAAGAACTACCAATTCCTCAACTGCACGGCTATTTGCTGGGAGCTGTTGGGCCACGTCCTATTGCTTTTGCAAGTACGATTGATGCGGATGGAAATGCAAACCTAGCTCCATTTAGTTTCTTTAATGTGTTTAGCGCAAACCCTCCAATTATGGTTTTTTCTCCTGCAAGATCGGGAAGAACAAATACTACAAAAGACACCTATAACAATGTAAAAAACATTGCAGAGGTGGTAATAAATGTAGTCAGTCATGAAATGGTGCATCAAATGTCATTGGCCAGTTCGCCTTTTGCAGCTGAAGTAGATGAATTTGCTAAAGCCGGGTTCACTAAAATTGCCTCTGATACGATTAAACCTTTTCGGGTAGCAGAATCCCCTGTTCAATTTGAATGTGTGGTGAATGAAGTGGTTGAATTAGGACAAAACGGCGGTGCAGGAAACTTGGTGATTTGTGAGGTGAAAAAAATTCACATCAACGAAGCCGTGCTAAACGAAGATGGCAAAATCGATCAACATAAAATTGACTTGGTTTCAAGAATGGGCGGTAATTGGTATTGCCGTGCAGATGAGCACTCCATGTTTGAAATTAAAAAACCTATAACAACCGTTGGAATTGGGTTTGATGCTATACCTGAAGACATAAGAAACAGTTCACTTTTAACGAATAACGATTTTGGGCAACTGGGCGGAATTGAAGAATTACCAAATGAAACTGATGTAAATGAATATAAATTACTTGAATTAAGCGATTTATTTGTTTCTTTGGAAGACGAACAAGCAAAATTGGAATTAGAACTCCATAAAAGAGCAAAGGAATTATTAACTGAAAATAAATTGGATGAAGCTTGGATGACGCTTCTATCCTTCAACAACAACTAAACAAACCAAGATTATGTACACATTAAAAGGAGAGCTAAAAGTGATCGGAGATGTTCAACAAATTTCTGACTCTTTTAAGAAGAGAGAATTTGTGGTAGTGGACGCTTCCGGACAATACGCGCAAACAATTATGTTTCAAGCCGTGCAAGACAGAACGGATCTTTTGAACAATTTTAAATTAGGTGACAATGTAGAAGTAACGTTCTTTTTGAGAGGGCGTGAGTGGACAAACCCGAAAGATGGTGCTGTGCGTTACTTTAACTCGTTAGATTGCTGGAAAATCGAACCAATTGGTGGTGGATCTGCAGCAACTGCTGACAACGCTGAGACTTTCGTCGCTGAAGGAGATGATGACTTACCATTCTAATTAAAACAGATAATTAACTAGGCTGATAAATCAAACGATAGAAGTTTATGCTGAGCCTGTCGAAGTATAGCTGAAGGAAAGGATGACCTTCCAGTCTAGTTAAAAAAACACATTAAACTTAAAAGGTGTTTGTCAGCGACAAATGCCTTTTTTTGCATATGAAAAAAATCTATTTGATAGGGTTGCTTTTATGCTCACGTCCTAATTACGCCCAAATTTCAGAAAAATGAGAAGGAAATTATGCAGGTGATTTAGTAATTAATTCCAAAAGCAACACGAGCTATTATCATATGGAAATCAACTTTATGCAGCTTAATGATTCTACCTATAACTGGACAATTATTTATGGAGAGGATAGTTTAAGACAGGAGCGCAAGTGCCTCTTTCGACAAGCGAAAGAGAATGAATTTGTCATTGATGAAAAAAACGGGATTGTCTTATCCACCAATCTTATTGGAGCAACTTTTTTTAGTGTTTTTGAAGTCCAAAGCAATCTGATTCAAGCCACCTACACGTTTAAGAAAAATAAAATTTACTTTGAATTAACTTCTTCGTCAACTAAATCTGAAACAGGTAATGTCAAGCCTTTGGCAGCTGATGAAGAAACAATTCCGCGGGTTTATTCATACGAAACCACAACGGAACAATAGGCGGTTTTAAAAAGAATTAAAACGAAATAGTTGTAAAGTTATATGTTGAAACATATATTTGCAGTTAAATACAAGAAGAAATGAAAAAAAAGTTGTTAATTGGTGCTTTAATCATAGTCGTGATAGGGGCTGGATTCATTTGGGACGCCATGTCTGGCGAATATGAAAGCACCTTAGAAAAATCTGAAGTTGAATCTGAAGTGACGGTTGATTCTACTGGAATAGAAATTCCAACACTGTCATTAATCCAAGGAAAATATCATGTAAATATTGCAGATGGTGATCATGCCGAGCTACTTTTTTACGCAGACGGTATGAAAAAAGCAAAAGGTGCATTTGAAAAATTCACCGTTGATTTCGACATTGCTGCCGACTATCATACATCTTCATTAAACGTAACAATAGAATCCGCCTCAATAAATACCGGAAATGGAATGCGAGATGAACATTTAACCGAAGAAGCCTTTTTTAATGTCACTAAGTTTCCAACTATTACCTTTCAATCAACCAGCATTGAAGACGCCGACACGAGCTATGTAGCCAAAGGTGATCTAACACTCTTGAGCAATACCAAACCCATTGATGTTCCTTTCAAACACCTAGGGAACGGAACGGATTCGGAAGGACTAGCTTTTGAGGCATTTGAGGGCAGCTTTGTTTTTGACCGTGTGGAGTATGGAATGGAAGAAATCTCTGGCGCAGGCAATATCGTTACTGTTACCTTTTATTGTGAGCTAATTTTGAGCGAATAGTATATTGCGTTAAGCCCTATACGAAGCGTTTTCAAAGGAAAACCGCTTTTCATTTATTGATTTTACCTCTATTTAAAAAGAGGTTGAAGTAATAAACACCTTCAATAGTCGTTTACAGAAACAAAAAACGTTATTGACCAAAACTTACTTCATTATAAATCAAATCAACATGAAAAAGTCATTAGCACTTTATCGTACTCATCACTTTTGCAGGAAGGACTTTATCGGTGAGTTCAAGCTTTAGAATTGATAATATTGTGGATCCTGACAGTCAAATTGGCTTTTTAGCTGATCAACCCCGGATAACGTCACTCGATTTTAACCTCGTTGCAGGAATTGGTTTGAAGTATGCTTTAGGCAAATAAGTCAATTTGGTGGTTGCCAAACAAGCATAATTCGGTTAAATTTGTGCTATGAAACACCACCATTATATCCTTTTTAAACCGTATGGTTATTTAAGTCAATTCATTTATAATGGAAAACGCGCAAGTCGTAAAAAATTGTTGGGTTCATTACACGAGTTTGTAGATGGCACCATGGCGGTAGGCCGATTGGATGAAGATTCAGAAGGTTTACTATTTCTCACCACTGATGGTAAAGTAAGCTATTCCATTTTAAGTCAAAAATTCGAAAAAGAATACTATGTCCAAGTGGATGGAATCATTACGGATGAGGCGGTTCAACTCATGCGAAATGGAATTGAAATTGGGATAGAAGGGATAAAATACCTGACTAAACCGTGTGAATCGAATATCATAGCTCCACCTACTTTTCCAGAACGTGCAAAACTCATTCGTGATCAGAGACACGGACCAACAAGTTGGGCATCCATCATTCTTAGAGAAGGAAAATTTAGACAGGTTAGAAAAATGACCGCAGCAGCCGGGTTTCCAACACTCCGATTGGTTCGAGTCAGAATTGGAGAAAGATGGTTAGGTGATATGCAACCTGGTGATGTTAAAAAAGTGGAGGCGCTTTAAATTTTCTCTATTTAATAATCGCTAGTAAGTTGACTAGAAATAAAAAAAATATCCCCCTTTTATAATATTTCCTCAATAACTTTTGTAAAAACAGATAGGTACGCACAAAAACTATATGATTTACATCAAAAATTGGAGTTCGCTAAAATTTTCTATTTTTAAACAATTATGGAAATACTTGCACTCGTCGGATTTTTTGCTTTACTAATTGGCATTATAGTTCTTTCTGTTCGTTTTGTTAAAAAACAGAATAAGAAAAAGATAGAATTATTTCAACAGTGGGGTTTGCGTCTCAACCTGCACCATGAAAACAAAAAACAATTATTAGCAAAACTCAACACACTATCTGGGGAATTAGACGGAAAGCCGGTAGTCATTTATGAACACATAGTAGGTTCTGGTAAGAATCAAGTGCTTTATACTACGGTTACCTTTGCCCCTAACCCCTTTGACTTTGATTTTAAAATTGGTAAGGAAGGGTTTTTTACTAAAGTTGGAAAATCATTCGGGGCAAAAGATATTGAATTTGGTGATGAAGAATTTGATAAAAAGTTCTTGCTAAAATGTAAAGATCAGGAAGACCGATTTAGAAGTTTAATGGATTTTAGAATGCAAGGCGCCTTAACAAATATTGAAAAACAACTCAAGGGAAATATTTCAAGCACAAACGCGGGATTCACCTATAGTTTAGTGGGCGGATTCAATAAACAAACGAAACTTGAAGAATTTGAAAAAGTGATGACTTTTATGCGCGATCTTATCAAAAATCAGCGTTAAATTATCAGTAATCAATGACTCCACTCTACATCACAATTGCAATTATCATTGCGTTGGGACTGCTCTATTTACTCTTTCAAAATGGAAAAAAGCCAGTTTAATAAAAGTGGAGTGGTATAGAGATTGGGGAGCCAGAATTCATTTTTCTCATAGCGCCGAGAAATATTAATGGCGCAATTAAATACTTTAATAGACGCTGTTGACGGATGTGAAATCAAGATTTATGAACTGATTACTGGCTCCACTAATCAGAGTCAATACCTACATACTTTCATTTATATTACCCCAAATCCGTTCAATTTTCAATTTGACATCTCAAGAAAAAGTTTAGGTGGCAAAAGTAATTTTGTATTCGGCAACTCATCAATTGATGATCATTTTACTTTTTCAACTTCAAATTAGCCACTACCAATTTCGGAAATGGAATTACTTGTGACAGCGAAAAATTAGAGCATTATTTTATGGGCGGATTAACCATAGAGGAACAAACCGCCGAGTTAGAAATTATATTAAATATTATGCAATTACTCGTGAAAAACAACACGTTAAAAGGAGGAAGCGAATAAACCTCCTCCTTTCTTGATGTCGCCTAATAAAACACAAATATTTAAACATGAAAACAGCTTTCGCCACTTTCATAAAGGCGACAATCTTTTCAATGTCCAATACAAAAGACCACATATTTGCTCCAAATTAGCACCGTTTTAAGGCGAGCCATAAGACGACTTGAAAAAATTAAACTTTAAAGCTCTGCATGTGTGATCATACAAATCCATCTTAAAAATAAGGTATAATAGGCTTTTCTTCCTCAGAAGTTTAGCACCTGTTCAAATTAGTTTAGTAACGGTCAATTATTTGAATTTATAAACTTTGTAGCCGCCCTTTTTTTGACTAATTTAGAACACCGAACTCAGGTTTATAACATGTCATTTACAGAGAAATTCGCAGCGACGTATAAAAAATTACTGCCCACGCCATTTACAATAGCGATCCTTCTCACCTTATTGACATTTATTCTCGCATTAATTTTTACCAAACCCAACGATACTGCAACTGGTGCCTATATTCTAGATTTGGCAGGATTCTGGGAAAATGGCTTATGGAATGACGGTAAAGGCGGTCTCTATTTTGCCTTTCAAATGATGTTAATGCTGGTTTTAGGGCACATCATTGCCCTATCCAAGCCCATTTCGCTCGTTATTGACAGCTTACTGCGCCCATGCACGAATACAGCCAACACCGCATTTATTGTAACGTTTGCAACTATTCTGGTGAGTTTATTTAACTGGGGCTTAGGATTGATATTTGGCGCTATACTAGCCCGAAAAGTAGGTGAAAAATTCTCCCGCGAAAATAAGCCCTTGAACTATCCTTTAATTGGTGCAGCAGCCTATGTGGGTTTAATGGTTTGGCACGGCGGAATATCCGGCTCAGCTCCCATCAAGGCCGCCGAAGAGGGAAATCTTAAAAACTTAGTTGAAAATGTTCCTAGAATCGATTTAGCCGCACTTCCTAATCAAGTGGGCATGAATGAAACCATCTTTTCAACCATGAACATTACGGTAACCATATTACTGCTAATTTGTGTGCCGCTTTTTATGTTTTGGATTGGAAAACGAAGCTTTAAATTCGACAAGCTCCCTGAGCCAATTGTGGCAGTGGAGGTAGAAGAACAAAACCATGAAGGAGCCGAGAAACTGGATCATTCGTCTATTTTTAGTTGGATTATTGGCGGAGTCATATTGCTGTATGCGTTTTATAAAGCCGCCATTTTGCCTGAAGAGTTGAGTTTGAAATTTCTAAATCCCAACTTCATCAATTTTACCCTACTCGGCGCCGCCATTTTGGTGCACAGAAACATAAGTAAATTTTTAGAAGCAGCCGGCGCCGCTATTTCGGGTGCAACCGGCATTCTACTACAATTCCCTCTTTATTTTGGGATACTTGGCCTAATGGTAGGCTCCGGGCTCATAGGACAACTTTCAGATGCTTTTGTCGCCTTTTCCTCCCCCGATAGTTTTCCAATTTTCAGCTTTTTTTCCGCTGGTTTAGTCAATGTTTTTGTGCCAAGTGGTGGCGGGCAATGGGCCGTTCAAGGACCAATAATCATTGCCTCAGCGCAAGAATTAGGGGTCTCTTATCCCAAAGCAATTATGGCACTTTCCTATGGGGATCAACTCACCAATATGATTCAACCTTTTTGGGCTTTGCCTTTATTGGGAATTACAGGTTTAAAAGCCAAAGATATTCTTCCCTATACGCTTCTACTTTTCTTGGCAGGTGGTGCTATTTTCTTGTTGGGGCTTGCACTGTTTTAAGATGAGTTGAAGAGCGTGCACATATTGAATATTAAACAATATTCGCAGCTTATGGGAAGCTTGGCGTTAATAAATCATTATTTTAGTCAGTCAAAACAATAATAAACCCCTTGGGGTTCACCTAACAAAACCTAATATTTAGCTAAACGTAAAATTATGTGTGTAACGTCAGCGAAAAGTGAACTACTTTTTGAAAAGTGCCTTTATCAGGATCAAATTTTAATAGCCCTTGACTGCTCCTTCCAATCCACAACATTCCACCTGGTCCTTCAACAATTAAGCGTTTCTTATGCCTTGGTTGGCAGGGGGCAATGATATTTGTATATTCGAATTTGCCATAATTCCATTTTTGATGTTGAACTTCAAAACCGTAATTTTCGAACTACCTATCAATATAATCTGATGCGACTTTTAAAGATTCGGGGTTTCCAAAATTCCGAAATGGACAAATTCCTGTTAAGTATTCTAAATGACGTAATAATTCTTTTTCCATATTGAGTTTTTAACAGCTTGCAACCTACGAAAAATATTATTTTTAAATAAAGGGTTACCTTTTTTTTATTCTGACATAAAGAGATGATATAAGCAAAAAGATTGGGTAAAATCTCAAAGTGGGAGGAGCTTGATCTCAATTCAAAAGTCTTTGATAACGATTAAAGACTTTGAATGACAATCGATACGGAAGAATAAAGTTTAAACAAATTTAAGTCTAACAATTTACCATTTAACGACCAAACAGCTCAAACAAAAAATATTCTTCCACAAGAAAAAAGGCGTCTAGGTTTAATCTAGGCGCCTTTTTTACAATTATTATTTTTCGTTATTTCTTAACGAATTTTTTCACTTGTTTTCCTTTAGAATTTACCAATTCAATAAAGTAAACTCCAGCAGTTAAATCGTCTATTGAAACAACAACTTGAGTTGTTCCGTTTACAGCACCAAGTTGAATTGTTTGCACAATTTTACCTGAAATATCAAGTAAATTGATAAGTGTATTTTCAGAATTATTTAAAGCTAAACTTACTTTTAATAAATCAGTAGCGGGGTTCGGATAAAGCGCAAAGAATTCCGCTTGCGTATCTTCATCAATACTTACCTCACCTTCGTTTAATCTAATGCGAACGATTGGTGCTAAACGGTTAAAGAATCCACGCGCTAAAAACTCATCATCAAATCCTTGTACATTGTTGAATCCAATATCACCTTGGCGCTCAAAAATTGGCATTGGTCCATTTGAATATTGATAAGAACAGAACGTGTAAGTTGAAGTTGGTACAACGTCAAACTCTTCCATATCTAGTGTTACAACATTTCCGATATCTTCTGGCGTTAATGAATAATCATCTGTTTGATAAACTAATCCCCATTCGGCTCCACCTTCTGGGAATTCCCAAATCGCTCCTAAGATTACTTCTCCTTCATTCTCTGAATGATTTGCGATTTTAATTTCCATAGCAGTTACAATATCCTCCGTCATAAACGTCATTAAGTTTCCGAAATAACCTTCACCTGTTTTTAGAGGCCAGTTTACTGTTTCCACAACAGGACCTTCGTCGTAATCCAATGCCATGGTAAATTCTGTTAACCAGAAATGATCATCTTCAGCATCATTATCCGCCTCAGCGTCATCTTCATCATCTGCATATGCAGACCATGAAACGGTATAGTTTCCAACTACGTCAGGAGTATAGCCAGTTGCTTGCAATAATGTGTCTTGTTCTCCATTAAATAAAGATGCAATTGCGTCATCTGAAGTTCCAGACGCTACTTCTGTCCCGCCAGGTCCAGTAATTGAATAGCTAAAACGCACGTTTGTTTGCTCTATATGTCCAATGTTTTTGATAATACCTCCAACAACAAATTCTCTTGCATGTAATTCAGGCACTTGCGAAAATACAAGTCCACCATCATAATTTCTGTATGTGGTTAACATCATAATATCCGATTCGTTGATGTCTTCAACTTGAACATTATCGATTTGCCATCCATAATTCCAAGCGCCGTCCCAACGGAAACGAATCCAGACCGTTCCTTCATCTCCAGCAATGAAATCAGTGATGTCCCATGATACTATTTCAGGATTTTCCCGAGCCTCACGCCCAACACCTTCGTTAATCTCAATCTCCGTCCAAGAATCACCGCCATCAGTTGAGACACCAATATAGCAATGATCTGAAGTTTCAGCAGGTTGCCATTCTGCAAAAAACTGCTCAAATGTTAAAGCAACAAATTCTCCAGCAGCATCACTTAAATCAAGCATTGGAGATGTTAAAGTTGCTTCTTCAGCAACATCATAACTTGTTCCATCACCGTCAGAATCAATAATTACCCATTGTGTAGGAGTAGACGAAGCTAATACAGGAATTTGAAATGTGTTTTCAGGATCATTTTCGTGCCCGGTGTCTGTTAATTTGAAGCCTGCAGGGCCGGTTGCAATTGCATCTTCCCATCCGCCGAATCCAGCATCAAAGTCTTCAGAATAATAGATTGCTCTATCTGCGTCTGCATCAGCCGCTCTATTATCAATAGTAGTAATAGCATTGGGTGCATACTTTTCGTTTGGCGCATAAGTATAATTGTTGCTCATAAAAGGAGCTTGTGCAAATGTACATCCCGCCAAAAGGAGAGCCCCCGCTAAAGTGTATAATTTTTCCATGAAATTTATTTAAAATTCGGTTAAAGGTATAAAAATTGAATCAGTCAAGCAAAATAAAGGGCATAACAAAATAGCGGCAATTATTTAAGTGCTAAGGAATTCGATTAAACGGCAATAAAGGTTAGAAACTAAACTGTAGTTTCTAAGTAGGCTTCAATTGGCAAACAGCTACAAACTAAATTTCTATCTCCATAGGCGTTATCCACTCTTCTTACGGGGGAGAAGTATTTAGAAGATCCTAAATAATTCGCTGGGTATGCCGCCTCTTTTCTAGAGTAAGGGAATTCCCAATTATCAGCAATTAAGCATGCTGCCGTGTGTGGCGCATTGTGCAACAAATTGTTTTCATGATCCAAGCCAAGTGTTCTAATGTTTTCAATTTCTTTACGAATTGAAATCATTGCTTCAATGAAACGGTCTAGTTCCGCTTGATCTTCACTTTCAGTTGGTTCAATCATCAATGTATTGGCAACTGGAAAAGAAACAGTAGGTGCATGGAATCCATAATCAATTAAACGCTTGGCGATATCGCCAGCTTCAACCCCTGTATCTCTTTTGAAATCGCGGCAATCCGCAATCATTTCATGAGCAATAGTCCCGTTTGCTCCAGTATATAAAATTGGATAATGTGGCGCAAGTTTTACTCTTAGATAGTTTGCGTTTAGTATCGCAATTTCTGTTGAATCTTTTAATCCATCTGCACCTAACATTTTAATGTAGCCGTATGAAATAAGAGAAACTAAAGCGCTACCATATTTTGCGCCAGATATAGATCTGATTTCTTTGTCTGCGTCTGCTGGGTTTGCGTTTGGATTACCTGGAATAAACGGAACTAAGTGTTTTGCAACACCAATTGGCCCCATTCCAGGTCCACCACCACCATGCGGTATAGCGAATGTTTTGTGTAAGTTTAAGTGACAAACATCTGCTCCAATATTCCCTGGATTTGTTAATCCAACTTGGGCGTTCATATTGGCGCCGTCCATATACACTTGTCCACCATTCTCATGAATGATAGAGGTAATTTCAATAATTGACTCTTCATAAACACCGTGAGTTGACGGGTATGTCACCATTAATGCTGATAATTGCTCTTTGTGTAATTCTGCTTTTTCACGTAAATCCGCAACATCAATATTTCCGTTTTCATCACACTTAGTCACAACTACTTTCATGCCCGCCATAACAGCAGAAGCAGGATTGGTTCCATGTGCAGATGAAGGAATTAAACAAATATTCCGATCATGATCACCGTTGGCTTGATGATATGCACGAATCACCATAAGTCCAGCATACTCACCTTGAGCGCCTGAGTTAGGTTGCATTGACATTCCAGCAAAGCCTGTAATTTCACAAAGGGCAGTAGCCAATTCTGCTAAAATACCTTCGTATCCTGCAACTTGATTTGCAGGTGTGTGCGGATGAACATTTGCAAATTCAGGCCAGGATAATGGAATCAATTCTGAAGCCGCGTTCAGCTTCATAGTGCAAGAACCTAGGGCAATCATTGAATGAACCAATGAAATATCCTTGTTTTCTAGACTCTTGATATAACGCATCATCTTCGTTTCAGAGTGATGTGAGGCGAAAACTGGAAAGTCTAAAATCTGATCGGAGCGAAGTAAACCAGCATCCAATGGACATTTTTCTGATTTCCATTCTTTACCTACTGTAATGGCGTCTTTACCATTTGCAGCGGCAAATACGTTGATTAATGTTTCTAAATCAGCTTCAGTAATAGACTCGTCAATTGAAATAGTCACCTCCATATCATTTACATAACGCAAATTAATAGAAGCCATTTCAGCCGCGTTTTTTAATTCCGAAGTTGTGAGTCCTCCTGGCATTTGAATATGTATTGTGTCAAAATAACTGCCATTTAACGAGGTGTAACCTAGTGCCGTTAATTTATTTTCGGCGTATACTGCTTTTAAATGCATTTCAACCGCAATGTTTGTTAAATGCGCAGGTCCATGATATACAGCATACATACTTGCCATAATTGCTAATAAGGCTTGCGCTGTGCAAATATTTGAAGTTGCTTTGTCCCTTTTTATATGTTGCTCTCTCGTTTGCAAGGCCATTCTTAAGGCTTGGTTTCCTTCAACATCAACAGAAATTCCGATAATTCTTCCAGGAATCTGTCTTTTATAATCTTCTCTAGTAGCAAAATAAGCTGCGTGAGGCCCACCCATTCCCATAGGTACGCCAAAGCGCTGCGTGTTTCCATATACCGCATCCGCTCCACAATCGCCTGGAGGTGTTAGAACCACCAATGCCATAATATCTGCTGCAACTCCTACTTTAATGTCGAAGGCATGTGCGTTTTCAATAAACTCAGAAAGGTAGGCTACTTTACCAAACGTATCAGGGTATTGAAGTGAAATACCAAAGTATTCATCAGTTGGCTTAAAATTTTCAGGACTATCTAAAACGATTTCGATTCCCATTCCATCAGCTCGTCCCATTACTACATCAATGGTTTGTGCGTAGCTGTTACTAGATAGGAAGAATTTATTTACACCAGATTTCTTTTGATCGCGACTTCTAAGATTGAAGAACATGATCATAGCTTCCGCGGCGGCAGTTGCTTCATCTAATAAGGAGGCATTTGCCAAATCCATTTTAGTTAAATCAGCACACATGGTTTGAAAGTTCAACAGTGCTTCTAATCTTCCTTGTGCAATTTCAGCTTGGTATGGCGTATAGGCTGTATACCATCCTGGATTTTCAAAAATGTTTCTCAAGTTAACACTTGGCACATTTGTTCCGTAATATCCTTGACCTAAAAAGTTGGTGTACAATTGGTTTTTTGCTCCCATCTCCTTCATGTGCGATAAGTACTCGCATTCGGTCATTGCCGGTTTCATGTTCAATGGGTTTGCCAAACGAATTTGACTAGGAACTGTTTTATCAATTAATTCATCAATTGAATTAACTCCTACTGCCGCAAGCATATCCGTTCTTTCGGAAGCGTTTGGACCAACATGTCTATCTTGAAATTTCATCTAATCTAAATTTTTTAAAGTAGTGTGCGTAAAGCCTCACAAATATAAATAGATTGAATTGAAAAATGTTCAAATTTGTAGTGATATTAACTGAATACTCTTGGAATGTTATAAAAAGATGTTTTCTGTCAGTAAATTAGTTTTCAATTGAAAGGTTCATTCTGAGTCAAATATGAATCAGTGCAACTAGTTTCCCGTTTTTATATCGCAGAGATTTACTGTCCATATGATTTTTTCGGTCGTTCCAAAAGCCTTCGTTTTTCGACTTAATGTAACGCCAACTAGTTTATTTTCTACAATAGTATTTGTTACATTGCCTGCTTGGTCATAACACGTTAAAGTTTGCGTGTAAGAAATTGTACCTGAATAGTCTCCTGATTCCAAAACGGTTAATTCGTCTTGTAAAATAATATCGCTTGCCACACCTTCAATTTCGTGGAATTTTGTTTCGTAAACGGCTTTAAAAAAATCACTAATCATAAGTAAACTATCCGAGCCTGAAATAATACTATCATTAACCAGACAGTTACTAGAATTAAACAAAGTCATAGCCGATTTTTGAGAGTGAAGGCGCAATTTTTCATCTAAGTCTTTATTGGAAATTAACTGGATATAATTACAATAATCGACCACTTTTTGTTTGGCGCGTGCTTCAAAAGCAGCCACATTTCCTTCGCCCAAAGTAGATTTGCTAAAATCATTTTCTAAGTTGGCATTGTTATTCATACTGGCCTGTCCAAAACAGAGTGCCTTACTAAATATGAATGTTATTATTACTACTGTTTTCATAATTAATGTTTTATTTTTGAATGAATCGTAGGCTTATAATTTCGTCGTCTTTATAAATCGTTTCAATAATTTCAATATCCCCTAAACTTTTAAGCGGCGTAGAGAGTTTGTCTATAAATTCAGTTTTATTATACATTTCCATTCCTGTATTTGTATTCGTTATTTGAAAAATAATGGCGGGTATTGTTCTATCGCAGGCATCCGGAAACCAAGTGTGTGGAAATAATAACAACAACACCTATTACGCGCAACTGCCACAAATTCAAAAACGCGGCATAGTAACAACCGATTCAACGCTACTGATTAGTGTAAATTTGCTATTGAATAAGGAGGCAGATGGATATCTCATAACAGTAGGAACCAATCAGGAAGCAGAAACAGTACTTGAATGTAATAAACTTATAAATGCGAGAATCAACAATTTAATTGGTCAACTTGAGCCTTTCGGGGTAGAAGAAAAGGGTATTTATGTCGACTTTATCTCACAAACAAAAGTATTTGATTATGAGGTAGGAGAGAAACAAGCAACCGAGTTTCAAAACGGTTATGAAATTAAAAAGAACATCAATATTAAAATTAATGAGATTGAATATATTGATCAATTAATTGAATTGGCTTCCGTTCAAGAGATTTATGATGAGATGAATGCAGTTGAAACAATCGGAAGATCGCGAATATTAGGAGATAATTTTTATGCTGTATCTCCTAAAACTCAATATAAAAAGTATCAAGCCTTCGAGGCTTCACAGTTGGATGTATACAGAGGGTATAATAATTCTGAGAGTTGTGCGCGCACTGAAAAGCGAAAAAACACCACGTTTTATTACGAGGGAGTGCCAACCGGAGGTTTTGAAAAAATCATCAACCCCAATCAACCAAAAATTGGACTGCAATATGTTTTTAGTTTAAATATGATCTAGAATAAATGATTGTTGCTTATTTAATGAACAATCAACATTTGGTTTTCGATAAAAAGCAGCACAATAAGAATTACTATCAAAATAAATCGCCAACTTTATAAGCACAAAGAAATAAAATTGGCTAGAATGAGCATTAAAGCAAAACTTGCAAGTATTTTAATGGTAATGGTATCCTTTGCGTCCATGGGGCAAGGTGAACAGGATTCTATTATTTTGTTAAATGGGCGGGTATTTCATGGTCCAGTTACAGCTGTAAGTGATGGGTTTTTGAAATATAAAGAAACGCCAAAAAAGGGCGCCCCTTTTACCGGTTCATTCGAGACTTATCGTGTATTCTCGTATACTCAAAACGGGAATGAAACCATACTTTATAAACAAGATGATCAAAGCGATAATTATTTAACGGTTGATGAAGCGCGCAATGCGACTTTAGGAAGTTATGATGCCCGGCAAACATTTAAACCAAGATTTGTATTTTGGTCGAGTTTTGCTTTAGGATATGGCATGTCTTTATTTGACACTTATTTATTACAAAAAACAGTTGATCATCCCGATTATTTTGGGGAACATACATCTCCAGGGTTTTTAAAATCTCAACCAACATTTCTGCCCATTGTTGCGCCTCTAGTTTTGTCCGCAGCTTGGACCTTTCCGAGTTTCAAAATTAGAGAAAAGCAAATCATCCAAACCCATTTGTTAAATGACGAAAGTTACTATAGAGGATACCACAGAGTAGCCCGCCAAAAACGGATCTTTGCCGCTTTAAAAGGCAGTTTAATTGGAATTGGTGCAGGCCTAGTAACCTATGCTGTGTTTAAACCTTAATCACCTTGAACCTATTGTACCGCCTTATATCATTCCTCGCTTATTCAAATAGCTGGATTGGACTTGGAGCGGCCGCTTTTCTATGGCAATATTATCTCATTTATGACTTGGAATGCAATTGGCAATTGATTGGCTTTGCGTTTTTTGCTACAGTTTTAACCTATACTTTTCAGCGCTATTACAAAATTATTAGTGACGGTAAAACGGCTGGTCCGCGCATGCTTTGGATGAAGGAAAACCCGAATTTGATCAAGGGTATTATGATCACATCAGGGCTAGGTTGTTTGCCACTACTTTGGGGTATGTCATGGTCGTCCTATCTTTTACTTTTCGGTTGTGGACTACTTTCGTTGTTTTATGTGATTAAAATTCCAGGTAAAATCAGCCGAAATTTAAGAGACATTCCTTCTTTAAAAATATTTTTAATCGGTTTGGTTTGGGCAGCAACGAGCACCCTATTGCCTTACCTTAATCAGCCGGCAGAAACCGTTGAGGTTCCTTGGCTCTTGTTTATAGCAGATTTCATTTTTGTGGAGGCAATTACAATTCCGTTTGATATCAGAGACATTATTTTGGATGAAACAGAAAAGAAAACCATTCCGCAATTGTTAGGCGAACGCAATTCACTTTGGGTAGCCAGTTTTATGTTAGTTTTAAACTACGCCCTGCTATTATTAACCGCCGATCAATTTCTGGCGTTTACGCTGACCGCCTTATCGCTTTCAATTATATTTGTACGCGCCAGCACTAGTGATACGGATGACATTTACTTTTCGTTTTTCATTGACGGACTTTTAATTCTTCAGCCAACTGTGGTATTTATGGACCTGATTTTACTCAAAAACCCGATCTAATACCGCGCAAAAACGATCAGATACATCCGCTAAAACTTCCATGGTATGTGCTTTCGAAATAAAACCAACCTCATAGCCACTTGGACCAATGTAAATACCGCTTTCTAGTAATTCAGCATACATACGTTTGAAATCAACCATACTATGCGCATCAACTTCATCCGCTTTGCGAATGGCAGCATGTGCGCCAAATGTGAGCCAGAAAATAGACCCAATTGTCACCATTTCAAAAGCGTAGCCTTTTTCGTTGGCGTAAGTATTAATTTTATCAACAAAAAACTCTGTTCGTGCTTCTTGGTCGGCATAAAAACCATCTTCTAAACAAGCTGTGATTTGCGCAATTCCGGCAGACATGGCAACTGGATTTCCACTTAATGTTCCGGCTTGATAAACATCTCCTAAAGGAGAAATACAGGCCATTAATTCATCTGAAGCGCCATAGGCACCAACAGGCAAACCGCCGCCAATTATTTTACCGTATGTTACAATGTCGGGTTGGATTCCGTAAAGTGCAGCAGCTCCTGCAAAGGCAACTCTAAATCCTGAAAGAACCTCGTCAAAAAAGAGCAGTATATTATTTTCTGTACATACTTTACGCAAAAACTCTAGGTATGATTTTGTCTGCAATAACAACCCGTTATTTGCAGGAATTGGTTCAATTATGATACAAGCAATGTCGTGTCCATGTTCTTTAATACACTCTAAAACAGTAGTTTCATCATTTAAAGGCAGCACAATTGTTTCTTTGGAAAAACTTTCGGGTACACCGGCAGATGATGAAGTGCCAAGCGTAACTAATCCTGAGCCTGCTTTCACTAACATGGAATCAACATGTCCGTGGTAACATCCTTCAAACTTAATGACTTTGTTTTTTTTGGTATAACCTCTAGCTAATCGCAAACCAGACATGACTGCTTCAGTTCCTGAACTCACAAATCTGATTTTATCAATGAACGGATTATTGTCAATAATTAATTGACCCAATTCATTTTCTAAAATGGTAGGTGCACCAAATGAGGTGCCGTTTTGCAAGGCCGCCGTTATTCCTTCTCTCACTGCTGGTGCGTTATGACCTAAAATAAGTGGTCCCCAACTGCAACAAAAATCGACAAATTTATTTCCGTCTTCATCCCAAATATGGCATCCGTCTCCTTTATGAATAAATAGTGGAGCGCCGTCCACAGAGTTAAATGCGCGAACAGGTGAATTTACTCCGCCTGGAAAAAGGTTTTTAGCTTTTTCAAATAGTTGTTCAGATTTGTCCCGTGATATCATCCCTTTTTTATCAATGTTAGTATCTTTGAATAAATTGCGTTTGCAAAATTAAAACAAACAATGGAAGCATACAATAATTCACTCGAATTTGCAAAAGAAAAAGATTTACAAGACCCTTTGAAATCTTATCGAGAGAAGTTTCACATTCCAGTAATAAATGGTATTGAAACAATCTATTTTACTGGAAATTCACTTGGACTTCAGCCAATCACTGCCAAGTCATACATTGACGCTGAATTGGAGGCATGGAAAAACTGGGGAGTTGAGGGACATTTTGAAGCGAAGAAACCATGGTTTGCATATCATGAATTTTTAACGAAGAAAGCAGCAAAAATCGTTGGAGCTAAACCTTTAGAGGTTGTAGTCACACATAGTTTAACAACAAATCTACATTTGTTAATGGTTTCGTTTTACCGTCCAACGGAAAAGCGCTACAAAATTATTTGTGAGAAAAAGGCATTTCCTTCAGATCAATATGCGCTTGAAACGCAGGCAAGATTTCACGGATATGAGCCAAGCGACGCAATAGTTGAGGTAGGGCCAAGAGAAGGCGAATATTTAATTCGAGAAGAAGATGTTTTAGCAACGATTGCTGAAGTAGGAGATGAGTTGGCAATGATAATGATTGGCGGAGTTAATTACTATTCGGGTCAATTGTTTGACATGAAAACGATTACTGATGCGGGACATGCCGTTGGGGCAATCGTTGGTTTTGACTTGGCACATGCTGCAGGAAATGTGAAATTGGAGTTGAACAAATGGGGAGTTGATTTTGCAGCTTGGTGTTCATATAAATATTTAAATTCTAGTCCTGGCGGTGTTGCAGGTTTGTTCGTTCACGAACGCCATGCAAACGATAAAACGCTTCCACGTTTTGCTGGATGGTGGGGACATGACAAAGAAACGCGATTTTTAATGGAGCCGGGTTTTAATCCAATGCCAGGAGCTGAAGGTTGGCAATTGAGTAATGCACCCGTTTTGGGAATGGCTGCTCATTTGGCCTCGTTAGACATATTTGATGCAGTAGGAATGGACGCGCTTATTGAGAAAAGAATAGGTTTGACCAATTATTTAGAGTATCTTATTAACGATTTGTCTGACAGAAAAGGGGACCAATGTTCTTTTGAAATTATTACACCAAAAGATCCGGCAAAAAGAGGAGCGCAACTCTCAATTTTGGCGCATGGAATGGGGAAACCACTGTTTGATGCGCTCACTAAATTAGGAATTATTGCAGATTGGCGTGAACCAAATGTGATTCGCATAGCGCCCGTGCCGCTTTACAATTCTTATGAAGACTGTTATCGTTTTTGTGAGTCTTTAGAAAATGTGATTAATCAATGATAGAAACATACAACCCTGAAATAATAAGCCAGTATTTAAACGGTGCGGCAAGCGAAGGCGCGCCCATGATGAAACTAATGATGCAGGTAATTGTTATTTTAATAGTTGGTATTGTTTTATGGCGAATTAGCGCCGTTTTTGGACGAAAGAAAAAGAATCGCCATCAAAACATGTTTAGCGAATCGCGCTACCAAAAACATTGGAGAAGAAAATAAAAAATTACAGAATGGAAAAAAGTGCAATTATAATAGGAGCGGGGTTAGTAGGTTCACTATGGGCTGTATACCTCTCTAATGCAGGTTATAAAGTAACGATATTTGAACGCCGTTCAGATATTCGAAAAGCAGAAATTTCTGCAGGTAAATCAATAAACCTGGCATTGTCGGTTAGAGGTTGGACTGCTTTAAAAGGAGCAGGAGTAGATCAAGATGTAAATTCAATTGCCATTCCAATGACCGGCAGAATTATGCATAGTGAGTCGGGTGAAAAAACTTATCAAGCTTATGGTAAAGAAGGGGAAGCAATTTTTTCAATCTCACGAGGTGGGTTAAATGCCAAAATGATGGACATTGCTGAAGAGAAAGGCGGCGCAACAATTCATTATAATAAACAATGTGTTGGCGCAGATTTGGACGAGGGTATTGTTTACCTGAAGGATGGGGATACGGGAGAAGCGATTGAGGCAAAAGCAGACGTTGTTTTTGCTTGTGATGGTGCATTCTCAGCAGTGCGCTATGAAGCTATGCAAAAAACAGATCGTTTTGACTTTAGTCAAGATTATATAGATGATGGCTACCGTGAATTATTATTGCCTGCAAATGCAGATGGATCATATAAACTGGATAAAAACGCCTTGCATATTTGGCCACGAGGGCGATTTATGTTAATTGCATTGGCAAATGAAGATGGTTCGTTTACATGTACATTGTTCATGCCGTTTGAAGGAGAAAACTCTTTCGAAACACTAACGAATGATGCTGCTGTAGCGTCTTTCTTTAAAAGTATTTTCCCTGATTTTTACGACATGTGTCCAAACCTTTTAGACAGCTGGCACGAGAATCCTTTATCGTCATTGGCGATTGTAAGGTGTTATCCATGGACCAGTGGAAAATTTGCATTAATGGGAGATTCGGCACATGCCACTGTTCCATTTTATGGTCAGGGGATGAATGGAGGTTTTGAGGATTGTACCGTTATGGCGGCACTCATGAAAAAACACAATGAGGATTGGCCAAAAGTATTTGAAGAATATCAAATTCTTCGCAAGCCTGATGGTGATGCCTTGCAAGATTTATCCGTACATAATTATCATGTGATGCGGGATTTTGTGGCAGATCCTATGTTCTTATTGCAGAAAAAAATCGAAGGCCGTTTTAGTAGTTTGTACCCAGACAAGTGGATGCCGTTATACAGTCAGGTATCATTTTCAAATATTCGCTATTCTGAAGCTTGGAATGCGGGTGTGAAGCAAGATGCGATAATGAAAAAAGTAATGGATCGACCAGATATTGAAACTGTTTGGGATTCAAAAGAAATTGAAGACAATATATTGCGTTTGATAGAAGCCGAATAAGCTTTTAATGGCGTCAAACTAATTTCACCAGATATGAAGTATTTAGTATTTATTTTTTGTTCGTTTATCACCTTTCAAGCAGAAGCTCAAATTGGGACTGATTTTGAAAAAAGAAATTCAAAACGGCAAAAAAATCCAATGTCCGAGGAGAAAAGTTGGGGCTATTTACTTTGGAGTGAAAACGCGAGTCATTATCGGCCAATTGGTTGGCATGTGAGTTTAGGCGCTACGTATATGGCGGGCAATAATGCCAATGACGAAGGGCAAGAATTAACACCTACTGGTTTACCCGGTTATTATTTGGAGGGTGGAATGGAGCATCTTTTTAAGAAAAGGCAACCTTTTGTACATTATTTTGATTGGGGTGTAGGAATTAAACATTTTGGTGGACAAGAAAAATATAAGCTTGATACTTTACAAGATCGAGGGAGTTTTAATTTCGGCTCTGCATTTTTGCGTGCAGCAATTCACAATGTATGGCAAACGGCAAAATTCAATTTTATAGATCAGTCAATCGGGTTTAATTTAGATTACCGCATTTACGGCGGAAAGGATAAGCAAATGGATCAAGATGGGGACTATCAATCTCCCTTGCCGTCAGACAATCAAAGTAAGTTAGTCGCTCAATTACACTATTCTTTAGGTTGGGGTATTAAAATTAGGGATGGTTTGTTTTTGGTTCCAACTGTTCAAACGCCTGTATTAACCTTATTTCAATTTAACAACTTTAATCCGTCGCATAAGTGGTTTAATAGCCGTTATCAACCCGTAATTTTCACGCTGAAGTTGGCGTGGTTATGGCCGAAATCTGGATGTCCAAAAGTGTTTAGCGTGGATGGGCAAACGCAGAGTGATCAATATCAGAGGCAGTAATTTATTAGCTAGTCTCTGGTAATTAGTCAATAGACAATAAGATATAGTTGTTAGTTGATAGAGAATGTTTGAAAGGCATTTGTTGAGGCTTGTGAAATGTTTAACTCTGCAAATGCGAATAGTTCTACTTTTTATTTCAGGGAATTTATTGTTTAATTGTGCTTCAAATGATGAAGGAGATTCTTTCAATTGGGAAGAAGCCGAGATTTCTGAATGGAGTCCGCAGGAAATAAATCAAACTCAATTTAAAACTGACTTACTATTACATGCCCAAGGCGAAGACTTTTATAGCCCAAAGGGTGAATTTTTTATTCAATTGGCGCTAATCGTATAGCAATGGTCGAGGCTGACACGTCTTTTTTAAGTCTTTCAAATTGGAATTTATTACTGATAGAAGACACAATTGTTTTTCAAAAAAGAACTTCGAATAATTCAAAAACGGTGGTCTATCCTAAGGCTTCAATTAATGACAGAAATCCGGGAAAGTATGATGTGAATTGTCACTTCGAATCTGAAAAATTTGGCAGTGTTAAGCTTTGTGCGAATTTGGAAAGTGAATTCGAGGATCATCCCAGATTTGTTGAGATCATTTCTAGCACAAACGATATGTTAAGAATGACCGGACTGGACAATGTGGGTGTTTTTGAATCAAAAGGCGGTAAAGCCTTATATGTTTTTTCTTATCGAAGTGATTTGTTGCCAAATTTGCGGATCTATCGCATTCAATAGTTATTAATTAAGTTCTCGCGATTAATGTTTGAGTCCTTGCAGCTATTCCACTACCATTAATTAATGGATTTTAAACATTGCTAACTAGAACATGAATGGATAGGTGTAAATAAAAAGAGGCCACTCATATGAGCAGCCTCTTTAATTTTATCTTGTGTTTTACTCCTTAGTTTCCTTTGGACTTAATAATTTGTAGTGATCCTTGACCTTCTAGCTTTTCGCCATTGTCAGCCTCGGCAGAGTATACATAGAAGTATACACCATCATTACAAGGAGTTCCATTCATGTCAGTTCCATCCCATTCGCCATCAGGCTCTGTTATTTCACCAACTTTGATTCCCCATCTGTTAACAATCACACATTCTAGTGTTGCGATTGAAGCAGATTTAAATACGAATGTGAAGTTATCATTGATTCCATCACCATCAGGAGAGAAGATGTTTACACCGTCAAATGCGATTGGTTCGAAAATCGTAATGATCTTACAGGCAGTATCTGTACAGCCATTCTTGTTTTGTGCCACTAAGCACACTTCCATTTCATAACTGACTCCTTTTGCTTCATAAACTGTGTCCAATTTCTCATCATAATCATCAGTAATGTACCAATCACCTTGTGGGCTGTCTAAGTTCCAGAAGAATCTAGGGTCAGCTAACGGGTTGCCAGGATTAGAGAAATACAATGAAGTGTTCGTGAACTCAACATCTACATCAGCAGTACCTTTACAATCTTCATTCAACTGATCTGAATCAACCGTGAAGGCAGCAATCGGGTTCAATGAATCAACAGTAATAGTTTCAGAAATTATACATCCGTTTGCATCTGTTGCAGTGATAATATAATCTCCAGGGTTTCTTCCTCCCCATGTGGTGTTGTCCGTTGTGTTACCTGTTGAAACTTCTAACCAGATGTAATCATAATCAGGTGTTCCACCAGAAGCTGATGCGTATACTTGCCCATTCCCATTTTGGTATCCATATAGTCTACAGTATGCAGGATCATATCCTGTGTCTTCATTAAAGTATAATGAATCTGGTTGAGTCATTGTAATGTCAATCACTACTGAACAACCGTAAGAATCATTAATTGTTAATGAATAATCACCAGCTGGAATGTTTACTGAATCAGCATCAAATCCGTTAGGAACGTCTGCTTCTGGAGCCCAGAAATAAGCCATTGGATTGTTAATATCTTCACCAGTTACTGAGTGAATTACAACATAACCAGGATCACCGTAACAAAGTGGCGGCGTAATTGTGTAATCAGCTTCCAATGCAATTGGATCAGTAATAATGATTGTTACAGTTGCAGAACAACCAGAACCATCAATTACATTTACAGTATACGTTCCAGCAGGAAGTGTATTTGCAGTGTTTGATCCATCTTCATTTTCTTGTTCTCCATCACTGTTTAAGATTTCAATATCAAATGTTCCACTACCACCTGCAACAAATGCTGTGATTGATCCATCTGTAAATCCGAAACAAGTAGGGTCGTTAAAGATTACATCTAAGATTGGCGCAGTGTAGATAATGATTTCTTTTGTGTAAGTATGGTTACAACCATCATCAGTAGATACTGTTAATGTTATAACATAAGTTCCAATTGAACTAAATGTATGTGAAGGATTCTCTGAAACAGAAGTTCCGTCTCCACCAAAATCCCAATCCCAAGATGTGATTACAGCCGGTGCAGGTATTGTAGAAAAATCAAAGAAATCAACTTCATTAATAATACACGTACTTCCTAATCCATCAGCAGAGGATACTCCGTCAACTTCATATTCAAAGTCAGCATCTGGTTGACCATAAACTATTACAGTAAATATCGCTTCGTCATCAGGACAAGGTGCAATTCCTTCAACGGTATATGAGAAGGTATATGTTCCGGCTAAGCCGTCCACATCAAGTTCTCCAGTACCTTCGTTAAATTGACCCGAGAAAGTGATTTCGTCAAAATCTCCAAGTGGGTTAGCCCCCTCTTCAATTAAGTCATGTAAATCAACAATTGTTTCAGGCGTTCCACACAAGGCAATTGTACTATCAATTCCAGCAGCACCAAGTCCACCAAAATCGATTTCAATTAACCAAGAATCAAAACATCCACCAGACGTATCTCCAATTAAGATCCACACTTCATCATCAGGCCCCATTAATGGTCCAACGAATTCAGGCTCTGTTTGATCGGCACTAGTTGGCATTTCAGTTAAGAAAATAATCCATGGATCTTCTGTGTCATTTAAATCTTCAAATACAAGGTCATTGATATCAAAGTCCTCACAATATGGTCCAGGATCAACGACTGATATTTCAGGTCCTTCTGTAAATACAACGACGATTGTTTTCGTAATGGTACTTGTTAAACAATCTGAGATAGGTGTTCCTTCAACCGTATATGATGTTGTTTCAGTTGGCGAAACAATAATTATAGGTCCATCAACAGGAGCGCCTGGATCAAATGGATCAGATGTCCATACCCAATCATAATCTCCAGCGTTTGGTCCATCAACTGTAAGTGTTACAGGATTACCCTGGCAGCTTATTGCAGAATCAACTTCAGGAGCACATTGGTTAATGATTCCACCACCAATTCCTCCAGCAGACTCATAATCGATATAATATAAACTTGAGAATGCGCCTTCAACAGCTTCTTCACTCAATACAACAGCATAAGTGTAGTTGATTGAGTCTCCATCATCCAAATCTGTTTTGTGCGCTAATGAAATTGCTTGATCAGCAACAGCCACTGCACCAATAGTTCCAGTTAACCCACCAGTTCCATTCCAAATATCAGAAGCACTTCTGTTTGAGAATCCACCGTGTGAAACACGGAAATCCGCGCCCAATGCACCAAATCCTAAATAACAATCTTGCGGTGAAAATTGCTCAGCCGATACTAATGATTTTTGACAATCATCACCAGGTTGAGATACAATAGTATTTGTAGTTGTAAATGTTCCACCAATAGATTGGTTGTTGTCTGGATCTACATTACGGTAGTAATATAAATCAGTTTGGTCGATACCAGAGTTATTGTATAAAGTAATCTCAGTTGTATAGTATAACTGATCAGAAATCAGGTGATATTTAACGTTAATGCTAATTCCATCAACTTCACCTTCCCATTCAACGGTAATACAATCTCCTTCAACAGAGTGAATAGGGTAACCTGGTTTAGGAGCAATGTCAAAATCGGCACCACTTGCGTTGTTGGCGTAGTCTACGCCAGCAATTTGCAATCCGAATCCATTTTCAGGTGAACCAGGAGTAAAGTAATCGCCTTGGTGTCCTGCAGGACTTGGGTCCCAACCAGTATCATCTTGATCAGATACGAATCCGCAAGGTACTGTTCCGGCTCCACCCCTATAATGGAACCCTGCACCTTCTGCAGTTCCTTCTTTTCCTTTTGGCCCATCAATGGCAATATTTACTAAGTCACCAATAATATAAGCGTTTCCGCCTTCTAATTGCCCAAAAGAATTAGCACCGAAAAATAACCCGAGGGTTAGAAGTAAAATGGGCTTTAAATTTTTAATTAAAAACATATAGTTATTATTTCTATCGATTAATATTATTTACAGATACTTAGTAAGTACTGATTCCACCACGCGATATCTTTTGACTCATACGTTCTATCCGTATGAATGTGAATCAACAATTGATTATTTTCATAATCAGCTGTATAAGTTGCCAAGTTGTTGGTATGGAAACCGCACATTTTAACTGCCGCTGCAGCCGAGGTCCAATTTAAACCTGTTGCATTAGCAACATAATGTTCTTGTATTTCGGAGTCAGCATCTAGCACTAAACAGAAGTTCTCGCCAATTGTTGCTATACCAGCATCAGTGGATTGAGAAAACGAAAAGGAAGCTACAGATAGCATTACCAAAAGGAAGATTTTTTTCAAACTATTCATCTTTTTGTTTTTTAAATATTATTGACAGCTATTCGATCAAAGTGTGATTTTCAGAGTTGTCGGTTGTGTTGTTCTTATTGTAGACTGATAAGTAATGATAAAAGTTGCTCCGCTTTGAAAAAAAAATTCAATAGGGAAGTCACATGCTTTTCAGGCTATGGCAAAAATAAGCTTAAATACTTAAAAAACATACTGTAAAGGCCAATAAATAGTGGGGTTTTGAAGAATGATGTTTGAAATTAAACAAAAATCTGCATATAAGTGGTAAAATCACACAGGTTTGGAATAACAGAATTTTGGACAAAAAAATTCCTTCTACACTTTACATGTAGAAGGAATTTCCTTAAAAAGATTCAAGGTCTTGGGTGTTTATCTTAATTGAATATTAATTGGAATCGTTAATCGAGATCGAACTGATTTTCCATCTTGTTCACCTGGAGTCCATTTTGGCATTCGAGCGATAACGTCTAACGCGGCTTTATCTAATGCGTCAGAAACACTTCCGATTACCTTCGATTGTTCGATCGATCCATCTTTGTTTACGACAAATGAAATATAAACCGTTCCGCCTGCGTCATCCATCATATAATTAGCAATAACAATGTATTTATTAATGAATTCTGCCATTCCTGCCTGCCCGCCTGGGAATGATGGGTCGATTTCTGGCACTTCATAAATAATTGGAGGTGCGATAATTGTCCCTATGGTAGTTCCGCCACCAATAACTGGATCGATAATTGGCTCTGGCTCTGGCGTAGGCACAGGATCAGCCACAATCTTTTCAGTTACAATAACATCCTCAGTCATAACACGCTGCTTTTTTTCTTGCGGTTCGGATGGTTCTTGTAAAATCTCATCAAAAGGTAAGATGGTGTTTGTGTTCGGATCAATATTAAATTGAGCCATTGGTGCTTCTTGGACAGTTGAGTACTCAAATGCTGCGAGACATAGAGAGCCTGCTACAATCAGTCCGATTTGAAAGAAAGCGAACCGGTTTTTCTCCAGGTCGGCCTTCGGGTTTTTTTTTGCGATCATAATAGTTAAAATTTTAATTAAACATATTGCGATTATTGCAATGGTTGTGCCAAAAATTCAAACCACTATATATCAGCTAGTTGAAAACTAATTTTAGTTAAATATTTGTTAACGTTGGGTTTTGAATTAAACCTTTTTGAAAAAATTCAGGCATTCCCTTTTATAAAAACAGAGACTAAATTTGCTGTAAAGATGATGGCGCTCATGGTAATCCAAACATATCCCCAAAGACTTACATCATATGCGTATGGGTTTATTAGCGTTAAAATATCAATAACTAAAATAGCTAACACTGCTATAGTAGCGCCGTATGCCAAGTTTTTTGCTTGACGAATTTTAGATTTAAAGCCAATATAGAGTTCAAAAAACAAAATAGCGAGTAAAAAGGGGAGTGTTAATAGGGCGGCAAGGTGACTTAATTTCGGAACCAACTCAACATCATAATACTCGATATGCTCGAATTCATTTAAATGTGATATGAGGCCGTTTGCTTTTGAATTATGAACAGTTGCGCCAAAATACGCCGCTATGAGTATGACTAGAAAAGCAAAAGCTGCAATCATTAAATTTTTAGATCTCATTTCAAAATAATTAATTATCAATCACAATTTTCACTAATCCATACCCGCAATTCAAAAGTATACAATATAAGTCTATCAATAATAGCAAAGTTTAAAAAAACGGCATGTGCTAAATACCCTTCCTTTTAAATAAGGGAAAGTTCTCCTGAAAAATGGGAAATAATCAGTTCTAATCATCCAATATCCTAAATGGATCGTGTATATTTGTAGGAAATTTCCGCTATGTCTGAAAAAATAAGCGCATCAAATGCTCCAAAACCTGTGGGCTCATATCCACATGCACGACATGTTGGCAACCTTTTGTTTTTGTCTGGAGTTGGACCAAGAGTTCCAGGCTCAGATGCAAATGACTCGGCTGTTCCAGGATTAGTTTTGGATCACAATGGTAATTTCAAAGAATTTGATTTTGAAGCACAGTGTCGTTCAGTTTTTGATAATGTTCGATTAATATTGGAAGCCTCAGGTTCATCTTGGGATCATTTGGTTGATGTTACTGTTTTTTTAGTGCATATGAAAAGAGACTTTCATGTCTATAATAAAGTATATGCAGAATATTTTAAGGATAATCAGCCTTGCCGCACAACTGTTGAAATAAGTAGTTTGCCAACGCCAATAGCCATTGAATTAAAATGTATTGCCACTATTGATTAAATAAAATTTTAAAATGATTGGATTAATAATAAAATCTCTTCTTACGCTATCGTCACTATTTTTCACGATCTATTTATTTTATAGTGGTTCATGGGGATGGGCAATTGTGTTTATTTTTATAACGGCTTTTATCGGAATATTTTTATTCAGAAATGAGAACCTAATTTTGGCTGCTTTGCAAATGAGACAGCAAAATATGGAAAAGGCTCAAAAATATTTAAACCGTATTAAGCAGCCTCAATTTTTAATGAAAGGACAACAAGCTTATTTTTATTATCTCAAAGCAATTGCTTCTTCCCAGATTTTAAAAACAGGTCAAGTAGAATCCTTATTTAGAAAAGCATTGAGCATTGGACTTAAAAAGGATCATGATCAAGCCATGGCAAAAATGAATATTGGCGCCATCTGTTTGTCTACTGGACGAAGAAGAGAAGCTGAAACCATGTTGAGTGATGCTAAAAAGTTAGATTCGAAAGGCATGCTAACCGAACATATTAAAGGCTTGAAAAAGCAAATGGGTCGTGCTACTTCTCAAAATCAAATGCGAATGGCGCAAATGAGTAAAGGGAAGCGTGGGAAAATGAGATAGCCTGTTCAACAACGATTTTCTTTTGATCTATGGTGCAACCCTTTTATTTAGAGGAACATCATGCATCTAAAAATACAATATGAAATTCTTAGGTAGCACGTTTGTCGCAATGTTCATTATTGCTTGCAATAATAAACAACCACAAATAGTTGAGCCACCTTGCATTGCTGATCAAGTCATCTATTTTTCGGAAAACGAAGCATGTGATTCGGGCGCCTCTGTTCTTGAATATGAATTCCAAAAAGAGGTCGTTTATGTATTTAATCATGGAGAATGTATTGCCGACCATGCGAGTGTCGTTGTGAATTATGATTGCGATACCCTAGGATTTTTAGAAGGTTTAGCGGGAGTCACAGAGATTAACGGAAAAGATTTTTACAATCACGCCGAGTCCGTTCGTACCCTTTTCGAAAATTAATAAACGTCGTATTCCCTAGAATACGACGTTTATTAATTTTCGATACGTAATTATTTCTTCATGCTTTTAGAGGCATATGTTTCTTGATGAACAATCCCACCGAAAAGACCATTCTTGGAATTGGGTCAGGCATAAAAGCAGCAGCACTTTCGCGAAGTTCCGACCGACCAGTCCTCGTTGAAAAATCAAAAGTGCTTTATAGAAACCGCGGTATTAATTTAGACAATGAGATTCCGCTTAAATTTAATGTAAAACGAATTTTCTCTCCATATTTAATACCATCAAGGAAAGACGCTTTCAGGTTGTCGGATTCGTAGAGTGGAAAATAGATGCCTAAGCGGTCTGAAAATCTCACACCAAGTCCAGCAGTTGAAACCGTCTGCATTGTTCCGGCTTGGTCAAACATACCAAAGTCTGCATAAGCACCAATTATTGGGATATAAGGCAGTTCTGCGTAGATATTTGTTGTGAACATGGATCCATTTGTGACGAAATCGGACGTTGTTTTGAATCCTCCTTGATTTTCTAAACGTTGATTGTTCCATAACCCACTTGCTTGATTTCGCCCAAACATATATTGTTCGTAAGTGACGTCTTGTGTGCCTGTTTGTCCGCCTAATGCAAATCCATATCGGTCTGCTTTAGTACCATTAGAGAATAAGTTTTGTCCCATAAATGCACGGATACTGATTGTTTTATTTTTTCGATCCCAATACTCTAGGGTATATTCAAACTCAATTCCTAAGTTCATTAAATCAGACGACAGCGGACCTACAACGCCACCCGTATTAGAATTATTAATTGCGTCGTAATAATCCAAGCGTAAACCAGCATTGATTGAATGCACCCGTTTGTTATACTTAAATCCATAATTTAGAGATGCTCCCGATAACGAGTTCTCGAGGGCGACCCCTTTTTCAAGAATATAATGTCCTTTTAATTGTAAACGGTGTTTATAAAATTTATGCACATTGGGTTTACCTAGCTCAAAATTCAAATAAGGTTGAACGGTATAATAAGTTGCCGGAACATTTCCTTCTGTCGAAAATTCCAATCCATTACCAAACGTTTTTCCTAAAACACCGAGTGTAATTGTCCGTATATTTTTAGCAGGAACCCACGAATAATTAATATCTCCGAAACCGGCTAAATTTAATCTGCCAATTGAAAACATTGGAGCCAACGTATATTCTAGTTTGTTTTTAGGTAGGGTTTGGTTGTGGAAAATAGCGCCGATCATGAATTTGTCATAAGTGTTAACTCCTATGGCAGGCATCCAGAAATTATTCCAATTATTTCCTTCATTATCACCGCCAATAAGTTCCATTTTAAACGGCTCAGTTCGGTGAAATAATCCCTTTTTAGTCCAGTAATTATTATTTCTATTTGCCTCAGGCATCTGTCTATTCGCATCAAGTACAAATTGATCATAGCTTGTACCTTTAAAGGTTACTTCCGATACTTTTTCGCCTGGTTCTATCCAAATAGATTCACGCACCTGACCAAAACTCAAGGCGTCAACGCGCACGGGAGAGTTTATTTGCCCAATATTTTTAACCTTAACAGTTGAGGTGGTTTCTCCAATTTTTGCGCTTTTTATTTTATAATCAATTTGTTTGGTTGTTTGGATTAAATCCTCAAATAACCAGCCCAAATCTTTGCCTGTTTCTTTTTCAATTGTTTTGCGAATATCTGCCGGTTGCGGATGTTTATAATGCCATTCTTCATAATAAGCTTGCATGGCTTTGTCAAATTCAGCATCTTCTAAATAATCTTTTAAATACATGAAAACTAATCCTGTTTTAGCATAAACAATAGCGCCATAGTTAACCGGTGTATAATCATTCGATCCCAATTCTATTGGCTGGTCAATGCCATAGCTTGACATCATTGAAAAGGTTAAATCTGACATGTGGTGATGGTTAAGATCTTCAAAATGAAGTTTACCCACTATTCCACTAGCCATGTCTGACATGCGTTTATTGTTCGGGTATTTTGTTTGCATATAACGGATTTCATTTAGCGTATTTAAGCCTTCATCAATCCAAGCGTGGTCGCGTTCGTTTGAACCTAATAAACCATAAAACCAGTTGTGTCCTACTTCGTGAACTATAACAACTTCAAGTTCTTCTTTTGAACCAGCATTGCCAATAACCGTAATGTTTGGATATTCCATGCCACCGCCAGCGCTAATGGTTCCGTCCACCGCCGTAACATGCTTGTAAGGATAGTCCCCATTCCACAAAGAGTAATAATGTGTGGCATCATTTAAATATTCAATTGCATTTTCCCATAATTTGGAATGATGTGGAACAAACATAGCCCAAGAAGTTACTATTTCACCGCTGTTTGGCAATTCTACTTCACCTTTTAATACTTCAAACCTTTTGTCGGCAAACCAAGCAAAATCATGCACATCTTTTTGCGTAAAGCGGATTGTTTTTAAGGCCGTATCAGATTCAGGAAAGCTTCTTAAAGCTCTCCCAAATTTCGTTTCAGATGAAAACTTATCATCTTTAAAATTCGCGGTTGTGGTTTTAACACGTTCATTTAAAAATTCAATTTCAGATGCTGTTTGCAAATCACCGGTAGCACCAACAACGTAGTTTTTTGGTAGCGTAATTGAAACATCAAAGGTGCCATATTCTGAATAAAATTCTCCCTGCGTTAAATAAGGCATTTGGTGCCATCCATCTAGATCAAAAACAGCTGGTTTAGGATACCACTGTGTGACTTGATAAGATTCTTCAACAAAACCTAATCGAGAAATATCTCCAGAAGGAATTTTAACTTTAAAGGGGGTAGAAACAGTGATTGATTCACCCGGTTTTAAAGGTTCTGCCAATTCAATTTTACAAATGTCGACATGATCGGCATCATACATCCAAGAAACATCCTTTCCGTCCACTTTAAAACCTAAAGAATCTATATAACCACGATCACCTTCGGCAGCATACTCCAAACTCATATCGTCCATCAAATACAGCTGTTTAGCAAGTGCGGTTTCATTGTTCTTATAGCCATTTGGCCATAGGTGGACATAGATGAACGCTAGTGCGTCTTTTGAATTGTTTTTGTAGTCAAATTCTTCAAAACCGCGTAGAATATTTTCTTGATCATAGAGTTGAACATCAATTCTATAATCCACTTCTTGTTGAAAGTATGTCTGTGAATTAGCGCTTAAAGAGAATGAGAATGGTGCAATAATGACAAATAATAAATGCTTCATTTTATTTTTTTATGATTGTATTGGTTAGTTGTTAATTAAAAAAATGGCCAAAAATGTTAAAAGCAAAGCATTTTAGGGCGTTTCGGATTTCTAACCGCTGCAAGTTAGCTATATTTACTAAAATTTAATGACCAATTTATATGATCGGCCAGAAAATCATTTCTATGACAAAGCTTACATTGCTTTTTTTGACAATAATCATAGTTATTGTCGCATCAAGTTGCAATTCACAAAAAGAAAATAACAACGTGGAAAATGAAGAACATGAGTATACGAATGATTTAATAAATGAGTCGAGTCCTTATTTATTGCAGCATGCCCATAATCCAGTTGATTGGATGCCATGGGGGGATGCTGCTTTTGAAAAAGCGAAGGCTGAAAATAAATTAGTACTGATTAGTATCGGCTATTCATCTTGTCATTGGTGCCATGTGATGGAGCATGAAAGCTTTGAAAACGAAGAGGTTGCTGCGTTAATGAATGAGAAATATGTTTGCATCAAAGTGGATCGTGAAGAGCGTCCAGATGTGGATCAAGTTTATATGAGCGCTGTGCAATTGATGACAGGTGGTGGGGGTTGGCCTTTGAATTGTTTTACTTTACCTGACGGTCGCCCAATATACGGAGGAACCTATTTCCAGAAAGAACCCTGGATGGGATTATTAAACAACTTAGATTATAAATTTCAAAAATCACCTGCTGAAATTGAAGCTTTTGCCAGTAATTTGACGAATGGTATTCAGCAGTCTGAATTAATTGAAACCCCAGTGACTGGAATCCAATTTACCGCTGGGAAATTAGATACCCTAATGCTCAATTGGATTCCAGGCTTTGACACGCAAGACGGCGGGAATCTTCATGACATTAGAGATCAACAAAAGAATAAGTTCCCACTACCGAATAACTTAGAATTTATGATGCAATACGCGTATCATTATTCTGACACGGTAGTAATGGATCATGTTGATTTAACCTTGCGTAAAATGGCCTTAGGTGGAATTTATGACCAAGCCGGTGGTGGTTTTGCACGTTATTCAACAGATGAAAAATGGAAAGTGCCCCATTTTGAAAAAATGCTTTATGATAATGCGCAATTGGTGTCCTTATATTCGCATGCCTACCAACGCACAAAAAATCCACTTTATAAACATGTTGTTTATCAAACATTAGAATGGGCTTATCGAGAAATGATGACCAAAGAGGGTTCGTTTTACTCAGCATTAGATGCAGATAGTGACGGAGAAGAAGGCAAGTTTTATGTTTGGAGCAAGGAAGAGTTAAAAGAAACATTGAGCGAGGACGATTATAAGTTCGCAGCTTCATATTATAATATTGGTTTGAAAACCCTTTGGGAGGGCAATCACATTTTATTGCGCGAAAAAACAAAAGCGGAATATGCCGCGAAAGAAGGAATGACTGAAATGGCGGTGACTGAAAAAGCGGCGTCCATCAATAAACAACTTTTAGAAAAAAGGTCTGAACGGATTCGACCCGCTTTGGATGATAAATCGTTGACATCTTGGAATGCTTTAATGATGACTGGATTGATAGATGCATACCAGGCATTTGATGAGCAGTTGTTTTTAAATGGCGCAATTTTAAATGCAAAATGGATGCAGAAAAAGCAAATGAATGATGACGGTTCATTATTGCATTCATATAAAAATGGCGAAAGTAAGATTAACGGATTTTTAGAAGATTACTGTTTCGCTATTGAGGCATTTACAAAGCTTTATGAAGTAACCTTTGATGAGAAGTATATAGAGAAAGCAGATAAAATGGCAACCTATGCCTTGGCACATTTCTTTGATGAAAAAAGTGGCATGTTCTTCTTTTCTTCAGATGAAGAAGGCGCTTTAATTGCACGAAAAATGGAAGTTTCGGATAATGTGATTCCAGCTTCAAATTCGTCTATGGCAAATGCCCTTTATGATTTGGGAATCTTATTGTATAAACGCGATTATACCGATAAAGCGAAACAAATGTTAGCGAACGTTTATGGTGATATGGCCGATTATGGAAGCAACTACACCAATTGGGGGATTTTATCTTTGAATGTGGTGAATCCATATTACGAATTAGCCATTACGGGTAAAGAGTGGAAGGCGCGCATGAAAGAGTTGAATCAATATTATATTCCAAATCGTTTATTCATGGGTGGAGAAAAGGAAAGTAGTTTAGAAGTTTTAGAAGGTAAGTTTATGGATGAAACCACCATTTTTGTTTGTATAGAAGGTGCCTGTAAAATGCCAACTAATGCGACTGTTGATGCGGTGGAGCAAATGAAGGAGTAGGTTTTGAACCCTGCTGTTTAATGCGGCGCGATATAATACTCCTCTAAATAGCGACTATAACTGGGTGTGGATAAATTATTTTCCCAGATCAAACCAATTTCATTGGCATAATAGAGGTGATAAAAAGCTCCAGGCGACTCTCCATCTTTACCATCTAAAAAGTTGGATTGGCCTATTTGTAGCACATCATAAAACCAAGTACCATTTGGCAGTTCTATAGAATCGTGGTGCGCTAATACTTCTCTTCTTGGATAATAAGTATGCCAAGGATTTTCGTATGCATGCGTTTCGTCTATAAATTCATACCATTGACTACCTACCTCAGCGCTTATTTGTTGTGCAATTACAGTTTCTCCTGCTATGTCCACTAAAATCGAATCAACATAGATGTATCCTTCACCACTATTTCTGGTATAATTTCCAACAATGCGGGGAGCTGTAATTTCGGTATAATTATAATAGTCTTCACAGGTTTCAAAATTTCTTCCTGTCCGCTTAATTATATTCGTATTTCCTAATTCACAAGTCAAATGATCATCATTAGAGAAAGTCCACCAACTGCCCGGGTATGCTGCCAAGTATGGTCCAGATTCATAAGTGCCTCCTTCAAAAGTTGTGATAATCGCTTCAAAAATTCCGCCGCAACCAGGGTCTTCTCCCTCTTCCACAATTACTTCATCCTCAGGCTCAGGAATTTCTTCAATATCATCTTTTCTACATGCTGCAGAAAATAGTATTAAAGTCACAAACCCAATTGTTTGAATGACCCTATTTGTCGAAAAAAAATCAAACTTATCGCTTTTCATAGCATCTTGTTTATGCGAGGATATATTTAAATTACGCAGTAATCCTGCAACAGGTTGGGTGAATATCCAAATTTTAACGCTGTTCTGCTCTGTTAAGTCAACTAAATTTAGATTAATAGCTGGAATAATTAACAGTTTCTTATTCATATCCACTGCTTATACTCGTTATATTTCCTGCAAAAAATAGTACATTTGAAGTATATGTCAGAAATAGATTCATTAGAATATAATACGGCACGCTCTAAAATGCTTATTCCAGAGTATGGTCGTAATGTTCAAAAGATGGTAGACCATGCCGTTTCGCTGGAGGACCGTGAGAAAAGAAATAAGGTTGCGCAAGCAATTATCAAAGTGATGGGGGAGTTAAAACCAGAATTACGAGATGTCGAAGAATATAAGCCAAAACTATGGACGCATTTATTTATAATGTCCGATTTTGAATTAGACGTTGATTCACCTTACCCCATGCCAAACCGTGAGGTTTTAGCGGAAAAACCGAATAAAGTAGCTTATCCTCAAACTAGAATTAAAATTGGTCATTACGGAAAAAACGTGGAGATTTTAATTGCAAAGGCAGTCGAAATGGAAGACGAGGAAGAAAGAGAAGCTTTGGTGAAAACCATAGCCTGCATGATGAAGCAATTTTATCTTACGTTTAACTCAACATCAATTGAGGATGACATGATTATTGATCACCTCGCAAAATTATCAGAGGGTAAAATTCAATTAACAGATGTTTCCTTTTTACCTTCAACAGGTTCAATTTTAAAAGCCAATGGTTTAACTAAAAATTCGAACAGCAGTAATAAAAATTCGAATAACAAGAGCCGTAATAACAAAAACAGAAACAAAAATAACCGAAAAAGATATTAATCAACAATGGGTGCATTTGAAATTCATGGCGGTAAACCGCTAAAAGGAGAACTAATACCGCAAGGTGCAAAAAATGAAGCTTTGCAAGTTTTGTGTGCCGTGTTAATGACCAGTGAAAAAGTTACGATTAGTAATATTCCTGACATCATTGACGTCAACAAGCTGATCAACCTGCTTCAAGCAATGGGTGTTCAAATTGAAAAGGTAGAAAAAGGAACTTATAATTTCAGAGCAAAAGACGTTGATTTAGAGTATTTGAAATCGGAAGATTTCACCAAACGTGCTTCAGGATTACGCGGATCAATTATGATTATTGGGCCGTTATTGGCGCGATTTGGAAAGGCGTATATGCCAAAACCGGGAGGCGATAAAATTGGAAGAAGAAGGTTAGACACCCACTTTGAAGGCTTTACACATTTGGGTGCCAAGTTTCATTTTGACGCTAAAACGTATTTTTATACTGTTGAGGCAGATAATTTAAAAGGAACATTTATCCACATGGATGAGGCTTCGGTTACTGGAACGGCGAACATTGTAATGGCAGCTGTTTTAGCAAAAGGAGAAACAACAATTTATAACGCGGCTTGCGAACCTTATTTGCAGCAGTTGTGTAAAATGTTGAATAGCATGGGAGCAAAAATCTCAGGAATTAGCTCAAACATGTTAAAAATTAAAGGGGTTAAGTCACTTGGCGGATGTTTTCACCGTGTTTTACCTGATATGATTGAGATTGGTTCGTTCATTGGCCTTGCAGCAATGACTCGCTCTGAAATTACAATTAAAGATGTCAGTTATCCTGATTTGGGAATCATGCCTAATATGTTCCGTAAATTGGGGATCCAAATAGAACTAAAAGGGGATGATTTATATATTCCTGCGCAAGATTCGTATACAATTGATACATTTATTGATGGTTCCATCATGACCATCTCTGATGCGCCTTGGCCTGGATTTACGCCAGACCTTTTAAGTATTATGTTGGTAACTGCAACGCAAGCAAAAGGATCAGTTTTGATTCATCAAAAAATGTTTGAATCCCGTTTGTTCTTTACAGATAAACTGATTGACATGGGCGCGCAAATTATTTTATGTGATCCGCACAGAGCAGCTGTTATTGGATTAAATCATGAAAGCAGATTAAGAGGGATTAGCATGACATCACCTGATATAAGAGCAGGGGTTTCTTTGTTAATTGCAGCACTTTCAGCAGAAGGGAAGAGTACAATTCACAATATCGAGCAAATTGATCGAGGTTATGAAAACATTGACTTCCGTTTAAATAATTTAGGTGCAGATATTCGAAGAATTGGATAAACTTAGCTTTTATCTGACATTCGAATTTTTCAAGACCGATTGCAAAAAAAACGCATTCGTAATTTAACGTTGCGTCTAAAGATAGTTGGAAATTAGCTTTAGACAGTGTTATAGCCTTCTCAATTTCTATTGACAAATTTTTGATTCCCAGATTAAAATATGAACAGTATCTGCTAAAGTATTAGAGGAAAGCAGAACATAATGCTTATTGAATAATATCTTCATTAGTAATTGTGAAAGTACATAAATGCACGGTATTTCTTTTACCACTGATGGATTCATCCCATCTATATTCATCTCTAAAATCTCCAATAAAAGAATAGGGGATAATTGAATTTACTGAAACAATAATCGTGTCGAAAATTGAAATTGAACAGGGAGAATTTGGAAGTTCATCTGGATGGTTACCAAGCTTTACAGACTGAACAATATAAACATGTTCATTAGGAGCCAAATGCAAAATGGAATCTGATGGACAACAGTAGTTATTATATGTTATAAATAAGTCAAAGTCTGAATTGTTTATAATTGACTTTCTGCCCGAGTGCGTTGTTTCACAGGAAATAAAAAATAAACCAAATATTAGAACAGGAAATAAAGTTTTCATAATTATGGTTTTAAGTTATTACAAATCTACGAGTATTAACGTTTTTTGTTAATTCTAGTTTGTAGGTGTGTTGCTATGATTACCTCTGTACATATTTAACGAATTTCTTATGCCGGTGTATCTAGCTCTAGTTCACTTCGAGCTTATTGAACCAAATATTCTCTCCTTTTTTATCGGCACCAAAGAATATAAAATTGCCATCAGAGGTTTGAACGAATGGATATTTATTATCTAAAAAATACGTTTTATTACCTGGAATAAATTCTTCCATCGTTGCTTTCTCAAGGTCTATTTTAATAATTCTAGGATATAGTAAGTACTTATATTTCCAAACGAATGAACCACTATAAGAGTAGCTTCCTGATGATTTAGTGCTGCTACCTTGCATTGTTAAGCTCGATTTTATTCCCGCATTTTCTTCCAACATCCAGTACATGTACTTTCCAGACTGATCATTGATAATGGTGTTAGTCATTGGTACATTTTGGTAGTTATTCTCATAAGGTTTAATGGCATAAATCTTTTTAACTCCACCATCTTTATCAAAATGAATGGTAACGGCTTCATTGTAATTTGATTTTACGCCAAGCGAATCCTTTGATCCGTAGTTCGTTCCATAAAGCATGAAGTCTCCATTAGACATGTAATTCACTCCCATAGTCTCAAATTTTCTGGCTTTGTAAATTCGTTTTTTGGAGACTCCTTTTAGGCTATAGGTTTTATCAGCCATTTCGTCTAAAGATTCGTTTGTAACATAAGCAACATCGTTTTCTTTGACTTTCATTATTTGAAGCATTGAATATTTTTTCTCTCCACCAATGCTTGTTGTAGAAGTCGACTGCATTGTTAGATTTTTGTAATATTTCATTACACCTTTTTTGTTCACGCTTTTGTTAGCTGGGCCATAAACATATAGTTCATCACTACTTTCATTATAAACTATATCGCTAATATCCCATTTACTTGAAGGTACTTTGAAGTCAACATTTTTAGAGATATTACCATCAGTGTCAACAAACAAGAATACCCACTCATCAGCAGGTTTTGTAGTTACCTTCTTCAAGAAAACTGGAGCAAGTACTAGCGCCACACCTTTTAGTTTCGGCATCGATGCAATGTCGCTCTTCTCATAAATTGCTTTCTGGAAAACTACGTCATGCATTTGTTCTAAATCCAATTTAGATTCATTAGTAACAGTCATATTCTTGTCCATTTTTATGAAGCGAAGCTTTTTATACTGCATGTATCGATCAACGCCCTTACCAAACATTTTGTCTCTAAGAGCCGCAACAAAAAGCCCACCTCCATTGTGTAAATCTTCTACACCAAGGTAGCCTATGTATCCAGCTGCATCATCAGGGATAAGACCTTTACGGCTTACTTCTTCCGTAGTGATTTCATAATCGTTGATGGCCCAATTGTAGTTGAAGGTTGTTTTTGTAGAAATCACAGCCATCTCCATTTTGGCAGATATGTTATAGCCTAGTTTTACTCCATCTATAGAATAACTCTCCCCCTTATAATTACTGTTTCCGCCCTCTTCTGAAAGATCGGTAATCTGACCTTTCTTCAGGGAATTGTCAATTTGCTCAAATTGAGCATCGTATTTAAAAGTTTCGTAAACTGCTTCTCCATTAATAGTAGTGTTGTACATATAGTTCAACTCAATTTCACCAGTATCATGGTCGTAGACCATGTTGGTAATGTTTCCCTTTTTTGATTTTGCAGATATTTCATGCGTTTTTTCCAGCCCCTGAGCATAAATTCCTGAGCAAGTTAGGAGTATTAAAACCCCAATTGAAAGTGTAAATTTTTTCATATTTTTCTTTTTTGTATTTAAACGAATGTTCAATGACAAATTCCATGCCATATGACCAATGTATTGCTCTAATGAGATCTGTTATGTTTGCTAACGTGCGAATAAAACCCATATGGGCTTTATTCCTTTTCTAGTTATTATTTCTCTAATTTAATCAATCCAATGGACTTTTTAGGTTTTGGATATGCTGTAAGCTAACTCGAGTATAGATTTCGGTCGTTTTACTTGAACTATGACCTAATAAATTTGAAGATACCTTAAGCTAATGCCTTTTTTAAGTAAAGGTGTTGCAAAACTGCAGCCTAACGTAGCAATAAGGTCTGTCCTTTTCGTTCCACATATTTCATGTGATACATGTATCGAATTTTCCAATCATAGATTCCTGACGCGCAAGGATTTCCTTCTTTGTCATCTCCATTCCAATATATGTGTGATGTTTTGGTAATATAGACTTCTTTACCAGTCATGTCAAACAGCTGAATTTCACAAGACTCTGGTTGACAAGGAAAGTCAACAGTAAAGATGTCGTCTAAAGTATCACCATCTGGCGTAAACCGCTGTGGTATTTTCAAATTGTCTAAACAATTATCTGGATCAGTGCCAGGCATGTTGTGAGTTGTTGATCTGGTTACAGAGGAAACTGTAAATCCTATTCCAAGAATAAATAAGGCTAATAGTACTTTTTTCATATTCCTAAGATACTAAAACTGTTTAATAATTGCATTGACCTGATTTAGATAATTGCGCCCAAATAGATTTAAATGTACCAATAATGGATAGAGCTGATTGTATTTAATTCTGCATTCCCCCCCCCCTGCTCTAAAGGATAAAAATCATGGTAGATGTCAAATAGTTGAGCGTCAAAACCACCGAATAAATGCATCATCCCCAAGTCCATTTCACGGCGACCTTAATATACCGCTGGGTCTATTAAAAACGGCTTATTCGCTTTTCCTTTTAAATAGTTCCCAGACCATAAATCGCCGTGCAACAGGGCAGGTTTTTCTTCCGGTCAAATATTATTTACTGCCGCATAAAACCGCTCAATTTGTTTTGCTTCCGCCAAGTTGATTTTGCCATTGTCGCGTGCTAATTTGACCTGTGGCATAAATCGTTCAATCACCGTAAAATCCGACCAACTGCTATGCGATTTGTTTGATTGCGGCAAAGATCCGATATAATTACAGCAAACAAAAGTAATCTTCCTTCTTCCTTATCTGCATATAACACCCGCCCGCGATATACGTTTTTTTAAAATTTGCCATTTTGTTCGACTTGAGATTTTACTAAAATGCATGTAAAGTTAATGAACTTCTCGCTGAGAATTGCAAATAAAAAAGCATCAATTTATTGAAAAATTGATGCTTTAAATCCGTATTAATGGAGATGCAATGTTAGTAGATTTTCTACTCTACCTTATCGCAGTAGATTAATAGTACCTCTATCCGTTGCTTTCTCATCAGACATAGTTAAACCGAAGTCGATTTGCCAAACATACACTCCTGCTGGGCAAATATCTCCATTACCGTATGTTCCATCCCATCCATAAAATGAATCATAAGACTCAAATACAATTTCTCCCCATCTATTAAGAATAGTCAAGTGATAGTCATACACCTCATATCCTGAAGTAAATATTGGTCTGAATCTTTCATTAAATCCATCACTATCAGGCGTGAAGGTATTTGGAACATAATAGAGCAACACATCTTTAATAAGTATCGTTTTTTGCTCAATTGAAAAACAATCTGCAGCATTTGAAGCAGTAAGTGTCACAATATACTCTCCACCCGTTTCGATTGGGTATAAATGATCTGGATTAATGAGGTCTGACTCTGGCGAGTCATCTCCAAAATTCCATATAAACTCATCTGCAAAAACAGATTCATTATAAAAATCAACCTCCGTGTCTAACTCATCCAAATCAGTAGGTTGATAAGAGAAGGCAGCCACAGGGTTCGGCAATGTAATGATCGGTTCAGGGTATGTTTTTAAAGTGACACACCCTTCAGTTGATTCAACCCGTAAGGTAACATCATACTCTCCGGGAGACGTATACGTGTATGATACAGGCGAACAAATATTAGACCCAGTTCCGTCACCAAAATCCCAACTACACTCGTACGCTTCGGTAGACGTATTGGTGAAATTTACAACGTGCATTGGGCAATCAAATAAATTATCAGGTTCAAAATTAACTAAGGGTAATGGATCAATTGTTATTGTTACAACATCCGTTGCAATACATTCGCCTCCACATTGTGAAGCCGTAACAGTATAATCTGTACCTCCCAAAGGTGGAGAAAACGGTGTTCCATCTGTAATCATTGGCACCCAACTAATCACAGCGCCATCTGGATTAATCGCGCTCAAAGTAACAGGAACGCCGTTACATACTTTCTGATCTGGACCGGCCGATACAAATGGCATTGTAACTTCAATTAAAATCGTTTGCGTCACGTTTATTGAATTCCCACACTCATCAGTAACCGAATATGTTCGTGTGATGATTTCATTATTACAAACTTCTCCGTTTGAAATATCCGACACAAACGCTACTGTTGGTAACGTGCAGTTATCAGCTTCATCAATTACCACCGTTGGATCAGGAGCAGGCACATCTGATGCACAACTTACTGATATAGGTGCAGGATTAGATGCCGTAGGGTTAGTAATGTCATTCACTGTAATTGTTTGTTCAACATTTATCGTATTCCCACAAGCATCTGCAACCGCATACGTTCGTGTAATCGTCTCTGGACATGTTCCATCTGAAATGTCAGATACAAATGTAACGTTAGGCACAGTGCAGTTGTCTGCCTCATCAATGACCACTTCTATGTCTATTGCTGGAACATCTCCGATACATTCAACGACAACTGGAGCTGGATTTGATGCTGTTGGATTAGTAATGTCATTTACAGTGATGAAATGCGTAACATTCAATATATTTCCACAATCATCTGTTACCGCATAAGCCCGTATTATTGTTTCTGGACACGTTAACCCATCTGAAACATCTGAAACGAAAGTAACCACTGGAATAGAACAATTATCTGCCTCATCTAAGATTAATTCAACATCAACAACAGGAACATCTCCGATACATTCAACTGTCACATCCGCCGGTGCAGTTGCTGTTGGAAGAATGATATCACTTACCGTAATTTCATGCGTTACATTGATTGAGTTCCCGCAATCATCACTAACAGAATAAGTTCTAGTGATTATTTCAGGGCAAGTACCGCCATCAGATACTTCTGAAACAAAGGCCACGAGCGGTATGGCGCAATTATCTGCGGCATCAGTCACCATTGCAATGTCAACTGGAGGCAAATCTCCTATACATTCTACAGAAATTGGCACTGGATTAGAAGCCGTAGGATCCGTAATATCATTCACTGTTATGACATGCGTTAGATCAATAGAATTCCCGCAGTCATCCGTCACTGAATAGGTGCGTGTTAAAACTTCTGGACAAGTTGCTCCGTTGCTCACTTGAGAAACAAAGGCAACAGTTGGTACCGAACAATTATCAGCTTCATCGGTAATGACTGCCGTATTTACTGCGGGCACATCTCCAATACATTCTACAGAAACTGGCACTGGATTAGAAGCCGTAGGATCCGTAACATCATTCACTGTTATGACATGCGTTAGATCAATAGAATTCCCGCAGACATCCGTCACCGAATAGGTACGTGTTAAAACTTCTGGACAAGTTGCTCCGTTGCTCACTTGAGAAACAAAGGCAACAGTTGGTACCGAACAATTATCAGCTTCATCGGTAATGACTGCCGTATTTACTGCGGGCACATCTCCAATACAGCTAACTGTTGTTGGAGCGGGATTGGATGCTGTCGGCAAAGCATTATCGTCTGACGTAATGATCAAATTCTCTGCACACATATCACCACCACCATCAACACCTAACGAATTACTACGCATTATAAAATTAAAACCCGTTGATGTTCCTAAAGTAAACGTCAGGGTATGTAAAACATAGACATAAGTTAAATCAAATGTGGAGGTCGCTAAAACAGCTCCAAAATCATCTTCCGCTCTAATTGTCACATTCATTGGGGCACCAATAGATCTTCTGAGATATATGGAGATCGAGATTTGATTATCAATGCAGTCTTCTAAATGACGGTCATAAACATCACCACTAAGACCATTCCTTACATTAAACCAGCCAAAAAAAGTCCCGTCAAAAGCATAACCCCCACCATTCCAATTCCCACCCCCATAGATTTTTGTAGGGACAATCCCAACTATCGGACCGGTATTAAAATTCTCACTTAAAAGAGTGGTTGGGCATTGAGAAAAAGAGTTTGCTGAAATGGCCATGAAGCAGAAAGCTATTAAAAATTTCATATTGGTGTTTTTGCGGCTTTTGTTGAATTAAAAATTTTTCTGCAATTTAGGCAATTTCGCCGAATGAATGCACCGCTGGAATGTGTAAAGCAGTGTTTTTTCGCAATTCACTCAATCAAGGGCCTCTTTTTCTACCATTTGCGGGTAAGAGCGGGCGGAATTAACCTTAATTACTGATTGTTCGTTCCGTTCATTGATAATGCGGTAAACGTCATTAATATCACCTCCGCTAATCGGGTGAAATTTAGCTTCAAAAGAAGGAAAAAGTTGCTTGATTAGTACTTGAGGGTTCATTTTGGGTGGATTTCGGGTATAAGCTATTTATTGTTCCAAAAATTCATGGTACGTTCAATTCCAATGGATGCGAAGCTCTTGATAAACTCCGTAGCCAAATCAATTCGTTCTTGTAGAGTTTCTCGTTCTTTATCCGACCAGTCACCCAAGACATAGTCTACTTGACGGCCTTTACTAAACTCATTGCCAACCCCAAAGCGCAGGCGTGGAAATTTAGAATGGTTTAGTGTGGCAATAATGTCTTTTAATCCATTGTGCCCGCCGTCGCTTCCTTTTCCTTTCATGCGTAGTTTACCAAAAGGCAATGCCAAGTCATCCGTAACAACTAAAACGCGCTCAATCGACACTTTTTCTTGCTGCATCCAATAATTTAAAGCTTTGCCGCTCAAGTTCATGAAAGTTGAAGGTTGTAGTAAAATAAGCGACCGACCTTTATACTTTGCACGTGCAACATCTCCCAGGCGGTCCACTTCAAACTCGGCCTTAGTCTGACTCGCTAATTCATCCAATACTTTAAAACCAATATTATGTCTCGTCTTTGCGTACTTAGCTCCAGGATTACCTAAACCGACAATTAAATATTTCATGTTATTATTAAAATTTGAGATAAAGATAATCAAATCGATTTTCTCGACTGTGTTAATACAAATCCAATGCCCGAATTATTGGAATAAAAAAAGGTTGTTTTGACAACGCCAAAACAACCTTTCATAAATGTATTTGATTTTGCTTATGCTTCAGCTCCCTCTTCAGCTCCTTCAGCTCCTTCAGCACCTTCTGCACCTTCAGCTCCTTCTTCTACCTCTTCTTCTTCCTCATCTTCAACAACTCCACGAGCCATTTTCACTGAACAAATTACAGCGTTTGGTGAGTTAATGATATTTAATTTATCAGTATTAACATCACTTACACGAATCGCCATACCAATTTTTAATGGAGAAATGTCTATCTCGATTGTATCTGGTAAATCTCCAGGTAAAGCATATACTTTTAATCTTCTAAAGATTTGCTGTAATTTACCACCGTTTAAAACTCCAATGGATCTACCAAATAAGTTTACTGGAATGTTTACTCTGATTTTTTTATCGTCTTGTAATTCAATAAAATCAACATGTACAACTCTGTCAGTTACAGGGTGAAATTGAATATCTTGGATGATTGTTTTAACAGTTGTTCCTTCAACATCAATATTGATAATATGCACATTTGGTGTATAAATCAATTTTTCCATGTCTACGTGTTTTACGCTGAAATGAATTTGTTTTCCTGCGCCATATACTACACATGGTACGTTGCCAGCAACTCTCACTGCCTTTGCATCCTTTTTCCCTACGTTCGTTCTTGCCGAACCGCTCAATGATACTTCTTTCATTATTTATTTGTTTGTGTCAGCCTTTGACTGACGGTTTATTTACTTATTAAAATAGTTTACTAATTGATTCCTGTTTAATCAAACTGTGCATAACATCTGCATATAATTTTGCTACAGACAATACAGTGATTTTATCCGAATCTCTTTTTGGTGGAATTGAATCTGTTACGACTAATTCCATTAATCCTGAATTTTCAATTCTTTCGTAAGCCGGTCCTGATAAAACAGCATGTGTACAAAATGCTCTAACAGAAAGTGCTCCATTTTCTAAAAACAAATCTGCTGCTTTGGTTAATGTTCCAGCAGTGTCTACCATGTCATCAACTAAAATCACATCTTTACCACGTACATCTCCAATTACAGTCATTTCTGCAACTTCATTCGCTACTTTTCTTTGTTTGTGACAAAGTGCTAATCCAATATCTAATTTCTTAGAATATGAGTTGGCGCGTTTCGCTCCGCCCGCATCTGGTGCAGCCATAATCAAATTACCAGAATCAATTGATTGGATATAGGGTAAAAAGATGGTTGAAGCGTATAAATGATCAACAGGTTTTTCAAAGAATCCTTGAATTTGGTCAGCATGCAAGTCCATTGTCATGACTCGATCAACACCAGCAGTTTCTAACATAGAAGCCACCATTTTAGATCCAATTGCAACTCTTGGTTTGTCTTTTCTGTCCTGACGAGCAAATCCGAAATACGGAATTACTGCCACAATAGAATTTGCAGATGCCCGTTTTGCAGCATCAATCATCAACATTAGTTCAAACAAATTCTCAGTTGGAGGCATGGTTGATTGAATCAAAAATACATCTTGTCCACGAACTGTTTCTTCGAGTGATGGTTGAAATTCACCGTCACTAAATTCCGTAACAATCACGTTTCCAAGACTAACTCCGTAATGTCTAGCAATATCCTCTGCTAAGGACTTTGTAGCTCTACCTGAAAATATTTTGATTCCTGTTGACATGTTTTTCCTTTTTAGGAAGCGCAAATTTAGTTACAAATCTTTAATTAACAACGGAAATAGGTCGATATTTCATTCAAAGGTGAGTAGCCCATTTAAAAAACGCATTCAATTTTTGTAATCACTTTGATTTTGAGCCTGTTAAAAGCTAAACTCATCTCTCTATTTTTTCTTATTTTTAGGCTTGAATATTCGAGCTAAATGTCATGAACGAGTCAGCGACTAAATTTTGTTTCTATTGTAAAAAAGAGGTGATAGATGAAAAGCATTATCATACCCACAAAATGTGGTTTGTAACGGATCGCACAATTATTCCAGCAAGCATTCGATTTAAGGAGCAGGAAGTACCAATTGCACGTTGTCAAACATGCTACGAAAAACACCATAAAGCCTATATGGTGGTCATTTGGTGCTCATTATTAGTTGGATTTTTTCTTTTTTTCAGGTTCAAAGTTGGAACTTGGCCTACTGAAACCTTTGAGGTTGTATTTGCCTATTTTTTGTGTGGATTAGGAGCTTTAGGTTGCGTGGGCATTTTGGTTGGAATATGGGAATATCTCTTCTTTAAAATGATCAATAAAATTCCGCGTGAAGCTGATCTAAGCAAACACCCTCTTGTAAAGGCGTTTGAAGACCAAGGTTGGCTAAGTTCAAAACCGAATCCAAAAACAGCCTTGTTAGGAAAACCGAAGGAAAAATTTGATTAGAAGAACAAAAACGTGGAGAGATTGCTTCCAACTTCATAATTATTACAAAATATTTGTTTTCAAGAATCATTGCGCTTCGTCCACAACAATATATTTTATACCTTTATCAACCGATAAAAATTGGTACAACATCAGACTCACAACATCAATATGAAATACGAAAGAATAAATAAGGATCTTTTTATTAAAAATAGAGCAAATTTTATTAGCGCTATGGAACCTAAATCCATTGCTATTTTTAATTCCAACGATATTTATCCAATAAGTGCAGATAGCACAATGCCTTTTGAACAGGCAAGGGATATTTTTCATTTATCTGGTGTTGATCAAGAAGAAAGTATTTTAATGCTCTTTCCAGATGCGCATGCACCTGAACACCGAGAAATGTTGTTTTTAAAAGAAACAAGCGAATTAATTGCAATTTGGGAGGGAGAAAAATTAACCAAAGAAGCTGCTTTTGAAACAGCAGGAATCAAAAATGTATTTTGGTTAGATGAGTTGGATACAGTCTTAAAAATTGTAATGGCTCAGGCAGATAATATTTACATAAATACGAATGAACATACACGAGCAAAAACAATTGTTGAAACGCGCGAAGCTCGTTTTGTCAAAAGATTAAAGCAAGATTATCCAGCGCATACTTTCAAAAAATGTGCTCCTATCATGCACCGTCTGCGGTCAATTAAAGATTCGATAGAAATTGACTTAATGCAAAACGCTTGTAACATTACGGAAAAAGGCGTGAGAAGAATTTTATCTTTCATTAAACCGGGAGTAATGGAATTTGAAATTGAGGCGGAATTAATGCATGAGTTTTTAAGAAACAGATCAAAAGGTTTTGCCTATACTCCAATTGTTGCTTCTGGTAAAAATGCCTGTGTGTTACATTATATTGAAAACAATCAAATGTGTAATGACGGAGACGTTATTTTGATGGACTTTGGAGCCGAATACGCTAATTACGCATCTGATTTAACGCGTTGTGTTCCTGTAAACGGACGATTTAGTTCGCGTCAAAAGGATGTGTATAATGCAGTGCTGCGCGTGAAGACGGCGGCCGAAAAGTTATTGATTCCTGGAGTTTTTATGGCGGACTATCATGTAGAGGTAGGGAAGTTGATGGAAAGCGAATTGTTAGGTTTAGGATTGATTGACCAAACGGATATTAACAACCAAGATCCAAAATGGCCTGCTTTCAAGAAATACTTCATGCACGGTACTTCACATTTTATTGGGTTGGATACGCACGATTTAGGATTGTGGACTGAACCAATTAAAGCGGGTATGGCATTTACATGCGAGCCTGGAATTTATATTCCCGAAGAAGGTTTAGGAATTAGAATTGAGGATGATTTAATTGTTCAAGAGAGCGGTGGCCCGTTTAATTTAATGGGCAATATTCCAATTGAAGTGGAAGAGATTGAAGATTTGATGAACGCCTAGGTGAAATTCAATAAGTATTATAATAATAAAATGCATTACAGGGTTGCCGGAAAAGGTGACCCTGTCATTTTTTTACACGGTTTTTTAGAAAATAGTTCCATTTGGAATGGAATTGCACCTGAATTTGAACGTTTGGGTTTTAAAATCATTTTAGTTGATTTGCCATGTCATGGAGAAAGTAGATTCGACGACGAAATTTGTTCCATGGCTTTTATGGCAGAATGTGTGGATGCACTTTGTGTTGCCGAGGGAATTGAAAACCCGATTGTGTTTGGGCATTCAATGGGTGGTTATGTAGGCTTAGAATTATTAAAAATTCGATCGATTCAACTCACATTAGTACACTCAAATTTTTGGGATGATCCATTCGACAAAAAGCAGGATCGAGATCGAGTAGCGAAAATTGTGGAACAAAATAAAATGCGTTTAATTCATGAGGCCATTCCCAATTTATTTGCGGCAAAAAATAGAGAACACTGTCAAAGCAATATTCTTGACTTAATTCAAGCCGCCGAGCAAATTCCAGCAAATGAAATTATTGCCAGTACAAAAGGAATGCGCGATAGGCTGCATAATGGGCAACTGCTAGAACAATTTGAGATCAACATTATTCATGGTAATTTAGATACTGTTGTAAAAACAGAAAAGCTAAATGTTGAGCTTGCGAGGTTAACTCGTACACCAAAAACTCAAACTATTCCAGATGCCGGACACATGAGTATTTGGGAAAAACCTGCAGTGTTAATTGAGTGTCTTAAAGCGATCGTTTAGGTTTAGTTCTTCTATTGATTTTATAAATACTCTTCATACCATTCAATTTTAACCTGAATGAGATCTCCTAAAACAAAATCAGCCCACCAAAATGGTGAGCTGATCAATGATTGAAGGCTTAAATGCGCCTTAATTCTTGATTATTTTATGTGTTTTTTGAGCTCCATCATTTGTAATGGTAATGAAATAAGCTCCAGCCTCACCTTCGAATGAAATCTCTTCTAATTTTTCAGTTGCAATAGCTTTGTAAACCAATTTGCTACTAATATCTCTAATTTCAATCACTGCATTTGTCGGCTTATCGTCGAACATAAGAGTGAAATATTTATCGAAGGGATTTGGTGAAATTGAAGTTCCAGCTAATGTACCGTATTCAATTAAACTAACGCTGTTGATTGTGAGACATGCAGAAGTGTCAGAACAATCGCCATCTGTAACAATTACGGCATAATCTCCATTAGCAGTTGCCACAAAATTTTGATCCGTAGCACCATCAATTTCAGAATTGTCTGAACAATCAATCCATTGATAAGTCGCTCCACCAAAATCTGCCATTAGTTCAATTGTAGAAACAACACTTACTCCAACATTCACTGTATTAATCGTTAAATCTATAGTCAAAATACTATCACAACCCATATCAGTATCAACAGTGTCCACATAAACTCCTGTTTCTGTCCATGTATACAAACCGGAAGGACTTACCCAAAAGTCACAAGCAGAAACTGATTCACTTGATGCACTCGAATAATTCACCGTTAAATCAAATATCATCACACTATCGCATCCTAATGCATTTTCAATTACATCAGTATAAACCCCGGATTCAACCCATGTGAAAAGTCCGCTTGGGCTAACCATACTATCGCAAACCGAAAGTTCCTCACTATAAGTTGTAGTATAATTCACCGTTAAATCAAATGTCATCACACTATCACATCCTGAAACAGCTTCAAGAGTATCCATATAAACACCCGTTTCATCCCAAGTATATAAACCACTTGGGCTTTCCAACTCATCACAAACCGTTAATTCAAAACTAACTGCAATCCCAACAAGTTCATAAGTAATAATAATCATTCCATCACCGTTTTGATAGCCTTGATCATGCGTCACGTCAGTTGCACCTGCATCTGTATAGCTACTTCCACCTCCGCCGCCACTAAAACAAGCACCGCCACCTCCGTAGTAACCGCCACCACCGCCACCACCGCCAGCACAATCTCCTGAACCTTCACCGCCAAGACCCAAACTTCCGTCTGTTGTGTAGGTTGGACAACCACAACATGCTGTACCTTGAGCACCACCTGCATCTTGAGTTCCGCCTTTTCCTCCTGCATTAGGCCATGTAGGCCAATTTTCTCCTATCTCACCAATTAGTCCTCCGCCAGCACCACCAAGTATTGGTTCAGGATCATATCCTCCGGCACCACCGCCACCACCAGCAACTACAACACGATTGTCTAATTCTTCTCCGTTTAATCGAATGTCCGAAGCACCACCACCTGTTCCTGCTTCTCCGCAGGTAGAATAGCTGAATACTCCACCAGAACCAACAAATATACCATCTGCATCAAGCGATCCGTCAATGCCTGCTCTTCCTACATTAATATAAAGGATATCATCCGGAGCAAAGGCCAGTATTCCTTGAACTCTGCCGCCGTTTCCGCCTTCAACTGCATTTGCGTCACCACCACTTCCGGCAATTACTTCAAATGTGATTGGACCCATGCAGGCTTCTACTGTAAACAATTCTGTCGTTCCTGTATAAAAGAACGTGTCAACAACTGCTTGGGCTTTTGCTTGTGTCACTGCTAAAAACAGTATACAGATTGTTAGGAATTTTTTCATAATTAAAATTTCATAGTAGGATAAATATAGCTTTTTTATAGCGAATTGGGATGCAGCCACGGTAAAAAGGGGTGTTATTACCTACGCTCTTAACTCCATCCATTCCTTTAAAATTAGGCAATGTTAGGACACGATTTCAATTTGAAATTCAATTTTAAACGACATGTCGCAACAAAGGTGACGCAGAAATGGCGAAAATAAGGACGAACTCGCAGGAATTAAAGGATTTAAATAGGCTGTAATTAAAGAAATTAAAATATTTTTGTTCTTTTTGAGTTAATACAAGTCGAACAAGACAGACGAATGCAGATTAAACCCCTTTATATTAATTCCATTATTGGCATTTTTATAGTGTTAATAACGGCTTCATGCTCAACAGAAAAAGACGCCCTAATCAATAAGGGGTATCACAATATGACCGCGCGTTATAATGGTTATTATAATGCACGAATTATTATTGGCGAAATGCTTGACGGTTATCGCGAGGGTTACCAAGAAGATTATATCGACATTATTGATTTAGATTTGTATCCAACAGAAGCGGATGTACCGAATGTATTTCCTGAATTAGAAGATGCAATTGAGCGCTGTTCTAAAGTGATTGTACGACACAGCATGCCTAATCCAGCAGTGGTTACGAATAAAGCCAATGAGAATTGCAGATGGATTGATGACAATTGGTTAGTTGTTGGACAAGCATATTATATCAAAAGAGATTATAAAGAAGCGAGAGAAAAGTTGCAGTATGTTGCGGAGTCCGATTTTTATCGGGGAGAAGCATCTGTATATGAAGCACGAATTTGGTTGGCAAAAACGCATATTGCAATGGGTGAATATGCACAAGCAAAAAGGGTGTTACGCATAGTAGAGCAATCCATCAAATCTACCGAAGCGAAAAAAGAGAATAAAACAAAAAAGAAAAAACCTTCTAAATTGGACAAGCAACGCGCTAAGAAAGCGGGTAAAAAAGAAAAGGATAACGAACCAGCACCTTTCCCTAAAAGATTATTAGTTGATTATGAAATTGCCATGGCTGATTTATACTTGGCTCAGAAGGAAGATAAAAAAGCAATAGAGCACCTTGAAAACGCTGTGGAAGTATGCAAAGATAATAAGAGACGGGCGCGCTATATGTTTGCTTTAGGTCAACTTTATGCCGAACAAGGAAACAACGCTGAAGCATCTAAATATTTTGCAAAAGTAACCCGATCAAACGCACCGTATGAAATGCGTTTTAAAGCAAAAATTAAAAACGCATTAACATCTCCTGGAAATACCGAAGAATTGGTTGCCGAACTGACTAAAATGCTGAAGGACGGTAAAAATATTGAGTATAAAGATCAAATTTATTACGCCTTGGCGGAATTGGATATGAAAAAGCCGGATAGGGTTTCTGCAAAGTCGAACTATACCAACTCCGTTTTATGGTCCATTAAAAATAACCGCCAAAAAGGGGTAAGTTATTTACGTTTGGCTGATATGTCTTTTGAAGATAGAGATTATTTGAGCGCACAAAAATATTATGACAGTTGTGTGCAAGCCCTACCGGAAGACTATGAAGGCTATGAAATGTTAAAGAACAAAGCGGCCGGCTTGGCTGATTTGGTCTATCATTACGAATTGGTAGAGTTTGAAGATAGCGTGCAAACAATTGCGAAAATGTCGCCAAAAGATCGTGAAAAATTCTTGGAACAAACCATTAAAGACATTGAAGCTGCCAAAGAACGTAAACGCCTAGAAGAAGAACAGCGTTTATTAGCACAACAAGCAAGAATTAATAACCAGCAAGGCGGTGGCGGAGGTGGCGGAAAGAAATGGTATTTTTCAAACCCTAAATTAGTGGCATCTGGATTTAATGATTTTAGAGGGCTTTGGGGCCAACGCGTAAATGAAGACAATTGGAGACGAGCCAATAAAAATTCGTTTAACGATTTAGTAAATGAAAATGGCGAACTGGTTGATAGTGTTGCAGTAGATGAATTGACAGTTGAAATGTTAATGGAAGACATTCCGTTAACACAGTCTGAACTTGATTCATCTAACTACCGAATTTTAAATTCCCTGTATAATTTGGGTATTATTTATAAGGAGCAACTGAAAGAGGAAAACGAGGCCATGGATTATTTCCAGGCGGTTTTGGATCGGAATGTTGACCACCCACGCGTATTGCCAGCCTTATATCAGCTTTACCTCATTAACAAGAAAAATGGAAGTGGAAAATCGAATGGCTATAAATCAACCATTCTAAAAGACTACCCTGAAAGTGAAATTGCACAAATTTTGATGGATCCAGATTATCTTAAAAAGAAAGAATTAAAGGACAGAGAAGAATTGGTTGAATATTCAGGAGTGATGCGAAATTATCGCCGAAGAAGTTTTGGAACAGTCATCACAAAATGTAACGAGGTCATTACAAATGATCCAGAAAACAAATTTTTGAATAAGTATTATTTGCTTAAAGCATTTGCCGTGAGTGAGGTTAGTCCAGGGAATAATGATGCTATTTCTGATCCGTTAATTAAGCTGTATGAGCTATCGCCTGATTCTGAAGAAGGCTTACAAGCGAAAACTTATCTTGACCAAATGAAAGGTGGTGGAGGCATTGTTGATCCAGATCCAGGAGCTGCACAATCTCCTTATATTTATGATGCAGATTCAAAGCACTTTTTTATGTTAGCCATTCCAACAGGAGGGGGTGATGCTGCCGAGACTAAAATTAAAATTTCAAATTTCAACGGCATCTTCTTTAAAAATGATGGACTTTCAATGCAGGATGCTCCTTTAGGTGATGATTACCAAATTTTAGTGGTACGTTCCTTTAAAGACTTGGATGTTGCGGAACCGTATATCAATTCATTTAAATCTGAAAAGGCAAAAGAAACCATTAAGGAAATTGCAACCGAGTTTGAAATTTGCCTGATTAACACCAAAAACTTTAGCGAACTTTTTAAAGCTAAAGACTTGGCCACTTATATGAAATTCTATCAAGAGAATTACAATTAATTAGGACCTATTATTGGATTCCAGATTTTATCTCGAATCTTGTTTAAGTCAAATTAAATTCATTTTTCATATCTTTACGTTTCAGCAACTAATCAATACTAAATGAAAAGTTTATATTTATTATCCATAGGACTTTTTTTTGCAATGACCACTTATTGTCAAATGGACACTTACGGTACAACAACTGGAACTTGCGATTGTTATCAATTAACAGATGAACTAACTTTTGAGGCCGGCTCTATCTGGAGTCCCAATTCAATTGATTTAGGAAATTCATTTGACTTTACTTTTGACGTAAACTTAGGAGATATTGATGCTGGCGGTGCAGACGGTATCGTGTTTGTTATTCGTAAACTTCCGGGAGATCCTGGCGGTGGCGGTGGCGGACTTGGTTATGATGGAATTTTGAGTTCAATAGGAGTTGAGGTAGATACATGGAATAATGCTGAGAACGGAGATTTGGTGGAAGATCACGTGGGAATGCATTCTGACGGAATGGTGATGCATGATTTAGTTGGTGCAATAACCTTAGGAGGGAATGTGGAAGATGGATTGAATCATGTATTCAGAGTGACATGGGATCCGATAAGTTTTGATCTTGAAGTCTTTTTTGATGGGACGAGTATGTTCACTTACTCTGGTGACATGGCAACCTTGTTTTTTGATGGAGATCCAGTAGTCTATTTTGGTTGGACAGCAGGTACAGGTGGGTCATGGAATGTTCAAACCGTATGTTCTTATCGCGAGGTAGATTTCACAACTGATCATACCGTTGATGGATTTACTACAGCTTGTTCTGCAGAAGAAATTCAATTCTTGGACAATTCTACAAGTGACTTAATTTATGATGGAGTAGATATTATTGAATGGGAATGGAACTTTGGAGATGGCGGAACCTCTACTGATGAAAACCCATTTCATTCATTTGACGCGGAGGGAACTTATACCGTTACGTTAATAGTAAAGGACATCACAGGCTGTTTTAGCGAATTTTCCATTACGGTAACAATTGGTGGAATTTCTTTAGATGTGTTGGTGAACGAACCTACTTGTTATGGTTTTTCAGATGGATCGTTGGTGGTAAATATTCCAGATGGATTAGAAGACCCAACTTTTACAATTACAAATGAAGCGGGTGAATTAATTAATGAAGACAATAGTAATGCTGCAAATGAATTGCCAACAGGTTGGTATTATTTTACTGTGGAAGATGAATCGGGATGCGGATCGGCAATTGATTCCGTTTTTATTGGCGAGCCAAACGAAATGGATGCTGAAATTACCGTTTCTGATCCTCCTTGCCATGGAGATGAAACGGGTTGGGCACGAATTGATAATGTATTTAATGCAACCGGTTCAATTGATGCTATCAGTTATTTTTGGGCGCCAAATCCTGCAGGTGTTGAAGGCGTAGGCGCAGATTCAACTTGGGCATTAGGCGCTGGTGGATATACCGTTACTATTAATGATGAAAATGGTTGTTCAATGGTATTGGATTTTGAAGTAAATGAACCCGATTCCATGCAGTTTTCAGAGTTTGGTTTTGAGCATGCTTATTGTCGCTTGCATGAATATCAAAGTGGAAACGGAGTCGTTTTTGGTGCGGCCAGTGGCGGAACACCTGATTATAATTATATCTGGACAAATTTGGACAATGGCGAAACCAATATTAGCACGACTTGGGGTGGTTTAAATCCTGGAAACTATGAACTCACCATGACGGATGAAAATGGTTGTGTTTTAAAGCAATCCTTGTTTTTAGATTCATTGAATCCAATTGCGGCGTTCACTGTTGAATCTGATCTTTTAAATGACGATTGTCAAGGAACTGCTGATCCATCTATTGAAGTGAACTTTATCAATAATTCTGAGAATTATGCGAATCCTAACAATCCATCTTCCGATACTACTTTCTTTTGGAATTTAGATTCGCCCAATGCCGATTGGCAAATCACACACAGTTATTTTGAAGTATTTGACACTACTTATGAATCCAAGGGATTTTCTTACGAATTAGAAGCCTGTTTAGTGGTAATAAACAAAAACGGATGTAGAGATACCGCCTGCAAAATCATCACCATTTATGAACCATTAATTACCGTTGGAGTAAATATTTTCACACCAAATGGAGATGGCATAAATGACGAGTTTACGTTTGAATTTAAATCAGCGTCAGTGGCTGAGTTTTATTGCGTAATTGTAAATAGATGGGGAATCACAGTTGGAGAATTAAATGATGTAACAGATGGTTGGGACGGAACAGATATGAATGGCGATCCTTGTAAAGATGGGGTTTACTTTTATAAATATAACGGATCATCTGACAATAGCACAACTATTGAAGGGCAGGGGACTGTTCAAATTGTTACTGGTAATTAGGATTTTTATAAGCAGGTTTAAGGGAAGGGTGGTATGTCGTTTGGAAGGCGATAGTCCGCCTGAGGCCGAGCGCACCAGCGTTGAAAGGATAGTTTTGCTATTTCAGAATTTCTAATTGAAGGCGCTACAAATTGAAAAAAGCTTAAAATCCAACATCTAACAAACCCATCAATCCACCAATCACAAATAACCCTCTTTTGAATCAATCCCTAACTACTGCAAGGCCAAAATTCATATGTCTATGAGCGTAGCGATCTATTGTCTAACAGCATAGCGATCTAACATCTAACAAATCAGATCATCAAATCATCAATGAATCAAATCATCAAAAACCCGAGTCAAAACGAACTGAAAACTCTCTGCCTAGGGCGGACCAAACTCAATCCTCAAATAACCCCTCTCGCCTTCAACTCTAAATACTTATTAATCGTATCAACAGTCAATTTTTCGGGAGTAGTTAAAACCGTTTGAATTCCATTTTTACGTAATTCCAACGCAATTTTCTTTTTATCCATTCCATACTTCTCTGCAAAGGTTTTGAAATAGATATCTCTCACATATTCAGGTTCCATTTGTGCCGCCTTTGCAACCTCTGTGTTTTCAAAAAATATAACACAGAGCACGTGCAGTTGATTAATGCGTTTAAGTAAAGGCAAAATCCGTTTTAAGGCATATTCTGATTCAATGTTCGTGTACAACATCAACAAACTTCTCCCTTTTATATGATTTCGAATGCCGTGGAACAGCATTTCGTAATTTCCTTCTAAGTACCGCGTTTTTTGTTTGTACAGCAATTCCATAATTCGCTGCAATTGTTTTCCAGAACGTTCGGCAGCTAATTTGCTTCCTAGTTTATCTGAAAAAGTCATTAAGCCAGCACGGTCACCTTTGCGCAGGCAAATATTTGAAAACGCCAAGGTTGAATTAATCGCGTAGTCTAACAAAGTCAATTCATTAAACGGCATGCGCATACTTCTACTTTTATCAATGATAGAGTAAATGTGCTGCGCACGTTCATCTTGATATTGATTCACCATTAATTCGTTACGGCGGCTGGTTGCTTTCCAATTTACGGTTCTAAAATCATCTCCCTGAACATAGTTTTTAATTTGTTCAAATTCATTGTTATGACCTAAACGCCGAATCTTTTTAATACCAGACATGGCCGTTTTCGCAAATACTTTTAATTCGTACTGCTTCATTTGAATTATGGAAGGGTAGGTGGCTACCTTTTCGGTTGCTTTGATAACCACTTTTCGCTGAGCAAAATGCGTGAGTGTTGAGACGTAAATAAAGATGTCCGAGAATTTATATTCTCCACGTTCAGTTGGCCTAATTTCGTAAGTGAACGATTTAATAATTTCCGGTTCAAGCAAATCGCTAAAACTTAAATCACGCAATTGTAATTGTGCTGGGGCATTATCATAGATCAACGCAGAAATTGTAAAACTAAAATTGTTTTGCACCGTAATTTTCACTTTGTTTTGGTCGCCCAATGAAAGGGGATTCATGACATGGCGCGTAGCTTCAATCGGATGCTTTTTGCCAAACAGAATGAATATTTCCAAAGCAAGAATAGATCCTACTAAAACCAGTAAGCCTTGCCCCACAACAAAAAATATGGGAATGACAAAACCGTATACAAAAGCCATGGCCACAATTAGCAGCGCAATAAAAAATCGATATGAAAGGAAAAGTCCCCGAATTAATCGCATTGGTATAGCCTATCTCGGCACTTCAATTTCGTGAACAATTTCTTTAATTAATTCCTCAATTGACATGCCTTCCATTTCAGCTTCTGGTGTCATGATTAAACGGTGGTTTAAAACATGTGGCGCTACGAACTGAACATCATCAGGTATTACAAAGTCACGGCCGCGGATTGCAGCAAAAGCCTTTGCAGATTTTAACATGGACAATGATGCACGTGGTGAACCGCCCAAATATAATTTGGCGTGATTTCGTGTTGCATTTGATATTTCTGCAATGTATTTTAAAATTTGATCCTCAATTTTTACTTTTTCCACTAAATCTTGAACTTTTTGCAGCTCGGCAGCCGTAAATACAGACTGCACATTATCCAATGACGGAGATTTAATATTGTTTTTATAACGTTTTAAAATCTCATGCTCATCCTCTAAAGACGGATAATCGATTTTAATTTTGAATAAGAAACGGTCCAATTGCGCTTCAGGTAAATTATAAGTTCCTTCCTGCTCAATTGGGTTTTGTGTTGCTAAAACCAAAAACGGGAAACTCATTTTATAAACCTTTGAGTCATAAGAAATTTGGCGTTCCTCCATAACTTCAAATAGCGCCGCTTGTGTTTTTGCAGGTGCGCGGTTAATCTCATCAATCAAAACAATATTTGAAAAAATGGGTCCTTGCATAAAGCTAAACGTTCCGTCTTTCATGTTATAAACAGAGGTTCCAATAACATCTGACGGCATTAAATCTGGCGTGAACTGAATCCTAGAAAAATCTACCGAAAGTGTTTTTGCCAACACCTTTGCGGTTAACGTTTTTGCAACTCCCGGAACTCCTTCAAGCAATACATGCCCGTTTGAGAAAATCGAGATCATCAACAAATCAACCATTTCGTGTTGACCAATGACAAAGTTTCCAATTTGCTCACGGGTGGCGTTCACTTTTTTATGAATAAAGCCTAAATCAAGACCAGGTGTAAATAAGGCACTAGCTTCAGAAGCGTATGCACCGCCAGCAATTTTATCTGCTATCGACGGATCGACAGGATTGTCTTGCGGTGCAGTTGACGAATTTGCTTCACCCCCTGTTGGGTTTACATTCGACTCTTGTCCTTCATTGTTCTCTTCCGCCCCAGACGGATTTATGTTGTTTTCTTCCATCATCTACAGTTTTTGTAAAAGTTTTCAATTTTTTGGTGCAATGCTATTAGACCGTTATCCGATACTTCTATAGACCGCTCAAGCTCTTTAAAAGTATTAAAGATATCGATTATTACGTCTTTTGGGATATGCGACTTTTTGGCCACTTTTGTAAAGAATTTATCGTCCAGCTTATTGCTGTGAATATAATAGCGTTCAGCAATAAAATTAAGGAAGGTTTTCTCCTTTAATTTTATCAATTTATTGTGTTTCTTTTCTTGCAAATACAGTGACGAGAGCGTGTTTATATATTGCAATGACATGTTTTCTTTCGACTCACTTGCAGGAACCATTTTCTGCATCCGCTTTCCTTTGAATAAACCGTAAAGTACAGCCCCAATTAATAGAATTAAAAAAGCCCATAATAAAGGCGGATTATTCATAATGAATTGTAAAATACTCTCTCGTTTTTCGCCATCACCTCCACCTGAGTCATTGTCACCACTTGAATCTTCATAATGACGTCTAATATTATATTTATCCCATTGCACTCTTCCGGGTGGTACATGTTTCAATACATTTTCTGCATATTGAAATCCGTCTCGCTTCATCATGCTAATATTGGCAAATACATAGGGGTTGGAGTGCAGAAAAAGATAGCCAATCCCATACCTTATTTTAATAAAGTTGATTTGGTCATGGTTGTTAGATCCTAGACTTGAAAGTTTATCTCCATCATACAATGCGAAAGCATCCACGTCAAAATAATCCCAAGTTTTTTGCTGCACCTTATTGTTGTGAACAAAGTCAAACTTGTAACGCTTGCCTTGGAAATTTGAATGGTAGAACTTGAAATATTGTGAAGAGTCAATTACTTCTTCTGCAAATACATCATCTGGGTCGAGACAAATTAAGTTTAGCAAGGCGTGCGGAAATTCTTCTGTTGAGATAAATCCCGTGTTTCCCGCCCGAATGAAATCCATTAAATATTCAGTAGATTCTTCTGATAAATAATTCTCGCCTCCTACAAAAAAGTAGATATCATTGGCTTTGGAATTATCCTCTAAAATTTCTTCCAGATTATCATCCAATTCTAAAAAATTACCAAATAAACCAGTGGTGTCCAATAATTCCTTTAGCATATAAGTGCCATAAGGCCCTTTATCTGCCGGATCATAGGTCATATTCCAGTTATCCGTGATGTAAGTTTCCTCTTTTTGTCTAAAGCTAAAATAATAGAGTAGCGCTACTAGTATAAGTACCACACCACCAATGATTGCTATTTTGCCCCACTTGCCCAATTATTTAACTCCCAATTTATCTAAAAACCGGGTAAAGTTCGGTTTTACTTGCTCAAATTTGTCTGCGTCCAATTCTCTTTTTCCGTACCAAATTATTTCAAAATAACTCACGGATACATTGAAGTCATTAAACTCATTTTTCCCTGACATTTCTCGTAAATAATGGAAGTTGGTTTTTTCCTTTTCCCATTTGATGTGGTTTTTTTCTGCCAAATCTCTCACAATAAACATGAAATAGATACGAACAGCTCCTCGGTAATCTTTGTTAGCCAAAGCTTCTTGCAATAAACGCTGCAATTCTGTAAGCGGAATTTCAATAGGATTGACATCTTCAATATTAATTATTCCCCTTTCAACTTTTACTTTCTTCCCTCTTCGCTCAGCATTTACAAAAAGGTAGTAGATTAAAAACATGAGTCCCACAGCAAATGCGGCTAGGAGGATGTACCCAAATACAGAGAATCCGCCAAAACTGGGTGCGCTATAAGTGCTGTTACTTGGCGGTGGTTCGTAATTTTGGCGTTGCGGTCGCTCAGAACCGTCATAGCGGTTGCCGCCCCCATCTCCTCCGCCTCCGCCGTAACCGTTTCCTCCGCTTCCGCCACCTTCATAATTACGTCGCTCACGCTCATACTCTTCAGATGACTCGTAGGTCCATTGACGACCTGGCCCTTCTTCCTGTCCCTCGTAGCGAATGCCGTCTCTTATGTCTTGCCATTTATCTTGATCTAATCCATGGTCATAGATTTCATCATCTTGTCCAAATGAAAAGCCAGCCAAAAACAAAAGCGATATGATCAATAGTTTAATCAAAATCTAAATCAGTTTCATAGCTTCGGTTTCTTTTCCCGAAATGTTCCAATCGTTCGTAAAGTCCTTTTGCCGTTTTTCGTTCGAGTGCTGAATGGTGATTCAATGAAAACGAAATCATACAAATGCTAAACATTATAAAGAAATACAGCATATAAATGGCTACATGCACGATAGCAATTACAACGCTATAAGAATCCACAACAGTAATTAAAGTTTGTTTTAAAAAGTCATCAAAAATCATCATGATTCCGGCAATTGGATTGTGAAGAATGAAGAAGAAAATGACCGTAATAGCGACCAGTGCTAAAAATGAAACAAGCGAATCGCCGTAGCCACCTTTACCTAAATCAAATGAACGACTAAGTGCTGTAAAGAAATTGGTGTTTTCATGAATAATAATGGACGGAATTGCATTTAAAAAAGGAGCAACTAAAACGACAAAGAACAAGAAAATTCCGGGTGAGAATAAGAAAATACTGTAGATAACAAGCGCATACAAATACAGCCATATAAAATGCTTTGCCATAAATTTTAAATAATTACCGAGCAGATTGTCCTCTCGTTTATCTGTAATTACAAAATAGGCCGCGGTGATAATCATAGCAAAAGGCACACACCAACCAAACAGCTTGTAATACTGAAAATCTATTCCCGTTCCAAACAAAGTTCCAAACGTTTGGTACCAATACATGGTAAAGTTAAATCGCTGATATTCCAGATAAAATGTAACAGAAATCAACACAATAATAAGCGGTACAATTATGGAAAAGAAAATCCGAGTTAATCGGGACATTTTACTAATTAACAAAGTAAAAGTGTCGGTGAAAATTTCGCCGGGTTTGCGAATTTTATGCCAATTAATTTTTTTAGTAGGAATGAAACGTGGGATCTCTTTAACCTCAACTTTTTCAGGATACCGCCGTGCAACAATAAAAGGATAAATGACATAATAGAAAATGATGATGGCAAATGAGAAAAAGATGATCAGCATTTTAACAATCGTGGGTATTTCTCTATACCAGCGCGTTACAAAACTTTCTAATGCCCCAGCCATAATAAAGAATGGAATTAGACTGAGCATAATTATTAAACCGCGTTTTGCTGCAAAAACTAAAGATTGCACACGGGAATATGACTTTGGAAAAATCAACCCATTTCCAACAGTCAAGCCAGCTGCACCAGCAATAACAATTGCCGATATTTCAAAAGCCCCGTGAATCCAAATCCCTAAAAAGGAAACAAAAAGTAAACTTTTACCCTTAAACCACCATTGGAATGCACCTAGCATAATTCCATTTTGCAGCATTACCCAATACGTTCCTAAGGTGAATAAAATACCGCCTACAAAAGCAAAAAACGCGACGCGAATATTATTGATTGTAATCTGAAAAAACATGGAGCCGCCCGGCGAATCACCATAAACTCCTAGCGGATTTTTGTCGGCTATATTTTGTTCCGTCACCGTTATATAATGGTCTCCTAGTACAATATTGGCGAACCCACTGTCATAATGTTGTGAGATAACGCCAACGATTATGGCGAGCACAAAAAACAAAAACGCTGCAAGCATGTTACGGCGTGCACGGTAAACTTCAAGGGGAACAGTTTCTACCCAAAATTTAATAAAATTACCAATGGGCTGTTTACGTTGGCGGTATAAGCTTGTAAAAACGCCCTGCGACAGTTGATTCAAATAAACACGAACCGAACGGCGGGGATAGAATGTTCTGGCGTAAGAAAGATCTTCAGTGATTTCGGTAAAAAGCTCCGATACTTCATCAGGATCGTTGCTCTTATTGGAGGACAATTTTTCGAATCTCGCCCACTTCTTCTTGTTCTGTTTTATGAAATCCGTTTCCTTCATTTACCGCCTTGGAGCCTAAAAATAGCACTTTTTTTAACTTGCAAATCAAATTATTCGGGAATCTTCAAACGGCTTTTATTTCCTTTTCTGCTCGTTTCGTCGACAATGCATTACAACTCAACGATAATTCACTTTCGCGTATGACCTAAAAGATGTACATTCGCAGATATAACCAATTTAAAAATTATAAATATGCTAAAAGAATTTATAGCATTTATCCTTACAGGAATGCACTTGACCTTGCAATTGCAGTAATTTTAGCCGGGGAAATCGGCCTAGTAGTTTCCGGATTTGTGGGGGACATCATGATGCCCATTATAGGACACTTCTCTGGGGGAATGGACTTTGCAGAATTGAAATATACGTTGTCAGAAGCTGTACCTGCCGTAATGGATGGAGAAGTTGTTGTTACTGCTGCCGTTGCTGAAAACGCAATTATGTGGGGTAAATGGGTTAATGCAATTATCAACCTAGTAATTGTTGGATTTGTATTGTTCATGATCATAAAAGCTTACAACAAATCAAAGAAGAAAGCTGAAGAAGCACCAGCAGCTCCACCAGCACCTGCAATAGAAGAGGTTTTGTTAGGAGAAATCAGAGATTTACTACAAAAAGAAAAGTTTAACACAAATTTTTATCAAATGAAAAAAGTACTCATGCTAGCCATTGGTTTGGCAACGACTATGGCCTTTGGCCAGATTACAGAAGGAGAAGATGATTTAGTAACTGTGTGTAAAGACACAGTGGATGGATGGAAAAAGGGAGGTTATTTTAGCCTTAATGGTTCACAAGTAAGTTTAACAAACTGGGTAGCTGGGGGACAAAATTCAGTCTCAATTAATAGTCTATTTGGATTGTACGCAAACTTGAAGAAAGGTTCAATGACTTGGGAAAATTCCCTTGACTTTGGATACGGACTGATGAATCAAGGTGAGAATCTTTTTTCAGGGGATGAAAAGTGGATTAAGACTGATGATCGACTTGACATTACTTCAAAGTTTGGTCAAAAGGGATCTAAAGTCTGTTACTATGCGGCATTGACTAATTTTAGAACACAAACTACAGCCGGTTACGGTGCAGACGATAATTTTACTGAGATTTCAGGCTTTTTAGCGCCGGCATATTGGTTAACTGCAATTGGTATGGATTATAAACCTTCCATGAAAGAAGGTTCGGAATTTAGTTTATTTGTTGCTCCGATTACGTCAAAATTAACTTTTGTAAATGACACTCTTTTAGCAAATGCAGGAGCGTTTGGAGTAGACGAGGCATTTATTGATGATATAACGGGCCTCTATAATCCGGGAAAAAAATTCCGTTCAGAATTCGGAGGGTACATGAGAATAAAGTATAAGACTAAACTGGCTGAGAACATTACGTTCACTACTAAATTGGATTTGTTCTCAAACTATATTGATAATCCATCTCGAATTGATGTAAACTGGGAGAATTTGTTAGAAATTAAGGTGTGGAAATTTTTATCTGCAACAATTTCAACACACTTGGTCTATGATGATGATGTGAACATTAGTTTTAAAGATTATTCAGGGAATGAAACAGCTTTTGGACCACGTGTTCAATTCAAAGAAGTATTCGGACTTGGATTAGCTTGGAAATTTGATCAATAAAAGCACTTCTGGTTTCGGTCAGAAGTGCTTTTTTTGTCTTATCCATCAACAATTTGTATCTTTACACTGTTTTAACGTGGTCTACCACGGATGAATCTGGTAAATTAAATTATTTAGTTGAGCAGTACAAATGGAATAAATGGGTGGTGATTGGAGAAGTAAATGGCACAGGAGTTCCAACACTATCAAATTACACGTTTAATGTATTGCCACATTCTGGAGAAAACACAATTAGGGTTTCGCAAATAGAGAATACGAGTAAAAAAAGAGTTTCACAATCGGTTTCATTTACATCTGGTGTTGCCAGTGAACCTAAGCTGAATGTTTCAAAGGCGGACAAGACTATTGAGTTCATGATTGATGGCAAAGCTGCTAAAACTAAGTATGAGATTTTTGATGCCTTTGGAAATATTGTGAAAAAGGGCTTTAATTCAAAAGTGAGCTATGCTAATTTGCAGCCCGGTGTTTACCACGTCAACTACGATAATAAGATCGGATTCTATGCTTAGAATGATTGCCCTTTTTGATCAACGAAGTTAATCCATTCCACCCTGAAGCCTTTTGAGTAACTTTAGACCAGTATAAAGTTCTGTTAGTCTGAATCCTAAGAGTTTGAACCATGGAGAATTTTATGTATTATCGGGATATGAATAAGTTATTTATTTTTTTCGCTGCAATTGCGCTATCGGGCTGTCTTAAGGATAATACAACTGCCGAAGATATGCCAACATTCACATACAATGCTGTAGTATACGGCCAAGTAACTGGATGCCACGATTTGTTAGCGATTGAAATGTTAGATGATGCAGATACTTTTCCTTATCCATTAGATTCAATTATCTCGAATAGCCCTGATAATAGAGTGTTTGCCTATAATTTACCTGATAGTCTCAGTGAACCAGGTTTGCTCATTACCGTTGAATTAGAAGCAGCACATGGACCATTTGTTTATTACGGACCTGAATGTTGGGGTACCTCCTTTTTATACAATTTTGTAAGATTGCTAGAAGCTGCGCCATTAATTGAATAGCATTTAGTCGAGTTCAGGTTTTTGCGCTATTTATTCGGTGCAACGAATGTATTTTTCCAACAAATTGGCTTGTGTGCTCAATATTCCACCAAGTTTTTGACTCACCCTTGCATACGAAATTATCATTGATGAAATCTGCGTTTCATCAATGTAAAAATTAAAGGTGATCGGTCGTTTTATCTCATCCGATTTAGAAATTATTTCGTTTATTTTCTCTCCTTGTATTGAAGCGTTTCCAGCATCTGACGTTAGATCAAATTTATATTTAATCGCGTCTCCTTTTCTGATGTTGGTGGTAAAACCAATGAGAACTTCAACCGAATTGTATGTGCATCCAACTCCCTGACGAACTACGTTAAATCCTAAATGAACATCACTAAAACAAAACTCGTCATCATTTTTAATCAATTTTATGTAAGCATGAATTTTTACCTGAGCAACGGTCATATTAGTTGATGATTGTTTCAACTTTTGTGTAGAATAGATGTATTCAGCTACCAAGTAGTTGTAGTTGAATTCAACTTGATTTCCTTCAAAACCTCTAAATTTTTTAAGTTCTTCTTTACTCAATGTAACTTCTTGAGCAAATAGAGTTGCTGAGAAAATGGTTAAGATGATTAGTGGTATAAAACGCATTGCTATTATTTTAAAGTGTTAATGTTTGCCAGAATAAAGGTAAGAATCCTCTTTAAACTGAACCGTATTTATATCAATGTCGTTAATTCAGTTGATTACCCTTATTCAATTACAATAAATAGGTCAAAGATAGTGCCATGTATTATGGCGGATGGAAAACAAAAGTATGATTAAGCCTATCGGTTCACTTGATTAGCGCATTAGAGTGAGAGAGACCGAAAGCTTTAGCGTTCAACTCATGATTCATATGTTAGAAAAAAATACGATAAGAATAAAATGGCGCAACAAGCGGGTTCATTAAAAAAAACAAGGCCAATTGAATGGTTAAACATATAATTATACTACTTTAAGCAAAAAAATTGAATTATGGAAAAAGGAAAAGTAGCCGGAAAGGCACCTGCAATGGTTGAAGCAGTTAAAGATAAAAATTATGCATGGTGTACTTGCGGATTGTCAGAGAACCAACCTTTCTGCAATGGTTCACACGCAGGGACAAATTTTACACCTCAAATATGTGCAGAAACGGAAGACAAAAAAGTGTTTTTGTGTACATGCAAACAAACTTCAAACCCACCTTATTGTGACGGAAGTCATGCCAAATTATAAAATAGTAAGTTTAATATTTGTGGCATACTCTTAAACTGTTTAACTTTGCATCTCAATCCTTTAAAGTGAAGTATGAGCAAGAATTTATTTATCCTAATTTTTACAATTCTAGCGCCTCTTAGTGGGTTCAACCAAAACACTCTCAATCTTGATGGGACGAATGATTATATTCAAACCACCTATGAAGGAATTTCAGGAACTAGTGCAAGAACAGTTGAAGCCTGGGTGAGAACAACGGTTATATCAAGTCCTACTGATGGAGGTGTGCAACAAATCATAACGGATTGGGGTACTTTTGTCACGGGTGGAAGGTTTACTTTTAATTTGCTTTGGTCGAATGCCATTCGGATAGAAGTGGGAGGGTCTGGTTTAAGTGGAACAATCCCTGTAAATGATGGCTTTTGGCACCACGTTTCTTGTGTTTACGACCCATTGGATGTATTGAATCCTTATGACTTATATGTTGATGGCGTTTTAGATATTGAAGGCGATATACCGACTGATATTAATACCTCGCTGGGGACTGATTTAAGAATTGGAAGACGTATTGATAATGCACGTCATTTTGATGGGGATATTGATGAGGTTCGTGTGTGGGATTATGCCAGAACACAGGATGAATTAATTGCGGATATGAATAATGAATATTGCAGTGTTCCTGAAGGAATGGTTGCTTATTATAAGTTTAATCATGGTATTGCTGGTGGCAGTAATCCGGGTGAAGTTACACTTGAAGATTTCGCTGGTGGTGGATATGATGGCGAACTTATTAATTTTGGGTTATTTGGTCCAACTTCAAACTGGATAGAAGGAGTAGATCTTGCCACATTTATTACCGCTGAAGTATTTGCGGCCTCCTGTTTAGCATATACGGTGCCAAGTGGAGATGAAACGTATTTTGCGTCTGGAACATACATGGATACTTTAACCTCTGTTTTTGGATGTGATAGTGTAATGACTATTGAGGTTGAATTGGGATATGCACTAGGCGAAATGACAGAAACGGCCTGCGAGTCATATACTGTTCCAAGTGGAGATGAAACGTATATCACATCAGGTGTTTATATGGATACTTTGCCTGCTATTGGTGGATGTGACAGTATTATTACAATTAACCTAACGGTTAATTATGGTGCAGAATATGCTTTTGAAGCTTCTATTTGTGAGGAGTACGAGGCGCCAAGTGGCGTAATTTATACGGAGTCAGGGATTTATCTGGACACCATTTCAACCGTTTTGGGTTGTGATAGTGTTCTCACTATTGATGTGGAGATTCTTGAAGAAACATATGCCTCATTTTCTGTTGAGGCTTGCAATACCTATGAAGCGCCAAGTGGTGACGACTATACCGAGTCTGAAATTATAACTGACATCATTGAAAACGAAGCGGGTTGTGACAGTATCATCACTATTAATATAACAATATATGAAGATGCAGAAGCAACTATTGACGTAACGGTGTGTGACTCATATACAGTGCCAAGTGGTGACGAAACGTATTATGAAGCTGGAGAATATGAAGATGTCATAATGACGGAATTTGGATGTGATAGTGTGCTTACAATTAATTTGACGATTGAACCATTGGATGTCTCAGTGACAAATTCTGACCCAACGCTTATGGCAAATTTGGGCGGCTCAACCTATCAGTGGGTGAATTGTGATGAAGACTATGCAGAAATTCCGGGCGCAACTGACCAAAATTTCACACCAGAAGCAAATGGAAATTATGCGGTCATCATAACTAATGGTGAGTGTATAGATACTTCTGATTGTTATTCAATTGTCACAGTTGAAATCTTGGCGAACGTGGTGCAAACACTTTCGTTTTATCCAAATCCAACAACTGGATTAATCACAATTGAGCTGCCAGAATATCAAGAATTAATTGGGATCGAAGTAATGACCAGCGAAGGAAAAATCGTTCAATCATCAACAATTGGTGTTACTCAAAAAGTTGAGCTGAACATTGAGGGAGTTTCTGGTATATATTTTGTAAATGTGATAACAGAGTCGCGTCAATACGTTTTAAAAGTCCACAAAAAGTAACTAGTTGGAAGCTTTTAGCGCAAAATTTCGTAACTTTCAATACTTAATTATTGCTTCAAATATGAAATTAATCAAACTTAATATCCCACGTACGTTGTCTTTATTGGTGTTATTTTTCTTAACCACAGTCAGCAGTTTTGCCGCTGAAGATCTTGTGCCTTCACTCAGTATCTCCATAAGCGGTGAGAAAATTGCAAATGGATCATGTGTGAATGGGCCACGTGACTTTAGTAAGATTAAATTTCAGATAGTTGATCAAAACGGCAAAGGATTAAGCTATTTTCAAATTATTCAAGGAAACGTTTTACCTTTTAAAAGTGATAGAAGCATGCGTGGGACGATTTCTGAAGCTGGTACATTGGATGCCGCTGGTATTGAGTTGTTGAAAAATGCGGAAGGTGAGAGAATGACTGTGTTCGTAAAGGTGTTGGATAAGTCAGATAATTCAACCATTGGATTAACATTTCAATTTTTTGTTAATGTCACTCCAAACATTATTTTAGGTAACATTACCCAAGGTAAAAAAAATGTTGAAATGGAAATACTAGCAAGTATGGAATCTTTATACATTGAATTTACCGAAAACCCCAAATTAATTTCTTTTAAAGTAGTTTCAGGTTCTGTTGTGGTGGATGGAATAAAACTCAAAGGGAAAGTGCTTGAGAATGGTGCTTTAGATGATAATGCTATAAAAATATTAAGTCAAGCAGCAGGTAAGCAAGTCACAATACTAGTGTCATATTCTGAACCTTCAGGGGTTGAGAGAAGAACGGCATTAGTATTTACGGTGGCAGCCTAGATCTTAATTATGGCGTCTCTGCTATAATCGAGATGTTCCATTTGTCCAACATATCCTAACTGGTTATTTGTTAATAAAGTTTTTCCTATTTTAAAATCAGTAACGTTACAGTGGCTATGTCCGTAAATCCAATAATCAATAGCTTTGTCCATAATAAATGAAGATAATTCGGTGGCAAAGGCGTCATTTAAAGGGCTGTTTCTATACTTTTCAGGATAGTTTTTATAAGTAGGAACATGGTGCGTAACTACAATTCGTTTTTTATTAATTACTGATGTCTCCATTTCAGTTGCAAGAAAAGGCATGTTTTCTTTAAACAAATCATATGTATCATTTGGAGTTAAGGCTTGGTTCCCATTCTTTATGTGATAATAATCGCTCATGCCGCGTTGAATGTACATATAGTTTTGTGGTAAAATATCTGACCAAAGGGTCGTGAATAGAATTTGGCATTCATCTATATCTAGCTTATAGTTGTTAACTAAATGAATCTTTTCCCTAATTTTCTCGTGATAATTACCTGATCTGAAATTAATATCAGAACCATAGTACTCATGATTTCCTGCGATCCAATAAACCGCCTTAAATTGATCTTGGAGTTGATCAAAAAACCAATCAAAATATTCAAGCATTGCAAAAGGAATAATGTCTCCTGCCAAAATTAGAATATCACCTTTAGGAACAATTGGATTCGCCTGGTAAAAGGTCTTGTTTTTTGGAAATCCCAAATGTAAGTCAGGGCAATATTGAATCGTTAACGGTCGCATAAATTGAAGATCAATAATAAGGATTTTTCAGATCAAATACTAAAAGACTTTTGATTCATATAACTATGTGTACCTTTGTGGCTTTAAAAAATAGAAATATGACAATTGCAAAGGAAAGTGTAGTCACAATGAATTATACTTTAAAGAATAATGAAGGTGAAATTATTGACACTTCAGAAGGAAGAGAACCATTGGTTTATTTACATGGAGTAGGTGCATTGATACAAGGACTTGAAAATGAATTAGCTGGAAAATCAGCCGGGGATAAATCACAGATTGTAATTACGCCTGAAAATGCGTATGGCACACGCCGTGACGATCTAGTGCGTGTCGTTTCAAAAGATGGTTTTCAGGGAGAAGAAGAATTGACTGAAGGAATGCGCGTTCAATTAGATACAGAACATGGTCCTGCAATTGCATTGGTTGTTAAAATTGATGAGGCTGAAGTAACGCTTGATTTAAATCACCTGTTAGCTGATATGACATTACACTTTGATGTTGACATTACAGCAGTAAGAGCTGCAACAGCTGAGGAAATTGCGCACGGACACGTACATGGTGAAGGTGGTCATCACCACTAGATCACTTGTCCAAAGGCAAACGATAAATGAAACGAGCTTCGAACGACCAACCATTTTCTATTAATGAGTTGGTCGTTGGTCGATCGTCCCCAATGTTCACAGGCCCTAGTTTAAAATCAAGTTTATCGCTATCATCATAAAATCGGTATTTCCGCAATACGGATGCACCTGCTTTTAAATGAAACCAGATGTTTTTTCCCAAATTAAATTCGGTGAAAGCCCAAACGTTATTGTCTGCTTTGTCTAAGTGTTGATCTGATGAAAAAATACTAGGACTAATTTTATAAGATCCGTTCACACCGTCAAATCGCAATCCGCCGCGGAACCAATCACTCGCTTGGCAGCTTAATTCTAAATTGATTGGAATGACTGTTTTTAAACGCCATTTATCATTGATGGCCCAATTAAACCCGAACAACGGAACGAACATAGGACCAAAAAGTTCGCCGTTATAATAAAGCCCATATTTCCAATCAAATTTTTCTGATAGACTTGTCGTTCCCAAGGCTAAACCGCCGAGTTGGAAATGCGATAAATTAACATCACTAAAATCTGTATTGAACCGTGGAATAGCCATAAAAAGCATCTTATGTTTCGCATTCCATTTATGTTCAAGCCCCAATTGAAGCATGGTAGATGCAAATTCATAATCTAAGGCGCCACCAAATACATCATCCTGAATGGTGATTGTATTGTGCTGATATTCTAAGCCCAGAATAAACAGGTTATCATCATTTAAGACAATTGGCAACTTTGCATCTGCAACGTACATGTTGAAATTCCGCTTAAGGTTTAAATCCTCCACCGAATTCCCAGGGGAAGTTCTCCAATAGATATTCGCCAAGTCAATTGAATTTTGAGCAAATGCTGTTGATCCAATTGTGAAAAGAAAGAATATAATTAAATGTCTCATACCATAAATGTAAGACAATCATTGATATTTGAATTATTGAATATCGCCATCATCAGATACTTATTTCTGAATAGCGCAAAAGTATTTCGGCTTCCAATTCAATATTGAAATGTACAGCAGTCACGAATTATCCACCAGACGACCTTTTTATCCGTCGAATGGCTTCAATATGTTAAATAGTTATTAATTAATATATCGAGGCAAGTTTTGGCACGGTAATCGCAATTGCAATAATTGAATTAGACTAAATGATTCATAGGTTTTGGGTTAAGGCCGCTCTTTCTGAAAGGGCGGTCTTATTAGTTCTTCGAAATTTTAATGTAGAAGAATTTATACCCCGAAGCTTTAGCAAAGGGGTATTGCTCAAAGTCTCGACGAAGGAGCATTTCTTATACGCAAAATTTCCTAAATTTCTTTAGCAGTCTCAACAACTTCCTGGATGTAGTCCTGCGCTAACGTGATCTATCTTCAATCGCTTCGTTTCGCAGCCCTCCAATTTGTTAAATAATTCCTAATTTTTTACCAAACCAATGTTTTGGCACGATTGTCGTATTACTGTTAACCGAATTAGACTAAATGATTCATAGGTTTTGGGTTAAGGCCGCTCTTTCTAAAAGGGCGGTCTTATTTTTTTAAAACCTTAGCAATTTTGAAATAATCAGAATCGTGATTTGGCGCATTTTTCAATGCTTCTTTCTGAGTAATACTAGGTTCAAAAACATCTTCACGCAAAACGTTAATAGAATCCGTCATAAAAATAAGTGGCTCAACACCTTCCGTATCTACTGCATTTAACTGATCTACAAATCCAATGATTTTAGAAAGATCTTTTTTAATGTTTTCTTTCTCTTCACCATTAAATTCTAATCGTGCTAAGTGAGCAATATGATCAACTGTTTCGTCTGTAATTTCCATCTTTAACTATTAATTTTTGGCGTTATCTTCCAACAACGGACCATTTATCATGTCAAACGTTCGTTGACGCAAATTTATCAAATCTTTTTTATTCATTCCAACAGTTGGAATAGGTTTGTGTATAATTACACGAGAAACACCAGGTCTAGCGGGTCCAGTCAAGAACGGATATACATTGAAAAGCTTCCAGTTATCTATTATTGTAATAGGCAAAATCGGAATTTCAGAATCAATAGCTAACGTAAATGCACCATTTTTAAAAGGCGCTAAAATCGGTGTGTCAACCGGAATTCCACCTTCAGGAAATATCACAATTGACCATCCATTTTTCAATTCATTTCGTGCTCGAATAATAGCGCGCATTCCCGAGCTGCGTTTTTCACGATTAACAGCAATATCAACTTTTTTAAAGAAAATATTAATGATAGGCCATTTCAATAATTCCGATTTACCAATAAACAAAAAACGTTTTCTTGGCAAAATTCTATACATTAAAATAATATCGAGATAGGAGGCGTGATTAGCGCAAATAACATAAGGTCCTTCACCTAAATCAGGCTGCTCAAATTTGCGATTTAACCAGACAAAATCAAAAAACAGAATGATGCGTGCTGTAAAAACCTTTAATTTGAATACACGGGTAAAATTTTCTTCTCTCAATAAAAGAATCCAAAATATAGGACACAAAATAAGTAGTACCAAAAAAAACACCAGTGCAAAGTACACCCGGTAAACAATTATAAATGGTAATAGCAGTATTTTCATCAGCCTACAAAAGTACAAAAAAACCAACTTTAATGTACAAGCAAAATTTAGTTTAACGATTTGATAAAATAAAGCCGTAACAAGGTATTCAGATTAATGCTTTATTTCTATTTTTGGGTTGTCTATGAACGAAATATTCGTTTCATTAAAGACCTAATTTACAATAAATATTTAAAATAATGGTTCGAATTTTAACGGGTGTACAGAGTACAGGTGTCCCACATATGGGAAATGTGCTAGGTGCGATTAAGCCCGCCATTAAAATGGCTGAGAATGATCAAAATGAATCGTTCTTATTTATAGCGGATTTACATTCGCTTACGCAAATTAAGGATGGAGAAATCATGCGCTACAATACCTATGCAACTGCTGCTGCATGGTTAGCTTGTGGGTTAGATACTGATAAAACTATTTTTTATCGTCAAAGTGATGTCCCGCAAACTACAGAGTTAACGTGGTACCTTTCTTGCTTTTTTCCATATCAACGATTAACACTTGCGCATTCTTTTAAAGATAAGGCAGACCGCTTGGATGATGTAAATGCCGGATTATTTTCTTATCCCATGTTAATGGCAGCGGATATTTTATTGTATGATGCCGAATTTATTCCTGTCGGAAAAGATCAAGTACAACATATAGAAATGACGCGTAAAGTTGGCGAACGGTTTAACAATGCAATGGGCGAAACGTTTGTTTTACCAGAGGCCTCACTACAAGACGATACTATGTTAGTGCCTGGTACCGACGGTACAAAAATGTCAAAATCTAAAGGAAATACAATCAATTTGTTTTCACCAAAAAAGGAATTGAAAAAGCAAATTTTTAGTATTGTGACAGACAGTACTCCATTGGAGGATCCAAAAGACCCAGCTGTTTGCAACGCTTTTCAAATTTATGGTTTATTGGCTACTGATGAAGAAATTGCAACTATGCGCGCAAATTATGCTGCAGGAGGTTGGGGTTTTGGGCATACAAAAAAGGCAATTCTTGAATTGATATTGGATCGTTTTGCAGAGGTGCGGGAACGCTTTGATTATTATATGAATAACACAGAGGAGTTAGACAGAGTTTTGGTTAAAGGTGCTGAAAAAGCAGCCACTGTTGCAAATGCTGTTTTAGATAGGGTCCGCAAGAAAATTGGCTATTAGACCAAACGGCAATTGAGATTTAAGTTCATTCCAGCAAATGAATGGATCTAATTGCGATTGCTGCATAAATTAATAATCCAATTACAAAAAAGACGGAGCGATTCAAGGTTATGGGAGAGCGTTTCATAAAATGTTGTTAGGTTTGAATGTAAATATAAGCCATTTTTTTTAGATAAGAACCGTGTAAACACCTAATTATGCGTGAATTGCGAATGTGTTAATTCCTACGTTTTATACAGTTGATTTTGACATAGATGCTTATCTTTATTGATGAAAACCAGAACTTGGAAGAGAAAAGAAACATATTTTCGTTACATGCCCTAAACCAATCATTAGAGCGATTTATTCGTGATAAATTTGCGCTAAAAAGCTATTGGGTCATTGCTGAAATAACCAAGGCACAAGAAAAGAATGGACATCATTATTTGGAGTTAGCAGATGCTAAAGATGGGAAGCGTGTGGCTGAAATGTCAGCGAATATGTGGTTTTCTGCGTTTAGTCGAGTAGATGATCAACTAAAAGGTGAACTGCGGACCATATTTAGGCAAGGAAACAAAGTATTGATCAATGTTCGAATTGAATTTCATCCCATTTATGGATTAAAGCTCAATATCTTAGATGTTGACTCCACTATAACCTATGGTGAACTTGAGAAACAGAAAAAAGAAACCATTGCACGTTTAAAAAAAGAAGGACTCTATCATTTACAACAATCCTTAAAGCTCCCAGCAATTATTAAAAAAGTCGCCTTAATTGGATCTGTAAACACTTCAGGATATCGCGATTTTTTGACAGAACTACTGGAAAACAGAATCTATACTAATTTTAAAGTAAAAGAATTTTCAGTATCTGTTCAGGGAGATCGCGCAACAAAAGAAGTGCTAAAGGCACTGGCTGAGGCACAAGGCTATAACGTTGATGCAATCATTATTGTGCGAGGAGGTGGAAGCAAAATGGATTTGAATGTTTTTAATAGTTATGAAATTGCTAAAGCAATAGCTGAAAGTAAAATTCCTGTAATTACCGGAATTGGACATGAAACAGATGAGGTGGTGGTAGATTTAGTGGCAAATGAGTATCAAATTACGCCAACTGCTGTAGCTAAATTCCTCTATGTCAAGGCAGGTGTTTTTAGAAATGAATTACAATCGGCATTTGATGCAATTCTTAAAATTGCGCAGAGTTTAATAGCTTCAAATAAAGATGAATTTACGCATACGAGTAAATATTTGGTGCATTACACACAAAACTTATTACGTGAACATAATAACTTCATTAAAGATTATATCCACCAATTGCACATTGGAGTAACCGAAGTAATTGAAAGCGAAAAATCGAAGTTAGAAATGAGCCTGAGTAAAGTGGCCAATAATGCGAAAAATGTTATTGAATTGAAAAAAAGCACCGAGTTAAATTCAACACTTGACATGATTCAAATGCTGAGCATTAATAGCCTTGAGCGAAGTAAAATTGGATTAAACAATTTGGCAGATCTATTAAACCTGCTGAATCCGGAAGAATTATTAAAAAAAGGCTACACAATTTCCACCATCAACAATGTGGATTTGGTGAATTATGAGGGAGATTTGAAAGATGCGACATTAAAAACGTTGTCTAGCAAATCGCTAATAACAAGTAAAATAACTGAGGTTAAAAACCACGACTAATAAATGGACTTATGGCAGCAAAACTAGATCCGAAATTAAAATATGACCAAGCATTGGAACAATTACAAGAAATTGTACACCTATTGGAGCGCAAAGAAATAAATATCGACGACTTAGCCGGCAAAGTAAAACAGGCTAAATTACTAGTTGATTTTTGTCGTGAAAAACTAGATAGCACAGAAGAGGAGATTAATAAAATTATTAGCCCTAACGAAGGAGAAGAAAAACCGTTTTGATAAAAAAATCACCCGAAAGGGAGATATAAAGTCGGTTTTGGAAGAATTGTCGCCGACATACAAGCTGAAAAACAGTATTATTTAGTCTTCGAATCGAAGTCCGTGTTTGGCACCTACTTCAGTAAATAGTTGTATTAAATCAGTCTTATTCATTTTGAGCATTACCGTGCTAATTGCAACTGGCGTTCCAAATGATTCTGCATTTTTTTAATCGTTGCTTTTTTCAAACCACTAAAGCGGTCTATAAATTCATTTTTATCTTTTAAATAAATTATAATAAAAGGGACGCCAATTTGTTTTTTAATTCCAAAACCGCTCATTTCATCCCAGCGCACCACACCAACACCAAATGCTGAGATTTGTTCCTTAATGCCTTCGTCGTTAATGATTAAACCTATTGTTTTTTTGATGATTTTGTAGCTAAGAAATATTAATAATGCTAAAAATAGAATGACAATAGTTAAACTAATAGCGAACATTGCCTCATCCTTGAAAGGATGATCACCCAAGATCTTAGGATTGAATAAAAATACGCATCCAGCAATTATGAAAATTATTGATAAGACAATACCAACAATTTGTTTTCGAGTATCTATTTTTATTTCGAGGGTCATTTTGATTTTTTAGCGTCTCACAAACATACTAAAATTTGGATTTCAAGTGTGAAACACCTCTAGCAATAACTTGAATTAAAAGTTTTTGCTTCAATATTATTAATTGAAATAATATGATCCATTCTTACTTTTAAATCGGTATTGTCATTTTTAAAATGCACATATTCTCCCTTCCTACCGCCAGTCAAATCATAAATAATTGCTTTAGAAATGCTGACTTCTAGCCCGTTTAAATTAAAGCGTATTTTAATTGGGCGGCGCAGTGTTGCGAAATGTTCTAAATAATCGTGAAAGACACAATTAATAGGTTGATAAGGATCAATTGATGTTGACATATTTTATAAGACGGCTGATAACACTGAATCTTTCAACGAAACGCGAATAAATAAAGCTGTTTTGAATATTGAGAAGTGCAGAATGCCTTTAAGTCTTAAAAGAAACAGTTTTTTGAGTATGAGTTCCTCGTCCTCGCTCAAAACTCAACAGCATAGCTGTTTAAAACTGTTTTGTGGTGATAGAGGGATTTACTCCATGAATCTTATTGGGGTTTACCTTACAAGCATGAAAACCAATTATTTCCTACAGAAATAAGTTTTGGTTTTTTCATTGTCTATATACAAGAAGCGAGCTTCAGTTTATTCCAATTAAAAAACCAAGTACCTGCGTACTTGGTTTTCTTTTGTGGTGATAGAGGGATTTGAACCCCCGACACATGGATTTTCAGTCCATTGCTCTACCAACTGAGCTATATCACCATCCAATAATGTGGGGGCAAAGATACTACGTTATTTTAAAGCGCAAAAGAATTCACAATTATTTTTTTAATTTTTTGATGAGAATAGAGAAATTGTCTGCAATTTTGCTGCATGAATCTGATTGTTGATCAGGGTAATACAGCTACTAAATTGGCGCTTTTTGATGAAGGCGGGAACCTCCAGTTAAAAGAAATTATTGCAAAAAAGGAGACTGAATTTATAGATCAATGGATTCTTGAGTATGCCAAAGGCGCTAAAAGGGTTCTTGTCAGTTCAGTAACAAATGATCAAATTAACATACCAATTTCAAGGCGAATTGACCTAGACACTGCAACACCACTACCTATTGGCAATGCTTATGAAACACCTGAAACATTAGGAAAAGATCGCCTTGCAAATGCTGTAGCGATTTGGACAAAAAATCCAGAAAAACATTCCTTATGTATTGACATTGGTACTTGCATTAAATATGATTTAGTGAATAATAAAGGCGTCTATTTAGGGGGCAATATTAGCCCAGGAATGAATATGCGTTATGCTGCTTTGGAAAGTTTTACCGATCAATTGTCACTTATCGCATCTGAAGAATTCGTCTTTGGATTTGGTACGACAACCAAAACGAGTATTCTAAATGGTGTTCAGCACGCAATTTTTCACGAAATAAATGGGTTTATTGAGCGTTATCAAGAACAATTTGGTGAATTAACAATTTTTATGACCGGTGGGGATTTAAAATACTTTGATAAAGGCAATAAAAACCCCATCTTTGCAGATTCCGATTTAACCATTTTTGGTTTAAACGAAATATTGAAGTATAATGTTGAATATTAGAAATATATTATTTACGATAGCCACCTTAGTTACGGTGAACGTTTCGTTCGGCCAAAAAGGTTCGCAATCGCCTTATAGTTCTTTTGGACTAGGAGAGCGCAATTATGATGGTTATGCCGTTTTCTCTTCAACGGGGGGGGCTTCATTGGCGAATATTGATTCTAACATAGTTAACTCTACCAATCCGGCGTCGTATGCATATATTTCTAGAAACTTACCTGTTTTCCAAATTGGATTGAATGGAAAATTATCAACATTCAGCACAGAAGCGAATAGCACGAATCAACGGCATTTTGGGTTGAATCAATTTCAAATGGCTTTACCTTTTAAGAAAAATTGGGGTATGGCAATTGGAATAAAACCATATTCATTTACAGGATATACCATAACAAATTATACTATTGATACAGAGAGTGACACGACGTTGCAAGCTGTAAACGAAGGCACGGGTGGGGTTAGAATTGCAAATTTTGGAATTTCTTATCGTCCCATGAATTCTCGAAAAATTCATACCATTGAAAGGTTGGTCCCTTCAGTTGATACACTGTCAAACGTGCCTGATACGATAAAGATAATTGGATACAAATCTCACAAAATGTCAATTGGAATTAGCGGGAATTATTTATTCGGAACATCAGAGCAAATTCGTTCAACAGAGTTTATACCGTCAACCACTACTACTTACAATGCAAGAGTAATTAATGGATTAAGAGTGTCTGGGCTTTCAACTGAGTTTGGCGTTAATTATAATTATAGCTTTAAATCAGCTAAAATAAACCGATCCTTAGGCATTGGAGCTACATTTTCTCCAGCCGCTGAGGTTAGAGCTTTTCAAGATATTAACTCATTTTCATACATAGGAAGCTTCTATCGAGGCCAAGCTGTTCAATTAAAAGATACAATTGAGTTTGTGCAAGATGACCAAGGAATTGTGCTAAAACCAGAATCATTTGGAGTCGGATTACAATACCAATTCTCGCCTTATAATTCAAGTTCAAGTTTGCGATTAGCCCTAGATTTAAAAATGGAGAAATGGTCTGCCTTTTATAAACAATTTTCTGATGTTCAAAACCTTGGAGGTTTGAAAGATCGAATGTCAATTGGAGTGGGGTTTGAACGGGCACCAACATTAGGCGCTTTAATGGATCGTGATAAATTCTTCAGTCGATTAACTTACCGTTTAGGATTTAATTATGCCCAAACGGAATTGTTGGTTAAAAATAATTTGAATGAGGAGGTCGCTTTAAACAATTATGGCATGAGTTTTGGATTGAGCATACCAGTTCGACCTGGAGTGTCAAATACAAATCTTAATTTTGGGGGCAGTTTAGGAAACTTAGGAACAGCAGAAAACGGATTGATACAAGATAGGCACTTAGGAATATACGTCGGGATCTCAATTACTCCGGAAAGAAGTAACCGCTGGTTTTTAAAACGAAAATACAATTAACAATAACAAAGAATAAAACGAACAAAATGAAACTCAAGGGAATTATAGGAGCTTTAATGTTAATCTTCACAGTTGGATCAAGTGCAATCGCTCAAGATTCTTCAAACGTAGCGGCAAACGAATGCCAAAAATTTAGAAGCTTATATTATCAATATCTTAGCTCTAAGGCGTATCAAGATGCCGCAAATTTTTGGAATGATGCCATTGAAGCTTGTGGAATTGAAGGTCTAGACGGGGCGTTTTTCTCAAATGGAAGATATATTTACGGAACGATGTTAAAAGAAGATGGTATTGATTCTGCAAGAGAAGTTGGACTTAATGATACGATCCTTTGGATCTATGAAACACGCCTTCAAGTTGATCAAGATCCGGCATGGATTGCTGATTATGCTTCTGAATTGGTTTCGAATAAATCACAAAAGTTTGATAAAATCGATACGCTATTTGCTCAATCTATTCATGTGTTGAAGGAGAAAGCTTCTTCAAAGCACTACAAACAATATTTTAAGCACTTAATCATGAATAAATTTAGCAAGGCTAAAGGTGAGGAGAAAGAGATTGCAAGAACAGCAGTTATTGAAGAGTATATCGTGCTATCGGAATATGTTGGTTTAGCTTTAAAAGCTGGCAAAGATGCGGATGACAAAAATGAAGTGAAGCGTCAAAATAGTGCGCAAAGCTTTATGGATAAATACTTCCTACAAATCGCGAAAGATTGTGATGTGCTAGTAGGGGTGTTCGATAAGAAATTTGAAACCTTACCTAAAGATTCGACTGAAAGAAAAGAAAAAGTTAAATCTTATTTGGCTTTAATGGATCAGAAGAAATGTCAGTCAAGTGAAGTTTACGGAAAATTTGTAGACGAATTAATCGACTTAGAACCAACTGCAGATGCTTACTTTTTCGGAGGTAACTATGCACTGAGCAACAATGACAATTCGAAAGCTGCGGACTACTTTGCTAAAGCAGTTGAAGCCGAGGGAGATGGAGAAAACAAAGATAAGTACCTATTGAACTTAGCAAATGTTAAATACAAACAAGGGTCTTATAAATCGGCCTTCAGCACTGCAAAAGGAGTTGGTGGAGATTATAGAGGGGATGCTTTGGTAATCTGCGCGAATTCAATTGCGGCAACTGCAAATGATTGTGGAGAATCAACATTTGCCCGAAAAGCAAATTACTGGTTAGCTAACGACTATATTAAAAAAGCGATAGCAGCTGGAGCTGATGGTGTGAGCAGCAGTAGATTTTTGAAAAATGCGCCTGATACGAACGAGGCCTTTATTGAAAATGTAACCGAGGGATCATCTGTATCACTAAGCTGTTGGGGAGAATCCACAATAGCGAGATTCTAAAAAACACATGATCTGAATTACAGATTAATCAATATAAAACTATTAAGCATTCCTGTCATTATTATGATGGGAATGCTTTTTTCATGTGAAAACGATTTGGGAACCATTCAGGTGGTCACCGCCACAGAGAACACGCCGGATGAAATTGTGAATGATATGCATACACTTTACTCTGATTCGGGTGTGGTGGTATATGAGATGATTGCTACGCGGATGGAGAAGTTCGGTGAGCCCAAAAATGTGCGCTTATTCAAAGATGGTTTTCAGGTGAACTTCTTTAAAGAAAAGGATTCAATTATTTCGACATTAACCGCAGAATATGCTGAAATTCGCGAAAAGGAAAATGTCATTATCGCCCGTAATAATGTTATCTTTACAAACTACGAAAAGAATCAAACACTTAAAACCGAAGAACTCTTTTGGGATCAAAAGGGAAAACGTGTAAGAACGGAGAAGTATTTTGAGGTGATAGGAGAGAAAACAACCGTAAGAGGTTATGGATTAGATACGGACGAAACATTTACGGATTACAATATGCATAAAGTAAGTGTCGAAAGCCAAAACACAAACAATAAAGATTCAATACAATGAGCAGTTTAGCAAAAGTAAATTCAATTTTAGAAAAATTTTGGTGGGCAATGACCGCCGTGAGTTTTATCATGGTGCTTGTATTATGTTTCATGCAAGGATGGGACAAATGGAGTTTCTATTTTATAATTCCTGTGGTGACTGCCGTAATGGCTATAATGCGCCGCTTCTTGCGCAAACGCCTTGAGAAAAGTGAAGCCGAGCGTGATAGAAATCAAGCCGAAAGCGATAATAACGCCGGGAATTAATCCGAAGTCTTTCATTCATTTTATTGGTAAGTGGTGGTGTTTTCTACTGCTTTATAGTTGGGTTACGGCTTGTGTTTCTGAATCGGATAACGAATTTGATTCACCTATAAGTAGTCTAGATAGCACGGCGCACAATGAATCCTTAAAGGTTGATTCGGTCGTGTATTGTACAAGCGAATTGGACCTAGATGGAACCCTGGGCACTGACCAATTATTTTGACCTTATTCTTGAAGAGAAAACTATTTCCAAATACCGTGTTCAGATTCCTGCTTGGTTCGCTATTTTATTAGAAATTAAAGAGGATTCCATTTTCGCCTATGGTTCAATTTTAGATTCTGAAAAAGCGGTGAATTGTAATTATGATACATTGGCAATTTTCGAAAAATGGGGCAATTGGTTACTCATTCAAAATAAAGAAGAACTGCATTTAAATTTAATGCCAAATGGAGAGGAGGTGGACCCAGCTACATACATCTATCAAAAACGCCCGGATTTAAATCATCTTTTAGTTGACCCTGATGATCTACCTTATTCGATCGAGACGAAAATGATGGAATGTTTTAATCAGAAATTACTAGCGGGTTCTTATTTTCATAGCAAAGGAGGCACTGTTCAATTTAATTTTGATGGAAGCATCTACGGATTAGGTCTATATAATGAATTTATGATAGACGCCTATTTCGGAACCTCACATTCATTCAAAAATTTAGATAATGTGGCTTTAAGAAATCGAAAAGAACATTTATTAGACCATTACCATTGGGAATTTGAAAATGACCAACTGATTCTGACAGAATTCTTACGAGAAACAATTCTGCAAAATGGACAACAGGTTATGACAGATAATTACATCCTAGGAGAGAAACAAAATCGTCTCAATTTTTTGAACTAAGATATGCTAGCTTAAGAATCTACTTCTCGGCCGTAACAGAAAATACCTTGCGCGATTTGCCAATTTCACCATACAAATAAAACGTTTCAGGATCAATTTGATAATTGAGGCGTGCACGCAGCATGAAATTATTGTCGCCATTAATCAGTGGTCCACGAGCTTTTACACCGTCTTGCGCAATTTGCACATAGGATATTTGAAAACGACGATTATTAGACATGGTCGTATAGTTAAAATAGTCGTTTACTGACAATTCATTATTACGCTCTGAGTCATTAAAGAAGAGATAAACTTGGTTATTGGACTTCATGGCTGAAAAGGAAGAGAAATAACCGTAATCGTTCACCGTATGCTGGAATTTCGGAATGCGATCACTCCATAAATGACTACCATTCTCATCAAAATATGCCGCAATTATTGAGTTGTAATTATAATTCTCAGTTGTTGTTGTAATGTTTGTTCTCGGATCATAATTTCGCTCGGTGACCTGATAAAAATGCTCGCCAATAACAAAATAAGAATCGTCTCCCAAGATAATGAGTTGTCGCAGTTGAATGTTTTCAAGTTCTTTTGTTTTATCCAGTCGTTTTGCATCCACAAATTTTTCAAAGAAAGAACGTTTGTATTTGTAATAACTAGTGCCAACTAATTGCAGTCTCGACCCAATTTTTAAAGAAAAAACGCCATTAATTGTTTGGTTGCGAGTTTCATTCATGAAACCGCTAATGACGAGCTCCTTTCGAGAGTTATAATCCATGGAGATTCCGTTAATCCAGCGGTTTTTCAATCTGAGATCAAATTCCTTTAAAAAGGGTTTTTTATGGTCATAACCCCATAATGAATATTTGCTGTTAATCAGGTCTGTATTATTCTCGCGGACACTTCTTGATCCTGCCTCGTAACCATAGTCACATAGAATAAATAAAGGGGCGTTTTTGGAATAACGCACCTCTTCAATCGTTAAGCTTTGCATTAAATTGGGTGACTGCAGAATAGTTCTCCAACCTTTTTCACCCGTGCCTTCTATCGTTTGTAATCCTATCGTTTGTTCAAAATTTGCAAGGAATTTATTATGGGTGACTACTAAAAATCCGTCTTCTTCAGTAGATTCACTGATGTAGTATTTTTCATCAATTTCCAATGTGTCTAAAATGCGCTCGTTAATCTTTTCACCATATTCATTAAAAATCTCAAGATGGATCATATTGAATTTATCCTTTAATCCGCTTACAGTAGAGAAAAGATAAATGGTGTTGTTTTGATAAAAGATTTCATTGGGTTCATTGTAGAAGTCTTCATTAAGCACGCTGAATAAATCTTTGGAATCAATCAATTCCAATGAATTCGCATCTATTCTTCGCAACATTAATTCCTGCTTTTTACGATTAATCGCCAAGTAGTCCACTAAGAAAATTGTGTTTTCGCTTCGACCAATAAATCCAGAGAAATTGCTTTTACGCTGTGTTGTAAATGACTTGCCAGTTTTCGGGTTTTCTAACCCATTACCATTCCCCTGCCCAAAGCCAAGCAATGTAAAACAGCAAAAGAATATGACAACAATTAATTTCATTTTAAACTTCTTTCTTTTAACGCAATCGAACCATTTTTATTGGCTAATTGTCCACAAGCAGCATCAATGTCTTTACCACGACTGCGACGCACATTGACAACTAAATTCAATGATTCAAGAAATCCAGCAAACACATCTACTTTATCTTGATCAGCTTGTTGAAACTCGCCGTCGTCAATTGGGTTGTATTCAATTATATTGATCTTGACGGGCACATTTTTACAAAACTCTGCTAATTCAAGTGCGTCAGCCAAAGAATCATTAAAATCTTTGAATATAATATACTCAAAAGTTACTCTTGAGCCGGTTTTTTCATAAAAATACCGCAACGCATCCGCTAAAACAGCTAAGTTATTAGAGTCGTTAATCTCCATAATTTTGCTGCGTTTCTCATCATTTGCAGCATGTAGTGAAAGCGCCAAGTTAAATTTAACATTGTCGTCTCCTAATTTTTTTATCATTTTACCAATTCCAGCTGTTGAAACTGTAATTCGTTTAGGGGAAATGCCAAGCCCTTGTTCAGAAGTGATTTTTTCAATGCCGTCGATCATGTTTTTATAATTAAGCAAAGGTTCTCCCATGCCCATAAAAACAATATTGCTTAAAGGTTTGTTAAAGTGCTCTTTCGAAAGACGCGTTAATAATAAAACTTGATCGTAGATTTCTCCCCCGCTTAAATTCCGCATTAATTTTAAACGACCTGTAGCGCAGAAAGTGCATGCTAAACTACACCCAACTTGTGATGAAATACAGGCTGTAATCCTTGAAGTAGTCGGAATCAACACTCCCTCTGTAATATGGTTGTCGTGACTTTTAAATGCGCATTTAACCGTGAGGTCATTGCTGTGCTGCTCATCAGAAATCGTAATGCCATCAATGAAGTAATTCTGCGCTAAAAAACCAATTACTTTTTTAGAAATATTTCGCATATCGTCAAAAGAGTGAGCGCCCTTTTTCCAAATCCACTCATAAACTTGTTTCGCTCTAAATTTCTTTTCACCTTGCGTCGCAAGGGCTTCGATTAGATCCTCTAAGCTTATATTACGAATGTTTTTTTTCTTTAATTCCATAACATGTTTACCCTGCAAAGTTAGTGAATCTATGCGCAATACATTTTTTTATTTAAAATGACGCCTTCATAATTTTTGTTTTCCAGTTTAATCTTTATTTTTAGAGAGAATCTGACTGATTAAAATAGCGCGTTAAATTTTATTATGAAGAAAGCCTTTAAATATACCTTTCGGGGACTGTGTTATTTTTTAGAATTATTTTTGGCCTTCTTGGTCTGTTATGTTTTATTGTTTTTTAGTGGGAATGTGGTGAGCGTTGGAGAATTGAAAACGGAAGGAGAGGTAACCATTTACATAAAAACGAATGGCATTCATACCGATATTTGTTTGCCGGTACAGACTGAAAATTTTGACTGGAGAGAGATGTTGCCAATTACAGATTACCCAAATGCTGGCGGGTTTGAATATGTTTCTATTGGTTGGGGAGATAAAGGTTTTTTCATAGATACACCTGAGTTGAGCGATTTAACCTTCAACACAGCATTGAACGCAGCTTTTCTTCCTTCTGGTACAGCAATGCATGTGGCGTATCTCAGCAAAGCACCCAAAATTACAGATGCTGTTGCACAAGTGTTTATTGATGACTTGGAGCATGAAACATTGATTAAATTCATTCAAAAATCTTTTAAACAAACGCAGAACAAAGTTGAAATTATTCCCAATCGAGGATATTGGAACCACGATAATTTTTACGAGGCGCATGGTAATTATCACTTGTTTAATACGTGCAATGCTTGGACCAATAGTGCTTTAAAAACAATAGGGGTCAAAACGGGTTGGTATGCGCTATCTGCAGATGGTATTATGAGTCATTTGAGGTAGGTATGCTATACTTATTCAGTAGTCATTAGTCAATAGTTTTTCGTCTAATCCTTAAATTATTTTCCATCTTTTTTATGGAATAACAAAACTGGTAGCATCTATTTAGTGTGAACTTAGAAATAGTTAGAAGTCGCATTAAAATTATCAGTTATGAAAATCAAGGTCTTAATTACAACTGCTATTGTATTATTCGCCAATCTAATAATTGCCCAAGTTAATTTAGCAACTATAAGTGGTGTGGTTTATAACAGCGAAGATTCTACAGAAGTCGTTCCTTTTGCAAAAGTTTATGTCATGACTGAGTCTGGCATGCGACCTACTTTGTCTGATGAAAAAGGTCATTATAAAATTGATGTACTTAAACCAGGCACGTATAATTTGCATGTGACTTCGGTTGGATATGATGACATTATTATTAGTAATATCGAATTAAATCCGAGTGGAATTATTAAAGTGAATGCGTATTGTGGTGTAGATGGAAATTTACCTCCGGTTATTGTTTACGAGCCGCTTTTAATTCCAGGGGATATTCCAAAAATTGAAATTCGATTAGAGGATATTGAGCACTCACCATATATGCGCGATCCAAAAGCATTAATTGAAAAAATGAATTCTGACGTGCAAATTGTAGAGGGTACTTCGGATATCATAATAAGAGGTTCACGTCCAGGAGATGCGATTTATTACATAGATGGTGTGAAAACAGCGAATATGAGCAGTGTTCCTGGAGTTGCAATTGGCGGATTGGAAGCTTATACCGGAGGAATTCCAGCAAAATATGGGGACACAACAGGCGGTGTAATTGTTTTAGAAACAAAGAGTTATTTCGACTTATACAATGCTTGGAAATACAGACAATAAAAATAAGTGCAAATAATTTATGGAATTTTAATTCCAACCGCATCTAATGAATAGGAACAAGAAAAAACACAAAATCATGAAAATAAAAACCACACTATTAATCGCCATTTTAGCATTTGTAAATGGACTAAACGCCCAAGTAGGTTTAGGCACAGTAAGCGGCTATGTTTTTAAAAAAGAAGACAGCACGAAAGTAATTCCATTAACAAAAATGTGGATTGAAACAGAATCGGGAAATCGATTTACAAAAGCAGATTTGGATGGAAGTTGGAGAATTGACGCTTTAAAACCAGGCATCTATAATTTATATGCAGCAGCAACTGGATTTGATTCAACATTGGTTGGGGGAGTTGAAATTACATCAGACGGAATTACAACGGTTGATATTTACTGCTCAAATGATAACTTAATGAAAGTAGTCTATGTCGATTTTAATCGGGTACAAATTGAAAAAGATATTATTCGAATCAAAGTGTTAACCGAGGACATTGAGCACTCACTAAATATTCGGGATCCAAAAGCTTTGCTGGCGGGTATGAGCTCTGACATTCAACAACAAGAAGGTTCGGGCGGGGTAATAATTAGAGGTTCACGACCGGGTGATGCTATTTATTATATAGACGGTGTAAAGGCAAATGATATAGGCAGTATACCTGGTGTTGCGGTTCAAGGGTTAGAAGCTTATACTGGAGGAATTCCAGCAAAATACGGTGATACAACTGGAGGTGTAATAGTGCTTGAAACAAAGGGCTATTTCGATTTGTACTACGCTTGGAAAGCGCGTAACTAGTTTAGCTAGAAAAGCTTTCTTAAAATACAATAGCTGTCCCGCCTTGGTTTTTTAACCGAGGCGGGATTTTGCTTGTTTATTGATGAATAACTATATTGAAAACACTTTAAAACGGTTATTGATTAATGAATAAATTACTGCCACTTTCCATATTGTTTTGCCTTTTTTCATTTTCTGGTACAAATCATTCCTCTCAGTCCGCCTTTGATCTTGTGGGTAAATGGTTTGATTCAAGCGACGGTCAATATAGAAATTCAAATAAAAAATCGTTTGTCGGGCGGTGGTATACATTTAAAAAAAAATGGGAAAGTTGAATTTTCCAGCTGCACAGATGCCTGCGGATGTTTAAGAGTGACTTATTCCGGTACTTGGCGTTGGAAAAACAAGAACGTTTTACTCATTAATTATGATAAAGTGAAACGGGATCGAAGGGGAGCTACTCGCATGAACGAAAGTCGAAAGGAAAAGTTGAAAATTAAACGGATAGATAAAAACACCTTGGAAATTTCCGAACTACGAAGTGAATTATAAAAGCCTTTTTTATCTTCTATTTTCCGATCAATCAATCATTTGTCTGGAAAGTGGTCTTTTTAAGGCATAAATGAACTGTTTATTGGAAACATTTGTCCTATTTATTCGCATAGCTCAAATACAATTCTTAAATTTGTTTAGGAATAATGGAATTATCAGGATATATAGGTCAATTACTGCAAAAACACAATTGTGTTATTGTACCAAAATTTGGTGGTTTTATCGCCAACTATAAATCGGCAGTTATTGATTCGGTTAATAATCGTATTTCTTCTCCTTCAAAAAGCGTTTTATTTAACCCAAACCTTGTCACGAATGACGGGTTGTTGGGGGATTACGTGGCGCAAAAACAAGCAATTGATTATTTAGGTGCTTTAGATTATATTGGAGCTAATGTAAGTGTTTGGAATAGTGAATTAGATGCAGGCGGCCGAGTAGAGATTGGCGAGATTGGGTTTTTATTCAAGCAAGCAGATCAAATTATATTTGAACAAAACCGTGAAGTAAACTTATTGCTTAACGCATACGGCCTAAGTGGTATTAGCTTTGTAAACTTCGCTGCTAAGCCTGAGGTAGAGAAAATCCCCGAAAAAATAGCGGTTCCTACATTAAGGGTTGAAAAACCAGCAGTGAGTACGCCTTTTCCAGAAGAAAAAGAAGAAACCGTTGTCATTGCGCTTCACAGCGAGGAGGCGGTTGAAGAGATAGTTGCTGCAGAAAAGGATGAGAAAGTGATTCCTTTAGTGCAAAAGAAGAGTAAAACTTGGCGTTATTTAGCCATTGCAGCTGCTCTGCCTATTTTATTTTATGCGTATTGGATACCAATGGAAACGGATTTTATTGATACGGGTAAAATACAGATGGCTGATTTTAATCCTATTCAAAAATCGCCCGAACGAACGTATGAAATCCGTAACACTAATTTTGAATCGGTTATAATTGAACAAACTACCAGTTGGGAAGATTTAACGAATAGTTTAAGTGATAATGTTGCTGTTTATAATTATCAATTTGATAATGAATTGTATATTCCAATTAAATTAGATAAAACGGCAACTGAATTACCAACAGAAGAAGCTGCGGTAAGTGCTCCTGCTATTGAGGAAAGTACTGAATTACCTTATCATGTAATTGGAGGGTGTTTTTCTGTTAAATCAAACGCAGATAATTTTGTTTCAGATCTTATTGCAGATGGTTATTCGGCTAAAGTGTTAGACTTAAAAGGAGGTTTGTATCGTGTTACTGCAGGTGACTATGCCAACCGCTCTGAAGCGAAAGAAAATCTAAAAACTTTTAAGAATAACGGATTTTCAGGTTGGATTTTGAAAAAATAAGTCAGAATACTTTTCCACTCATCACTTCAACACAAAATTTATACGCTTTTATTCCAACTTACCCCAATTTAAACGAAGTTCGGTTTAACTTTTTTATCTTTACATCATTAACGATAGAAACTGTTGGGTAAATCAATTCCTAATATCGGATTAACTAAAAATTAAAAATGAAGAAACACATTGCAATTGGTGCTTTTATTTTTGGATCAATGTCCTTATCAGCGCAAGAATATTCAACAAATCAAGAGGGTAGTGCATACAAATTTGAGCAAATAGCGCACTTAGACGCAACACCCGTTTTGTCGCAAGGTAGTACCGGAACTTGCTGGAGTTTTTCATCTCACTCGTTTTTCGAATCAGAATTGGTACGCCTTGGTAAAGAAGGGCATAACTTATCAGAAATGTATGGTGTGTATCATGCTTATTTAGGAAAAGCGGACAAGTACATCCGAACAGATGGAAACATCAATTTTAGCCAAGGAGGAGAATTTCATGATACCCCATGGGTGATTGAGCGATACGGAGTAGTGCCAGCTGAAGTTTTTGATGGTTTACAAAATGGAAGTAAAAGACATTCGCATAGTGAACTAGTGAAAATCCTTAAGGGAGCAATGAGCGGTGCACTTTCTGCAAGTAACGGAACGATATCAAATAATTGGAAAAAAGCAATTAGAGGTATTTTAGATGCTTATTTAGGTGAAATTCCTGAAAATTTAGAAGACTTTAAATTTACTGTTGATGGTAAAGAATATAATCCATTCACCTATCGTGATGAGCTGGGGTTGAAAATGGATGAATATGTTTCACTAACGTCATTTTCAAACCATAAATTTTATTCAGAATGTCAATTAGCAATTTCTGATAATTGGGGATGGAATGCCTCACATAACATTCCGTTAGAAGATTTATGGAGCGCAGCTGTGTATGCCCTTGAGACTGGATATACATTCGGTTGGTCAGCAGATGTATCGGAAGATTACTTTGATTTCAGATCAGGATTAGCAATTGTGCCAAAAGATAAATCAACCATTATTGTTAACGGGGAAGACAACGACAACTTCTCTGATTCGGGAGCTGAAAAAGAAGCGAACTGCTTTATGGACCCTGTAAACGAAGAATTCATCACTCAAGAATCTCGACAAATTGGGTATGATAATAAAGAAACAAAAGATGACCATGCCATGCATGCGGTAGGTTTATATAAGGATCAAAACGGAACCAAATATTTGCTCATTAAAAACTCTTGGGGAACGTCAAATGATTGCGACGGATACTTTTATGCGTCTGAATCATACTTTAAAAACAAAACCATCTATATCTATCTTCATCAAGATGGCGTATCGAAGGAGCTAAAAAAGAAATTAGAACTATAATCACTCATTATAATCGATTTAGGAGCCATTCTGACTTGTCAGGATGGCTTTTCTTTTTTGCCGTTTCGCTTAATTTCACTAATTTAAATCAATCAAAAACCATTCTATGAAAAGAAATTACTTATTTCCGTTTGCCGCATTATTACTTTTTTTTGCGGGAAGCAAGGCCTTTGGACAGATTCAAAAGGGAGATTACCTCGAAAAAGCAAGCGCCGCAAATGGAGGAACTATCTTCAGTTTTCTTCATTATTCACCTGACTTTCATCACGAACATGATGGAGAACAATGTTTAGCAAGTGCATTAACAGATGATTGGATTGAAAAAGCAGGGATTACTGAAGAATATCGCGCACAAGAGGAGTATCAAAACGAGCTCGTTCGCCGAACTGAAGTCACCGAACGCGAATTATTTACAATTCCGGTAATTTTCCACGTCGTTCACAATACACCAGCTGAAAATCTTTCAGAGGGAGAGATTCTAGACTTGTTAGATGAAATTAACGAGGATTTTACCGCTTCCAATCCAGATATTGATGAAGCGCGTGATGCTTATGGTTTTGTTGGAGCTGATGCAGATATCGAATTCTGCATGGCAAAAGTAGATGAAGTAGGTGCGCCACTATTAGAGTATGGTATTCACCGTGTTGAAACGGTAGAAACATGGTTCAATCCGGACACCGAAACCAACAAAATGAAAAGTTCAACCGGTGGTGGAACAGGAACAGAAGGTTGGGACCGAGATCGTTATTTAAATATTTGGATTTGTGATATTACAAATGGAGCTGGATCTGGTGTTGCAGGTTATGCATACAAACCAACTATTGTTGCTTTACCTCCTTCAGATATTGATGGAATTGTAATAGATTATAATTTAGGAACAACTCCTGGCGCTCACATTTTAACACACGAAATTGGTCACTTTTTAGGATTAGATCACACATGGGGTGGTGGTGCTGGAAGTTGTGTTACTGATGACGGTTTAGATGATACACCAAATAATGCTGGCTCTTCATTCGATTATGTAGGTTCTTGTTCTGGAGATCAAGAAACTTGTGGAGGTACACAAACGCAGTATGAAAATTTCATGGATTATTCAAACTGTACCTGCATGTATACAGAAGATCAGGTTGATTTAATGTATTTGGTGCTTGAAAATTCAAGAAGCGAGTTAACAGAATCAGATGTTTGTGATGCAGGGGTACCTTTACCTCCAATTGCAGAATTTGAGGCTGATATTGAAACAGTAATTGAGGGCGGGTCGATCAACTTTACAGATTTAAGTGAAAATGTTCCTACCTCTTGGACGTGGGTTATTGCTCCTGGCACAGGTGTTTCGTATATTGACGGAACTTCAGCTTCGAGTCAAAATCCAGTTGTACAGTTTGATGACTCAGGATTTTATACCGTTACTTTAACCGCGTCAAATGGCGAAGGAAGTGATAGCGAAGTTAAATCCGACTATATTGAAGTATTTGTAGGCGGAGACGGTACCTCTGATTGTGATACCTCCCGAAATTATAGCGAAGATGAATATGACAATCTGGCCTTTTATACGGTAGGTGATGAAGACGGTTATTATCCATCTCAATTGACATTGGGAGAAGGGGATTTATTGGTTGAAGCTTATGCCGAGGAAATGTTTGCAGCTCTTCCAACCTTTGTAAAACGTTTTCGTATTCCAATTTTCCAAGCGGATGATGTTGGCGGATCAAGTGAAATTGCATTTGTTGTTTGGGATGACGCAGGGGGAGAACCTGGTGGTGTTTTAGGCTCTCAAATTGTTGATATTGATGATTTGGATGCGGGCTTTTGGAATATTATTGACTTTCCAGGTGGTGTTGCCGTTTCTGGCAGTTATTGGGTAGGAGCTGTGTTTGATTATTCGGCTGGATTTGATACGGTGCTTTTTGCAACGACAAATTTTGCGGATCGACCATCTGGTCCTTCAACCACAAGTACTTTTATTTCAGACGGAATTGGTTGGACTTTAACTTCTGATCTATTTGTATCTGAACCTGATTGTTCTTTAATTTGGGATGTGCTGACCTCAAATGATCTGTCTCCAGTTGCGGTAGTTTCGTTTCCTACAACCGAAAGTTGTGAAGGAATGGAAGTAACAATGAATGGATTTGGATCCTTAAACACTACCTCATACTATTGGGACATTACAGATGGCACAGATGATTATTTTTATGACGAAGCCAACCTAACGGCAACGTTTGATGAAGGAACGTGGGTAATTAGTTTAATTGTAGACGGTTCATGTGAAAGTGATGTGTCGGAAGATTTCACTTTAACCATTAATCCTTCTATTGATGTTGACATAGCTATTGATAATGAAAATTGTACCACATCTGACGGTGAGTTGGATTTTGATGCCACCGGTGGTGATGGCGGACCTTATGAATATTCAATTAATGACGGGGCTACTTTCAGCGCATCTGGAACCTTTACCGGATTAGCGTCAGGAACATATGATTATATCGTTAAGGATGATAATAATTGTGAAGAGGCCGGAACAGTAATTGTTGGTAACGACAATGATTTTTCTCCAACAATATCGCCGGATATCATAATTGAGCCAGGCGAATCAACTGACCTTACAGTAACAGGCGGTGTTACATGGTCGTGGTATGCCGGTGCCATCTTTATTGGCTCTGAAGGAACAATAAGTGTTTCACCAGATGTAACTACAACGTACGTTTGTAATATTACAGATGCTGAAGGATGCGAGGCTGTGTTAGAAGTTACGGTGTTCATTGATGATGGTTCAGGAATCCCTGGCATTAGTTTAGGTCAAAGTTTAAAAGTTTTCCCTAATCCATCAAATGGTATCTTTAACGTTCAGTTTAGTTTGATTGAGGCGAAAGATCTTTCAGTTCATGTGGTAAATATTTTGGGCGATCAAGTGATTTCTCAAACGCATCAATCTGTAAAAGACAATACGCTTCATTTTGACATGAATGATGTGGCGCCAGGAGTTTATTTTATCATCCTCCAATCAGAAGATGAAACGGTAACTAAGAAAATGGTAATTAGATAGATTTACATACCCTAACCAATCAAAGAAAGTCCCGTTTGGTCTGCCGTAAGTGGATTAGACGGGACTTTTTTTATGCCCCGTAGTTGAGGATTTGCTTTGTCAGGGATTTGTAATCCTGAACAAAGCACCCCAAGTAGGAGTTTTCAAGACAACATTTTTTTTCTCGGCTTAAACAAATAAAGATCTATCAAACCCAATATAATTGGAGGCGGTAAAACCAAAATTCGGATTAGATATTCTCCTTCGTATAGATACACTATAATATTATAATACATGTCTGGAATTAGGCAAATTGCGTATCCAATAACTGCAATTAAACTCCAAATTCTTGACTTCCATTCAAAATCAATCAAGAAGTATTTACGAGACCAATTAAGCCTGAGCTTGCTGATTAATATCACTACCCTGATCAGAATAAAAAGAATAAAAAAGAGATTAATAACTAAGCGCAATTTAAAATCAAAAGGGTATTGTAGGTCGCCATAAAAACGCATGTAGTTGGCGTAAATAAGAAAAAACTGGATTGAAAGTAGGTAGATTTCAAGAGACCACCTCAACGCATTCAGCCACTTCATAGCGATTTAAAACTTGGCTCTTAAACCAATCATGAAACTACGCCCGGGAGCGCTGATACCTGATGCAAATTGCATATAGTGCGCATCTAAGATATTGCGAACTGCAAATTGTGCGGTAATTGTTTCCGCAAACGTATAACTTAAGCGGTAGTTTAATGCCCACCAAGGTGGCGTGCCACCTTCGTTTGGTGTTAAATCAATATTATCACCGCCCGATTGATAGTCGGAGAAGTTCTTACGGAAGTTGTATAGGCTTGTTAGGGCGGTATTCCAATTGTCTTTTTTAAACGTTACGGCTATTCTTCCAAATTGTGGTGCAATATGCTCTAAAGGTATATTGTTGGCCAAGTCGGTGCCTTTTGTAAAGTTGTATGATGCGTCAAGCGATAAATTTTCGGTGAAGTTTACCTTGGTATAGGCATTAATCCCATAAACAACGGCATTGTCTGTATTTTGAAGGGCTTGAATTTTTGTGATTTCTCCATTAAATTCAATTGAATCCTCTCCGTTTAACGTGAAATCTTGCTGAACCAATGCGTTAAAAAGGTAAGTGCCATAAATCGCAGCACCAATGGTGATCAACTCTTTTCCAAATTTTTGTTCAAATGATACCTCTCCGCCAAGTGCATATTCTGGCTGTACTTGGTCATTTGGCACAACGGTATTCCCACTATTTTCAAAAACTTTGCCGTAGTCATCAATATTTGGCGCTCTAAATCCGCTTGACACTAATGTTTTAAAGCGGGTATTCTTATGCGGTTTAAAAACCACACCTACATGACCAGAAGGTGCGCCAGTAGAAATATTTACTTCGTTAAATGGTAACGCAACAAACGAGGTGTCGTCAAATTGTGAATTGGCATAAATAAAGGAATATCGAATTCCTGCTGTGAAAACATTATCATTAATGAATTTTTGTTTGTATTCAAGATAGGCACCCGCATTTAAATAATTGCTTGAAAACGGATAGCGCGTTTGCGCGCCATTGCGTTCTGACGACAATATGTTTTGCGCATACGCGGTTGAACTCACGATATTTTCCTGCACTTCAAGCCCGTAATAAATGATTCTTGATTTTGTAAATAATTTATTGAAATCAAGATTTAAACCGAGTACAGATACATCTTCTTCCTGAAACTCTTTCCATTCTGAATCGAAATTACGGCTAATTCTATCTTCGTCAATTTTTTGATAAGAAAGCGTCATTACCCCATTCTTAAACCATTTTGATTTTGAACTAAAATCGAGTTTTAAGGCACCAAACATTCTGTTTTGTGGACCGTAATACCATTCCGCATAGCGCAAAACACCATTTCGATATTCGGTGAGCTTATCGTAACGATTAATGTCTGATGAGGTTGAGTATTGGAAATTAAGTGTCATTTTTAATTTGTCAGAAGGGACATAAACGAATTTTTCTAAAAAATCGAATTGATGGTAACCGATTCCAATTTGCGTGTTGGGTTCGGGATTGGCTAACATGGTATCAACACCATTAATGCGGTCAACGTAGTTCGTATGTAAACCCCAATCATCATACCCATGAAACCTGTTTTCACCCATTTTAGTGTCTCCAAACGTTGAGGCTGTGAATGAACTCAAGAGCCCCCATTTGTTTTTACCAATTGAAAAGTTGAAATTCCCGCTTAAATTATTGTTGTTATTATAGCGCACATAACTGTTTCCATGAAAATAGGCGGTGTCAGAATTTGTAATTTCAGGGTCAGCAGTATGAAAATGGATAACACCACCTAAGGCATCACTTCCGTATAGAGAAGAACTTGGGCCAAAAATAATTTCAGTGTGATCAAGCACGGAATTGTCAACAGTAATTGCGTTTTGCAAATGTCCACTTCTGTAAATGGCATTGTTCATTCGAACACCATCAATGACGAGCAAGAGTTTATTGGCTTCAAATCCTCTGATCATTGGACTACCACCACCGCCTTGCGATTTTTGAACCAATACGTTACCTGTGTTTTGCAACATGTCGGCACTGCTTTCAGGATTTTCTAAACGGACAATTTCAATAGGTATAGTTTCTATTTGCGCCGCTTCATCATCTTCAACTAAGAAATATCGCAGGGGATGGTCGATATAAGCTTGAGGCAATACATTGTCTGCTTTTGCGAGTAGGAAATTCTCTTTTGTGTTGATTTCAGATTTTTTCAAATAAACAGTGACGTAGGCCGCATGATTAAAAATGAGAAATTCATCATCCGCGAATGAATTTAAGTTGACTTTCCCTCTTTTATCTGAAACTGCAGTTATTTCGCTTGAATTTGTATAAACCAGTACATCCTCAATAGGTTCTCCTGAGGTTGAATCAACAATTGTAATACTTTGCGAAAACCCTGTGATACTCAAAAACAAGCTAATCGTGAAAAGTAGCTTCCAAGACGGCAAGACTTTGGATTGGCTTAAAGTTTTCAAAGATAACGTGGTAATATTTAAGTAGGTCATAAACTAATTCCCTTCGCGTTTTCAAGTCTATATCGGGGTCATTAACACCATCAAATTTCATGCCTGAAAACTGTAAAAGTAACAATGAATTTCTTTTTGAAAGGTATGCGCCATGGTTTGGTTCATATTTCGTGTACGAACATTCACGTAAATCGAGATAAACAGGCGATTCTACCTCATAGGGATAGAAGCCTAAGTATTGTGTAAGGCGGTATAAAAATTTGATGGGATAATTCGCAACATGGTCACTCAAATCTAAGACTTGAAGAATATTTTCTAAAAACCCATACAATTCACTGTTTTTCTCGTTATCGCGCAGCGTGTTGTTCAGTACCTCATTCATAAAAAACACGATACTTGATTTATAAGGATCGAATGGAATGGATTTATAAATGATTGTGGGCTCCACGTTGGATATTTTGGCCAAGTCGCTGTCATTTCTTTGATAATATTCAATAGAGATTTGAGCAAGAGAAGTAATCAGGTTTCCTTTCTTCTTTTTTCGTTTAGCGCCTTTATAAATAAAGCTTTTTACGCCGTCATTTGGGCTTAAAACCGATAGAATAATACTCGTTTCTGAATAATCGACCTTTCGAAGGACAATTCCTTTCGTTTTCCCCGTTGCCATTAATTGATGAAGAGAATTTTAGCTACGTCTTTTCCTTTACCTGTTGTAATTCCAGACCAAACTAAATAAACACCAGATTGAACTCTGTCGCCTTGCAACGTTTTACCGTCCCAAATAACAGTGCCTCCGTTTGATACGGTTTCGAAGATTAAATTCCCAGAAATATCCGTGATTTTTACATCAGCTTCGTAGCCTAAACCTTGAATGGTTATCGGTCCTGAAAATTCGGGACGAACAGGATTTGGAAATACTTTTACTGAACTAAATTCTTTGTCAGCTAACGTGGCGTCTGATCGGAATGAAACCAAACCATCTTGCGTTGCAAAATAAACTTCGCCCGAAAGTTGGTCCACTTTAATGTCGTATACATTGTTGGATACAAGTGGGCTATTTTCAGTTGTGAATCTGTAAACTTCTTCCGTTCCATCTTCAGAAAAACAAAATACTCCGGATGAATTTGTTCCAATCCATTTGCGATTTCCACCATCAATAGCGATAGCCGTTACGTAGGTATCACCCAATAGTCGCTCTACTTCACCATCCACTTCTAATAAAATTGGACTTGCGTCATATTCACCAAAGCCGCCTTCGTAGAGGTTGTTTCTTGAATATAGAATAACCAACCCTTCTTCCGTACCAATCCAAATTTCTCCATCTGCATCTTGTGCCAAGCCTTTCACAAAAACCGAAGGGAGGTTTCCAAATCCTTCGGCCGCCGAAAGTGTTCTCCATTGATCGTCTGATGGGTCGTCTAAGGTTCCATTTTCAGCGAATGCAACTAATCCTACGTTAGTAACTGCCACCCATTTATTGCCATCATTATCTATTAAAAGACGATATGGAAACTTGTTATTTGATGCAGCTCCGAGAGAATATTGCTTCATTTCACCATCAGCAGTGAGGACTTTTAATGGAAATACACCTTGATTGATGAACCATAAATTTCCTTCATCATCATATTTCATATCGCTAATTACCATATTTGAACCCGTTTCTTCAATTAATGAATTAGTGGCATCATATGTTTCGACAACTGCGCCGTCTTCTTTAATAACTTTTAAACCGTCTTTTGAAAAACTTCCGTAGGCAAATTCTGAAGTATTACCTTGATTTACAGCAACACTTATAAAGTCGAAATCAGGGCCTAAATTTATCGATTCTTCTGTCTTATAATTGAAGTTTGTCCATTCTTCATCTTCAAACATATAAATACCATTTGAAGAGTATACGTTTTGTACATTTTGAGTTAATCCGCCACCCGCAACAAGCACTTTTCCATATTGAATATCCATACGATAGGTTCCGTCTGCAGCTGGACTGTTCGAAAAAATTGAGGTTGCTTGCCAAGAATTAGGCGCTCGAACTAAACCACCATTTTGGTCAGCTATCCAATAATCGTTATTATAATAAATGGCCTCAATTGGCGAGGGAACACCATCAGGATATGAAAAAATGGATTGTACCATATTTACATTCTCATCCAATGATTGGATTGAAGAGAAAAGTGTTAACAGTAAACGGTCATCTTCCGCATGAAGGGAATTAATCGTCAGTTGCTGATTATATTTCGACAAGATGTCTCCTTCTAAATAATACAATGTGTCCGCGTTAAATCCGGTATCGTTGTAGGCTAAAAACAATTTATTGCCATACACCTCAATGTCTGAAAACTCATTGTTAACAACGTCTAATGGGAAGTCATTTTTTTTCTCCCATTGGGTTTTGTCATTCAAAAATGGACGATCTTTTGGGGCGTAATAAATACCCTGCGTAGTTGCAACATATAAAGTGTCATGATAAATAGCTACATCTAAAACTTCAGGATCTTCGTAAGGATAATAAGTGTCTTTGATTTCTTTCTTTTCATTATCAAAAAGAATGAGCCCAATGCTCGAAGCAATATAAATGTATTTCTCGCTAAAGAAAAAATTGTGGATTGTTTTATCACCAGCAATGTCCGCCGTTTGAATCCATGGAACATTCGTAATCTCATTGCCTTCAATAATATCTAAATTCCCATTCACATATCCAACTGTCACTACACTTTCATTGCTCGAAATTATAGAAATCCCTAAATCAGAAATTCCATTTGTTACCGTTAATAGATTGACTGAATTATCTTCTAGATCATAACGAATAATCCCGTTTGAACATGCCATATAGATGTTGTCATCTGTTTTGGTAATACCCTGTGGTTTATATGCAGAGAAATGGATACGCCACTGGTTCATTCCAATTTGTGATAATCCTTGAGATGGCAACAGGATGATTAGTCCAAGTACGGTGATAAGTAAGCGAGTGATCATGTTTTTCAAATTTACATAGAAATAACAGCAAATTGAATAAAATATTGTTCGGAATGAATGAAGGTGTCAGAATATCGAATTGGATTATCCAAAAATCAGTCGAATTGCGTCTTCAATTTTACTGACTTGATGAATTGTTATGTCATAATCACTTTGTTTAATGCCTTTATTATACTTAGATATAATGATTTGTTCGAAGCCCATTTTTTCAGCTTCCATAATTCGCTGATCAGTCCGATTTACCGCTCTAACCTCACCAGACAGACTCAATTCCGCTGAAACGCAAATGCCAGGATGAATTGGAATGTTTGCATTGGATGACATGATGGCGCAAACCACTGCCAAGTCAATTGCAGGGTCATTTACTTTAATTCCACCGGCAATGTTCAAAAAAACATCTTTTGCGCCCAGTTTAAAACCACATCTTTTTTCCAAAACGGCCAAAAGCATATTTAATCTACGCAGGTCAAATCCCGTTGATGATCGTTGAGGAGTGCCATAAGCGGCCGTGCTCACTAATGCTTGAATTTCTATTAGCATAGGACGAACCCCTTCAATCGTAGATGCAATTGAAATTCCGCTCAAACGTTCTCCTGTGCTCGTAATTAAAATTTCAGACGGATTTTCAACTTGTCGCAAGCCAGTGCTATTCATTTCATAAATGCCCAGTTCATTGGTCGACCCGAACCTGTTTTTGACGGAGCGTACGAGTCGGTATACATGGTTTCTATCCCCTTCAAATACAAGCACGGCGTCTACCATATGCTCTAAAACTTTTGGTCCGGCTAATGAACCTTCTTTTGTAATATGTCCAATTAAAAATACAGGCGTGCCAGATTCCTTGGCGTATCTCAAAAATTCAGAAGTACATTCTTTAATTTGCGAAACACTTCCGGGGGAGGATTCAATATTTGATGAATGTAAAGTTTGGATGGAATCAATGATGAGTATGTCGGGTTTAACTGCTTCTAATTGGATGAAAATATTCTGCATGGAAGTTTCGGTCAATACATAACAATCAGCGTTGGATTTTCCAATCCGATCGGCGCGCATACTAATTTGTTGTTCACTCTCTTCACCAGATATGTAAAGGATTTTTTTCCCTTCTTCACGAACTGCCAATTGTAATAGTAGTGTCGATTTTCCAATGCCCGGTTCACCACCAAATAAAACTAAGGAGCCCGGCACAACTCCACCCCCTAATACACGATTTAGTTCGGGGTCGTTTAGCATAATTCGGCGTTCTTCGTATTCCTCAATTTCATTTAAACGGTGCGGTTTTGCAGCGCGCTGTGTGTTGGAGGAGGAAAATGGTGTCGCACTTTTTGGTGCCTTCTGTATTACTTCTTCTACATAGGTGTTCCATTCATTGCATGATCCGCATTTGCCCACCCATTTGGGTGATTCTGCGCCACAATTTTGACAGAAAAAAGATGTTTTTGTTTTCGCCATAACTTTCGATTAATAGTGCAAATATGAATTCGCAGACCGTAAACTATTTACGTTTTGGTCCTATTTTTAGCTTTCAATTGCGATAAAGATATTTAATATCTTTAACTGGTCTATCAAAAAGACAAATGAACAAAGAAGGTTTAAAATTTATAGACTAAGTTCTAAACCTATAAAATAAACATGTCGATTCTTTTTTTTCTAATTCTAGTCCTTAGTGGTTGTTTCACAAATCAGAACTCTCAATAGACAATGTGGATTTAGGCGAATATGAAAATGGTGTTTATTTTATTACTGTTAAAACGACAAAACAAAATAGAACTGTTCGATTGATCAAGCATTAAAAAGGCGGGTCTAATTAAATTGAAAGGGGGCTTCCATATTTGTGAAGACCACCTTTTTTTTGATCCTTATTAATAGTATTTTTGTCATAAACATCAAACTTATGGCAAAAATTATCTCTTATAACGTCAATGGAATGCGCGCTGCACTGAAAAAAGACTGGATAGGATGGTTAAAATCAGAAGATCCAGATGTGGTTTGTATTCAGGAAACAAAAGCGCATAAGGATCAACTTGACTTAGCCGTTTTTGAAGATGCAGGCTATAAAACCTATTGGCATTCGTCTCAAAAAAAGGGGTATAGCGGTGTCGCCATCTTCTCTAAAACTGAACCAGATCATGTGGAATATGGTTGCGGAATAGAAAAGTATGATAATGAAGGGCGCATTTTAAGAGCGGATTTTGGAGATTTTTCTGTTTTAAGCTGTTATTTTCCAAGTGGAAGTAGTGGCAAACTGCGTCAAGAATTTAAAATGGAGTTTTTGACTGACTTCAATGACTATATTATTGAATTGAGGAAAACAAGACCAAATTTGTTGATTTCGGGTGATATTAATATTTGCCATGAACCGATTGATATTCACAATCCAGTTTCAAATAAAAATTCATCAGGTTTTAAACCAGAAGAGCGTCAGTGGATCACGGATTTCCTGGCAATGGGCTTTGTTGATACCTTTAGAACATTAAGTGCCGAACCTGATAATTATACCTGGTGGACATACCGAATGGGAGCTCGTGGTAAAAACAAAGGTTGGCGTATTGATTATCACTTTCTCACCCAATCGCTTGCCGACAAATTGACTGGAGCAAATATACTTTCAGAGGCCGTACATTCGGATCATTGCCCAATTAAAGTGGAGTTAGCGATTGACTTATAAATCAAAACTGATTAAAATCAGAACCTTTTTTGCTGATTTGCGTAATGAATACAGTAAATTTGAGTCACTCTGAAACAAATACAAACCTTCTAAAAATAAAGTTTTTTGGTTGAAATTATTATAGGCGGAATTGGTTATGGGCTATTATTAAGCATAATGGTTGGACCTGCTTTTTTCATTTTAATTGAGACAAGTATAACAAAAGGTGTGAAAGAGGCACTCTACCTTGACCTAGGTGTTCTGATCAGTGATTTGGTTTATGTTACCATTGCATTTTTGTTTTTTCAAGAGGTAGAAGCACTCATGCAAAGTGAGAATCGTTACTTTTTAAAAATAATTGGCGGTGGCGCATTCATTATTTTTGGAATCACCAACTTGTTGAAGGCTAAAAAACCTAAGCTGTTGCCTAAAACAAAATTAGGAGACGCCAAAGACCTTAAAGCAAGTAATCATTTAATGATGGTGTTAAAAGGGTTTATGATTAATGCACTCAACCCAGGCGTGTTGTTTTACTGGCTCACAATGATGTCTCTTTTGCCCGAAGCAGCACCTGAACTACATTTAAGTTATTTATCAGTTCAAATTATCTATATTTCTTTGATTTTACTCACCTTTTTCAGCATAGATCTTTTAAAGATAATAGGGGCGAAAAAATTAAAGGAATTCTTAACACCTGCATGGATTAGAGTGGTGAATATTGTATTAGGTTCAATCCTAATGCTTTTCGGTCTGCTATTCTTAATTCAAGGTATTCGCGGATTAGTTATTAGTAACGATTCGTGGATTAGTTCTTTAATGAACTGATTTAAACTCAAAAAAGGTAACTAAATTTGTGACGTCACTTATATAGTAAAACAAGCTTGAGCTAAATGAAAAACCTCACATTATTAATTTCTTCATTATTATTTCTTAGTGTTGGCTATGGCCAAAAACTAAAGCCGCGGATGGTTAAAAACTTCTGGGACTATAATAATTCCGTTATGCGAAGTCAGGGATATCAATATGCGGATGATTTTAGCGGAGAGACAACATTGGAACACGGAACATGGAAATACTGGGATCGCCAGGGGAGAATTGAAGAAGAGCGGACTTATATAAAAGGCGTTTTAAATGGGCGTGTAACTCGCTATTATTCGAACGGGAAGAAAAAAGATGAAGGCTTCTTTAAAGAAGGAAAACAAGACAGCATCTATACGAGTTGGCATGAGAATGGAAACGTAAAAGAAAAAGGTAATTTTAAAGGTGACCGTGCGATAGGTGAATGGAAATATTATTACACCAATGGCTATCACATGATGGAGGAAAAAATGGTCGATTCACTTTCCTATGTTCAGAATTTTTGGAGAATGGATAGCACACATTCACTCAAAAACGGTGACGGAAGAATTTTTATGTATTATTCAAGTACAGGTCATTTGCAAGAGTTCTATACATACAAAGATGGACTAAAAGAAGGCGATTTTGAGGAGTTTACTGCAGCCGGAAATATTTTTGCACAAGGGCAATATGCGGCAAATAAAAAAGTTGGAGACTGGACCTACTGGTATTATACCGGGCAAGTTGATCGAAAACTTTCCTATAAAGGGGGTGCGCTCGACGGACCCTACGTTAAAAATTACGATAACGGAAAAGTAAATATTGAGGGTGTTTTTAAAGATGGCGAAAAAGAAGGGCATTGGACTTGGTATACAAATGTGGGGACTAAGGATATGGAAGGCGATTTCATCAATAGCGAGCAAGAAGGATTGTGGAAATATTGGTTCGCAGGTGATTCAGTTCAGGTGGCAAGTCAGGGTTGTTTTTCAGGCGGATTGAGAAACGGTAAATGGGACTTTTATTATAAAGATGGAAGCAGATGGAAAGAAGGTTCTTACAAGGATGATTTAGAAGATGGCGAATGGAAAACATGGTATGAAAACGGTAAGCCTTTAAAAGAAGGAACTTTTGTATCAGGAAAAGAGCATGGTGAATGGAAGCAGTGGTTTCAAAATGGAGATTTAAAAAACGAAGCTTTTTTTGACATGGGTAGTTTGCACGGTTTATGGCGTTCATATTACAAAAAGAAAAAATTACACTTAGAGGGGAGTTATGATCACGATCTGAAAGTAGATGAATGGAAACGGTTTAGCGACAAGGGGAAGTTGCTAGAAATAGGAAGCTATAAAATTGTGAATCATAAAAAGGGGGTTAAATACGGTCCTTTCTCAAAACGAGTTTTAAAAGAAAGTGTACATCACGGACATTGGATTTGGTTTAGCCAAAAGGATGGCGGAATGACACACGAGGGAGATTATAAAAACGGAAAAGAAGAAGGGGAGTGGATTTATTACTTCCGTGGTGGTGCCAAAGAAAGTCGTATTATCAATTATAAAGACGGGAAATTGGACGGTAAAATATTGATTTTTGAGTGGAGGCCTCACCGTGTAA
>CAJQHR010000007.1 GCA_905478225.1 uncultured Crocinitomix sp.
ACAAACTTCAAAACTCTTAACTTAAACTTCCATCTCAAATACTTTTCTATCTCTTTGGTCTTTTTCATATTAAAAGTGTATACTAGGGTTTTATTAAACTAGTTCTCTTTTAGTTGACGTAGTCACAGTGATAGAAAAGGCATCAATTCGCAAAGGCGTTTCAGACGCCTTGGATAAAGAAGCCGTGCGAATTATTAAAGCCATGCCAAAATGGAAACCGGGTGAAAAAGATAGTAAACTAGTGAATGTCAATTTTACGCTGCCCGTTCATTTTAGGTTGGATTAAAGTTTGGTCTTGTTTCCAAGGCTGCTCAGGATTTGGAATCGGGCCATTCGGCCGGAATAGTTAGCTACGTTTAGTTTTAATAATCCACGCAAGTGAAAGATTGAAAATCCTGCATAGCACCAACACGGAACACAACACGCCATAACACAACACACCAAACACACACACAAAACAATACACGCACAAAAAAAGCATCAAGTCTCGCCAAGCGTATCGAGAATAGGGACGCTTTTCCCCTCCTCAGTATAATACAATTCACCGCGCAAATTCTTGAAGCCAATCTCTTTCAAAACCGCCAAGTATTCCTGAACCTGCTCTTTATGCTTGGGCGTTTCTTGCCCCGTTTTAAAATCAACGACCAAAGTTTCTTCGTCGGTGACCACAATTTTATCGGGAATTAATTTACGCCCTTTGGCATTAATCAGTTCTTTTTCGTTTAATTGTTCACCCGTATTAAAATAACTGGCGAATTGGTTGTCATTGAACAGTGTTGTAATTATGGATCGAATTTCAGTTTCCTCTTCTGCGGTGATTTTACCTTTTCGGGTTGATCTTTGTAAGGCGGTTTCTAAATCGGCTAAGCCCTGAAGCTCTGATAATACATAGTGGACTTTCGTTCCAAAAAGGCGCTTCTGATCCAGTTCATCTATGTCCCAATTTTCTGCACTTTTAAAGCTTAAAACGGGTTTGTCCATCTTTTTGCCATGAAAACGAACAGGGTAGTTCTTTATTTCAGTGGTTTTTGTCCCTGTATTGCTTACAAATTCACCGAATTGAAATAATCCATCCTCACTCGGACCTAAAATGCTGTTTTGGAAATAATCATCTAGCCATAATTTAATCGGGGATGGTTTGCCCACTTTTCCGCAAATGAATAGCGCAATTTCTGGACGTGTAAAAGCCACGTAAAGTAAGTTTAAATTATCCAATAAAAACTTTCCGTGTTCCGTATTATAGGTGTCGGATAATTCGGTTTCTTGTAAAACAGAATTCATCTTTAAAAAATAGGCGGGCAAGGAATTGTCGGTGTTTTCTATCCAAGAAATCTCTTTGTGAAGATCCATCTGCCAACCAAAAAACGGACAAATAACAATGGGAAACTGTAATCCTTTTGATTTATGAATCGTCATTACTTGCGCTGCGTCAGCCCCATCTGGACTCGTGATTGAGGTCTTTTTTCCTTTATCATTAAACCAGTCAATGAAGTCACGCACATTAGAATTGTTGAGCTTTTCAAATAGATGAACTTGCTCTAATAAAAATTGTAAAAACGGATTGGCTGCAATGTTTAAATGAAAAATACCAATAATGGATTCAACAAATTCAAAGAGGTTGTGAAAAATGGATGGCTGTATTATTTTATAGCCATATGCTCGAAATATTTCAACGATTGATTTTGTTGCAATTTCGTCCGTATGTTTTTCGATCGTGCTTCTAGCGCCTTCTTTTAATATGAGCGTAGAAAAATGTTCTAAGGTTTTTATTTTGTAATTCCGCGCGGTAGGATTAATAATTGCGGACATCAGGTTCACCACAAATTTTACACTTAAATCCTTACCAATAAATAAACTATCTGGCGAAATAACCTTAATTCCGTTTTCCGTGAGATACCTTGAAATGTTTGCACCTTTTGAATTATTTCTAGTTAAAATGCAGATATCCTTCAGCGAATAATTGTTCTCTAAAGCCAGTTTTACGGTGTCAAGCACATAATCTAACTGATCCTCAGGCGTTAAATCCTTACTGACTTTACTCTCAACGTAACCCTGAAAACTTTTTGTTGGTTCTTGGATTATATCTGAATAAATTACCCTTAAATTTTCGGGTAACCCCTTCAAAAGTTGCGGAAATAAGTCATTGTTAAATTTTACAATTTCTGGCGCAGAACGGAAGTTCTTTTTCAAGGGATATTTAGCACCGAGGGCTTTAAAAAGTGGCTCTGCTTCAGTCAGTGAAGCAATATTATCAGGATTCAAGATCTTTTCTGGCAGTCCGGTGAACTGTTCAACCTCACCATTTCGCCAACGATAAATCGCTTGCTTACCGTCTCCAACAATTAAGTTACTGTTTTCTGAAGCTAGAGAGTTATGCACCAGCGGAATCATATTGATCCATTGCATGTGCGAAGTATCTTGAAACTCGTCCAATAAAAAGTGAGCATACCGAACTCCAAGGCGCTCGTAGATGAACGGAACAGGTTCCTCCGTAATAATTTCAGCAATCTTTCGATAAAAATCTGAAATCAATAAAACATTCTCTTCCGATTTTACCTGCTCAACCAACTTAATTAAATGGTTTAATAAAGAGAGGTTGTTGAGGTTTTTAAGAATTTCTTTATTGACGATATAGGTTTTATATTCCCCTTCAAGTATCGCTCCAATTTGTTGAAAATATTGATTTAGAAGTGGTGCTAATTCATCAGCAATATGTTTGTTTGAACTTTTTGGATGTCCCCATTTATCCTGATCTATGTACTTTAATAGTGCTGTGCGTTTGCCTGAAAAATCGCCATTTGCTACTTTTTGAAAGTACGTCACAATTGAATTAGACAATCCTTGAAAATCCTCCTCGACTAGGTTTCTTGACGCGATTAAGTCAGAGGCCTCTTTGCCATTACGAGCAATTTTATCTGAGATGATTTTATTCTCTTTTTTCAAATCATCCTGCACCTTCAAGAAATCTCCAGGAGAAAGTTTCTTCAATAAATCAATTGCTTTAATGGCTTCTTCTTTAAAAATCTCATTACTAAAATCATAGAGTTGTTGCGAAAAATTCCATGACTTATCTTCTGAAAGGTTTGAATTAGCATAACGCAGCATTAAATTGGTCAGTTCAGCATCTCTTCCAATTTGATCAAAAAGCATATCAGTGACATTCTTCCGCAATTTCTGCATGTCCAATTCCACATCAAAATCAATTGAAATATTTAAATCTTTCGCAAAAGTACGAATGACTTTGTGCGTAAATTTATCAATCGTCATGACTGAAAATGAACTATAATTGTGAAGAATGCGATTCAGTATTTTTGCTGATCGCGCCTCCACCAGTGTAGGGGAGATGCCCAAGTTTTTAGAAGTATCTACCAAAAATCCGAGTTCTTTCTCCATTTTTTCTGATACCGGTTTGCCCAATTGAATCAAACCGTCCAAAATTCGTTCTTTCATTTCGTTCGCCGCTTTATTGGTAAAAGTCATGGCTAAAATTGAACGAAATTTCATTGGGTTATCGCTGTGCAAAACAATCCGCAAATACTCTTGTACGAGTGTATAGGTTTTTCCGCTACCAGCAGATGCGTTAAATATTTTGAGCGGTTTTTCCAATGGGAATCTTGTATTGTTAATAATTCATCAATAAAATTACAAAATTTGAAACCAAAGCAGCTAGTTTTAATTCATTATTACTAACTTTCCTACAGAATGAAAAACTTACTATTTTTCCTCGCCCTATTCACCGCATTTGTTGGGTCTTCACAAGTGTATCCTCAAATAGGAGCGCGGTCAGCAGCAATCGGCGGCACAGGTCTTACACTAAATGATGTTTATTCGGTTTATAATAACCCTGGTTCTTTTGGGGCATTTGAAAAAACCGCAATTGGACTGAACTATGAAAACCGATTTTTATTGAAGGAACTTTCTTCACAGGCATTGGCTTTTGGTTATCACACTGAAAAGAGCGGTAACTTCGGATTTCAATTTCAGCAACATGGATTTTCACTTTATCGTGAAATGCAGGCGAGTATAGTCTATGGGCGCCAATTGTTCCGTAATTTTTATGGTGGATTTGCATTAAATTTTCACCGCGTTCAATTGGGGGATATTTATGGTTCTAAAAACACGGCTTCTGGTACCTTAGGAATTTTTTATCAAGCCTCAAACGCTTTAAACTTTGGAGTACGGGTTCAAAATATTTCTAGAACAGAATTGTCTGAATTTGAAGATGAGCGCCTTCCAACACGATTTGCAATTGGTGCAACCTACATTTTTAGTGAAAAAGTGTTTTGGAATGTTGAGGCAGAAAAAACAATTATACATCCGATAAACGTAAAGTCGGGCTTGGAAATACATCCACACGAAATTTTGTATTTGCGTTTAGGTGTTAATTCTTACCCTTTTCAATCGGCTTTCGGTTTTGGTTTGGCCTTTGGTAATTTACAACTTGATATGTCCACTATGTGGCATAGTAACCTCGGCTTGAGTCCATCAGCAGGTCTAAAATATAGATTCAATTAAAATGCGGTTATTGCTTTTATTTATCGTTGTTTTATCTGCAGAGATTGCGCTTTCGCAAGACCCTAAGAAGCAGCAAATAATTGAGCAAAGAATCGAATTTATAGGTGAAACTCTTGAAGATTCGGACATTGATTTAACGACCTATTTTGATGATCTCTTCAATTATTACGACAATCCACTGAACCTAAATAGCGCAACTGAGGGAGAATTAATTCGCCTCCATTTAATGACGGATGTGCAAATAGTGTCTCTCCTGAATTACCGCAAACTTTATGGCGATTTTATAACGATTTATGAATTAGCAGCCATTGATGAGCTGGATTTAAACGCGATTGAATTGATTTTACCTTTTGTTGTGGTTGAAAAAGTTGAGAAGGATGATTTTAAATGGAAAAATGCAATTCGTTATTCAAGACATGAAATTATTGCACGTTATCAAAATACATTTGAAGAAAAAGAAGGCTATATTGTCAAGCCCGATAGTATCCTTGCTGATTCTCCAAATAGTCAATATTTAGGGAGTTCAGATAAGTTGTATTTGCGTTATAGAAATCGGTATAAAGATCGATTAAGTTGGGGCTTTACAGCAGAGAAAGATGCAGGAGAAGAGTTTTTTAGAGGAACTCAAAAGCAAGGATTCGATTTTTATTCGGGACATTTATTTGTGCGTAAACTGTGGAAATTCAATGCACTGGCATTGGGAGATTATCAAGTGAATGTAGGGCAAGGATTAACTGTGTGGTCTGGTTTTGGAATTGGAAAATCTGCAGATGTTATGAATGGCAAACGATTTGCGACAGGACTTCGACCGTATGCATCCGTAAATGAGTCCAGATTTTTAAGAGGAGCAGCAGCGAACTTTCAAAATGAAAAAATAGACTTTACCCTCTTCGGATCGAGAAAACGATTGGATGCAAATATTAGTTTTGACGATACGTTAAATGGCTTTGATAATAGTTTTACCTCCTTTCAAATTTCAGGTTTTCATAGAATACCAGGTGAAATTGAAAAGCAAAACACGCTGCGTGAAACCATTGTAGGGGGCGAATTTGCACTTAAAGGAAATAGTTACCGGATTGGTATTTCATCTGTTCATACAAGTTTTGATCAACCCTTAATTATTGATACCTCAGGTTATAAAAAGTTTAAATTTTCAGGGAGTCAATTATTGACAACTGGATTGAATTATCGCTTCTACATCCGAAAATTGACCATTTTTGGAGAAACTGCTGCCAGTGATAATTTAAAATTTGGAACAGTAAACGGATTGGCATGGCATGTTGATCCAAGATTAGACTTATTGCTCATTTATCGCAATTATGATAAATCATTTCAATCCCTTTACTCAACTGGTTTTGGGGAATCGGCCGATAATACTGGCGAACGCGGTCTTTATATTGGAGCGCAAGCCAGAATAAGTAAAAAAATTAGCATTAATGCCTATTATGATCAATTCAAATTCACCTATTATAAGTGGCTCACGAATGACTTAAGTCATGGAAGAGAGTACTTTGGGCAAATCAACTATAAAGCTTCGTATAATTCGAGTTTTTATGTTCGCATGCGGAATAAAGTGACACAACGAAATACGAAAGATGATGTTGAAGGCATAAAAGGGCAAGAGTACATCAGAAAAAACACAATTCGGGTGAACTATGATCAACGTATTAACTCACAATGGTCCTTTAAGACACGGTTCGAATGGGTCAATCATTTTTATGGCGATCAAAAAAGTAAAGGGGTCATGTTTTTTCAAGATTTAAAGTTCCGTTTGAAAAAAATTCCATTGACATTATATGGTCGATATGCAATTTTTGATACCGACAATAACGATTCAAGAATTTATGCATACGAAAATGATTTGCTAGGTGTATTTAGTATCCCTTCTTATTTTTATAAAGGCATTCGAACCTACTTAATGTTAAAATATGACCTCGGTCGAAAAATAGATTTATGGTTACGGTGGGACGTATTTTCTTACGCCAACCGTGATACCATTTCTTCAGGATTGGAAGAGATTCAAGGTAGCGAAAAAACAACAATTAAAATGCAATTGAAGATTAAGCTATAAATGAAACTGTTTACTCCTCCCACATCTAAATTCACCACTTATTATAAACAAGGTGCATTTGAGTTATCATGGCGATATAACGCGTTCATGATGTATAGCCTATACCTTATTAATTTTGGCGGGTGCAATTGTCGGGATAGATGTTTTTTTTATCGGAATATTATGTTGGGTGACACCGGCAACCTCCTTGATCGTAATGAAGCGAACTCGAAAATACGAGCTTGTTGCATACGCACAAGTGGTTTTGGGTTGCCTTGCAACCGGACTAGTTCTCAATTTGAATTTTGTTCCAATTCATGCCGTTGAGGTTGTTTTTATGATGATTACCTGTTTCTATGCGTTTATAGCTTTAGGTAGAAAGGTTGGAATCGTGTCATTATTCGCCCAACTCATTTGGGTTTCCGTTTACATTTTTAGAGGTGTTGATCCTCCTGAAGATGTTCAGATTGTGGAAAAGATCGCTCTTTTTATGGCGCTCGTTGTTTCTTTCGCCTTGTTTGGTTTTTTAATTGTAGAGTTTTTAAAGTTAAGACGGAACGCGGAGAATAAATACGTTTCAATAAACCAGGATTTGACAGAGGTGAACCATTTGGTGAATTTGCAATACCAAGAGAAAACGGTCATGTTGAAAGAGATTCATCACCGTGTTAAAAACAACCTGTAAGTTATTTCTAGTCTGCTCCACTTACAATCTTATGAAATTGAAGAAGAAGCTTTGCGGATGCATCTTCAAGATGCCATTTATCGTGTATCAGCAATGGCATTGATTCATCAAAAAATGTATCAGAACGAAAACTTGTCCCAGATTAATCTCAAAAATTATATCGAATCGTTGGCAAAGGATCTTGTGCATATTCATGCCAAACATACTGCCGTCAGGTTGGAAGTTAAATCGGATATACAGGAACTGGGAAATGATTCATTGGTACGCTTGCATTAATACTGAATGAATTAATCACAAATTCATTGAAACACGCCTTTGCCGAGAGAACGGAAGGTCTAATTCATATTGATATTAAACGAATAGAAAATACTGATTTCTTTGATTTTATTTATCGAGATGGTGGAGAATGGAAATCAACTCCAAAAGGCAATTCTTTTGGATTAGAATTAATCGCTACGTTAACCGAGCAATTAGATGGCCAAGTAGAACGCAGTTACGACAACGGAACCAAGTATAAGTTTAAGCTTCGGGATTTAAAATAAATTCGAATGCTTCAGAAATGAGGGCATCATTGACCTTTTGATTGTAAATAGCACTGCCAATTTTATTTAATAATGTGAATGAAATTTCTCCATTCACATTTTTTTTATCATTTAATAAAAGTGGTTTTATTTCAGCAATAGCTGCTGTTTCAACTTCCAATTTCGGGTATCGGTTTCGAATTGTATCATTGATTTCTTCAAATTCATTTTGATTCAATAGTTCCATTTTTAATGAAATAAAACTTTCTGCTAACATGCCCCAAGCCACGGCATAACCATGCGGAATTACAGCGTCATTTTCGAGATAATAACCTTCAATGGCATGTCCAATTGTATGCCCAAAATTGAGATTTTTTCTATTGCTTTTTTCTAGATGATCTTCCGTTACAATTTTTTGCTTAATGGCAACAGAATGATAAATAGAATCAAGCCATGTTTCTGGATTAGAACTTAGATCAATTGATTTCAGTTCCTTCCAATATTTAGCATCAGCAATTAAACCATGCTTAAGCATTTCTGCATAACCCGATTCTAATTCAATAGGGGGTAGCGTAGTTAAATAGCGCGCGTCAATAAAAACGTAATCAGCATCCGCAAACACACCAATTTGATTTTTATAGGGCCCTAAATCAATTCCCGTTTTCCCGCCCACTGAAGCATCCACCTGAGAAAGTAGGGTTGTTGGCACATTAATAAATGAGAGTCCCCTTTTAAATGTAGCGGCAATAAATCCGCCCAAATCCGTGATAACGCCACCACCAAAATTTATGATCAAATCATTTCGCCCAATTTCATATTCACTTAACGCGGACCAAACATGCTGGCAAATGTCTAAAACCTTATTTTCTTCACCAGGCGGAAGTTGAATAATCTCGGCTTCATGCAAAGCTTCGAAAGAGGAAATGAAATCCTCCATCCACAAATCATATACATTCTCGTCTGTTATGATGATTTTTTTCGATTGAGCATAACGCGGCGAAGAGAGTAAGGCGTCAAATCCATTCTCTGTTAGGTTCCCAAATCGAATTTCTGATTGATTGTAAGTGAGCGTTTTCAAATTCATTTTATTTTACCTTGTAAAAGTACAATTTTACTTGAAATTAAATTGATGGGCATAAGAGAGTCATTGATTAAACGAGATTCAATTAATTGTAGGCTGCAACTTAAGATGCCGCAATAGGTTGATTCCACCTTTCCATTCGCAGCTCACGTCTGTAAATAGAGAGTGACCTTCTTCGAATATGAGTTCGTATGTATCAAAATGATCGCAGGTTTCCTCCCGACTAAATAGATTTAATTCAGTTTCAAATTTTTGAATAAAGTAGAATTCTTCTGGATTTATAATCTTTCGTTTTTTGCCATTATGAGAAAGATAGAAGACATCATTCTCGCGGTCAATTGTCAATGTATCCACTATTTTGTCAACTAGGGTATGCGGTGTTGATCGAAGTATAATACTGCATGCTTCACCGTTCCCGATTTTTGAAATAAATGGGGTGTGGTTAGATTCCTCATTGTTATATCTGTCTGGACGGAGGATTTTAAAAGTGGTGTCTTTTTTCGGATTAATAAAAATATTTAGGTGTCGAGGAAGGTCATACTGGTTTATATAATGCAATTCATGCCACCCTGACTCAAGATTAGGAATGTGAATAGTGCTTTTTCCGTTAGGTCGAAAAGTCCCAATTGTTATGGTGTCTGATTCATGTCCTTTTTTTAAGCTGAATTGATTATAGGTTGTGTCTGCCAAGTTCTTCTTACAATTTTTAATTTCAACTGTTAAAGTATGCTGACTGAAGCCACGGAAGGAGTTAGTTAAAAGAATAATAGTCGTGAAAATTGGCGATAATTTCATGAATCGAGGCTGCAAAAAATGTACCTCTAAAGTACTATTATTTTTTTATGCCGTTCTAGATTTAACGTACCACAATTTTCTTCGTGAGTGTTTGGTCGTCTGACTGAATTTTTAAGAGATAGATCCCTTTGGTCAAATCACCAATATTGAGGACAACAACTGAGGTGATTTTGCTTGTTTTAGAGTGGTAGACCTCTTGGCCACTAATGGCAACCATAGTGAATTCAACATTTGTTAAAGTCGTACCAAAATCAACTGTTATATTATGATCATAAACAGGGTTTGGGTGGATTTTAAGTAAGGCGTCATTTAATTCACTTAGCCCGGATGTATCATCTTCTTCATCCTCATCTTCGTCATCTACCCAATCATCATCTTCACCGTCGCCATAATCTTCAATGTCAGCACAATAATCTCCAGGAAACCAATCCGGATCGTATCCATCTCCATCTTCAGAATCGTTCGCACCAAGAAAACCGCTCCATCCATATGAAAAATTTTCATAAACATTTTGTCCTTCTCCCTCATTTAATTCCCAACAACCTCTTAAGTTGGATTCTGTTCCGTCTAGTCCTCCATACATGTTTGCTGCAATCTCTTCTCCAGTTCTTGCCACGTTCCATACACGAACATTTCCAATAACACCTTTGAATTCATAGCCATGCTTATGATCACGTCCTATCCAAATTGAATTAAAGCCTTGCAAATTATTGGCGCAAGTGGGGTCGTATATATAACCGAATTGTTCTCCATCAGCATAGAAGTAAATATTACCATCATTTCTAACAATAGCTACATGATGGCATTCGCCATCCAATAAAGTTCCAAGTGAGCCATTATTGGGAATGTACCATTCCTCGCCTCTATTTGAAAAACAAAGCGCTCTTGGATCAGACTCCATATTTTTCAAATAAAACGCCGCCCCTTTGATGTGGGACCAACGATTTGAAATTATTGTTGGATTAGTTCCTTGATCTTCTTCGTCTCCTTTAATAATTGCTTCAAAAGTAAAATCATCATTCACGTAATCAAGCCAGGTGTTATGGGTCTCTGCATAATCGTTTACACCGTCAAAGTACAAATGCGACGTTGAGTCTTGCAGCCAAGCAGAGTTTGATACTAACATTAAAGGAATGATGAATAAAATTCGCTTAATTGTTTTAAAGCTAGAGTTCATATAGGGCGTTTAGTAACGGTTAATTACATAACGGATTTCAAATTCAATTAGTTGTCTGACCGCTTCAAACTAAATCATATTGTGATGACAATAGTTTGCCTTGTTAAAATTACTAATGTTTATCAACAAAACTGGAATGGTTTGAAAAAGGTGCTTTAGTACGGTGATTTTTTTTTCCTTTTTCTTACTTGCCTTGGCTAATGGATTAAAATCAAGGCATTTTTGAATCCAAAACTCTAAATCTTCTTGACGGTCGTAAGCTTCAGGTTTAATAAAAATATAACCTTTCATGGTGCGACCTGTAAAGTCCATTGGTAAAACACCTTCGGCGTTTAATGATTCTGGATAGGTTTCTTCACCAATGGGTGCCATCAATAAATTCAACTCCGTTTTTTTGTCGATATGCATGCCGCACAGCATTTTATTATCAACCATGAACATCATCCCGCCCATCATTTTTTTACAATAAAATTCACTTTTTTCGCTTCCAGTATTTGTGTGATTCTTTCTACTTGATATTCGTCGTAAGCCATAATATAGATTTTAGATCGCTTCGCTCTCAGATGTTATAAGTTAGATGAGCCACCCTTGGCTTTTGCCAAAGGGCTAGAAGTGTGATGTTGTGCTGTTTTTTAATTAATAATTGCCTACTAACTACTTTCCGACAATCGGGTCGAGATCCACCAATAATTTCCTACTGGATCCTCAATTCCACCTTGGCGATCTCCATATTCTTGATCGGCTGGTTCAAAAACGGATTTCCCACCCTGTTCAATGGCATTTTTATACATTTCGTCCATATTTTTAACATAAAGATAAAAAGAAGTTCGCATGTCTAAAAAAGGTTCATTGGCTTGACTAAGCATAATACAACTGTCGCCAATTTTTAGAATAACATTTGCAATGTCATCAGAATCTGGACGCAATACGCGATTTAATTCCTGGGCGTAAAAGCTACGTTTTAAATAGTCTATTAAGCCTTCCGGGTCTTTAACAAATAGATAAGAATTAACTGATCTAAAGCCGTCAGGGTGAAACGTGTCGAATTTTGAATTCATCCGTTTAAGATAAACATTATTCAGGAATATTAACAGGAGTAAATTCAAATTTGGCCCCGTCAAACAATCCAAAATCGCTTAATTTTAATGCCGGAATAACTAATAAAGCCATAAATGACAAAGTCATATAGGGTGCATGTAAAGTGGCGCCCATCTCTTTCGCTTTCAAATCAATTTTCTGGTAAAGTTCGCTAGTGGTAAACCCATCCTTATCGCTCATAATACCTGCAACTGGAAGTCCTAAAACATGGGCTTGACTTTCTGACACTGCACAGACACCACCTTTTTCTTTAATTATCGCATTCACCGCCTTGCATATCAAAGCGTCATCTACACCAACGCATATTATATTGTGCGAATCGTGCGCAACGGATGAGGCAATTGCGCCTTCCTTTAAACCAAAGTTTTTTATAAATGCAACTGCAGGTTTAGTATTGCTATAGCGATTAACGACTACGACTTTTAAAATATCATTGGCAACATCTGATACAATTAAGCCCTTTTCAATTTTTGGTTTTGCAATAATCGGATTGGTGATTAATTCTCCGTCCAAGGCTTCAATTACATTTATTTTTTCTGATGTGGCGGCAATTTCAAAATCACTTGCAGCTTTATAATCAGTGTCAAAATTATTTGGACATTCGAATGGAATTGGAGCAATATTGGATGTGCCATTTTCCGCAACACAAGTTCCACCAATAACCGTTTTTATAATTTCAAGGTCTTCCAAATTATTTACAACTATAAAGTCAGCTGAATCTCCTTCTTTCAATAAACCAACATCTAAATTATAATGCTTGGCAGGATTAATGCACGCCATTAAAAGCAGTTTAAAAATATCAATTCCATGCCCAAGTCCTCTTTTTACCAAGGCGTTAATGTGACTAACTATTAAATCGTCAGGATGTTTATCGTCAGAACAAAACATCATGTTTTTATAATGTTCGGGAACGAGATCAATTAAGGCATTAAAGTTCTTGGCAGCGCTTCCTTCACGGATTAGAATCTTCATCCCATTTTGCAGTTTTTCCAGTCCTTCATCATAGCTGAAGCTTTCATGGTCAGTTGAAATTCCAGCACCAATGTATTTTTTGACATCTGCGCCTCTCAAACCAGGTGCGTGTCCATCTACAGGTTTTTTGAAATGTTTTGCCCATTCAATTTTTTTCATCACCTCAGCATCTTCAAATAAAACCCCGGGATAATTCATCATTTCAGCCAAATACTTAATGTCGTCATTTGCCAATAATTCTTTAATTCCGTCAGAATCAATTACTGCACCCGCAGATTCGAAACTCGTAGCAGGAACGCATGAAGGGGCACCAAAATTAAATTTGAAAGGTACCTTTTTTCCATTTTCAATCATGTAATAAACACCAGCAGTGCCTAATACGTTTGCAATCTCATGCGGATCAGATACGGTGGCCACGGTCCCATGTGTCACAGCCAATCGCGCAAATTCAGAAGGAACCAGCATGGAACTCTCAATGTGAATATGCGCGTCGATAAATCCTGGGAGAATGTATTCATCCTCTTCACAATCTTTCGCAATAATTGAATCAATACGTCCGTTTTTCACAATGACTTGACCTTTGTAAATGCGCTGATTTTCAATATCGACAATGTTTCCTTTTAGAATCACAATAATGGGATTAAATAATTTAAAATAGCTAAGATAACAAACTAGTAAATTCCGTTTATATTTGCGTATGATTTCTTTCGATAATACGGAGATAGCTTTTGCAGGAAAATCTGATAATGATCTGCAATGGACGTATCGTTTATTCAATATGATTGGGAAACCTTGGATGGTTAAATTTGGAAAATTCGTAACAAATATCGCATTTGCAATTCGACTGCCAATAAAGGGAATGATTAAGAAAACAATTTTCAAGCATTTTTGTGGAGGAGAGGCAATTCCAGATTGCACGGGAAGAATTGATGAACTCGCCAAATTTGGAATAGGGACCATTCTGGATTATTCGGTAGAGGGAAAAAGTGAAGATGCTGATTTAGATCGAACTCGAGACGAGATTATTGCATCAATTGCCACAGGAAAAGCAAATGACCATATCCCATTCGCAGTTTTTAAGGTCACAGGAATTGCCCGCACAGATTTATTGGAAAAAGCGAATAATCCAAATACGACCTTAACCGATCAAGAAAAAAATGATTTTGCAGCTGTGATGGCACGAGTGGATGCCATTTGTAATGCAGCGCACGAGTCAAATGTTCCAGTTTTTATTGATGCTGAAGACAGTTGGTTTCAAGATGCAATTGACCGAATGGCAAATGCAATGATGGCGAAATACAATACAGTAAAAGCCATAGTTTTCAATACACTTCAAATGTATCGTCATGATCGTCTTGAATTTTTGAAAAAGACCCACCAAGAAGCAATTGCAGGAAAATATTACCCTGGCATAAAAATGGTGCGTGGCGCATATATGGAAAAAGAGCGCGAGCGAGCCGAAAAGGAAGGATATCCATCTCCAATCCATGCTAATAAGGAGACGACTGATAAAGATTATAATTTGGGGATAGAATATGTGATGAATCATCTTGATGTTTTCTCGCTTTGTGCTGGGACTCACAATGAAACAAGTTCGTCCCGACTATTAGAACTCATGGAGGAAAAAGGAATTGCCAAAGCCGATAAGCGTGTATATTTTGCACAACTTTTAGGCATGAGTGATCATATTTCGTTCAATGTAGCGCATGCAGGTTATAATGTGGCTAAATATGTGCCTTACGGTCCAGTTAAAGAAGTCATGCCATATCTATTAAGAAGAGCGGAAGAAAATACTTCAGTCGCAGGTCAAATGGGTAGAGAGTTGGCTTTAATTGTTTCGGAGAAGAAAAGACGTAAAGCTGCTAGGTAAATTCAATGTTTCTTTTTGATAAAGGTGTAATGCCCTAGTCTTAAATAATTCAGAACGCATACCGCATTGCAAATTGATAATTGTAAATTGCGCATTGATAATTGATTTTAACCTTATGAGTCAGATTTTATCTGGTATATTTTTATTGATTAGTATTGGATGCTTGTCTTATATTGGCTGGCGTTTTTTGCGTAATCGAGATTATACCAAGGCGCTCATTGTAATTCTAGTCATAGGCACAGTGCTTCGTGTTATCGGTACTAAAGACCCCTATTTACATGCTTGGGATGAACGCTATCACGCACTGGTTTCAAAAAATTTAATTGAGCATCCGTTAACCCCAACCTTACACGATCATCCGGTACTAGAGTTTGATAACGACAATTGGACTGGAAGTAATATTTGGCTTGGAAAACCTTCGTTTCCGCTTTGGATTATGTCGGGATCAATCGCGATTTTCGGCAATAATTTATTGGCAGTACGTTTACCGTCTATCTTATTAGGGCTGTTAGCTGTTTGGCTGACCTTTTTAATAGGCCGTAAATTATTTGATGAGCGCATAGGTTTGATGGCAGCATACTTCCACGCGATAAACGGGCTGGTGATAGAGCTAGTAGGAGGGAAGGTTTCTTCTGATCATGTGGAGCTATGCTTTATTGTGATGGTGGAGGTTTCCGTTTATTTAGTCATTCTCAATTTACGCCCAAAACCGTCTTTAAAGCTCACTTTTTTTGCTGGAATTTTTATGGGCTTGGCCTTTTTGTCGAAATGGTATCCTGCATTGATTGTGCTCCCCGTTTGGTTGACATTTCTAGTGACCTATGGAAAGTTTAACTGGCGCATATTTTTTAAACAAGGGGCTTTACTTTTGATCGGGTTTTCAATTGTGACATTGCCTTGGGTGCTATATATGCGGTCCACATATCCAGAAGAAATGAATGCCATTTTATTTAATGCACTTTCTGCTTATTCTGAAACGGTTCATAGTCATTCGGCGCCAATTTATTATTATTTCAATAAATTATTGGTCATTTTTAATGAGTTGATTTATTTGGCACTTGGCTTTTTTATTTACCGCTTATTTAAAACAGAAAAGCGTTGGGCGTATTTAGGACTAATTATTTGGATTTTAGTTCCTTTGGTTATTTTCACCATGGCAGAGACTAAACGACAGACTTATTTGCTGATCTCCGCGCCAGCATTTTTTATTGTAGTGAGTTGGTTTTGGTTTTCCTTGCGCGATTTTTATTTGAACGCGCGCTATAAAATTATTAATGGCATTTTATTGTTTGCCTTAATTGCTTTACCCGTTCGTTATATGATAGAGCGTTCTAAGTTGTTTGGCGGTAATGAATTAATTGCGGAGTTCTATTATTTAAGCGACGAGCAACTGGCAATTTTAGATGATAAAACGATTGTTTTTGGTACGGATGATTATGTTGAAATGATGTTTCATACGGACGTATATGCTGCGTATAGAAAAATACCGATGGATGAAAAAATGATTGAACTAGAGCGCGAAGGATTTGAGATTTATATTTTAGATAATCGCCAGTTCGTTCCTTTTAATCCTTAGCTATTTCCTTCAAACAGTCATTGCACAAGCAATTATCATATTGTTCTGCGATAGCTTGCAATTTAGTTTTAGATATAACGATTGTTGAACAATGACAGTTTTCAATATCATTGACTAAACATTCAAATGTTTGGTCGCATTTAGCACAGTTTTTCTTCACTTATTCGGCGATTATTTTAGTGGTATATACTTTTTCGGCGTTCGCATTTAATACGGTTATGACGTACAAACCTCTTCCCATATCAGCTTTTTTAATTTGAATTTGTTGGCTCGTAATATTCGCTTGGCGATAGACCTCCGTCCCGAGAATGTCATAAATAACAACAGTATGCTTATACACTAATTCTTTCCCAAATTGAATTGTTAGGATCTCGGAAAATGGATTTGGATAAACTGTAATGTGATTCTCCCCGTTTTCAGAAATTCCACCGTCTTCTGGTAAGTGTAAAGTGTTCACTGTTGTATTTGTAATGACAGCAGGGTTGGCGTCAAAATAAATGTGTGCGGTATTGTAGATGCTGGTTTCTAAAGGAAGACCTGGCAAAAGATCAATTTTATACTTTACAAATCCGTGACTAGCAATTTCACTAACATTACTATCGGGCAGCATGATATTGTCAAAAATGAATGAAACTAGTCCGTCATGATCGACTTCAATTTCCATATCATGGCTCCAGGCAAGCGGTGTTAAACTTGTCCAATCTAGATTCGCGTCCAATTGATCATCAATCACAACTACGAAAGCTGTATCTGTTCCTGTATTTTGAAAACGAACGAGATATTCTATCGTTTCGGTGTCAGGAGCAATATAGCCATATTCAGTTGTTCCGGCTGGTCTCGCATTTTTATCGTTTGGATCATAAGCACCTTGAATAACTTGATCTAAACTATCCATGAGCAGCGAAGTGACTTCTCCTAATGATTCAACTTCAACGGTGAAATAACTACGCACATCTTCTCCTAAACTTTCATAGTTGGGAAACAGCACCGTAACTTCTATGACGGCATCTTCAAAATAATCTAACTCTTCATAAGACCAATAGATATTTTGACCGTCAACTGAATTAGGAGCAAGGTTGGCTCCTGCATAAGTAAGTGCCTCATCTAATTCCAGATGTAGATTACCGGATGCAATAGTTGAACCTGTATTTGAAAAATCAAGCCAATACGTTACTAATCGATCAATTCTAGGAATACCTCCAGTTATTATTGGTTCAACACGGTCTACTAATTCTGAGGGATAAATACCGAAATCAAGATTTTCATAGAAAGTAAAGCCGCCTTCAATTGTTACATCATAAGAAGTTGCAGTTGAAATGTTCCAGAAATCTAGTGCCTGCGGATAGATGGTATAATCACCAAATTCAGTTTCGTCAAAAGCAATGAGGTATTCACCATCATCACTTGTAAAGGCGTAGTACGATTCGGGCGTAGATAATGCTTGTGCAAAATTAACACCTTCATCTTCGGCATCCTGAATTCCATTTTCATTCAAGTCGATAAATACTGTTCCTTTTGTTGAATGTGAAGTAAAGTGCATGTTTTCAAACCAATTAAACTGCCCGTCTGTAACTGAAATTGAGACAATATCATGATCACCATCTTGATCTAAGTCACCCGTTAACATATTTTTCACCCAGTCGAGATTGTCAGTTATGACGTTGAGGTCTCCAAATTCCAAATCACCGTAATGTTCATAATAGCCAATAGTATTGTCGTCTTTACTCCCTACTAAAAGGTCTTTTACACCATCATTGTTCATGTCTTCAAATAAGGCTATAAGTGGATATTCACTTCCAGAGATCAAAGTTGTAAGTTCTCCAAATAAACCTGCTCCAAGGTTTTCAATCCAATGAACTTCGTCAGTTAAAGGAGACGCAACGAGTATGTCAAGCTTGCCGTCTTCGTTCATATCTGCGGCATGTAATTGCTGAATTCCGGTGAGGTCCGCAATGGTGTGGTGCGTAAACTCCAAGTCTCCTGTGTTCTCTAGCCAATCAATACTGCTATCATAACCGGAACCAAAAAGAATATCCAAATCTCCGTCATTATCTAAATCAAGAGTTCGCATGTCTTTTAACCATAACCATGCATCTTCAAAAATGAGATCTCCGATTGGGGCTAAACTGCCCTCTATATTTTCATAAAGCATAATTTGATGATCACCACTCGAAGACGCTATGACATCATTATCACCATCATTGTCCCAATCTGCGGCCAGTACAAAATTGGGTTGTACCTGATCTTCAGAAATTAGAATGGCATCACTAAATGTGCCATCTCCCATATTTTTGAACCAAACAACAGTGCTTTCATAATCTGAAACAGCAAGTAAATCATTAAAATCATCTCCATCAATATCCGCCGAGGACATATGCAAAGGATCAAAGAAAAGACCACTTACAGCTGTTTTTAAATCGCCGAAATGCCCCTCACCTAAGTTTTCAACCCAGGCAATTTTATGGTCAACTGTTGAGCAGCAAAAAAGATCTTTATCTCCATCATTGTCAGCATCCATAGCTAATGAGAAATAGGGTTGGAGTGTAGTTTCTGATAAGTATTGCAAACTAGTAAATTCAACACCGCCAAGGTTTTCGTAATAACCAATTGTTCCCGTATGCATTATTTCAATTAAGTCGGCATCACCGTCTGCATCAAAGTCTATAAATTCGCCAGACCCAGCTCCAAATAAAGAGGTGATTGGTGCAAAATCGGCAAAATCTCCACCACCTAAGTTGCGCATCCAATTCAGGTGTGTACCGCCTATATAATCATTGACAAGAATATCCAATTTACCATCATTATCTAAATCAACTGGTTGTTCAATTACTGCGGCAACAAAACTTGCAATTATCAGTGGTTCGGCGAATGTGCCGTCACCAAGGTTTTCGACCATGACTACTTCCGCACCAGTTGGTTTGGAATAGATTAAATCGATATCACCATCTTCATTAAAATCAATTGATTTAATGGCTGTTATACTGAGCGCATCTCCTGTAAGTAAAGCTGGGGTGGCGTAAGTTACACCAAGGTTTTCAGCATAAAAGAGGTTACCTGTATTTTCAAAATAACTAATGTCTAAATCTCCATCACCATCCGCATCAAATTGATGATATTTTACAACATTTAGGGCATCATCAACTATGGTTTCTGTAGTGAAAGTGCCGTCACCGTTATTTTTTAGATTAATTAATGTGCTAAATGTTATTCTTAATGTTAAATCAGGTAAACCGTCCGCATTAATGTCAGAAGACTCCAAGAGTTTGAGAATATCGCCATCAGTTAAGTAAATTATGCTTTTTGTAAAGGTGTTTTCACCGTCGTTTGTAAATAAGGTCACTGTTCCAGCATCAGGACGAATAGAAATGAGATCTAAATCGCCATCATTGTCGAAATCCGCCATTTCATTTTCCGTATTGTCGATTTCTTCAGGGCCCATATAAACGGGATACTCAAAAGAATTTGACCCGTCATTTTCTATGAATCGAGGGCCTGTTTGAATATTTGAAGCAACAATGTCTAAATCACCATCATTTTCCATATCACCGATATGCAATTGATTTATATTTCCACCTTGCCATGAAAAATTATTGGCTTCGGAGAATTGTGAAAATCCGTAATTTATGAAGAGAAAGCATACGTGTACAGAGAGTAATTTTTTAAGCATAGCGTTTGGTATACATTTCAAAAACGCAAGATACGGATTTAATTTTGAATGATTTAAAGTAGATATGCTTAAATAATAAGTGCTGTGAATGAGATTGATTAATCTTCCGTTTCACCCACAAAATTTGGTGCAAAATTCACCAAAAACAACTGCTTGCTTGCTCGTGTGATAGCCGTGTATAACCAGCGCATATATTCAACATCCCACATCTCTTCTAGAAAATAGCCATGATCAACAAATACAGCGCCCCATTGTCCTCCCTGTGCCTTGTGACAGGTTACCGCGTAACCAAATTTGACTTGCACGGCTTGGAAATAGGGGTTTTGCATTACTTTCCTATTTCGCTCGCGCTTGTTCCTTAAATAAGGATATTCTTCTGTTGCAATGCGGTGAAACAACATTTTCATATCATCTCGAGGTAATGAGGGGCCTTCGTGTCGAATTGAGTTCAATAAAATTTTCATTTCAATATCCTTCATGTCAGGATAATCGACTAATCGGACAATTATATCTGCAAACTCGCAACCGAACAGTTCTTCTCGCCGCACAATTTTCAAAATTTCCATGAGTTCACCGTTGGCGATAAAACCGGCATCTGACTTCGCATCTAACCAATAATAATTATTGCGCGTTGCCATTAAAACATCACCAGCATTCAAATCTTCCTCTTGCCAAAGTATTCTGCGCCGAATTTGCTCATTGAATAAATTGGCCCGTTTATTTGAACGGGTGACTACCATTACTTCATCACGCCCAAAATTATGAATGGCGTTTTCCAATTCTTCTTGCAGGTCCATCCCAGTTATGGCGCGCGCATCTGTAGTGTTAACAGGCAGCATTGGAATTTCTTCGGTAAAATTTCGCAAGGCGCCAGCTAAATCTAGAATACCAGAAGTTTCCTCTTGGCGCACAATTTCATTCAGTTCGCTCGTGAATATATCTAGGGAATATTCTTGTTTTAGGTGGCTTTTTTCTAATGCAGGGCTTTTTGCCATCCCAATAGGGGGCAATTGTCCTTTATCACCAACAAAAATAAGTTTGCAGTTTTGACCTGAATAAACATACTCAATTAAGTCGTCTAATAAATTTCGTTGGCCATAATTGTCTTTCCCTTGAATATTTGCATTTGTCGAAATCATAGATGCTTCGTCAACAACAAAAATGGTATTTGTATGCTTATTCTGCCCAAGGGTAAAACCATCACTGCCTTCAGCTTCGTTTTTGAAATATATTTTTCGGTGGATGGTAGATGCTTTTGTTTGGCTATAATTGGACAATACTTTTGCTGCTCTTCCAGTTGGAGCCAATAAAACTGATTTTATTTTGACCTGATAGAGGGTGTTTACAAAACCGCCAATCAAACTTGTTTTACCCGTTCCTGCATATCCCGTTAATATGAAAAGTTCTAGTCCATCAGAATGCTGGGCGCCGAAAGACCAAAGAAAGTCTGTTAAGCCTTCCATTGCCATATTTTGATCATCTGTGGGTTTAAAACCTAGATTTTCTTCAAAATATCGCCTAAAACTTGATATTTTAACCGTGTTTTTCAAAGTGCCAATGTAAAATTATTGTAAAGTTTCACCTGTTTTTAAAAGGGTAAATTTAGACAGGAAATAGCTTCTAAAAACGTCTCGCGACCTTCTTGAGTTCGCATATGTCCATTTCATTGAGTTAAATATGTAAAAAATATATTGACTGACAGATTAACGTTCAAAAAAAATTGTAGTTTTGTCAAGGTACATTGAATACTCAAACTAAAATTATAGAATGGACATTTTTGAATCATTAGAGAAGATTGGATTTCAGGTTAAAAAGTTTTTTTGGCCAACGGTTTTCTTGATTGTTGGATTATATCTTTTAAAAATAGCAGTACTTCCGGTGAAAGAGGTACTTGCTGATAATAGCCCGTATGAATTAAAACAAAGTCCTGCATTTTTATATGCGAGCATATTTTTCTTACTCGCAAGTGTTGTTTGGTATCTATATATTTTAGATCTCATCAAAACAAAAATTGGTTATGTGGTCATGGCGGTATTAGCAGTTTGTAGCATTTATCTGATGTATACAGATTATACAACCATTAAATCTAAAGTTGATTTTGATGCGGCTAGTGATTTACGGGATTTAGATATCAAAGCGAGAATGGATGATTTAAAGCAGGCCGAGTTAGCTTACAAAGAAACGAATGGTGTTTATACGGCATCTATGGACAGTTTAATTGACTTCATTAAAACCGGAGAGAAAATGAAAATTGTCAAGAAAGGAAGTATTCCTGAAAGAAAGATATATACTTACGAGCGTGATTACCTTTATACTGATGATCGTCCAATAGATAAATTCATGACGGAGATTGAAGCAGCAGCTTTATCAAAATCTGAGTTTGCGAAGAGCGATACTTCAGATCTACATTCTTTTCAAAGAGATACGATTTATGTGCCAGTAATGGATGCCGTTTTCTTAAATGAAACAAGAATTGACGCACGTAAAAAAATGGGGGCATCTTTAGATTTCCATCCAGATTCTTTGCGCTATGTGCCACATTCTAGAATACCTGTTACGATTCAAGTTGGATCAGTTGCTAAAAGTGAAACTGTAAAAGCGTCAACAATCTTTATTAAAATGGTACATCCAATGAGTGGTGAAATGAAAGATTCATTGTTTTATTCAATTGGATCATTGACAGACAATCACTTGCGTGAGAGCTGGAATGATTAATAAATTCTAGCAGCATAAATGTTTAAACAGGAAGAAGCTTATCAGTATGCGCTTTGCATGGATTTGACTCCTGATCATTTTCAATTTGCAATACTTGATCCGAAACAGAAAAAAATTCTGCACCATGAATTGCATGATGTCTCGGATTATTCACGAGATGGCGTAAAACTGTTATTAGACAATCCTTCTTTAAAACATGAGTTTGCAACTTACTCTTTGTCTTCAGGGGAGAATCGGAACACTTTAATACCTAGCGATTTATTTTCATATTCAAAACCAGGTGAGATTTTCAAACTTAATTATCCAGAACCAATTGGGGATTTGGATTATAACCGAATTTCGGAATTAGGGATTGTCAATATTTATGAATTTCCACTTTGGATTAAATCACTATTTGTGATTGGTTTTCCTAGAGTGAAAATTGTACACCGTTCCACCGTTTTATTGAAAGGTGTGTTCGATCAACCGACCTACAGTCCAAAGATTCATTTATTTGTTGAAAAGGAACAGTTTTACATGCAGATTACGGAAAAGTCCAAACTCACATATTTTAATCGTTTCGATTATAAAGGAATTGCAGATTTGGTCTATTATGTATTATTTGTTTTGGAGCAAAAAGAATATGATCAATCCAAATTTGACATACTTTTCTATGGATTACCAGTTGAATGGACTGTAAGAGAAAAGATCCAAGATTTTTTCTCATCCAAGGTGAAAATCTCTGATCAAATAGAAAAGGGAAGTCTTTTCATTTTAGCAAAACAATTGTTATGCGTGTAATAAGCGGCAAGTACAGAGGAAAAAGATTTTACCCACCGAAAAAATTTCCATCTCGCCCGACAACAGATATGGCCAAGGAGGCACTTTTCAGTATTCTTGACGCCAAGGTGTATTTTGAAAAATTAGATATCCTCGACCTTTTTTCGGGAACAGGCAATATGAGTTTAGAATTTCTTTCACGCGGAGTTGGCCAAGTTGTGAGCGTAGACAGTCATTTTGTTTCACATAAGTTTCAACAAAAAACGGCCGAATCATTAAATGATAAGGCATGGCATGTTCTAAAGCAAGATGCATTCGTTTATCTTGAAAACACGAACCAAAAATTTGACATCATATTTGCAGATCCACCATACGAATTTGCTGAACTGGATAAGATTCCAGCAATGGTTTTTGAAAAACAAGTGTTAGTTGATGATGGAATGCTAATTGTTGAACATAGCAGTCGAACAAGTATGAAAGGATTACCCTTTTTCAAACAAACACGAGATTACGGTGGAGTTTCCTTTAGTTTTTTCGAACATTAATTACGATTTTTACGTATACAAATCCTGATGTGTGGTGCCTGTAAAGTGAAACCATATATCCTTAAATAAAAACTATGGAACGAATTGGAGTTTTCCCGGGGTCATTTGATCCATTTACGAAAGGTCATGAAGACATTGTGCGCCGTTTTATACCACAATTTGATAAGGTAATTATTGCATTAGGCGTCAATTCGAAAAAGAAATATATGTATAATACAAATAGTCGTATCGAACATATCCAATCCTTTTTTAAGGGGGAGTCAAAGATAACTATTGAGGCATATGAAGGACTCACGATTGACTTCTGTCACCGAAAAAAGGCAGGGTATTTGCTACGTGGTTTAAGGAATGCGACAGATTTCGAATTTGAAAAAGCGATTGCTCACATGAATGAGGATATTTCTTCAGCAGCAAATCAACGCGTTGAGACATTGTTTTTAATGACAGATAAAAATTTGTCAGCGATTAGCTCATCCATTGTCCGAGAAATAAAAAAGAACAACGGAAACATTGATCAATTTGTAACGAATCAAGAGCTATTAATTATAAATACATAAATGAAAAACAGTTTACTTGTCATATTATTTTTGAACCTCAGTCTTGTAGGTTATGGTCAAAATAAATTAGTGGGTTATGCGCCCGAATTTATTGGCGAAAATGTTACGTTGTACACGTATCAAGACTATGTGACAATGAACCGCATTGCAATTGGAGAAGGCATAGTAAATGCCGAGGACAGCGCGTTCACTATTTCCCTTCAAACAAATTCAACCATTAAAGGTGTGATTGAAATTGGTCGAGTTGAAGGGAGTTTATATTTAGCGCCAAAAACTGATTATTCCGTCTATTTTCCAGCTTCAACCGATCCTTCAAGTTACCAAAATTCTGAAACAAATATTTATTTTTCCGAGTTAGATACTGCAGACATAAATTATATGGTATTGCAATATCACCAATGGTTTGAGACTTTTGTTATGTACAATGAAAAAGACATGGCGCGCGGTGGTTTTTTAGCCTACCTAGACACTTTTAAACGCTATGCGGCGGAAGCCTATAAGGCGGTTGAAGATCCTTTCTTTATTACGTATGTTCGTTATGATATTGCAGAAATGGAGCAAACATACGGCGGTAATAGAAGTAGTGAGAAACGTTTAGAAACGTTTTTAAATTACATTGAACCGTTTCCAGTTTATTATGAAAATGATCGTTACATGAAATTTCTATTGGCTTTTTACGATAAGGAATTTAGAGAATACTTACCAGTTACCGAGGCGGCAATAATGAATGCGATTTATCGAAAAAGTCCGACACTTTTAATGCAAACTTTAAAAAGTGATATTTTACTTACCAATCCAACCTTACGCGAATTGGTAATGATTGATAAGCTAGGCCGTGCGTTCTATCGCGAGATTGACTTTCGACCAAACATTGTTGCAATATTAGATTCGGTAAGTAATCATGCGAATTCAGAAGTAAATGCCACGGTTGCTAGAAACGTTAAAAATTACATTACCAACTTAGAGCCAGGCTATCCTACTCCCGCCATTCGATTAAGTAAAAGTGCGGAAGAGAAGGTGACATGGACTACCTATAGAGGGAAGTTCGTTTATTTTAACTTCTTTGCTACTTGGAATGAGCGTTCAATGAACGATATGGAAATCATTTCGCGCCTCGTGCCTAAATATGATGAGGACATTGCCTTTGTATCAGTTTGCACGGATAAAGACAGTTCGGCTTTTGCAGCATTTAAAAAGGAGTTTCCAACATATGATTGGGATATCTTTTACGTGGGCGAGGATGAACTGTTAATGCGTTCATTCAAAGTGACCAGTATACCAAATTATTTTTTGATAGACCAAGATGGATTTATTTTCTCGGCACCTGCATTGGCGCCTTCTCCTAACGGAGAGTATGAGTCTGTTGAACAAACGTTATTTACAATTAAAAAGGCCTTACATCCGCCTGAGAGTGTTAGGGTTGGAGAGAAGTGATAGAGGATAGTTTGGGTTTTGACGTTTATTAACCTTAATTCGAGTTTCCGTTATTGAAAAGGATTTTCTAGAATATTTTCGGTCCAAAAACAAAACAAGCAATCGCAATTGCCACAAATGCTCCGATTAAAACGGTTGCGGCCGCCATGTCTTTAAATTTTCCGATTTTCGGGTCGTGCGCTTCAGATATAAAATCCATTACGTTTTCAAAAGCGGTGTTAATCGCCTCGAGAATTAAAACGAGTCCTATTGCGAATATGATCAAACACCATTCAACTATGGTGAGGTTGAAATAAACCCCGGCGGCAATAACAGCGGCAGTTGCAATTAAATGAATTCGCGCGTTGCGTTCTTGTTTAAGTAAAACGGCTAATCCTCTAAATGCGTTTTTAAAACTTGCTATGGTTTTTTTTTAATTGATTCATCATTTTTCCTCAATTTAAGCAATTTCATAAGGCTTGGGGTTAGGAGCAGTCCTATAAGACCTCCTGATATAAAGGTAGCAACAAAATCGCCAACTCCTTCGCCATTTCGTATGATAAGTATCATGAGCGTAATGGCAACAACTATAATCCAATAGGTGATTTTTCTACGCAGGACATTGGTTGAAACTTCTTGTTTAACAGGCCAAACCAATACGAGTAAAATAAATAGCCCTCCAAAAATAGTGCTCACGAGCTGACCCAAATGAGCAATTTTTATCCAAAGCCCAAAAATTTCAGTTGATCCTTGCAAGAATGGAATGCGCTTTACAAAATAACCATTTGTATGCGTAAAAGCGTCCCAAAAAAGATGCGATAACACCCCAATCAATGCCGAATAAACGAGAACGTACCATCTTTTCTTGACCCAGGAAATCCAATCTAAGCCGACATATTGAACGAGACGTTTTTTTAAGAGTTCTGGCAAATTCATAATCAAAGCGTCTCGCACAAATAAGTGAAAAGCAAATGCTAGAATTATTTTAAGCGGCAAGTCAAAATAGAATAAGCCACTAATAGAATGACCGTGCACCTTTTCCCTGCGCATCTTCAAGAAATATTCAAAATCTGGCGCCATGCTTCCAATAATTAAGCCCGTAGCAGAAATGCGAGACTTAGATAGTTTTGTGAGAGGAAGAATAATAGCAGGGTGACAAAAAGTAAATGGCATAGGTCTTTTTAAGTAATTTATTTCCAAAAATCTTTGATGGGTGTAGGTTTCTTTGTGCGTTTATTGACAAAGAAGAATTGGTATAACTCGAAAAAGAAGACGCGTTTTTCAATATTGTTATAGCAAAATATGGCTTTACGCAGTCGTTTGTCTTTATGAAATAGCCATCTTTTAATGGCTTTGGGACGCATTTGCGTATAACCACCATTTATCAGATTTTAAAAATAAACCATCAGACTCGTCGGTCTTGACTAAGGCAGTAAGAAGGACATATGAAAACGCAATAATTAAAGCGTTCAGTCCAAAGTATTCCTGGAAGGTATGATTCGCAATAATAAGCACTAAGGCGGAATAGAATAGCATTTTTTTAGGCATGAGAACAGCATTTAATTTTAAAAGCACTTTGAAAAACAAAGTATATAGGTCAAAAAAAAGTCCGCGAATAATACGTTTAGGGCGGAGGCCCAGGTAGGCACAATTTTTAAAGAATAAAGGAAGATAATCGGTAGGCTTCATAATGTATTATATCGAGTTTAATAGTTTTTCTAAAGCGTTAATATGGGATTGAAATTCACGTTTACCGAGTGCGGTAATCTTATAACTTGTATTGGTTTTTTTTCCAATAAATCGTTTTCTTATCGTGATATATTCTAATTTTTCAAGTCCACCAATATGGCTGGCTAAATTTCCATCTGTAAGGTCTAATTGCTCTTTAAATGCCTTATAGTCCATCCAGTTATTAACCATTAATATGGACATGATACCAAGCCGAACACGACTTTCAAAGGCTTTATTTAATTGATCAATTTTTCCCAAAACAATTATTTGTTCATGTCGTATTTAAAGTACATAATTGCGCCGTACAAAATATGCAAGATTCCAAACCCGATTATCCAGGCATAAAATCCAAATGCAGGGTCGAAAGCGCAGTAGACACCAAGCGCCATTTGACACAAAGCTAAATATTTAATATCGACATGTACGTATTTTGAGCCGTTCAAAAGTGACATTCCGTAAAATATAAGCGTGGCCGGAACAATGATTTCAATATAGCCTCGGTAAACCAATGCAGCAACAAAGAGTCCGCCAAAAGCTAAGGGAACCATTAAGCTTATTATAAGCCTGAAAGATAGTGGGGTCAATAGTTTTTTGTTTTGTCTTTTTGCTTTTAACCACGTAAAAAACACACCAAATGCAAGGGCAACAAATAAAATAAGTGCAGCTAGAAATGCCAGTCGAAATGTGATTTCATCATAACCTTCTTGCGCGCGGCCTTGTAATTCATAAAAGATCATCTTCTTTTCGTAGGCTCTAACTTCTAGACTGGAAATATAAGCGCCAACCAATGCAGTAATTCCTGCAAATATTCCTGAAAGCCCACTAAGCGACAAGAATTTGGAGGAGCTTTCCATCATTTTGTGAATCTCCCGAAGATCTTCTATTGGATTTTTATCGGCCATATTAAAAGTACTTTGAAAAACAAATCTAATTGAAATCTTTAAACCACAATGGAAAAAATGAAATTTTAACTTTTCTTAAGAGAAGGGTGTTACTTTTTGAAAGTAGCTACATTCTTTAATAAACAGCACGAACTATGAAAGCCTTAACGACAATATTCTTCCTCATCATTTGTTTCAGTGTAAAAGCTGAAGCGAATGTAAGCTATGTACCCTATTATCATAAAAGTGGTGATGCCCCAAGAATAATGAGAATTCCCATGCCATTTAACTCCGACAGTTTGTTGAGGGGAATTCCCCGCATATCAATTGGTCGAATTTATCAAATTGATTATGTAGCCACTGCACCTAAAGGATCTGGTATGTCTTATCAAAAAAAATTAAATAGAGAGCGCTGGGAAAAGTTTAAAAGCATGATCTCAATCCCAGAAGGTTCGGCGCATTACGAGAATACAATTTATCAAACCCGTTTTAACACTAGGCAAGAGGCCGAAAAGCTTTTTCACGGTTTTGTCTTGTATTTTGATTCTCCATTGGATGCAGTACATACGGCCTCCAAAAGTTCTTTGACGAAATTAATGGAGCAGATCGCCGAACAGACTATAACCGACCGCACCACAACGGTAAAGATTCCAAAAAGTGTGCGTAATGATTCGGTCTACATAGGCACTATAACAGAAGAACGAATGAGTAGAATGGAAGAAATCCTTATGACCAACAATAAACTTTTAGATTGGAATTACGATTCTATTGGCGTGGATAAAAAGTATTATGGCGCCTATTATTTTCTAACCAAAGTTTCTGCAGGAGTTTTTGCGGCATATAAAGCATTAAGTTCAACCCATTTGTTTAGACAATTGAATAAGGTAAACATTACCGATCATACGTTGGTTGTGACAGATATGACTGGAAGCATGTATCCTTACTTTTCTCAACTATTAGTGTGGCACGCGTTAAAAATGAATGAAGGAAAAAAGTTGCCCTATGTTTTTTTCAATGATGGCGATAATGCTTTACACAAGCCAATTGGACAGACTGGAGGATTGTATCCAGTAGAGACCAATAGCACATTTAAACTGTATAGTTCCATGCAACGTTGTATGAAAGGTGGATTTGGTGGCGATTGTCCAGAGAATAATATGGAGGCAGTTATTGAAGGATTAGATCGATATGAGGGCATTTTGTGGTGTTGATATGCGACAATTGGGCCTATCCGAGAGATGCGAATCTCATCAAACAAATAGATGTTCCAATTGATTTTGTCATGTGCGGAAGTGATTTTGGCGTAAAACCTGCTTATTTAGATTTAGCAAGGCGCAATGCTGGAGGCAGCGTAATTACAATCCAAAAAAGTATTTCAGATATGGAAAATATGGAGGAAGGTGACGCCATGAGAATTGGGAAATTTCAGTACGTCCTACGCCGAGGATTATTCACAAACCAAATTGAATTAGTCCGCTACTGAAGCGGTTTTTCTCAAATTAAGCTGAAAGCGCTTAAAGGCTTTCCAGCTTTTTTAGTCTTGTCAATATTAATACCGTGCGTTTCCCACATGCCGTCAAAGTAGGTGGCAATTTCATTGAGTTCCAATTACTGTTGCCATGCATCTTTAATACTTTGAGATGATCCAAATTGGCAAATTGCGATAAGTACTAGGGTTAAGAAAACTTTCTCATCAGTGCTTTGAAAGAAGAAACAGTATTTCTTGGGTCAAACGAATGACATCAGTGACTAGTCCTGAAAAGTTTGGTCAATTGATTCCGTTTTGAAAATTAGCGCATTAACGTGACATCTGTCATAGAAACGACAAAATCAATATCACAGTTTTCAGGCTGCTGTCCTCGGCTTAATGCGTAATTAAATTTTAATCGCATTCCTTCTTTTTTATATTTTTCTTCCAAGTTCATTGGATACATATTTGCGGTGCTATCTTTAAGTCTTGTCTCAATGTATAAGGGACATTCTGTTTCAGAAACATGCACAACACCAACTACGCGGGAATTTCCGTTCGTTTCTTCCGTCACGACTTCAATTTCTTCTTCAATGGCTTCTTTTTCTTGCATGGTTTCTTTCTGATTTCCGCAAGCTACGGCTAAAAATAGGACACTTAATTCGATAATGTTTTTCATGTTTACTGTTTTAACCAAAGAAAATCCCTGTCCGCTTCAAGCAGACAGGGATCTTAATTTTTTTAATTATTGAATGACTAATTTTGTAATGTTGTTCGTGCCATTCATTGCAACATTCAATAAATAAACACCTGGTGCTAAATCATCAGTTAAAATCGTTTCACTAATGCCATTCGGCTGATTTGAAGTATAAACTAGTTTACCAGATAAATCCTTTAACTCAATAGAAGTTGGTGCATCATTTCCTTCCCAATTAACGGTAAAGTTATCGTTCGCAGGATTCGGATAAACACTAATTTCAACTTGTCCTTCATTCGTGACACTAGCTGGACCGTTTTCAACAGTTATAACACCTTGATAAGGTTTAAAATTTTGTTTAGTTGCGGTTACTAGTAAGGGTTGATCGCTTGTTAATGCAGGGAATGAAATAGTAGCTACACCACCCATTGCTTTCGCAGTTCCTAATAATACACCTTCTTGCACAATTGCAACAGTTGCATCTTCAACGTCACAATTAATATTTACGGAAGCTGTTGCGATTGGTACATTATAAACATGGCTTACCGTCATGCTTATTGTTTCTTGGTTTCTAAAAACCGTAGAAGGATCTCCAAACATAACCCATGTTTGCATTACTTCACGAGCCGTTTCCGATCCGCCGTAATCTTCTAACATACTCATTTGTGAATTGTAAAAAATACCGCCTAAAGTAGCTTTACGATTACCGGCATATGACTCCGCGATAATGTCAGTCATTTCGTCCTGCGTTTGCATTGGAGCTGCCCAAGCCATTAAGATAGTTGATCCACAAGCAGCAATTGCGCCAGTAGGTGTGCCTTCATTTTTAGCCCGCATCCACGTTTCGGAGATACATGTTCCTGAAGTAAAGGTTCCATTATTACAAGCAACCGAAATTACAAAAGGATATTTTCCATTGTTCTCGGCATTATTAATTTCTGTTGTAGAGTAATTTCCTGTAATACACGTCCATTCATCTCCGTGTCCTGTATAGTTAAAAAGGCCAATTCCTTCATCAACTGTTGGGTTGATTATTGCTGGACCAGGATTTCCAGGAGCATCATCTCCGCCTTGCGATCCATCATAAAATTCATGAACTTCAGTATACCCATAGTCTAATAATTTTGCACGGTTAATACGCGCATGCTCCCAATCTGGTTCACCATCATCTCCATATCCATCTCCTTCGTTCGAAGCTAAACCAATTGCTCGTGTCATCCAATAACCTTCTGCTGGAGTTTTTTCATATTCCAAGGTTCTTTCAACCATTATGTCTATGTCAGAACTGTTTCCTGAAAATCTTCCTACAAACAATTCTGGATAATAATCTCCCGTCATTTGTCCGTAGTATGAATCACTCCATAACTCTTCCCAACCTGTGGTTCCGTATGTATGACATGGTAATTGACCGTGATCGCCTACTAATAAAACAAATACGAGATCTGGATTGTCGTCATAAAAATCTGAAATATAATTCTTAATATCTGTGTCACTTGTTCCTACATCTGCCTTAGGAACTAACGTGGTTTTAATTCCTTTTTGTGTTTTCCAATCTGCAAAAGGTTCCATTTCATCCATATAAGAATTGGCTGAAATAATTAGCATTTCTCCTTCTTCGTCTCTAGGAGTATATCTGCCCAAAGGACTATTTGTGTTGAGGTACATATTTGCATATACTTCAGAAAACGTGGCAGAGTTTTCCGCTTTTAATTCGATTTCGTTTATGCCTGTTTCGTCAAAATTTGTTTCAAGCTTTGCTTGGATATTCTTGTATACTCGTAATGTCTTAGTTGCTGGATTATACTGATAAGGGTTTACAATTATTGTAACTCCTCTCGTGTTTCTAAGCACAAATGGCTCTGTTATTGTTGCAAGGTCGCCTGGGAAAAATGCATCCGTGCTGTATACTTCTCCAAAGCTATGTGCAAAGTCAGACGGATTTACATTCCGTTTAAGATTACCCTTAGAAGGTGCGACCAAAACGTCAGTATATTCTGTATATCCTTCGTGAGACACAATGAGGTTTACTTGTCCTTCATGTGACACGATAACCGATTCTGTATAAAAGGGTAAAGCAGGTTCACCTGCGGTCAATCCGACAATTTCATGCGTCTTGCTGAAATCGCGATAGTTTTCAGATTCAATGGTCGTAAAAGCACTTGGTGACATGTCCAAAGCAATTTCTGTAAGTTCATGATTTACAGAAATTAATTCTTCAGAAGAGGACACCAAGGAAAACTCTTGTCCAAAGCTAAATGTGGCGCCAAACATTGCCGCCAATAATGTAATGTTGGATAATTTCATGTTTTTTTGAGATTTATTGGTCCTTAAATCTACAAAAAATACCCTGATTACACCTATTTAAGGATTGAAATAAAGCTTGTATTATTGAAATCTCACATGGCTTAAAGAAGTGTTCCGCTATTCGCTTCGTGGTTTTTCATGAAAATAATAGCGAAAATCTATTGTTAAATAACTTCCTCTAATATTGTCGATCGCAACTTCATCTCCACCTTCATATTCATAAGCCATAGCGAATGTTACAATTGGATTAAATGGCAGGTTATATGAACTTCCCAAATAAAAATAGCCTGATTTTCTTGTTCTAAATTCAAAACCAATGTCGGCTAAAAGCGCACCTTGAACTTTGCTGCGGTAAGCCCCTTCTTGCGAAAAGTACTCATTCACTCCAATTGGCAAATCAACGCGAATATCTGACGGAAAATAATTAAAACTTGCACCTATGGCAGTATTCATATACAATGCTTCACCCAAACGAATAAAAACAAGTCCTTTAACAGGGACTTCATATCCAATGAATCCCACTTTGCCTTCTTTGAAATAATTAGAATCTTCAACGGCAAAATCGAGATTAAAATTGCGGCGTGTAAACCCTAAGCCTGTTTCAAACGAAAGTGTTTTGGTTAATCCCTGACGAATTACAAAACTAAATGCGTGTCCAATTTTTTGTTTAACAGTGGAAGTAAATTGATTTGAATTAAAATCCTGTTCAAAAGTGCCGATTATCGAATTTGGCATAATCGGTTTATATTGGATCCCAAAAGTCGTCACGCCACGTTGACCAAATGCAGCATTCACCATGAATAACATGAATAGGAATTGAACTGATAATTTCGTTACGGTCATAAAAAAGTGTTTAATCAAATATACCTCAATTGTTTGATTGCCTAAAAAGATAAAATTACTTAATTCGAGATTATTTTACATTTCTACCAACTGCCTATTCCTTATCCTTGGCTTTTGACATAACCAATAACTGCAAAAGTTACGATTCCCAATACAAACAATATTAAGAAATAACGTAAAAAACCATTTGGTATTATGTTTTTACGGGTTTCAGCTGAAACCATAAAATTTTCGTCCTGTGCTTTGCCAAACTCACGATCCAAGACCGCGAATAAATAGACTTTGGCATCTTCGTGATCTTCTTCGTCACGCTCGAACCAAATATTTTTCTCTGTTAATTTGGATTCAAATAAATCTGCCTCACGTTTTGTATTGAAATTAAAAACGCGATAATCCTTATTCGTAGGATGATCGACATAATTTACTAGTCCGAATTTACCTATTCGCTTACCCATTCTGTAAAATATTCTATTGGTTTACGGTGTCCTTTAGGCCATTCAAAATCTACCTTTGGATAACCCACATAAAACAAAGCTAAGCATTTATCTTCTTCCTTCAATCCTAGAAATTCATTCATTGCTGGTGTATAAATCATTTTTGGTGTAGACCAAAAAGCACCCAATCCCCAAGCCGTGCAAGTTAAATACATGTTTTGTATGGCACAAGCCACCGCTTCAATCTCCTCCAATTCCATAATTTGGCTTTTTGGATCACGATTGAGCGAAACGGAGATAATGGCCCCAGACATTAATGGACGGTTTTTCATTTTATTGAAGCGCAGTTCACTATAGTCTTCCGTCGCTGTAGTTTCCGTATAATGGTTTGATAAAAATTCAGACAATCTTGTACGCCCTTCATCAATGAAAACTTTGAATTTCCAGGGTTGCGTTAAACCGTGACTAGGCGCCCAAATCGCATTTTTCAGTAAAACTTCAACTTGCTCTTTATGGATTTTTCGATCCGAAAATTGCTCGGGATAAATTGTTCGTCTATCCTTTATGAGGTCACTTATTTCGCTTAAGTTATATTTCATGTTTATTATTCTGATGCAAAATTAGCCGTTTTTTTGGGAAGTCTGAAACGTAGATTGATTGTTATTTAAAGCGAAGGTAGATTTAACCCTAAAACTCTTTCAAAACTTCGTATACTTTATGAACAGGTAGCCCCATTACATTGTAGTAAGAGCCCTCTAAATGCTTAATTCCCATATAACCAATCCATTCTTGCACGCCATAAGAACCTGCTTTATCAAATGGTTGATAACGGTGAACGTAGTATTGAATTTCAGCTGCGGAAAGTGTGTTGAAATGAACTTTTGTCGTATCGCTGAAGGTCACTTTCTTATTTCTGGTCTGAATGCAAACGCCTGTTACAACCTTATGTGAATTCCCTGACAGTTTCGCAATCATGCTTTTCGCATCATTGACGGATAATGGTTTTTCTAAAATTTCACCACTTTGAATAACTATGGTGTCAGAGGTGATCAATAAAGTCTCTCGATCTAAAATGTCATGGTAGGCAGCTGCCTTTAATTCCGCAAGATAGGCAGGAACGTCCTCAGCTTTCATATCCACTGGGTAGGATTCATCAATCGCTTTCGACCTTACTTCAAAATCAACATCTAACCCTTTTAATAGCTCATATCTTCGGGGAGATTGTGAACCAAGGATGATGCGGTATTTCTCTAAATTACTAAGCATAAAATAAAGCAGATATAACTCCAAACAACATAGCGATCTTAATGAAGTTGGAAGAGAGTAAATAGGATTTTGGGCGATTTCTTGTGAATGTGATATATAAAGACACGATTAGCGCAATAATCACAAATATCAACAGGTATAAAAACAAGGTCTTAGTCGCTTCAGAATTATCTGGATGAATGAAAATGCCATCAATAACGTAGTAAGCGAGAGGTGCTAAAACAAGTATGTATAATGCCCCGATAAAGGTTTTTGTTCTGGCAAAACCAAAGCGAATGGGAAATGATTGACTTTGTAATAATAGGTCTCCTTTTACATCAGCCATATCTTTAATTATTTCTCGTATCAGGTTTAGGAAAAAGGCGAATGCGGAGTAAGTGATAATGGCTAATATATTATCAGTAATAAAAATTTGATCATTTAATCCGAAGGGAGAGTCATTCCCGAAGTTGGAGAATGCGCCATAAATAAATACGTATAGCGGCACAATTGCAGTTAAAAATGCAACTATTAAATTGCCCGATAAAAACTTTCTTTTGTAAACGGCAGAGTAGAAATAAAGAAGGTTGATAGAAAGAAATGAGACAACCAAAATCCACCAATTTTCAAGTTGATAGGAGAGGTAGAGTGCGATTATAAATCCAATGCCGTTAAAGGTCCAATTGAGAATAATGGCCCACCTTCTCTTTATGAATTTATCGATAATTAAACGCTCAGGCTTATTCACACGATCCGCTTTTTGGTCAAAATAATCGTTAATAATATTTCCAGAGGCCGCGATTAGTATCACAGCAATAATCACTAAAATAAAATAGGTGTCTGTAAGTCCGACTAGGGTTAAAAAGTTCAAATTCAATAAATCAGTTGGAATCCCGAATTCCTCGAGTGTATACAACCGATTTAAGTGATAGTTGGATAATAAACCATAGAATAAACACATGGTCAAAACGATTACCATTAAATTCGAAATACGAATTAAACGAAAGAACTGATATATAAGCTGCATGGGTGGTTTAACGTGCGTTTATACAAATATACGGGAAAATGACAGCTTTGTTGCGAACTCGGCGGTTTCTATTGCTAATGTTCAATGTTCAATTAATAATTTGAAATGCGCACCGTTGCAGGATTTATATTCTACAATTATGAAGATTAGCGCGGCCTGAGGACATTTAGGCCCTTGCTATGCTATGCTGAAGCTTCGTGAAAGCACAGAATTGGCGAATTAGACTATCTCTTAATCTCGTACATAGTTCTACGATTCAACTGATGCATAGCGCCTTGTTGCGCCGCTGGAAGACTATTGATAAAAGCTTCTGTTAATTCAGTTCGCGTTCCATTAATATCTATAAAGTTTGGTGTTGTTTCTCCATAACCTTTTGCGGTTAATCGTTCTGAAGCAATGCCTTTGTTTACAAGATATTTCATCACAGATTTGGCACGATTATCCGAAAGTGTTAGGTTTCGATTATCATCACCTTGTGCATCTGTATGTCCTTGCAGCTCAATTTTTAAGGTCGGATTACTGGCTAAAAATGCCGCGAAGTCATCTAATACTGGGTATGATTCTTTACGAATGACATACGAATCTAGATCAAAAAACACGTTGTCTAATATGACGGCTTCGGTGGTGTGAATTGGTTTCAACGGGACATCTTGATGATAAGGCTCGGTTGAATTTTCAGGTACCGTTAAGTTAAATTCGATAGAATAGGGCAAGTATTTGTCTTTAATCACCAATAAAGCATATCGTTTATTAATCGGCAAAGTCACTAAAAACGATCCATTTTGACGATCAGATGTTGAACGAATCACTTCTGTATTGGTTTCCATATCCATTAATACAAACTCGGCTTCTAGTTTATTATCTGTTTCTTCATCAAAAACAGTTCCTGTCATATAAATAGTACGTGTTGGTCGAATGCTCTGGGGCATGTCAAAAGAATACAAATCTAATTCACCCAAGCCACCAGCTCTGTCAGATGCGAATACCGCAATCTCACCATTAGAATAAACTAACAATGAATGTTCATTGTCCGCCGTGTTAATTGGGTAACCTAAGTTCTTAGGATCGCTCCAAGAACCATCAGGTTGCAATTGCGTCATATACAAATCCGTTCCACCCATTCCAACATGACCGTTAGATGCAAAATAAAGTGTTCGACCATCAGGGTGAATTAAAACGGATGATTCTGAATTTGGCGTATTGATATTTGCAGGCAATTTCTCAGGTACGCCCCAAGTGCCATCCGTTTGTTTTTTCGAAACATAGATATCGCCATTTCTCTGATTTTTCTTCCCGGTTGCTTTTACATTTCCACGAATAAAATACAGCGTCATTCCATCCGAAGATAATGAAGGTTGGGTTTCCCAGTTCTTAGAATTTACATTTCCGGGCAGGTTAATAGGATCCAACCATTTCTCTCCAATTTTTTCTGTGACGAATAGATCACAACTTCCGTACCCACGTCTTCCTTCACCATAACCATAGCGAGGATCAGCGCAACCTACAAAAATTAATGTTCTGCCATCAGGCGCAAAAGTTGGAGCCCCTTCATTATTAAACGTGTTAATATTTGGTGGCATTGGTTCGCCAGTGCTCCAATATCCACCTTTATCTGTGCTGATAAAAAAGTCTTCTTGCTGGTAACCGTTGTTTGGATTGGTGACTCTTCGTGTATATAAAAGTTGCTTTTGATCTACTGTTAAGGTTGGAAAATATTCAGGATCCTCAGAATTAACACCTGCACCAATATTTGCGGGGTTAAAAGGAAGTGGATTCTCAATTGCATTAACTGCAAATTCACAGTTTTCCACTAACCACTTTGTGTCTAATAACATTTCTGGATTTGCCTTTTTATAGGTCATGAATTTTTTACCATGTTCCAAAGCTGCGGCATATTCTCCTAAACCCCATTCTAAAACAGCTAAGTCATAATATTCATAACCAGACGCCGTCATGTGAGGGTTGATTTCAATCGCCTTGCGATAAGCTTCTAACGCCACGTCATTCATACCCGCTTTCGCTGCATAATCTCCTTTAATCATATAGGCGTCCACAAAATTGGGGTCCTTGGCAATGGCTTTGTCAAAATAAGAAATGGCTTCCGCATAATAGAAACGACCAGTTTCCTGATCCCACATGCGTGCGACTTCCATTCCTTGTTCAACTAATTTTATCGCTTTTTTACTTTTCGTGCTCCATTGTCCTGGCTGCGCTATGCTGACAAGCATAAAGAGGAGTGAAAGTACAAATAGGGAATATTTTTTCATGCTCATTTTATATTAAGGAATGTTCAAAAACTTATGCGTTTGTAATGAAATATTCCAATCAGTATTCAGTTTAACGTAATCTATGATCAAAGGTAACATCTGCTCACTTTTGTCCCATTCGGTTTGTAAATAGAGTTTACAGTTTGCTTTGACTTTTGTTTTTAACTCGGCGGCCCAATTAAAGTCGCTTTTGTTGAAAATAATCATTTTTAACTCATCTGCCTTGGTATAATTTTCTTCCAAGGGAAATTTGAATTTTTTCGGAGATAAACAAATCCAATCAATTTCACCCGTAATTGTATAGGCTCCTGACGTTTCTATGGCAATTTCCATTCCAATTTCCTTTAATGCCCTTGTAAGTTCAGTTAAATCATACATTGTAGGTTCGCCCCCAGTTATGACCACAAAATCCGTTCGACTTGCTTTAACCCCATCTACAATGTCAGAAATGGACGTTTTTGGATGTGCATTTTCATCCCAGCTTTCTTTCACGTCGCACCAAACACAACCAACGTCGCATCCAGCAGTGCGAATAAAGTAGGCGGCACGTCCTGAGTGAAATCCCTCACCTTGGATGGTGAAAAATGCTTCCATTAATGGAATTTTATTATTGCTCATCTGCTTTAATATTATTGATGTGATTGATGTCAAATTCTATAATACCTTCTTTATTTGGTGCAAAAATTTTAGCGAATGAGTAGTTCCACTTCATGTCTGCGGTTATAAAAGATTGTTTGGTGTGAACGTGTTGACTAAATGTTTCATCAAAGCCTTTTATTAAGACTAAAAATTCGGGATGAGCGAAAGAAATTTCGGCTTGACTTTTCCCCCAAAAGGGGCTTTCTTCATCTATTTTATGTACAAGTGTCCAAGTATACGGTAGAAGCTCAATTCTATCGATTTCTAGGGGCAATTGATAATAATTTTTTTCTATTTCTCCATTTGGCAGAATTTTGTCTATGGTTAAGATCATTTTTGCAGTCACCTCTAATAGAACATTGTCGCGTTCATTCGCCAATTTAATTTTGATGCTTTGTCCATCTTGATATTTAGAAAATAGCACAAAATCACTGAAAATAATTTTGGAATTCGGCTTAGAAAAACGCCCGTAAGCCAAACCGGTAGCCAGTGAGAAGGACAAAAATCCAATGAATGCCTCAACCGTTGCAACTAGTTGTGTTCCAAATCCTGTGGGTGCGAGCGTTCCATATCCAACTGTAGTAAATGTTTGTATGGAGAAGAAAAAAGTTTGAAAGAAAGGATGCGGACCATCTGGATTGATTCCGACAATATGCTCGAACCCAATAGCGCAGTACAGTGCTGTGAATATGAGATTCATTGCAATGTAGCCCCCAAATAAAATTCCGAAAAACTGAAGCCAAGAAATCTCCAACATATATTTGAAAATATCTCGGAATCCCCTTTTACCCCACTTTTTTATAACGTTGTATGAACCATCTCGGTTAATTAAACGCTGAGTTGGCCGGTTGAATTGGGTTCCAATTCCAGGATCTTTTATCTCGCTCCCCATGGGTGAATTAGTGGGTTTTAGTCATGCTTTCTGGAATACAAATAATAAAATCTGCCAATCCCTTATTGCTGTTTTCTAATTTACTAATGTCCTTTTGCTCCACAGTGGAGATCGTCATTATTTCATTTTCTTCGACATCCTTTTTTAAATAATACACAATTCCTTGATAATTATTAGAATGATATGCCCCGTTATAATGCAAGAAAACGGATTTAGAAGTTGTGTTTTTCTGAATGAAATAGGACATGGTGGCATCTTTAATTGCTTGTGCCGTTGCCATGTTAATTCCGCCGTGTCCGTCCATGCTAGCCATTAAATCTTTATAACAAGCCACTGTTGAGTCGAGCTGAAATTTATCCAATGGAGCAATATATGATTTCGCTAGGTCAGAGAGACTGTCTAATGATTTGACTCCCTTTTTATAAACCATGTTTGCATAACGCCTAGGAATGTTGGTAGCAATGAACTTTAATTGATGTTCTTTTGCATATTCAAACAAGGGTTTATAGTCCGTGTTATAGTTGGGCCAAAGCCTTACTTCGTTCTGAAAGTTTTTTGACGAAATAAGTCCTTGCAAATACTCATTTAAGATAAATTGATTGTCTGCTTCAAACATTTCTGCACCCAAAACCAATTTCTTTTTGTGAATGGCGTGCATTTCTTTCGTCAATTCAAATTGCAACCAATGGCTAATAGGGTTGTTGTGATATTCACCAAAAAAGATGTATTTTTTTGTGGCACCTTCTTTAACTACTTTTTTAAAGTCAATCGAATTACCATTTTTCGTGAAAATTTGAAAAGCTTTGGTATCTCCACCTCCAAAAGATGAAATTGAAATTGAGAGAAAAGTAAAAACTAGAAATATAATGGCTTTCATACGTATCAATTTAATGCTGAATGGCAGTTCAAGACGCCAAGTTTAGCTGAATTGTAAAATTAATGGTTTTATGCTAAAGAAGTCCAAAGAGTTCAAAAATTCTACCACTTGAAAATGATAAATAAATGACAGATGGAAATATAATCCAGATGGCAACCAATCGGCCAATCGAGAAATTGATGGTAGGTCGTTTATAGCGTAACAATAAAAAGGGGAGGAACAGGCAAATTTGAAAAAAAGGAAAAATATAATAGACTGATCCGTAGGAGTAAAACTCTTTTGAATCATAGTTTTCAAATAATTGTGATAGAATTTTGTGATCAGAGGGCCAAGCGTTTTGATGTACGTTTATCGGTTCGTCTATGACACTAACTGATTTTAGATCGTTAAAAAACAAGCCATAATTCATTTGAACTGGCGGGAAATCGCCTTCCCAATAGCGGGGTTCAAGAATTTGAAATAATTCGCCGTCAAACGCAATGGTTTTGGGCAAATGGCTGTAGTTTTCAATATCGGAAACGGCTTTTTGTTTTCCTGTTACAAAATAATCTGTAATCAGAAGTATACCAAAAATTAAGGAGTAGATGGCAAGTCCTTTAAATGTTTTCCACCGCCAGCCTGATGTGATTTTCTTATAATACTCGGCGTCTTTTTCTTTTTCAGAATCACGCATTTTTTTATAACGCGCTTTGGCTTTTCTAATTTGATCCTGCCGCGCCTGTGCACTTGACTTACCTTTTACTTGCGGTCCTACATTTCTTTGGATTCCTGAAAGAATCTCATAGGCCTCTGTTACTTCAATAAACTTGCTCTGGGCATCATCCGACGGATTTTTATCCGGATGATAATGCATGGCCATTTTGCGATAGGCTTTTTTAATAATATTTTGATCTGAGGCTGGGTCTATTCCTAAGATCTTAAAATATTTAAAATTTTGATTCAAATTATGATTCAGTTAGGCCAATTAACAATGTGAAATTACTAGGCAGCATTGAGACTTAAGAGGTGATGATAAACCTCTTAAAATAACCCATAGCGTTCCCCTCTCCAGTAAAAATACAAAAAGTGCAATTAGTAACGCGTGTTGGATTTATATAAATCCGTAAACGAGACGAGAAAATCAAAAAACAAGAGAATACAAGAGAACGAGGCTTCCTGGGAACAAAAGTATGAAGCATGCCATTTGTGCAAAATTGAACCACGGCTTTTGTCGTTTAAAGAGCAGAACTAAGAGCGGCACAAGCAAGAACACTTGCGTAAGCGGAAACCAATCATAGATTGAGATTCGTTTCGGAACATAGATTCTAGTGCGCGTCATAGGTGTTACTGAGTCTTCATATTCTTGTAAAAAGCTTAAATATTTATTATCCTCGAAAATGAAAGACTCCGTTACTTCAAACGTTTCAAGGTTCATTCCTTGCAAATCTCTAAAATGGACTAAAAATAAGTCATTCTCATTTACCCAAATAGATTGATGATTTAATGCTCCTAATGAACGGTCAAAACGAAATTGCTCAGGCGATAATCTAACCACTTTACCATCCGTAAAAGTGTCAATGGTAGTAAGGACCGCCAATAGAACACAAAAAAAGGTGAAGACTTTGTAAATCATCCAGCGAGTGCCAGATGTAATTTTTTCATAATATTCCTTCTCCTTAACAACTTCGCGTTCTTTCGCCTTTCTAATTTGTTCGGCTGCGCGTTTTAAATGTTCTTGACGTGTTTTGTTCATGGATTTTCTTTTGAGTAATTACTAACTTTTTTAGTAAAATACTAATAAAAAAGAATTTAACAGAATCTTTCAAAAAAAAACCGCTCTAGTTAAACTAGAACGGTCAATACAGTAGACAGGAAATGTTTAAATTATTTTACGGCGTCAACTACAGCTTTAAACGCTTCAGGATGATTCATTGCTAAATCAGCTAAAACTTTTCTGTTCAATTGAAGACCTTTTGCATGTACTTGTCCCATGAATTGAGAGTAACTCATTCCGTGTAGACGTGCACCTGCGTTAATTCTTGCAATCCAAAGTGCTCTAAATGTTCTTTTCTTTTGTTTACGTCCTTCGTAAGCGTAAACTAACCCTTTTTCAACTGCATTTTTTGCAACTGTCCAAACGTTTTTTCTTCTACCAAAGTATCCTTTGGCAAGTTTCATTGTTTTTTTTCTGCGGGTCCTTGCGGCTACCGCGTTCTTAGCTCTAGGCATAGTTTTAAATTTTTTTGGTGGTTAGTGTCTCAACTCAATGAACTCTTAGTGACTAAACACCGGGTAAATAATTTAACCATCAATTCACACAAGGTGAATTAGATACATAATTGTTGTTTAATACTTGCAACATCTGACTTGTGAACTAATGTAGCTTTAGTCAATTTTGCTTTTCTTTTCTTTGACTTTTTAGTCAAAATGTGACTTTTGAAAGCGTGCTTTCTCTTAATCTTCCCAGTACCAGTAACTTTAAATCGTTTTTTGGCACTAGCCTTTGTTTTCATTTTAGGCATCTTCTTCTTTTTTTATCATCTGCCAAAGGCAGATGGGTACTCCTGTTTATTGTATTATTTTTTCTTCGGATTGATCATCATGATCATCTTCTTTCCCTCTAGTTTTGGCATTTGCTCTAACGAACCATAATCTTCTAGTTCTTGCGCAAATTTCAATAATAAAATTTCCCCCCGGTCTTTAAAGACAATTGTACGTCCTTTAAAGAAAACATAAGCTTTCACTTTTGCACCTTCACTCAAGAACGTTTTAGCATGGTTCAACTTAAAGTTAAAATCATGTTCCTCTGTATTAGGACCCATACGAATTTCTTTAACCACAACTTTGGTTTGTTTCGATTTAAGTTCTTTTGAACGTTTTTTCTGTTCAAAGAGGAATTTTTTATAATCAATAATCTTACATACGGGCGGATTAGCGTTAGGTGAAATTTCAACTAAGTCTAAATCTGCAGCTTGTGCTTTCGCAAGTGCTTCACGGGCAGACAGTAATTCTGCTCCATCTTCAGTTATAAGACGTACTTCTCTCGCTGTGATTTTTTCATTAATTTTATTAGGCTCTTCGCGTCTTCTAAAATTTCTCCGGTTGTTATTTCTTCTTTTAATTGCTATGGCTTTGTCCTCCCGTTAGTTTTATTAATACTTAGTTTAACTCTTTATCTATTTCTTCGTTTAAAAACGAAACAAAATCATCAATTGACATTGTTCCAGTATCCCCATCTCCTTGCTTCCTTACAGCTACTGTGCCGTTGGCTTCTTCATCCGCCCCAACGATAAGCATAAAAGGGATTTTGTTTAACTCATTATCCCTGATTTTCTTACCTACTTTTTCGTTCCTATCGTCAACGAATCCGCGAATATCGGAATTATTTAGAGAATTCAAAACTTTTTTCGCGTAATCATTGTGTTTTTCACTGATTGGGAGAATAGCAACTTGCTCGGTTGTTAACCAAAGTGGAAATTTACCTCCACAGTGTTCAATCAAAACTGCAACGAATCTTTCCATAGATCCGAACGGTGCGCGGTGAATCATTACTGGGCGGTGTTTTTCATTATCCGCTCCTGTATATTCCAATTCAAAACGCTCAGGTAAATTATAATCCACTTGAATTGTCCCTAGTTGCCATTCTCTATTTAGTGCGTCACGCACCATAAAGTCAAGCTTAGGACCATAAAATGCTGCTTCACCATATTCGATTACAGAGTCGAGGCCTTTTTCAGCAGTTGCTTCTATAATAGCACGTTCGGCTTTTTCCCAATTCGTATCTGATCCGATATACTTGTCCGGGTCGTTTGGATCACGCAATGAAACCTGCGCTCTAAAGTTTTCAAACTTTAATGTCTTAAAAATATAAAGGACAAGGTCAATCACATTTTTAAATTCTTCTTTCACTTGTTCAGGTGTACAGAATAAATGCGCATCATCTTGCGTAAAACCTCGTACTCTTGTCAGCCCATGTAATTCGCCACTTTGCTCATAGCGATATACCGTTCCAAATTCAGCATAACGAACGGGTAAATCTTTATATGACTTTGGATATGCTTTATAAATCTCGCAGTGATGCGGACAATTCATAGGTTTCAATAAAAACTCTTCACCTTCATGCGGAGTTGTGATTGGTCGGAAAGAGTCTTCGCCATATTTGGCATAGTGACCAGAGGTTACGTAAAGATCTTTGTGTCCTATATGTGGTGTAATTACTCCTTCATAACCCGCTTTGCGTTGCGCTTTTTTTAAGAAGTTCTCAAGTCGCTCTCTTAACGCTGCGCCTTTAGGCAACCATAACGGAAGTCCTTGTCCAACTTTTTGAGAAAAAGTAAATAAGCCCATTTCCTTTCCGAGTTTTCGGTGGTCGCGCTTTTTAGCTTCTTCAATCATTTCTAGATATTCCGTCAATTCTTTCGCTTTAGGAAATGTAATTCCGTAAATACGCGTCAATTGCTGACGGTTTTCATCTCCACGCCAATAAGCACCAGCAATAGAGGTTAATTTGATTGCTTTTATAAATCCTGTGTGCGGAATATGAGGTCCACGACATAAATCCGTAAAGTTTCCTTGTGTATAGAATGTGATTGTACCATCCTCTAAACCATCAATCAATTCTAGTTTATATTCGTCGTCTTTTTCATTAAAATACGCCAGCGCATCCGCTTTCGAGACTTCCTGACGATCATATGTGTTTTTTTGTTTCGCCAACTCCTTCATTTTACTCTCAATAGCAGGAAGGTCAGCATCAGTGATATGATGTCCTCCAAGATCAATATCATAGTAAAAACCATTCTCAATCGAAGGTCCAATGGCAAGTTTAGTTCCTGGATAGAGTGCTTCAATTGCTTCTGCCATTAAATGGGCAGATGAATGCCACATGGTGCTTTTACCATCTTTGTCATTCCAGGTGAGGAGTTTTAAATTCACGTCTTCCGTTAAAGGAAGGGTAGCGTCAATGACTTCTCCGTCTACTTCGGCCGCTAATACATTTCTTGCAAGTCCTTCGCTAATGCTCTTAGCGACGTCCAAAGCTGAGCTTCCTTGCTCAAATTCTTTAATACTACCATCAGGTAATGTTACTGCTATCATTCTTAAAACTTTCTTAGAATTGCGCGATATGCGCAATTTGGTGCAAAAATAAAGAAAACCCGAAGAATTTCTCCTTCGGGTTTCCAAAATTTATTAATTATTTGTTCTTTAGTTCTTGTATCCCATTACCAAGACAATTGCGCCTCGCTCTTTCATGGTCGGCTTTTTATTAATTGCGCCAGGAACTGGTGTAATAATGTAGTCCACAAATACGCGCTTCAGTCTTCCTTTTGAATTTTTTGCTTCGCGATACGTGTCGTTCAATTCAGACGATTCAACCAATACATTTTTTCCTTGTAAACCATCTAAAGTTTTCAATAAAATGCGGTCACCCTGTGTTTTGTCTTTGTCATAAATTTCAACGCTAATATCATTCGGTAATGATTTTCCATTGAAAGAAAAACGATAATCTGTATTGTTAAAAAGATATATTTCAACTTCTTTAACTTGTTTATATGTTTTAAAGTTGAAGTATGTGACCTTTGAACCATCAAAACGGTATGGTTTTAACTGTGCCTTAGCTTCTGCCTTCTGTGAAGCGATATTCTCTTTAAATTCTGTAAGGTTCGAGGCGGTTTGCGCAAATAAAATTGCAAAGCTGAATAATCCCAGAAGTGTTAATGTCTTTTTCATAAATTAAATAATTTATCCGTTAATTATTTTTGTTCTAAGCGATTTAATTAATTCGCTCAACTCACTGTTTTCAGTTATTGTTAAAACTAATTCTTCCGCATCTGGGTCTTCGTAATATGCGTTAACGGATTCAAATTCATCAAATGTATTTTGGATATTTTCCATATTTGAGATTAACCATTCAATATCCATGCCATCATTTTTAGGATCCTTTAAACCCTTGATTATATTGCCTAAAATCGACATCTGTTCAGTTATTTGAGTTCCGACACCTTCTTTTTCAGGATTGTTTTCGAAATCATATACACCTAAATACATTCCTTCAGTCCAAGCACCCGCGAAGTGAATCGCTTGTTGATGTTGCATGTCATTTTCATCCATATACATCTCGGTGCGTTCATGGATGTCGATCATCAATATTTCAATCGAGTCTTTATCCTCTATGTTTTTGTCAAAACGATCCATTAGATCTTTGTTTTCAAAAACAGCTTCCATTCCAATTCTCTCTGTCAGATCTGTAATTACTTGGAGATATTTTCTGCCTTCGTTGGACTGTTCGTTCAACACGCAGTATGCCATATCAGCAGAATAAACACCAAAATTTAACATTTGTGTTAATTCCTCGGTATAGTTTTCAACTAAGTCTGTTTTGCTTGTGGCGTCTGAATTATAATCTAAACCAGATTTTTTAAAAATACTCGCCACCTGCAGTGGAGATGGTAAATGGTAATCAACCTCAGGAGATTCAAACATATCTTCAAAATCTTCATCACTTAAAGCATCTGTCGTGTCAACAACATTTAACTCATTCGTATCCTCCTCCGTATTACCACCGCATGATAGCAAAAGGGAAACCGCTGATACAGCAATCAGGTTTAATAATAATTTCGTTTTTTTCATGGTATACACGATTTTTTTTCTAGGGCTAAAATATGAAATGATTTTGATTCACTCCGCAAATAGTCCTAACTTTTTTGCAAATCCAATAAATTAAATTAATTTAGAAAGAGTAAAATTACCCAAAACGCGAATCGTATTTATTTTAGTTGCATCTTCCCCTACTTTTAAAGAAATAACTTTTGATGGGATTTGGTTTGGGACCTATAATGTTGATTAGCATTTAGTATGACCCAAAATAAATTGAAGTTTCGAGCTCCCATGATACTTAAATTACTTCTTCCATTAATGGCAGGTGTAATACTGGCTTTTTATTGCCCTTTTTTAATCTCCATTAGATGGGCTATGGTTCTTTTAATACTGCTTGTGATATTGACAATCCCAGCAGTTTCAAAACAATTTTTTCAGCGTGCAGCATTTGGCATTTTAAGTTCAATTTTCTTTCTGCTCCTTGGATATTTTTTGACTGGAATTCAAACGCATAGAGGCCATTCTCACTATTTTATTGAAGCGATTGAAGGTAAGGATGATCTAATGCAAGTTGAGGTGCTGGAGATTCCAGAAATCAAAGAGAATTCGGTAAAATGTTTTGTAAATGTTGCGTCAGTAAACCATCAAAATACCGTGGGTAAAACTTTAATCTATTTTGAAGATTCTGACCGGGCATTAAAACTACAATATGGAGATGTGTTGTGCTTGCGAGGGAACTTTGTAGATGTGCGTCCGAATGGAAATCCAATGGAATTTGATTATTCACGGTATTTGCGAATACATAACGTGACGCACCAATCCTATGTGAATGATGAAAACTGGCAGAAAATACAGAACTCAGGCCATGCCTTTTTCTCTTGGATTTACGGTGTCCGGCAGTTTTTGGGGGAAGTTTTAGATGATTCGGGCCTGAAAGGGAGCAATTTAATGGTTGCACGTGCACTTATTTTGGGAGAAAAGTCAAGCTTGGACCGTGAGACACTGCGCACATTTTCAAGTGCTGGAGCAATGCACGTTTTGGCGGTTTCTGGACTTCATGTTGGAATCGTGATGCTCATATTTTCGTTTTATTAAAGCCAATTAAGCGACTGCCAAAAGGCCGGCTTCTTTTTGTCATTTGTGTGGTGCTGTGCATTTGGTTTTATGCGCTTATAACAGGTATGTCATCTTCTGTATTACGTGCGGCCGTTATGTTTTCTTTTGTTATTGTTGGCAAGGAACTTGAACGCGAAAATTCCGTTTATCAATCCATCATGGTTTCGGCTTTCATCCTCATTTTAATTGAACCCTTCGTTATATTTCAAGTTGGTTTTCAATTGAGTTACTTGGCGGTACTTGGAATTGTATTTCTTCAGCCAAAAATCTATAACCTATTTTACACGAAGTATTTTTTATTGGACAAAATATGGCAAATAAGTAGCGTTTCAATTGCCGCCCAACTAGCTACTTTCCCTTTAGGTCTATATTATTTCCATCAGTTCCCTAACTTTTTTATGATTTCAAACCTAATTGTTATTCCGCTCGCGTTTGCTATTTTAATTGCTGGCATGGTTTATTTTGCCTTTTTCTGGTTGCCGGGTGTAAATTATATCTGTTTTACAGTGTTAGAAGGTTTGCTTACGTTTCTTAATAAAGGGGTTAAATGGGTTGAGGAATTGCCGCATTCAATTTATTGGGGCGTATCAATTCATTGGTTCGAAGTGTTTTGGCTTTATTAAATTATTCTCATAGGAGCTATCGCATTTATTAACCGAAAAACAAAGTGGCTTATTACAAGTATGAGCTTAGCGACTTTATTGCTTGTTTTTAACGTCATTGAAAAACAATATATCGACTCAACAAATCAATTCGTAATCTATAATGTAAATAAAGCAACTGCCGTGGATCTATTTTACGGCGGTAAAAATATATTTATTGCGAATGAATCGTTAATTGATGACCCGGATAAACTACTGTTTCATGTGAAGCATAATTGGTTTTACCGCTCGGGTAGTGAACACGCGTACCAAACAATTCCGCTTGATTCAAACTTACGCTTAATTAATTTTCAAAACAGAATCTTTTTCAGAATGGATTCAACGGTGACAAACAATTTCCCAAATGCAGACCTAGTCTTGCTTTAGAATATCGACTTTATTGATAATAGAGTAGTGGACAGTTTTATTGAACAAGGCGTAATGGTTGTTATTGGAACTAGAGTAGCGTATAGTTTAAAAAATTATTTAATACGAAAATTGCCTTCCTTCAATTTGCATGTTTTAAAAACAGAAGGTGCCTTTGAAGTATCGTTTTAGGATGCTTATTTTTCAATTACCTCAACAAAGACGGTGTTTCTTGGTTTGTAGGCAATTCTAGAATCTTGGTTTTTTTTGCCAATTGAACTGTTTTCGATTGCTTCAATTACCTCATAATCGTTATTTAGTTTCATATTCAATTCGTAGTACACCCTTATGCCGTCTTGCGTTTGAATATTTGACCAAAAATGAATTTGGAAATACGATACCCTTACCATAGTGTTGATAGTGGCTTTTGCTTGTTCTATCGCTCCAGATAATTTAGTAATATCGGCGTTAAAATTTTCATCAGTACCTTTGTAGGTGCCATTTGCTTTTTTTAGTTGAAGGGCGTCAATTTTTTCTTCATACAATTCGATACGCATAGTTTGAATGAAGTAATCGTCCGTATAAAAAGCTTTGAAATGCTCAAATTTATAATTAGAATGATTGAGGAAAGTTTGATCTGCCCATGTGACCACAGCGTCCTCAACTGCAACTTTGTCGGCTGACGAATCAATATCCGTTGGAATTCCTGGGTTTAAAAAACTGAGTCGCAATAGGAGTAATAATGTGGTCATTATAATTGGTTGGTATAGCTTTCAAAGGTACTATCTAGTTGAAAAATTTGATCCACCTGATAATAAGGTGAAAATTCAACTAATACGACGTTCGTGTCCTTTTGGTCTGCATAGTTCCCTATAAATTTATGAAAAAAGTAATAACCCACCACACTATTGTCTGCATTGTTTTTCGTTTCAAATAAAGTTGAATACGCCACAGGGGCGTAATCCTTAATATCCTGTCGTTCTTTTTTAATGAATTTCTCTAAGACTTTTTGTACAATATATTCTTGATCAAAATCTCCCTTAAATTTAACCATAGTACAAATGTCTAAGATGTGTTTCAAAAAATTCGATTTTTGATCAACCCGATCATAAGTTTCAAGCTGGTCTTTAAAAAAGCGATAAAAACTTCTGCTCATTTTCTTGCCTTCGGTATATGTTTTTGCAATAATAATTGTGTATTCGTTAAAATAATAGTCAATCATCAGCTGATAGCTCTTAGGAACTGTTAAGGCAATTTCTGGTTCCATATCTACAACCGCAAGTGTATCATTAAGCGTATATTTTGCTTCAACAATGTTAATATTTAAGGTGTCCGTAATCAGTGTGAAGAAATGACTAAGCTCAGCCGCGCGCTCTATTCTATTTTTTTTAATAAACTCTTTTTGCTTCTGAATTTTAGTCATCAAAGCGCTATCCTTTGGGTGCAAACGCAGTTTCAACTCCATTTCTTCAAGCTGAACCAATTCAAGCGGTTTTATCACCTTTAGTTGACTGAAACCATAAGGCGCGTATTCGTCTTTTCCAATTTCAGAGAGAATCTCGGCGCTCACGTTTTGCTCGGCCTTTGCTTGAATATTGATCTCTTCTATAGGTTCTTCCTGCTCAACAAATAATTGGTCCGTTATAAAACAGCCATGCAAAAAGGATGAAACTATAAATAATCCCAGAATAATTCTTAGACTCATATTTTAAAAGGTATTGGTGCCTGAGTATTGCAATTATTGTACCTAATTCGCTATCCTAATCGCGGCTTAGGATTTCCGATCTTTGCTGTTTATTATTTCTTCAGTTTAATGCAAAAAAAATCTCTAACCAAATGACCAGAGACTTTTTCTTTTACTATTTTCTGTTATCGAATCATAACTGGCATAACAAGCATGAGGATGTCTTCATCTTCATTTTCTTTACTGCTTGGTAATAAAATTCCAGCTTTATTCGGTTCACTCATCTCTAAAATCACTTCTTGCGTGCTAATGTGATTGAGCATCTCTAATAAAAATTTAGAGTTAAAGCCAATCTCCATATCATCTCCGTTATAGTTGCACGTTAAACGTTCTTTTGCTTCGTTTGAGAAATCAAGATCTTCGGCAGATAGCGCTAACTCGCTTCCAGCAACTTTTAGTTTAACCTGATGCGTTGTTTTGTTTGAGAATATAGAAACTCGTTTAATTGAGTTTAAAAAAGACAAACGATCAACGGTCAATACATTTGGATTTTCTACTGGAATTACTGCTTCATAGTTCGGGTATTTCCCATCAATTAGTCGGCATGTTAATTCAATTGTGTCAAAACTAAAGCGTACGGTTGTTTCATTATATATTACGGATACCTGTTCAGTACCAGATAAATTTTGCTTTAATAAGTTTAAAGGCTTTTTTGGTAAAATGAAGTCTGATGGTTTTGAGGCGCTTGAATCACTTCTACCATATCGCACTAATTTGTGTGCATCAGTAGCAACAAAAATTAGTTTTTCTGATGAAAACTGACAAAAAACACCACTCATTACAGGTCTTAAATCATCATTTCCAGTAGCAAATAATGTTTTTTCAATTGCACTCGCTATAATTTCTCCACTTAAGGTAATGGCTTCAGAATTTTCTAATTCAGGTGATTTAGGAAAATCATCAGCATTTTGACCTACCAATTTATATTTTCCGTAATCGGAAGAAATTTCAATTCCAAATGTTCCAGCATCAATTGTGAATGACAAAGGTTGATCCGAAAAGTTTTTTAACGTATCTAATAAAAGTTTTGCAGGAATTGCAATTCTTCCATCTTCTCTTGATTCATCTGGGTTAACAACAGTTTTCATTGTGTTCTCCAAATCTGATGCAGAAATTGTCAAGGCACCGTTTTCGAGTTCAAAAAGAAAATTGTCAAGAATAGGCAACGAGTTACTGCTGTTTAAAACACCACTAATGCGTTGTAAATTTTTTAATAAAGTAGAACTTGAGATAATGAAGTTCATAATGTTTCGTCGTTTTAGTTTAAATCAAACACAAATATAGCCGATTATAATAGGAATATATTCATTCAAAATCTTTTTTATCAACCGATTTCTTTTTTTGTCAACAATTTAGTGATTTGAGGTTCTGACATAAAAAACTGCCTTTATGTCACATAATGATCCTTACCTATTCCGCAATCTGACAAAATGCAGATAGGATTGACAGATTTTTGAGGTGGCATAAAGATTGATCGTATCAGTTTAATTTAGAATATAAAACAAATAAAAATATGAGTAAAATAATAGGAATTGACCTTGGTACAACAAACTCTTGTGTTTCTGTTATGGAAGGAAACGAGCCAGTTGTAATTACAAATGCAGAAGGAAAAAGAACAACCCCTTCGGTTGTAGCATTTGTTGATGGAGGCGAACGTAAAGTAGGTGATCCAGCGAAAAGACAAGCGATTACAAACCCAGAGAAAACGATTTATTCAATTAAACGTTTCATGGGAACTTCTTTCGATAAAGTATCAAAAGAAATTAAACGTGTACCTTACAATGTAGTAAAAGGCGACAATAATACACCACGTGTAAAAATTGACGATAGATTATATTCACCACAAGAAATTTCAGCAATGATTCTTCAAAAAATGAAGAAAACTGCAGAAGATTATTTGGGGCAAGAAGTTGCTGAGGCGGTAATTACTGTTCCTGCATACTTTAATGATGCACAAAGACAAGCAACAAAAGAAGCTGGTGAAATCGCTGGTTTAACTGTAAAAAGAATTATCAACGAACCAACAGCCGCAGCATTGGCTTATGGTTTAGATAAAAAAATGGATGACCAAAAAATCATTGTATTTGATTTTGGTGGAGGAACACATGATGTTTCTGTATTGGAATTAGGAGATGGTGTATTTGAGGTATTATCTACAGATGGTGACACACATTTAGGTGGAGATGATGTTGATGATAAAATTATCAACTGGTTGGCAGACGAGTTTAACAAAGATGAAGGAATTGACTTGCGTAAAGATCCAATGGCCTTGCAAAGATTAAAAGAGGCTGCTGAAAAAGCGAAGATTGAATTATCTTCAACAACTTCTTCTGAAATTAACTTGCCTTATATAATGCCTGTTGATGGAATTCCAAAACACTTGGTAAGAACATTAACAAGAGCGGCTTTTGAGCAATTGATTGATGATTTAGTAAAAAGAACGATTGAACCTTGTAAAACAGCGCTTGAGAGCGCAGGTTTATCAACAAGTGATATTGATGAAGTTATTTTAGTTGGTGGATCAACACGAATTCCAGCAATTCAAGAAGCCGTGAAGAAATTTTTCGGAAAAGATCCTTCAAAAGGAGTAAATCCGGATGAGGTTGTAGCACTTGGTGCAGCAATTCAAGGTGGAGTTTTAACGGGAGAAGTAAAAGATGTTCTTTTATTAGATGTAACACCATTGTCTTTAGGAATTGAGACTATGGGAGGTGTAATGACCCGTTTAATTGAGGCGAACACAACTATTCCAACTAAAAAATCAGAAACATTCTCAACCGCGTCAGATAATCAACCAGCAGTAGATATACATGTATTGCAGGGTGAGCGTCCAATGGCGAATGATAATAAAACATTAGGAAGATTTCAGTTATCTGACATTCCACCAGCGCCAAGAGGAGTGCCTAAAATTGAGGTAACTTTTGATATTGATGCGAATGGGATCATGAATATTTCTGCAAAAGACAGTGCAACAGGAAAAGAGCAATCAATTAAAATTGAAGCTTCATCTGGATTGTCTGATGACGAAATTGCAAGAATGAAAGCAGATGCTGAAGCAAATGCTGACGCTGATAACAAGAGAAAAGAAGAAGCGGATAAAATTAACGCAGCTGATTCATTGATTTTCCAAACTGAAAAACAATTGAGTGAGTATGGCGATAAAATTCCGGAAGACAAGAAAGAAGCAATTGAATTGGCCTTAGCAGAATTAAAGACTGCGCATGAAGCAAAAGATTTTGCAACGATTGACACGGCAATGGAAAAGTTAAATACAGTTTTCCAAGCGGCTTCTCAAGAAATGTATGCACAAGACGGTGCTGAAGGAAGTGCAGATGCAGGAGCAGGAGATGAAACGGATGATGTTGGAGCAGAAGATGTAGATTTCGAAGAAGTGAAAGAGGACTAATTGTCTTTATATATAATTGAGAAACAGCGCTATGGCTTTTCCATAGCGCTGTTTCCTGTTTTAATCGGTTGAGATTAATGATAATCACGGACTTTTTTTTGTTTCGTAAAAAAAAAATAGTAAATTGCGGGGTTAAATGATTTTAATTTAAAAAAGCAGCTTTTTAAAATAACGAATATGAAAAAAAAATTACTACTTGGATTAGCCTTAGGACTTGGCACATTTTCCTTTGCGCAATGCGACATCTCTGGTGTCAGTCCTGTCGTGTGTTTAACTGATACTCCTGTTGCTATGGATGTTGCTTCACCTGGAGCTGTATATGACGGACCTGGTGTTTCAGGAGATATTTTCTCACCTAGTGAAGCAGGTATAGGGACGCATACTATTACAGTTGAAGCTCCTGGAGAAGGATATTCAGTTGATGAAACGATTGATTTTGACCCAATTGCTATCCCTGGAGGAACATCAGTTTCTTTATCGGATGATAATGTGTCACCTTTCTTACCTATTGGGTTTGATTTTACATTTTTTGGTGTGACACATGATCAATTTAGAATTGGATCAAATGGATTTATCACCTTTAATGGTAGTTCTGCTTCAGGATGTTGTTCTGGACAGAATATTCCAAATACATCTTTTCCAAATGAATTAATTGCATTTTCTTGGGAAGATTTGGATCCAGGAAATGGTGGAGCTCCTGCTATTAACTTAGTAAGATACGAAACTGTTGGTGTAGCTCCAAACCGTGTTTTAGTGGTTGAGTTTTTCAATGTGGATCACTATAGCTCTGGAGACCGTATTTACTGTCATACGCAATTATATGAAACTACAAACTGTGTTGAGATTCATTTAGGTTTGCAACCCGCAGTTTGTTGTAACCACACAATGGGAATTGAAAATGCAGCAGGAACAGAAGCTTATGCAGCTTCTGGGAAAAATGCAGCGTCATGGACAGCTTCGGATTTTGCAATTTCTTTTTGCCCGAATATAGGATGTGAAGGAACTTTCGAAGTGGAAGTTGTTGAAGCGCCAAGTGTAACTGCTACAATTGACGAAGAAGAAATTTGTTTAGGAGAGGAAGTAACTATCACCGCTGGTGGAGATGCTGATTCTTATTACTTAGGAGAAGGAATTCTTGATGGTGTACCATTTACACCAGGAACTACTGGAGAAAACGTATTTGTTGTAGCGGGAAGTGATGATGGCGGTTGTGTTGCAACGGCAATGGTCTCTGTATTCGTTCACGATATTCCTTACGTATACGCAGGAGATGACTTCACTACTTGTGAAGATGATGAGTTCGTATTAGAAGCTATTGGAGACGAAGCGACCTATGTATGGGACGGTGGAGTTGAAGATGGCGTATCAATGATGCAAGATGCAGGAACTGTTACTTATACAGTAACTGGTACTAATTCTGGTGGATGTGAAGCTTCAAGTTCTGTTACTGTAGAAGCTTTAGAGGTTCCAACTGGAACGGGAGTTGTTACTATGATGACTGGTGTTGCTTATGATGGAGAAATTGATTTTACTCCTTCAGGTGGAACAGGTGGACCTTATACTTTCTTATGGTCTAACGGTGAAACTACTGAAGATATCACTGCTTTAGGTGTTGGATCTTATACAGTAATTGTATCAGATGGTATGTGTGATTCAGAAGTTACTTTCTTTGTTGATTCACAAGCTGGAATTGCATTAAACGAATTGGATAACTTAAGTGTTTATCCTAACCCGGTTATTGATTTCGTAACTGTTGAGTTTGACGGAACTTACAACTGGACATTATTTGATAATGCAGGAAAAATTGTTTCATCAGGAACAGCTACTGGTAAAGAGCATATCTCTATGGAGAACTTGGCTACTGGTAACTACATGATGAATGTTGAAGTGGACGGGAAAAAATCTACAGTTGCTGTAGTGAAGAAATAGAATACCGAAAACAAGTAAAATATATGACTGCCGTTTCAATTTATTGAAGCGGCAGTTTTTTTGTATAAAAAGATGATTATAGCAATTCTTGTTGGCGTTCTTTTTTGGTTATTCGTTAAGAGCAAAGATGTAAACCCGGTTCTGTGGGCTGTAATTGCTGGCGCCAGTTATTTTGTAACAGAAATCATAGCTGGATTTATCTTTGGGTATACGCGCGCATACATGTTTATGGATTACACGACATATTTTCTCGTACGAATAGCGTCTGGGTTAATAGGCGTTTTAATTGCATGGTTGATCATGAATAAAAGAGTCAAAAGTAAAGATGAATTTGATGTGGATGATTTTTCTAGTGAGCTAGTTGATGAATTCCTAGAAAAACTTTAGCGCCAAACTAGATTGTCATGGAAAAGACACGCGTACTGGGCTTATTTCTGAGTAAACGTAAATCAAACGCCATGCAAACGTTTCGAACAAATGGTCGTGCTTCTTCTGGTAAGCGAATTCCATCTTCAGTGAATATTACTAAGCCATCTTTTTCCATTTCTTGTAAGCGGGCTATACATTTATCCAGTTCCGGAAATTTTAAGTGTTCTGCTGACCAATTTGTTTCAAAATGGCACATGATATTTAATATGTGTTCTCGTATGACCAAATCTTCCTCATTTAATAAATGACCTCTAAAAAAAGGGATTTCACCATTGTTGACAAGCGCCTGGTATTCCTCAACCGTTTTTACATTTTGAGCAAAACTATACCATGAATCACTAATTGAACTCATGCCTAACCCAATCATTAGTTTCGTTTTACCCGCTGTATAGCCCATGAAATTCCTATGCAATGATTTTTCAAGCATTGCCGCATGCATATTATCGGTAGTTAAAGCAAAATGATCCATTCCAATTTCCACATAGCCAATCTCATGAAGCATTCTTTTACCCTCTTCGTAAAGTACCCGCTTTTCATCCGCACTAGGCAAGTCATGTTCGTCATAACCACGTTGCCCCACTCCTTTGATCCATGGCACGTGGGCGTAGCTATAAAATGCAATACGATCCGGCTTTAACAAACGCGTTTTTTCAATCGTATTTTTTATACTGTCAAGGGTTTGGTGTGGTAAACCAAAAACTAAATCATGACTTACAGAGGTATAGCCAATTTCGCGAGAGAGCCGCGTAGCCTCTTCAACTCGTTCAAAGGGTTGAATACGATTAATTGTTTTTTGCACTTTTAAATCATAGTCTTGCACGCCGAAGCTGTTTCGGCGATATCCTAAATCGTAAAGTGTTTGTAAATGTGCAGCAGAAGTGTTGTTTGGATGACCTTCAAAACTAAATTCGTACTCCTCGCAACGATCCGCACTTTCAAAAATTCCGTCCATCATTTGCTTTAGCCGTTCTGGGCTAAAAAACGTGGGGGTGCCGCCACCTAAGTGCAATTCTTTAATTCGAGGGCGCTCAGGCAATAGGTCACAGTATAGTTTCCACTCTTTTAACAAAGTGTCAATATATGGTTCTTCTACTTCGTGGCGTTTTGTGATTCGCTTATGACAACCACAAAAAGTACAAAGATTTTCGCAAAAAGGTAAGTGAATATAAATACTAATGCCTTCTGTTGAATTGCTTTCTTCAAAAGCTTTTAGCATTGTTCCTTTCCAGTCAGACAAAGCTATGCCATCTTTGTTCCAATAGGGTACCGTCGGGTAACTCGTGTATCTTGGGCCAGGAATATTATACTTTTGAATAAGTCGATTAGACATTTCTTATAAATTGTCTGCTTGAATCCATTCCGCAAAACTATTATCAGTTTCTTGAAGCCTGCAGTATTTTAGTTCAATGTGATTGGGTAAAGCGGTTAAAATTCTACCGACCATATCGACCAACATGTTTTCACAAGTGGGTTGATAATCGCATAAAATAATTTTAGAAAACCCAGATTCTACCTCAGCGTATTTGGCATGTGGCGTATTACCGTTTACCAATAAGACATGATCAAATTCATCTACAACCGCTGTGTTAATAACCTTTTTTAGGTCGCTAAAGTCGATAATCATGCCATTTTTAACTGCCGTATTATCATCAATAATTTCCCCCGTAATAGAGACGGTTAGTTTATATGAATGTCCATGAATATTAGAACATTTTCCGTCGTAACCCCACAAGGCATGAGCCGTTTCAAAGTCGAATATTTTTGTAACACGTAAGTTCACAGTATCAAATTTTAGTGGTTTACTAATTCTTTTGCAAATTTATCAAAAATTCATCAATGATGTGCTTTTTTAAATGAGTCATTACGACAATTTTCCACCAAACTGGCGAATCAAAGTTATCTGTTACGAGATGATATTTTTTTGCGAGATCAGCAGAAATGTCTTCTGCATTTATGGCTACAATATTCATTTTGGGTTCTCTAAAATAACGGATTCCCATATAGTTAAGACGCTCACAAATATGATCTGTTCGGTCCAATAAATTATCCATTAGGTATTGCCAACCTGCGTAACCGTGAGTCATTAATATCATCCAAATGGACACCGCGTTGGCGCCTGACCGACTGCCGCAAAGTGTAAAGTCCGTGCCTTGCACATATGAAGCCTCTTCGGTTTGGGCATATTCCATTAATCCTTTTTTACAAATAAAAATTCCTGTGCCGTAAGGTGCCTGCAACATTTTATGACCATCTATGGTGACTGAATGAATGTCAGGATTAGACAAATTCAGTTTAAAATTATCTGCTGTAAAAGGATAGATGAAGCCGCCGAATGCAGCATCAATATGCGTAAAAAAATGGTCAAAATGTCTTTTAATCAACGATAAAATTGGATCGGGGCGATCGACACTACCAAACATAGTTGTTCCCATTGATAAGTGAACAATTAAATACTTTATGCCATTTACTTTTGCAGCAACAAGCTTGTTTTCAAGATCGTTTAAATCCCAATTTCTGCGGTTGTCTAAACTAACTTGATGGGGTGATGCCAAGTAGATTACATCCTTTATGAGCAGAGTAGTGCGCGTCATCACTAAAAATGAGTCCAATTTCAGAAATTTGTGCCTCGTGTTCTTTTTGGAAATAATTTCTAAAAACCCATTGTGCTTGAATGTTAGCTTCTGTGCCACCCGAAGCAACATAACCGTCATAATTACCTTCTTCTGCGTTGAAAATATCCTCAGCACACACTCTAATTAAATCAATTTCTAAGGCCTGTGTTCCACTAAAATACGACTCGCCTGCATTGTGCGTATGACATCCAATATGGTTCGGATTAGCAATTAGTACTGATAAAAACGGGGCCTCGTTTAAAAAAGGTGCGTCAAAATAAAATTGCTCTTGGTCCAAATAAGTTGCGGGCAGCCCCAATATCTTGGTCTCCCGATAATTTAAATTTTTATTGAGTGCTTCAAAAACCGTTTTCTTGATTTCGGCTGAACTTTTTTTTCGAAACTTCATAAAATTAATTCTAATAAAAAAGCCCTGATAGAGAATGTCAGGGCTTTAAAAAATTTCATCTATTCAATTAGTATCCTGACGGTTGTGACACCCAATCAATCAACTCAACTTCAAACAGTAAAGTTGAATTTGGTGGGATATCTCCAGCCTGTTGGTCGCCGTAAGCTAAAGCTGGTGGTATAATCAATTTACCTTTCCCTCCTTTTCCGAAAGCTGGAATACCTAATTGCCATCCTTGAATAAATCCATTTAAAGGATAAACCAAAGGAACATTGTTTTTAGATCCATCAAAGTTTAAACCTTCTAATAAGTATCCTTGATAAAAAATAGTAACCTCATCCGTTACAACTGGTCGTGCATCTCCTTCACCTGGCTCATCAATTACGATATACATGCCGTTTTCATCTGGTTCTTTAGATTCCCAAGACTTACCTTCTAAATAAACATCCATTTCTTCTTGGCTTGATAGAGTTGAAACAACAAGCTCAGGCTCTGGAATTACTTCGGGCACCACTTCTTCAATTACCTCTACTACGTCATCCACAACCACATCTTCATCACCTCCGCAAGCAAATAAAAACAGTGCTGGTGCAAATAAGAATATTTTTTTCATAATTAAATTTTTAATTTCGCACGAAGATACGAATTTATCAAAGAAAAGGGGCTTTATTCGCTAGAAATAGCGGTAAGTGTATAGCCCTTTTTTTCAAATAAATCTATCAATCCATTTTCCCCGAATAAATGCCCAGCGCCAACAGCAACAAAACAAGATTTATCTTTCATTTCTTCCTCTAGCTTAGGAACCCAAGCGCGATTTCTATTGTATAAAAACAGGTCGGCAAATTCCATGAATTCCGGCGATTGTTTGTTCAGTAGAGGGATTAATTTGTCCACTTTTTCTTTGGAATAAAGTTCCATTAATCTCAATGTATTTTCACCCTCTTTTTCATAATCACGGATAGATTCAAGTATCATTTCTGCCATTTTATCTGTTGGCACTTCATCAAAGAAACCCAATTGCTGCTCAATTGTTTCTAGTCCAATTAATGGAATTTTATTTTCCCCGGCAATGCTCATAACAGTTAAGTCATATGATTTTGCTGTAGACTCAAAGTAGTTTGATGTAATGGTTTGAAGCAGAAAAAAGGGTTTCATGGCGCCATATGTTTGGTCAAATTCTTGGGGTGTAATTCCCAATTCTTGATCCATAAAAGCAAGTAGTTCAATGAGTTGTTCTCTTGAGAAATAACTATGTACAGTTCCTGTATCTAATGACATTAATTGAAAAGTCTTTAACGGATTTGGCATTCCGCCCACTTCCATGATTATAGCATCACTTTTTTCAATTCGTTTTGATAAATTCTCTGAAAAGCGGTAATACTCTTCATTAATCATATGCATTGTTCCAAAAAAGTAGGCCGTTTGAATATCTGCTCCTTCGACTTTCCATAACATGGATTGTCCGTTCTTTACTTCTAAATCTTCTGAAGTGACTTCCTGAGCTACAGGGTCGGCATTGCTTGAAGCACACGAAAGAATTGGCAATAGTAATAGGATGTACGGCGTAATTTTTTTATGCATTATAAATGTGTTAATGAAACTAAATAATTGTTTGAAGGGCCGTTCATTATAAGGGTACATTCTAATCCTTCTTTTTCGGCGTGTTCTTTTAATAAATCAAAATCAATATAAAGCCATCTAAACCAATCCGATTCTACTTCTTTGTATTGCATTTTAAATTGCATTTCGCCCATGTAAGAGCCGTTCAAGTCTAGCCACATTGATCCATCTTCTTCTTGATACATGTAGGATAAGTCGGTTGAATCGCAAAGCGCCGTTCCTTCAGGTGCCAAAAGGCCTTTTATTTGCTTTAAAAATCGCGGTAGGTTATTTAAATTACCGGCAATTCCAAGACCATTCATTAAAACCAAAAGCGTGTCAAATTTCCCATTGAGGTCAAAGAAATCCGTCTTTTCAGCATTTAACCCCATGCTTTTTAAATGAAGCACGGCGCCTTCAGAGGTGTCAATGGCCAAAACGTCTTTCCCTTGTTCTTTAAGCAGGTATGAGTGACAACCAGCGGCCGCTCCAACATCCAATATTTTTCCGCGACATAAACTCAACGCTTTCTGCTCTAATTCGAGCATCATTTCAGCTGTTCGAAATAAATATTCTACAGGCATGACATCATCCTCGCATAAATCAGCCATGACAGTAATGTTCTCTGAAAAACCATTTTTAGCGAAATCGCAAATGGCATATCCAAGGGGGTCTAATTTAAAATCCATTAAATATCGTAGTCGTCAATATTTTCAAATCCACCAAAATCATCATCATCTTCGCCAAATTCAGAAAAAATGTCGTCAATATCATTGCCTAAATCAGGACTTTGTCCCATTCCCATTGAGTTGGCGAAATCAATTTCTTTGGAGTCTTCATGGGGCGCAGCACCTATCGATAAATAAAGCTCTGGTTCAATAAATTCATCAGGCATAATCTCAACCAATTCAATTAAGAAACACCACATTTTAAGAAAGTCGTAAACCAATACCAGTTTTTGGCCTTTTGTCCTTACCACGGTTGAGATCGGTGTGTCAATCATTATGAATGGGGCATTCAGATCGTTCCCTAGCCCCATATCCATTAATGCAATTTCATGGCCCTTATCCCAATTGTCATTACTTACATAAAAGGAGGCCAGTTCCTTCCCTACAAAATCGAAGGAGGCAATAATTGCACGATAGAATACTTCAAAACTATCCGTAGGATTAATGATAATATCTCTGAAGATATCCTCATCCGTCTCGGTATCAATTAGTATTCTAAATTTATAAGACGACATTCCGCTTTTTTTTACAAAGATAATTAACTCAATGAGAATAGCAGAATGCAAGTCTGCTCAAATATTCAACCTTTAATTGTTTGCAAGCTAGGATGTTTTTATAATTTTCCCTACCTTTATATATGCCTATGAGCGAAGTAGATATGAAATTGCAGAAACTTTATTATTCAATGGGTGAGGTTTCCGAAATGTTTGATGTAAACGCTTCATTAATACGTTTTTGGGAAAAAGAGTTTTCCATCATCAAACCAAAAAAAAATAAAAAGGGCAATCGACTGTTTACTCAAAAAGACATTAAAAACTTTGAATTAATTTACCGATTAGTGAAAATTGAAGGCTATACACTTGGAGGTGCAAAGCTGAAATTGAGAAGAGGAAAGAAATCGATAAATGAACCAAATCAGGAAGATGTTGTATTAATGCTTGAACAAATTAAGAAAGAATTATTGTCTGTGAAGGAGGCCTTATAGAATTGGAATGATAATTGTTTAAATGGATATTTGAGTAATCAATAATAATTAAATCATGAAAAGAAATCTAATATTTAGTCTTGTTGCAGTTATGTTTTTAGGAACATTGGCTTCAACTATGGGGGAGAAAGAGTCTAAAAAGTTAGCCGGAACAGATAAGTAATTTGTGTTGATGGTCGAATAATTTTTCAACGTTCTGACTCTGAAATGAAAAAGGGGGATATATTTTTTCAGCTACAGCGCTTTCTTTTATAACGCCTCAAGCAAGAGCTGCAGTTATAAGCAGTCTTAAAGGACGTTTTGTACTTTCTCCGTCTGAAAAAGGACAAACTAAAATATTACCAGCAGCAAATAATATTTCGTCGCGTTCTGGTGCGCTTATTAATATGATTGATTTGAAAAATCATTTTTCGGGTGAATATTTAGTGTTAGACGAAATTCAATTAGAAGTAGGTGCGGAAAATTTCCCAATGGATGATCCTTTTTTTATATGAGCTTTACCTATAAAGGTCAAAAAATCAGAAAAAAGTTAAAGCATAACCAGGGGAATTTATTACTCATTGAGAAAGAAGATCTTTATAAGATTGACGGAGAATCAATTCCAGTTTAAACGATGGATATGTCTTTATACTACCGCCAAGGAGATAAATCAACTAAAATTAGTGAGTTTAAACCTGTGTTTCCTGATCTGGAAGAGTTAAAAGATGAAATTCAAATTATTAGAGAAGAATTTTCGGACAAAACTAACGAAGTTCAAATCCAAGAAATAACTGCTTATTTGGGCGAATTTTACGGAAAACCGCAAAAGCAAAATTTGAACCTTTGGTTGAAACAAGAATTTGACCTAGAATAGTTCACAATTTCAACGAATTCTTAACAATTGGCTGCAAATAATTAATTTCGGCTTAAAATGATTTCTATACCCGTTCATGTTTTTATCTTTGCGGCATGCAAGAGACGATTATAATTCTAGATTTTGGTTCGCAGTACACGCAATTGATTGCACGAAGGCTAAGAGAACTGAATGTTTATTGTGAAATCACACCCTGGAATAAACCAAAGGAACTTACCGAGAACATTAAAGGTGTTATCTTATCTGGCAGTCCTTTTTCGGTAAGAGACGAAAATTCTCCAGTTCCACAAATTGAACTGTATAAAGGCAAAATTCCATTATTGGGCGTTTGTTTTGGTGCGCAATTTATGGCCAATCATTTTGGAGGAGAGGTATTGCCTTCAAAAATTCGAGAATATGGTCGTGCAAATCTTTCTCATGTCGATAACGACTCTATATTGATGAAAGGTGTTCGTGACAACTCTCAAGTTTGGATGAGTCATGGCGATACCATTAAAAAAATTCCTTCAGATTTTAAAGTGATTTGCAGTACAGAAGATGTAGAATTTGCAGGTTATAAAGTAGATAATGAAGATACATTCGGAATCCAATTCCATCCAGAAGTTTATCATTCAGAAGATGGGAAACAGATATTAGAAAACTTTATAGTGAATGTGTGTGGATGTGATCAGAGTTGGACTCCAGATTCATTTATAGACGTCACAATTCAAGGTTTAAAAGACAAGATTGGTGACGATAGTGTTATTTTAGGTTTATCTGGAGGAGTAGATTCTTCAGTTGCGGCAACATTATTACACAAAGCAATAGGTCCTCAGTTGCATTGTATTTTTGTGGATAATGGATTATTAAGAAAAAACGAATTTGAAACAGTTTTAGCTTCTTATGAAGGATTAGGATTAAATGTGAAAGGGGTTAATGCAAAATCTAAATTCTACACAGCTCTTGCGGGAGAATCTGATCCAGAAAAGAAACGAAAATTAATTGGAGGTGTTTTTATAGATGTCTTTGATGAAGAATCACATAAAGTAAAAGATGCCAAGTGGCTCGCTCAGGGAACAATTTATCCTGACGTAATTGAATCAGTATCTGCCACTGGCGGACCATCTGCAACCATTAAATCGCACCATAATGTTGGTGGCTTACCGGATTACATGATGCTAAAGGTTGTTGAGCCTTTGCGTTTGCTTTTTAAAGATGAAGTGAGACGAGTTGGAAGAGCTTTAGGAATGCCTGAATCAATTATTGGTCGTCATCCATTTCCAGGACCTGGTTTAGGAATTCGGATATTAGGTGACATTACCGTTGAAAAGGTACGGATTTTGCAAGAGGTTGATCATATCTTCATTGAGGGGTTAAAAAAGTGGAACCTGTATGATGATGTATGGCAGGCTGGTGCTATGTTACTACCAGTTCAAACCGTTGGAGTAATGGGGGATGAGAGAACATATGAAAATGCAGTGGCATTGAGAGCCGTAAGTTCAACGGATGGAATGACGGCAGATTGGTGTCATTTACCTTATGATTTCTTGGCGAAAATGTCAAACGAAATCATTAACAATGTAAAAGGGATTAATCGTGTGACATATGATATTAGCTCTAAACCACCTGCTACAATTGAATGGGAATAGTACATTACGATACATGATTAACGAGGCTCCCTTCTTCGCCAAATGAATGTTTAAGAGATGAAAAAAATTATAGGATTATTGATTGTTTTAATTGGGATTGCGCTCCCTATTTATGCGCAACCCGAAGATGCAACTGTTGAAACAATAGATGGTAAAAAGTACTACGTGCACATTGTCCAACAAGGGAATACCCTCTATGGTATTCATCAATTATACAATACCAGCGTTGAATCAATTCTTGCAGAAAATCAAGGACTTTCAACCGATTTGAACGTTGGACAACTGATTATAATTCCAATAAAAGTCACAGAAAATAAACATTACGGTAAACACACGGTTAAAGAAGGAGAAACGCTTTACGGAATTTCTAAAACTTATAAGTGTAGCGTAGACGATCTAAAAACATTGAATCCAGATTTGACAGATGGGATTTCTCCCGGTCAAGAACTTTTTGTACCGAAAGCAGGCATAGATGGCGGTGCCGAACGGATCGGTGAAGTCCTTCAATCTGATCCGGTTGTGCAAGAAGCGGATAAAACAGAACAAACATTTGAAGTCTCGTATAAAGACTCTATAGTTGAGCATACCGTATTACCGCACGAAACACTGTATAGTATTGCTAAAAGATATATGGTAAGTTCTGATACCATTATGGCTTTAAACGGCCTGCGTAACACACGGATTAAAAAAGGAGATGTACTTAAAATTCCTGTAAAAAATGTGAATTATGAAGTGATTGAAAAGGATTTAACGGAACTTGTTGTAGAAGATACGCTTGCGCCAGTTTACAAAGAGACTGAATTTAAAGAGTCTTATAACGTCGCCTTGTTTTTGCCGCTAATGCTCAGTAAAAATGATCGCGAAATGAGTAAACCCCTCAAATTAGATGAAGTTCGTGAAATGTATGGCACAACAAAAATTTCTTTCGATTTTTATCAAGGATTTTTATTAGCAGCAGATTCTTTATCCAATGCAGGTTTATCAGTTGATATTTATGTCTATGATACGAATAGGGACACCGCTACAATCGGAAAAATCTTTAAAAAGCCAGAGTTCGAAACAATGGATTTGGTAATTGGACCATTATATCCAAGAACGATTCCATATACGGCAAAACTTTGTGCTGAAAAACAAATTAGAATTGTATTGCCGTTTAATTCAGATGCAGAAATATTGTATGAAAATCCTTATGCATACAAAGGAGTGGCGTCAAACATGACATTGTTGGATGGTACCATAGACTATATTATTGAGAATCATAAGAACCACAACATAATTATTCTTAAACCAAAAACAGCTTTAGATATTGCACTTTACGAGCGAGCAAGAGCACGTTTTAATGAAAAAATAAAAAGAGAGTCGGGCACGTATAATATCAGCGTAATTGAGACTCCAGGAAGTAGTTCTGGCCGCACATTAAATGCCCTCATTAATAAGGATACCACAAACGTATTTATTATTCCATCAACAAATTTAACGCTTGTTTCTAACGCCATGAGCAATTTAAATCAAATGTTGAACATGAACCCTTATTCAAAAAAACTGCGGGTAATTGCTTTTGGGCTAGAAGAATGGAACAAGTTTACTGATTTAGATGTGAAATATAGAAATCGATCCAATCAACACTACGCTTCTTACCGTTTTTTAGATTATGATTCAGAGCAAGGTGTTAAGTTTATCCACGCCTTTAGAAATCGTTTTGGAACAGATCCAAATGTGTATTCGAGCCAAGGATTTGATTATGGCATGTATTTCTTAAGTGCCTTGCATTTGTATGGAACTAATTTTGATTTATCCATAGCACAGCATCAAATGAAATTAACTCAAAACGATTTTCAATTCCGTACAGTCGAAAATGGTTCTGGTAGAGAAAATCAACGCGTTTGTATTGTCAAGTACGACAATTACAAGTTGGTTCAACTTAAATAAAAAAAGATTAGAAAAGCCTTGCCAATAAATGTCAAGGCTTTTTTATTTTTGTATTTCTAATACGTTACGAATGACAAAAAGGATTGGTGATCGCATAAGTGTTGAAGATAAAGATGGCGCAACGACCATAGTAATTAGTCCCCTGCGGGTTTGGTGGAAAGAAATGTTACTCACAATTTGGGTATCTGGATTTACATTTGTTGGTTTATTCATGATTTATATGTTAGCTTCTGGATTTGCAGGGTTAAATTATGAGGGAGCGCCAACAGAGAAGCAGGTGGATAATCAATTTATTTATAGCATTATTTTTCTTGGCTTTTGGTCTTATTTCGAATATAAAACTCTCAAATCGTTGTTGTGGTATCGCTTTGGTAAAGAGTTAATCTTAATTGACACTGACGGTTTTTCACTTAAAAAATCAATTCTGTCTTACGGAAAAGCAAATCGTTATTTCTTTGAGAATATGAAGGAATTTCACCAGGCTAAAGAAGAGCCTACATCATTTGGTAATTTCTTTGAAAACGCTTATTGGTCGTTAGGAACAGATGCCTTAGTGTTTACATATAACAAAAAAGGAAAGTCATTTGGGAGAAGAGTAGATCCTAAAAACGGAAAACTATTGTTAAACCTTATTGATGATCGCGTAAAGAAACGCATCAAAAAAAGAAAAAAATAGGCGCGTCTTTTTTAGCGTTTAATATTGAATACTACGGTTTGTACACGCTTGGTATTTATTCCATCCACTTCTTCTTCCAGAATTAGCTTTTTGGCAGAATCCCTTTCAAATACTTCTTTTACATTTTTAATCTGTGCTACGGGAACAAATTTCCCTTCTAAAAGTGGGAGCAGGGTTGCTAGCTCAAATTGACCTACGGCATCTTGAAGGTATGAAGCTAAAGAAAGCCGATTAACGACTCTTACAGCATTGTTCTCAAATGCCGGGTGATCGATTAAATCAGGAATCTTAAGTATGTTGCAAAGGCTAGTAAATTGTTTATCACTACCAATGGCAAAAGTAATCGAACGATTATCCTTTGTCATGAAAAACTCTCCATAGGGTGCAATATTCGGATGTTTACTACCTATACGTTGCGGAATATGACCTTCCATTAACCAGTTAGATGCCTGGTTAGCTAATGAAGCCACGGCAGAATCAAATAAGGAAACAGAAACTAAACATCCGCCTTTTTGAGCAGCATCTCGCTGGTAAAGCGCCGTTAATATTCCAGCTTTCAACTGGTGTCCAGCTAATAAATCGATCAGCGCAACAGGCATTTTTACAGGTCCAGATCCCGCTGTCCCATTCATGGACATAAAACCAGATTCGGCTTGCAGAATTAGATCATAAGCTACTCGGTCACTTTCGTGTCCAAATCCAGTAATTTCCGCATAAATTAAATTGGGGCTCAACGTTTTTAGAGTTTCATAATCCAAGTTAAACTTTTCAGCATCACCTGCCTTAAAGTTCACGATAAGGATATCCGCTGCAAGGAGTAGTTCATTGAGTTGTCTTTGGTCAGATGCATCTGTCAAATCCATGAAAACCGATTTCTTACGCCAATTCACAGCAGCATAATAAGCCGAAATAGATGCCTTTTTATTCTCAGTGGGCAATTTCCATGATCGCGTCACATCTCCGCCCGATTTCTTATTTTCCACTTTTGTGACCTGAGCGCCCAATTCCGCAAAAAACAATCCAACAGAAGGACCAGCCAAAACGCTGGCAATTTCTACCACTTTTAAATGTTTGAATTCTTGTTTCATGGCATGTGATTCAAATTATTGGAATACTATTTTTGCACCAAATTAGAGTTCTAAAATAAGGTTTATTCCCTAAATTCGCGACATCCGAAATTAAGGTATTTTTTTATGATAAAAGAAAATTACGTTGAGAGGGAAACTGGGCTTAAACTCAAATCCGTCAGAAAAACCATAGGTTTACTTGAAGAGGGTGCAACAATCCCTTTTATTGCCCGTTACCGAAAAGAACAGACCGATAATTTAGATGAAGTAGATATTTTAAATATTCAAAACGCATTAGGTCGATTTGGCGAGATCTCCAAGCGTAAAGAATATATTTTAGGTGTATTGAAGGAGAAAAAAATCACTGATGAAGCGCTGCTCAATAAAATAAATGAAAGCTTTGATTTAAATCGATTGGAGGATTTGTATTTACCCTATAAAACCAAACGAAAAACAAAAGCCGAACAAGCTAGAAATGCGGGCTTAACCGGATTGGCAAAAATTATAATGAAACAGGATAATGGTGATCCAATATCCGCCGCGAAACGGTTTACCCATAAAGATTATTCAACCCCTGAAGCTGCGCTCGAAGGCGCAACTTTCATTATGGCCGACTGGATGAATGAAAACGAAATTGTGCGTGATCGCATGCGTTCGTCATTTATTGAACACAGCGTACTGACCTCTAAATTAGTGAAAACAAAAAAAGATTTAGCGGATAAATTCCGCGATTCTTTTGACTACAGTCAGCGTTTAAAAGGCTGCCCTTCGTATCGGCTTTTGGCGATATTACGTGGGAATGAGGAGGGGTTATTGCGAATCAAAATCGAACCAAATAAGGAATATGCAATTAATTGGCTCGAACGATTTTTTGTAAAGAACACCAACCAAGCCAGCGCACTTGTAAAAAGTGCCGTAAAGGATGCCTATAAACGGTTATTGCAACCTGCACTCGAAACGGAAACAAAGAATCATTACAAGACCTTGGCAGATGATCAATCAATAACAACATTTTCTAAAAATCTTGAAAAGTTGATGCTGGCAGCACCTGTAGGCAGTAAAAGAACGTTGGCCATTGATCCCGGTTTTAAATCTGGATGCAAAGTCGTTTGTTTAGATGAAAATGGCGACTTATTGCACAACTGCAACATCTATCCGCATCCACCACAAAAAGAAAGTTCAAAAGCTTCTGCTAAAATATTTCAATTGGTTCAATCTTATAAAATTGAGGTAATTGGCATTGGAGATGGGACAGCTGGAAGAGAAACTGAAGCATTTATAAAACGCGTACATTTTGATCGAGACTTATCCGTATTTATTGTTCGAGAAGATGGGGCATCTATTTACTCGGCATCCAAAATTGCGCGGGAAGAATTTCCAACCTTCGACGTTACTGTCCGTGGCGCAGTTTCAATAGGCAGGCGTTTAATGGACCCTTTGGCGGAATTGGTTAAGATTGACGCTAAATCTTTAGGGATTGGCCAATACCAGCATGATGTGAATCAAACGAAATTACAAAACCAGTTAGATCATGTGGTCTTGATGGCGGTCAACAAAGTGGGGGTGAATTTAAACACGGCATCTAAATATTTGCTGTCTTACGTTTCAGGATTAGGACCAAAATTAGCCGAAAACATTGTGGCCTACCGGACAGAAAATGGACCATTTGAAAGCCGCGAAGCATTGAAAAATGTTCCGCGACTGGGTGCAAATGCTTTTCAACAAAGTGCTGGGTTTTTAAGAATCCGAAAAGCAAAAAATCCATTGGATAACAGTGCCGTTCATCCAGAACACTATAAACTAGTGCGAGAGGGAATTCGCAAGGCCGGATTTAAATTGGAAGACGTTATTGGACAAAAAGACAAAGTGCTAATTGTGAAAGAGAAACTCAGTACCTTAACAAGCAATGAGCTTGGCACTTATGCGCTTAACGATATTTTGGCTGAGTTAGAAAAACCAGGGATTGATCCTCGAAAAAGCGCCAAAATATTCCAGTTTTCTGCCCAAATTAAAACCATTTCTGATTTAAAATTGGGGATGAAAGTGAACGGAATAGTGACGAATGTGACGGATTTTGGTGCATTTGTTAATATTGGAATTAAAGAAAACGGCTTGATTCATAAGACACAATTGGCAGATGAATTTGTCTCACAACCAACAGATTACATAAGTTTGCACGACCAAGTCAAGGTGGTAGTCGTTAGCGTTGATATAGAAAGAAAACGAATTGGGCTTTCATTGAAAAAAAGTGAATTAGCAGATTTATAATTTAACAACTAAATCCCTTAAAAATTACTACATTTACTTCTTAATTCGTGTCCAAGCTACAATAGAAAGATACGGGATCGCAAAAGTGATAATAAAATGTCAGAACAGAGAAGATTAACGACAGAGGAGAAGGCGTTAAAAATAAACTTAAGGAGTGATATCTACGGTGCATTTGCAGAAATTGGTGCTGGACAAGAGGTGGCGGCAAACTTTTTTAAAGCAGGCGGTTCTTCTGGAACAATAGCATTCACACACTCCGCTTACGATATGAAAGTAAGTGATAGTTTGTACGGGAAATGTAAACGTTATGTTTGCGAGGATCGTTTATTGCAAATGCTGGAAAAGGAGTATTCTACTATTGAATCTACACTTCATGAACGAGCTGATGCAACACAGTTTTTTGCGTTTGCCAATACTGTGGAGTCTCTAAATTATCATAAAACAAATCAAGGGCAGGGTTGGATTGGTCTTAAATTTCAGGATCAAGTAAATAAACCACCCAATGAAATAGTCATGCACATTAAAATGCATGATACCAGTAACAAACGTCAACAAGAGGCCTTGGGTATTTTGGGCGTAAACCTAATTCATGCGGCTTATTTTGAACATAGAAGTATTGAAGATTTTTTAAATGCTTTGACCTATCGTTTACCACGTTCAAGAGTTGAAATTGACATGCTGCGCGTTTCAGGTTCCGATTTGCAAAAATTAGACAACAGAATTATTGCCTTGAAATTGGTGAAAATGGGGTTGACGGATGCCACAATGTTCGATCAGAGTGGGGCGGTGTTACAGCCGAGAACAGCATTGTATAAAAAGAATGTTTTATTGATGCGTGGGCGTTTCAGACCTATGACCAAGGTCCATGTGGATATGATTGAGTCTGGCACAAAACAGTATTTGGCAGAGGAAGATGTGGAAAAGAAGAATACCACCTTATTGCTTGAACTTACACTGAAGGATTTAACCGCGGATGGTAAAATTTCTGACACAGATTTTATCGATAGGGCGGAACTGCTTTGTTCTATGGGATACACCGTGATGATTAGTAATTACCTCAAACATTATAAAATGATTGAGTACCTAACATCTATTACAAAAAACAAGAAGATTGGCGTTTTGCTCGGAATTTATAACCTGCAAACCATTTTTGATGAGAAGTATTATAAGACATTAAATGGTGGCTTATTAGAGGCGTTTGGAAGAGGGTTCGGGCATAACATAAAAATGTATGTCTATCCAGCTTTAAATGTTGAAACGGGCGATATTTATGATATTGATAGTTTCGAAATCCCTGATCACCTTAAGGGATTATTGGATTATATGCTTAAAACTAATAAGCTCGAAAATATTCATGACTTTGATCGTAAATTATTACACATTTTGTCGGATGATGTATTGTCTAAGATTCATTCTGGTGTTTCTAACTGGGAGGATGATGTTCCAGAAAGTGTAATGAAAGCCATTAAGTTTTATCAAATATTTGGATATCGGGCCGAAAAGTTTTCGAAAACAACGGTGAATGCGAAGCGGTGACTTATTCGTAAATCACCTTAATTAATTCTCCATTTTCGTATTTTTCCATATACATTGTTTCCCCTTGCTTGTCGTAAAAAATCGTGAAGCCATCTAGAAGTCCACTTTTATACTGAGCTTCCATATAAACTTGATCCATGTCAGGATATTTTTTCTGACATTTTCCTGTATAGGGAATATCGTCTAAAAAAGAGCGTTTTATTGTTTCGCCTAGACTACTTACTAATTCTAATTCAGAACAATCACAGACCAGGGGAGCACCATCTCCTGTTCTTTTCTTTACCCCATCTTCATACACTTCTTCTACAAGCACATTGCCAGCTTTGTCATAATAAGTAACGGTTCCATGCAAGGTTCCATTCAATATACCTTTTATAACATATTTGAGATCAGTATCTGGGTAATTAAGGATGCAAATACCAGTGAACAAGGAATCACTTTGTTTAAATACGCCTAAAGAATCAACCGATAAGTCATCACATAAGCACGTGTCTTGAACAGGACTAATCATCATAGTTCCTTCCTGAATTAAATCTGTTTCAGGTTTACTGTTATTGCATTGCGTAAACAGCACTAAACTTAGGATAACGAATAAAATTGATTTCATTTTAGGATATTGATAACACGCAGAAAACGTTTAACATAGCCACTCGAATTATAACGAGTTACTGTTACACCATAATGCTTTTTAGAAGAACTGCTATGAATAAAGTCAATCATACCATCCGCGTTTTTAAGGATTATTCCAACATGACCGATTTGCCGAACGGCGGCATTAGTTCCCGTAAATAAAATAACATCTCCTGGATTAGACTCTGTCAGCACAACTTCCTCACCCTTGTCTTTATATCCTCTGCTTGTTCGTGATACGGGGATTCCAAAATGCTTAAATACGTAATGCACAAAACCAGAACAATCAAATCCTGATTTAGAACTACCACCCCATAAATAGGGTATGCCAAGTTGCTGTTGCGCAAATTGTACAATACTATCTCTATTGGTTATTGTCACCGTGCTATCCGTTTCCGCCGAAGCTGAAAACGAAAAGAGAGAAATAAATACAATTAAAAGCCATTTCATAGCCTACAAAATTAATATGTTTTATAACTTTATATGACAAATTAAGTTACAAATGTCTAGAATTAAGAATGCACAAATCAGATATCGAATTATTGATCGCTGTATTGGCAACAAATTTAATCCATATCCAACCAAAGAAGAACTAAGGAGAGCTTGCGAAGAAGCGCTTTTCGGCAGTGATGTTGGGTCAGATATTTGTGATTCAACTATTGAAAAGGATTTACGTTCCATGAGAATGGAAATGGATGCCCCAATTAAGTATAGTAAAGTGCATAAGGGCTATTTTTATTCAGATGAGAATTATTCGATAGACAAAATTCCACTTTCTGAGGCGGATATTGAAGCCATTCGATTTGCATCCAATACCTTAATGCAGTTTAGAGAGGTGGGTTTGTTCAAACAATTCGGTTTTGCAATTGATAAGATTTTTGACCGTGTTCATATTTCAAATAACCCAACAGATGATTCTGTAGAGAATTTTGTACAATTTGAAACGGTCAATGATACAGCAGGAGGAAACGAAATGCTACCGGAATTTTTGAAAGCCATTAAAGAAAAAATTGTTGTTACATTTTTATATACGAGTTTTGTTAGTGAAAAAACAAAACCCAGAAAGGCACTCCCACTTTTATTAAAAGAGTATCGCAATAGATGGTATCTCATCTGTTTTTCTTTAGACAAGCATAAGGTAATGACTTTTGGATTAGATCGATTAGAATACCTCGAACTAAATGAAGAAAATTACTATCAACCAATCGACTTTAACCCAGATCATTATTTCAAAAATTCAATTGGAATTACCGCCAATGAAAGTGAACCGGATAAAGTGGTATTTAAAATAGATCGAATAGGTTCAAAATATATTGTTTCGCAACCTTTGCATGCCAGTCAAAAATTAATAAAAGAAGGCACCAATCGAAATACTTTTTCTTTGAAGGTAATTGTTTCGGAAGAGTTAAAGCGTACAATTTTGTCGTACGGTGCTCAAATTGAGGTCATCAAGCCAAAAGCTTTAAGAGCCGAAATTCAAAATGCCGTTCTTGAAATGAATGAGATTTACGATTAATTTGTTCAATGTAAATTAAGGCGAACTTTCTAGCCTAAAATAAATCAAAAAAAAAGGGGGCTGAATAGCCGTAATTGTTTTTTCTTTTTCTACTTTTGTCGTGGGTAAGTCCTGTACGACCAGCTCCTGTTTAATCCCCCAGGGTGGGAACACAGCAAGGGTAGATGGTTGAGCGGTGCGATATAGGTAGCTTACCCACTTTTTTGAATATAATTACATCTTTATAAAAAAGCCACTTCTGAATTTCAGAAGTGGCTTTTTACTTTTGGTGTCGTTTATTTTAGATCGCGGTTCTGTCCTTTAGATTAGATCCATGATAATCACTGTGGATGTAATGTTTGCGATCATTTGTTTTAAGTTGAGCTGAATACACGGTTAGAATCAAATTAATTCTCTTATAAATATACAAACATCAGCTTAGAATTAATAATTCCACCTTTGTTTAACTGAAGTATTCATAGTTGAAAATCGTGTATATCCTGTTAATAAATAATTGGTAAACCTGTGCATTCAAGCCTTATCTTTGTGCAAAACTAAAACCAGTAGGAAATGAAATTTTTTATCGATACAGCCAATCTTGACGAGATTAGAGAAGCAAATGACTTAGGAATCTTAGATGGAGTAACTACCAATCCGTCTTTAATGGCAAAAGAAGGAATAACAGGGGCAGACAATATTCTTAAACACTATGTAGATATTTGCAATATTGTAGATGGAGATGTAAGTGCTGAGGTAATTTCTACAGATTATGAAGGAATGATTCGCGAAGGAGAAAACTTGGCAGCATTACACAAAAATATTGTAGTTAAAATTCCAATGATAAAAGATGGAATTAAAGCAATTAAATATTTTTCTGATAAAGGAATTAAAACAAATTGTACATTGGTTTTTTCAGCGGGACAAGCATTGCTGGCGGCAAAAGCTGGAGCAACTTACCTTTCTCCGTTTGTTGGGCGTTTAGATGATATTTCATCAAATGGTTTAGATCTCATTGCACAAATCAGATTGATTTATGACAATTACCTTTTCGAAACTGAAATTCTTGCGGCATCTGTAAGACACACCATGCACATTATTAATTGTGCTGAAATTGGTGCAGATGTAATGACGGGGCCATTAAGTTCAATTACTGGATTATTAAAGCATCCATTAACAGACTCTGGTTTAGCGAAATTCTTAGCAGATTACAATAAAGGAAACGCCTAGTTTTCCCCAAAGATAATTTTTTTTAAAGTCCTGTTCGCCTATGGTGGAACGGGACTTTTTTTATGCTACATTTTTCAGAAAGGATACAGTTTGGAATGGAGATACACTTTATTATATCAATACTGAACCGATTGAAGAAGTCACCAGAGGAAGGTTTGATGTTAAATATGACTGATTGATTTGAACGCTAAAGTAGCCCCAAACAAATCTTTAATCGAATAATTTTTCGAACAGAGGCATAAACTTGCTTTTGAAACACTTCATCCGCTTGCATGCCTCCAACAATATCAAACAGTGCTTTTTCTTCTTCAACAGGCATTAAAATTAAATCACAGCCTGCTTGTGCCGCCTTTAATTCACAGTTTGGTATAGAGGCTACACCGCCCATGTTCATTGCATCCGTAACAACTAGTCCTTTGAATTTCATATCTCGCTTTAACAGATCTGTCACAATCTCTCTTGAAACGGATGAAGGCAGATCATTGGTATTGTATGTGTCGTTGTTTTTAATGGCAATGTGCGCCATCATAATGGATAATACGCCAGCGTTAATGAGCGGAATGTAATTTTCAACTTCCAACATTTCTCCATCTATATAAACGAGTTTTTTATGCGTATCGCCAACAACATAGCCATGACCGGGGAAATGTTTTGCCGTAGCGACTATACCTGCTTTTTGCGTTTCTTCAATAAACACCCGCGACCAAATTTGAGCCGTATCTGAATTGTCTCCAAACGCCCGATAAGAAATGGCCTCATTTGGTGACATATCTACCACAGGTGCATAATTATAGTTGATGCCAATATCGTTCAAATCTTTGCAAATAGAAATAGCAAATTTTTTCACTTCCGCACGACTAATCATTTGGTTGGCTTTTTTAACGGGTGTACAATTTTTTATTTTATAGCCAATCAAACTCGGCTCGGCATCTGCAGAATAGAGAAGGGGTAACCCATTACTCGAATCGTTCAAGCCATTAAAGTCATTGACCATGGTTGTAAATCCTTCTTTGGTTCCATTTAAAAGTAGGATTCCGCCAATGTAGTTTTTTGCCAATAGCCCATTTAAATGTTCTTGTGATTTACCATGTTTACCTGCCGCGGGTATAATCATTTGTCCTGCTCGACTGGTGTCATTTAATGATTCGAAAATATCATCAATTTTCTGCTCCAATTCGGCATCATAAACGAAAAAATCGCTTAACGTATAATTTTGGGCAAAAGTTGGTAGTATAGAAAGTGATAAAACAAAAAGAAGAAATCGTTTCATAATCGTTAATTTTTGAAAGTCTGTTATCGAATTGCTAATTTAAAGATTACCATGCGTAAATAAATTAGAAACAGCGAGGAGTTATTGAGATAGAATTGTTATTACCGTTCTTCGATTTCTTTGGTGCGCCTCTTCTCGCGCTTTTTTATCTTTTAATTCCTTAATAACTTCCCAAGGTACTTCCGGCTGTGTTTCACCATATCCCTTCATTTTAATGCGTTCTTCGGCAATTCCTTTATCCACTAAATACTGTTTCGCAATAAAGGCTCTATTGTTAGATAGTTCCTCGTTATAACCGTTGGCACCACGCCTATCTGTATGTCCACCCAGTTCAATAATAATCGTTGGGTTTTTATGCAATAAATCAGCAAGTAAATCCAGTTCAACCTGTGCTTGAGATCCAAAGGCGCTATAATCTAAATTCGTTTGATCAAATCCAAAATAGATGTTGCGCAAGGCAAATGAGTGACCTGAACTTGTGTCTGTACTTGGCCGATATAAAACAAAATCCAGCTTTTTTTCTTGATTGATAAAATATTCATCTGTCGATAAAATTTGAGATACGATTGAAAAATATTTCCCAGCGGCGGTTAAGGCATATTGCTGGCCTGGGGAAAGCACGGCTGAAAATGAACCATCAGGATATGTGTCAATCTTTTGCACTCTTTCATTGGTTTGTGCATTAATAATATACAATTTTCCAGGCATTCCTTTTCCTGTTTCGCCGTCAATAATTTGTCCTGTTAATAAGAATGAGGTTTCGCCTTTTGATAAGGTTAAAAATTCCATTTCTTTTTTAGGGATTGTGGCTAAGGTTGTTGCTGGACTGGGCAAAGCTGGATTTTTCTTAGGCCCTAAAAAAGTGATTTTATAGATGTCTTTTTCACCAAATCCGCCTGGTCGGTTGGAGGAATAATAAGCGTATCGACTATTTCCTGTCACTACAAAATAAATGTCATCATCAGGGGTGTTAATTGGGTAACCAATATTTTCAGGTGTTGACCATTCTTCTAAATCAGAATCATAAATGCTTTTAAAAACATCCAATCCCCCCATATTCTTATGGCCGTCCGAAGAAAAGTAGAGCGTCTTTGAATCGGCATGAAAAAATACGCCCATTTCCTCAAAATCTGTATTGATTTGAGGACCTAAATTTTTGGCTTTTCCCCACGTTTGTTTTTTCTCGTTCCAAATGGATACATAAATGTCATGCTGTCCATAACCGCCGGGTTGATCAGAAACAAAGAACAAGGTTTTTTCGTCAAATGACAATGTCGCGCTCGATTCGTGATGCTTTGAGTTGACACCAACGCCTAAACTTTTAGGTTCTTCCCAAGTGCCATCTTCATTTTGTTTGGTAATGAGTATGTCGCCGTTTTTAGAGCTTAATCCTTGATAGGTTAAAATACTTTTTCCATCAGGCGCAACGCCCACTGTTGCGTCATGTGATTCTGTATTGATAGGAGCGCCAATATTTTGTGCAGCAGCCCATTTTTCTTCTGAGTGTCGAACTGAATAATAAATATCTTCAAAATAATTCCCAAGTCGATCTGTTTTTTGCCCTTGCGAATCTGGTCGGCGTGCTGTGTAAAATAAAACCCGATTGTCTGCAGATATGACTGGTGAGAACTCAGAGTATTCTGAATTAATGCTATCGCCCAAATTATCCACCCAAACTCGAATGGGAGATTCCATCAATTCAATTCCTGTTCGAGATTCGGCTATTTTTTTGGCAACATAACGCTGTTGGTTTTTGTCGTTTTCAGGTATTAAGGTTTGATAGAGTTTATAATATTGAATGGCTGTTTCAAAATTACCAACCAATTGATAGGCCTGTGCCAAGTAAAATTTTAAGTCAATATCTAAATCTGGATTTACGTTATGTGCAAATTCTAGGTACTTTAAACTTTCTGATTTATTGGAACTATACAGGTAGCAAATTCCAATTTTATAATTAAGAATTGAAGAATGTGGATTGAATTTTTGAGCTTTTTCGAAGTGAGATAATGCTTCCATTAAAAATTCATCTCTTCCATCAAAAAAATAGAAATCACCTAAATTAATTTCTTTTGCTGCGGTCTCAAATGCTTCTTTTTGATCTTCAAAAAGGCGTTTATCAAAAGGGATGTCCTTGTCTTGAGAAAGAGCTGAATAACCAAAGGTCAAACAGAAGATTAGCGCTATGAATTTCCAGCTATTCATTGCACACGGGGCCGTTTAAGTATTGTATTGCTTTCTGCGATCCTAAAACAAAAGCTTTTTGCCAATCGCTGCAGGCTTGGTCCACATTTCGAATCATTTCATTGGCAATTCCACGATTAAAATACGCCTCCTTTTGATTTGGATTAAAAACAAGTGCATCATCACATTTGGCGATTGCCGAGTCATATTTTTCAAGATCAATCAATACAACTGCTTGATGCGTGAGTACTAATGGATTTTCATTTTGAAGCTGATAGGCTTCGTTATAAAAATTCTGTGCTTTTTCATACTCGCCGAGATCTCTAACAAAGGTGCCCTTTATCAGTAAAAGCAATACTTTTTCGTCTTCATCAGCCGTTTTTAAACCTTCGGCTATCTGTGCTAATGTTTCTTCACCGTCACCTAAAACCAATGCTGTTGTAGCCAAATGAATATAGATGTTTTTAATGGGCGAATCTGCGATTTCTAAGGCTTTTTTGAAGTCAACTTGTGCGGCGGCATAGTCTTCCATGTCCACATAGAGTAAGCCTCTTTTATACCAATATTCCTGTTCTAAGGGATGTTTATTGACCAATTCATTATAGTAGTGTAAAGCGGTAGTGTATTTGTCTTGTTTTTGTAAAGAAAGCGCCAGGTACAGGATGTTTTCCGGACTGTTATCACCGATTGATATTGCTCGCTTTAGGAGGGTTTCTGCTTCGGGATAATTTGATTTTTGAAAGTAAATACGCCCCCTTAGGCCCATTAATTTAGCGTCAAATGGACGGAGTGCTTTGGCTTGATTTGTATTTAGAAGTGATTGGTCAAAATTCTTTTCTTCAAAATGAATTAATCCCAATCCATAGTAGGCTTCAAAACAAGAGGAGTCTTCAGAAATGCATTTGGAAAATAAGACTTTGGCCTCATCCCGATCATTGTTTTTATAAGCGAGAACGCCATTTTCATAATTATCAATTACAGCTGGAGCATATAACGCATCTTGAGCCTGACAATTCAGACAAAACAAAATCACTATTAAAAGGGCTTGACGCATATAATTATAACAAAGCGAGAAACTGTTTCCCCCACGCAAGAGAGTTTTAAGAGTCTCAATAGGTGGAGAGGGGCATATTCTCCTTATCGAAGATATGAATTTTCTATGGTACATACTAATTAGATTAGATCAAATAGGCTTTAAATTCGACCAAATGAAAAAATGTCAGTATATGATTTTCAGCGAATTGAGAAATTGGTTTCTAGCCTAGTTTTAGTCGGTTTGACTTAAACAAGGCAATTATTTATACGAATTGTGAAATCCTTTGATATTCTGGTGATGAAAAAGCAAGTAATTGCTATTTTTAGGGTATGGGAAAAGGACAATCTAAAAGCAGCAAGAAAGCACTTACATTTTTAGAAAAATATTTGAACAATGCTTCTCCTACTGGATTTGAACAAGAAGGACAAAAACTATGGTTAGAATATATCAAACCATTTGTAGATGATTATTGGGTCGATAATTATGGCACTGTTGCTGCAATTATTAATCCTGAGGCGAAGTATAAAGTAGTGATTGAAGCGCACGCTGATGAAATTTCATGGTTTGTGCATTACATTACGGATGATGGATTTATTTATTTGCGCCGTAACGGTGGATCGGACCATCAGATTGCACCTTCTAAACGTGTGAATATTCATACAGATAAAGGAATTGTAAAAGCCGTATTCGGATGGCCAGCTATTCATACAAGAAAAGGAAAAGAAGAAGGACCTTCCATAAAGAATATTTGTTTGGATTGTGGCTGCGATTCTAAAAATGAAGTAGAAGCCTTAGGAGTGCATGTTGGATGCGTTATTACGTATGAAGATGAGTTTATCATTTTAAATAAAAATAGATATGTTGGACGTGCTTTGGACAATAGAATAGGTGGATTTATGATTGCCGAAGTAGCGCGAATGTTAACAGAGAATAAAAAAGAATTGCCATTTGGTTTATACATTACCAACTCGGTTCAAGAGGAAGTCGGATTGCGCGGCGCGCAAATGGTGGCGGAGCGTATTCAACCAAATGTGGCCATTGTCACTGACGTCTGTCATGATACCACAACGCCAATGATAAATAAAATCGTTCAGGGAGATTTAAAGAATGGGCGTGGCCCTGTTTTAACTTATGGTCCGGCGGTACAAAATAATTTATTAAAATTGGTTATTGAAACGGCTGAGAAGAAAAAAATTCCGTTTCAACGTGCCGCAGCTTCAAGAGCAACCGGAACAGATACGGATGCTTTTGCCTATTCAAATTCAGGTGTTCCTTCTGTATTAATTTCTACACCATTGCGCTATATGCACACAACAGTAGAAATGGCGCATAAAGAGGATGTTGAAAACGGCATTCAGCTTATTTATGAAACATTGCTTAATATTAAAGATGGGCATGATTTTAGATACTTCACATAATTAGTAGTATGCTTAAAAGGTTTTCCATATTCCTGATTTTTATAGCTAGTTTGGCGCATAGCCAAATTAAACCTGAAGTTGTGCTAACAACTCGTCACAATGATCAAGTGAATGCAATGGAAATAACCCCTAATGGGCAATTTCTAGCCAGTGCATCTAACGATAAGTAAATAAAAATTTGGGACATTGCTACCGGGATGGAATTCAGAACGATTTCTGGAACCGCTGGTAGAGTGGAGCAATTGGCATTTGCACCGAATAATCGTTTTTTAGCAGGGACATCTTTTAATGAAGAATTGTTGATTTGGGATATTATTACGGGTGAAGTAATTCATACTGCTGTTGCAGGCTCTGGTCGAGGATTGATTTTTTCAAAGAGTGCTGAAGAACTCTTTTACATTGGAGAAGATTCGGATATTCAAGTCTATAATGTTAAGACAAAAACAACCGCCACTTTTTCTAAAATGTATACCATGGATTTTGTTGCGGATGTTAACAATGAAGTGATTTATACGCTAGATCATTTAGGAAATATGTTTAAAATCAGTATGTAAACAGCTGAATTAGTTGCATCCTATAAATTGTTTGATGAATTTAATTACCCTTTTAGTAATTCAGATATATCGGCAGATGGAAAGTTTATTGCTTATGGTTTTAATGATGACAAACTTCGGGTTTTTAATACGGAAAAAGGAGAGTTTGAATTTGAATCAAAAGCATACAAAACGAAAATAATCAGCTTAGCGATTGATCGAGATAAGCCAATTTTATATGTATCTTCTCATGATGGTTATTTAGTCTTGTTTAATTATAAAACAAAAAAGGTGGTTGAATCCGTAACAGTTGAAAATAGTCCGTTTCGAATTCAATCCGCAGAAGCCCATCCGGATGGTGAAATTGTATTCCTTACCAATAACGACTTGATTACACTTTACGATTTTAAGAGGGAGCGCGTATTTAAAGAATTTGCGCCTCGCGTGAGCCGAATATACAATATGGCTTATGATCCAACGGGACACTATTTGGCTGTTGCAACGGATAAATTAGAGTTAAAAATATGGGATTTAAAACTGAATCGGGTTGTGGGAAGTATTGCCGGGTTTTTTCCCTGTGAATTCACACCTGATGGTCGTTCAATAATCGCAATGACCAAACAAATTAACCTGGGATTATTTGATGTTGAATCAAGAAAAAAATCAAAAGTTTTGACACCGGTTATGAAATGATTCAAACTGTTGCCATTTCAAATGACGGAACTAAACTAGCAGGTGCGGGTTTTAAAAACATTGTCAAAGTGTGGGACCTGCAGTCAACTAAGAACGTGGCGGAATTAAAGGGACACGCTGGCGGAATTTTAGCGTTGGGTTTTCATCCGACAAAACCATGGGTTGTTTCTGGGTCATTAGATGAAACTGCCCGCGTTTGGGATTTCGAATCCAAAAAAGAATTGAAAAAATTTGAAGAACAAACTATTTCTATACATGACGTGAAATTCAGTCCAAATGGATCACAATTAGCTACAGCCGCTTGGGATAAAACGATTTATTTAAGAACCACAAGTGATTGGACTTTGGATCATATCCTAAAAGAGCATGTTAATATTGTGAATACCATAGATTATTCGGCTGATGGAAATACCTTAATTTCTGGTGCAGTAAATAATTCGGTTGCTGCGGCAGATAATTCCGTTATTGCTTGGGATACACGAACGGGTAAAAGTACCTGCCAATTTCAAGATCATAGAGGTGAAATTATAAAGGTTATTTGCGACCCAACAAATAATCGCTTTTTCTCAGCATCTATAGATGGCGCCGTTAAATATTCAGACTATGAAACTTGTGAGCTTATTGCCACTTATCAAGCAATTGGTGAAAATGAATTTATGATTTATACGCCAGACAATTATTATATGGCTTCAAGAAATGCTCTGCAGGGAATTGCATTTAGAATTGGCGAAAAACTAGTTCCATTTGACCAATTTCATATTCACTTAAATCGTCCTGATATTGAAGCGAAGCGAATTGGAAAATCATCTGAAAAATTGATTAACCTCTATTATTATCTCTATAAGAAACGCTTAAAAAAATTGAATTTGGATGAAGGTTCTTTGAAAATGGATTTCAACTTACCAAACATTAAAATTGAAACGAAATATGAAATCGTCACTTCTAATGCGTCACAGAAATTATGGCTCAGCGCCTGGGATGATGATTATAATTTGAAGAGCATTCATGTATACGTTAATAATGTGCCAATTTATGGTGAACAAGGGTTGAAAATAGATGGAAATGTAAAATCAATTCGAAAAGAAATTGAAATTCCCTTAATTCAGAATAAGAACAAGATTCTAATTTCATGTATGAACTCCAATGGTGTTGAATCATTATACGAAGGATTTGAAATTATCCGCGATACTGATTTAGAAAAACACGATTTATATATTGCGGCAATTGGAGTGTCAAATTATAAAGATGAGCGGTTTAATTTGAAGTACCCTACAAAGGATGCGGAGGATGTTATCAAGAAGTTTGACGAATCAAAAAGTCGTTATAAGAATGTTTATTCAAAGCTATTAGTGAACGAGGCGTTAACAAAAGAAAGTATTGCAGGCTTAGTTGATTTTTTCAGCAATTGCACGCATGAAGATTTTGCAATAGTTTTCATTACGGGGCACGGTGTATTGAATGTGGACTACGATTATTTTTACGGGGCTTATGATATAGATTTTGATGCGCCAGATGAGCGTGGAATTCCATATTCTCAAATTTCTGGTTTGCTAGATAAAATTAAAGCGTATCAAAAATTATTGATTAGCGACACGTGCCATTCAGGTGAATTAGATGAGGATGATATTGAAGAAGCCCAAGATCCAGAAGTGGAAGAAGGTGATGTCCAATTTAGGGGAGTTGCGAATAATATCCGTAAAAAAGAGGGTGTTGGTTTAGATAATTCTAGAAAATACACGGAGAGTTTATTTTCTGATATGAGTAAAGGAACGGGTGCCACAGTTATCTCAAGTGCCGGAGGTGCTGAGTACGCTATGGAAAGTGATCAATGGAAAAACGGATTGTTCACTTACGTATTTATTCAAGAGTTGAGTCAAAAAGCAACGGGTGACGTTTATTTGTCAGAAATTGGGACATATGTGAATCGTGAGGTGAAGAAATTATCGAACGAAAAACAAATTCCAACGGCTAGAGAAGAAAATATTAACATGGATTATATTATCTTCGGAAACTAAATGGAACCGTATCACATAATCGCCCCCGCTATTCCATCCGGACAAGTCTATCAATTCACGACCCCACATGATGTTGAATATGAAGTGCGTTTTGGACGTAAAAAAAAGAATATTTTACACTCTGTAGTAGTGTTTGGCGTGTTGAATGATGAATATGAAGGTGAAGAGTATGTGGTAACAAATAAAGGGGATGCCTTTCGTGTTATGACCACAATTGCAGCAGTAATTCGAATGTATTTATCTGAACATCCAAATATGCAAATTGTCGAATTCACGGGAATTTTGAGAGAAAATACCCAAAGCGAACACACCTCACAGCGTACAAAACTCTATGCGCGTTTTCTGCCAAAAGTATTCCCTTCCAACATTTGGAAAACGGAGATTAAAGGGAATCGAATATTAGCGAAAAGGTTGAAGTGAGAGAAGGGTTTAAGCAAAGGAATTCACTCATAGTTTAGCGTAGTTTCTTCCAAGTGGATAGGCCAAAAATCATTTCAAGAGAAAAATCTAATGGTATCGTAAATAAGCACTATTATACTTGCGACTTAAGACTTACAACAAACCAATTACATCAAAATAATGCAGTCTTCCGGAAGCCAAGTTTTGATTTTCTTTTGCTCTTCAAAATCCATTAAGTTTTTCGAGATAGAAAGGTGCTTCAGGTTCTTTAAATTTTGAATTGATTCTGGCAGTTTCTTTAATAAATTGGCCTCAATACTCAAATAGGTTAAGTTGGACAACATACCAACTGATTCTGGTAATTTTTTTAATTGGTTTCCATTAATGCTGAGGTATTTTAAAGCTGTTAAATCACCCAAGTTTATAGGTAGTTTTTTGATTAAGTTACCATCTAACTCTAGACTTGTTAAATTGGGTAAATCCATAATTAATGGATCTAACTTTTGAATTAAATTTCCATCTAATTTTAAAGTGGTGAGCTGCTTTAACTCGCCCAATTCAACTGGAAGAATCTCCATACTATTTTCTCCTAAATCGAGCATGACAAGATGCGTCATGTTTTTAATCGCAACTGGTATAGTGTCAATTGTATTAGCGCGTAAGTTCAATTTCGTTAGGTTCACCAATTTTAAGAGGCTTTCAGGGATAGAACTAATCTCATTGCGAGAAGCATCCAATTGGAGCAATTCAATTAATGCGGCCCAATTTTGCGGTAAACTTTTTAATTGATTTCCGGACAGTTCTAAATTTTGTAAAGATTTTAATTGAAGAATATCGTCGGGAATCTCGGAAATTAAATTGTCGTTCGCGTTTAGAACCTCTAAATTATCTAATGAATTTAAGCCCGCCCCAAATGACCTTAGAATATTGTGATTAAGTTCTAAATACTTTAAAGCTTTTAGATCTCCGACAGGTACAGGTAATTCTTGTAAGGCGTTCCAATCTAAAATCAGTGTTTCTAAATTCTGTAAACCATTGAGTGAATTTGGAATTGATGCGATTTGGTTGGAAGATAAATTCAAATATTTTAGTGCGGCAAAATTATTAAGCTTCATTGGAAATGACGCTAATGCATTTACCTCTAAGTGCAATACCTCCAATGCGTTTGATTTACCCGCTAAGTTTAGACCTTCATTTTTGAGTTGATTTTCACTTAAATTCAAATAGTTAAGCTGTTTTAACTGCCATAATTCCTCAGCTATATTTGTGATTCCGTTTGCTGCCAAGTTTAAATATTCGAGTTCGTTGAGTTGGTCAATCCATGGTTTTATCTACGTTAATTGATTTGATTCTAAATTAAGCGAGTCGAGCTTAGCTAATGCGCCAAACGAACTAGGCAAAGACTGTAATAAATTTGAGCCTAAAGACAATGTTTTAAGTTCAGATGCTCCATTAATACTAGCGGGAATTTTTGTGATTCGGTTATTGTCGAGATAAAGTTGCTGAAGCACTTTCATCTGATCAATTGTCTTGTGCAAACTTATAATGCCGTTCCCTTTTAGCGCGAGAGATTGAACTTGAGTCACGTTTTCAAACGTGACATATCGAATAGCATTTCCGTTAAAATTGACCGCTTTTAATTCAAGCAAAACCTTTAACTCAGCAGGGATTTCTTCGAGTTTACAATTTTGGATTCCAAAGATATAACTGGTTGCCCCGCATTCAATGCCTTCTCTAAAGCCTCGCATTGTGAGCTTTGATTAAAACCAATAAAAGCGAAGAATAATATGGGAGCAGTGAGGCTCGTTTTCAAAAAGTTTGAAAGTCGCATAAAAGCAAAAAAAATTTTTTTTCTAATAGTTCTTATGAGGTAACAGTCAAGTTACAATTATTATTCCATATAAATATATGATCAATTCAGAAAATTATATAGAATCGATCAAAAAGGCAAGGGAATGAAATTTTCTTGCTTTAAAAAGCTCTAAACATATCCGTTTATATATCATTTTGGTGCTGGAATGGAACCCCTTTTATACTAGCAGGATCATACCATTTTGAAGTCTTTTATGGAATTTTTCAAAAATCAAACTCGGGTTTCTAAGAACGAATACTTTCCATAGGTAGATTTGTAAGCTTCCCCAAATTAGAACCATCTATTCTTCTAAAACTTTAATATAGTTATTGTTTTTAATTCTTCTGAGACTAGACTCAGAAGAATTAATTTTGGCATACTCAATAGGTGACATTTTTTCTA
>CAJQHR010000008.1 GCA_905478225.1 uncultured Crocinitomix sp.
CTGATTTAATGCGCTCGCATTAAATCAGGAGATATCCCGAGCGGAAGCACAGTCGTAGCTATTCATACCGGTGGTTTACAAGGAACAAGTTCAATTGGGGATAAATTAGATTTCAGCGTTTAAAGGTTTGGTGTTCAGTTATCAGTTTTTCAATGATGAATCTGCAGTTTACAATATGCTTATAATTAAGCAACTGCTAATCAACTGCTAATAACTCGCGATTACCTATTCCGCCAAGTCCTTTAAATGAAAAATCGGATCATACTTCTCCTCGTCAAAAAATGTAGAAAATAACAACTGATATGATTCCTTTTTCTTACGAATATGCATTTCATTCTTTCCCGTTATGTCCCGTAAAATGCAGAAAATCAACTCAGAACAATAGATACGATCCTGCTCAAACAAATTAAAAGAATGGTCAAATGGCGCCTCGGTAGCTAAATACTCGTAGGCTTTATCTCTAATTTGTGGTCCAAGAGAATCCTGAAAGGTCGCTCGGCAAATGAACATCATAGAATCTGCCGCGTAAGCAACGAATTCAGTTAAATCTACCATCTGCATGCCATCTATATCTCCTTTGCTTACAGAGCCTCCCATGGCATGAATCACTCGCCATTTATCATCCTCCCTTACAATGATTCCACAATGCGAATAATCTTCCTTCGTGGCGTTCATAATGTGGAATGAAAGTGGTCCCGTACCTTTTCGCATAATTATATCCCCGTCTTGCAGTTTGTTACAAACGCTGTCTGGCATAGTGGGCGGTAAGTGCACATACTTGCGACTTTCCTCTTCGACCTTGCTGCTACAGCTTGCAATTATGCTAGTGAATAGAATTAATAATGAAATGGAATAGATAATTTTCATGCCGGCAAATTTAATGGATTTATGGAACACCCCAAAACTTAGGTATAGTTTTGATGAAATTGTTTTAGAAGGATTGAGCAAGAAATGGGCTGGTCGAAACGTGATTCTCGAAATGCCGAGAATTTAAGGCACAAAAAAACCCGTCTAAACTTTAGTTTAAACGGGTTCTTTATTTCTTTAAAGAAAGAGGAGGGACTACTCACCTAAGTTCATGTCACCCATATCCATTTGCTTGTTAAAAGCAGATACTTTCCAAGTTCCGTCAACTTTTTTAAGATCGTAATCGTATGTCATATCCATACCATCTCTCTTTTCTGTACAAGCACAAGCTGAAGCATCTTCAGTTGTCTCACAAGTAACAGAAACGATTTCTGATTGGTACTCATCACATCCTGCGTCGATAGTACTTTGTACTGATTCTTTTGCGCTTTCAACAGCCATTCCCATAGCTTTTTCGCAATCTCCTGCAGCTAATGCGTTAACGAAGTCTTTCGTTACATCTTCTGGCGCTGCACCACCACCACAAGCTGTTAACAACAAACCTGCAACTGCTCCTACTAATAATGTTTTCAATTTCATAACTTACTTTTTCTTACTTATAAATTAATATTCAAGTGCAAATATAGATTAGTTTTCTATAAAACAAAATTTTTTTATTTAAAAAGATGTTTTTATTAAGCTGTAAGATTTAAATTTGCAGCAAAATTAGAAATAGCACAAATGATTCAAGTAAATAATCTATCACTTCGGTTTGGTAAAAAAGTACTTTTCGAGGATGTTAATTTAAAGTATGTTGAGGGTAACTGCTACGGCGTAATTGGCGCCAATGGAGCAGGTAAATCAACTTTTTTAAAAATCTTAACAGGTGACCAAGATCCAAATAAAGGAAGCGTAAGTATTGAGCCTGGTAAACGAATGGCGGTTTTAAAACAAAACCATTATGAGTTTGACGACTTTACCGTGCTTAACACTGTAATGATGGGCCACAAGGAATTGTGGAAAATTATGGATGAGAAGGAAAAAATCTATGCTAAACCTGATTTTTCTGAAGCGGATGGTATGCGTGCATCTGAATTGGAGGGTGAATTTGCCGAAATGGATGGGTGGAATGCAGAGACGGATGCTGCTACAATGTTGAGTAATCTTGGAATCAAAGAGGATCAGCATTATACTTTAATGGCGGACATTCCTGCAGAGTACAAGGTGAGAATTTTACTAGCACAGGCATTATTTGGAAATCCTGATATTTTAGTTTTGGATGAGCCTACCAATGATTTAGATATCAAGACTATTAGCTGGTTAGAGGACTTTTTATTGGATTTTAAAAATACGGTAATTGTTGTTTCTCACGATAGACACTTTTTAGATACTGTTTGTACACATATTTGCGATATTGATTACGGAAAAATTAACTTGTTTACCGGTAATTATACGTTTTGGTATAAATCGTCTCAATTGGTTTCACGTCAACAAGGAGATAAGAATAAAAAATTAGAGGAAAAGCGGAAAGAATTGCAGGAATTTATTTCAAGATTTAGCGCGAACGCCTCAAAATCAAAACAGGCTACAAGTAGACGTAAGTTGCTTGATAAGTTACAATTAGAAGACATTAAACCTTCAAGCCGTAAATATCCTGGAATCATTTATGAGCAGGAGCGTGAAGCGGGTGATCAAATTCTACACATTGAAAATTTATCGGCTTCATTTCAAGGTGAATCGTTATTCAAAAATTTAGATTTGAATGTTTCAAAAGGAGATAAAATTGCATTTCTTTCAAAGAACAGTATGGCAATTTCTAGATTTTTCGACATTGTTTCAGGGGAAGTGCAGCCAGAGAGTGGTTCATTTCATTTTGGAACGACAATTAAAACGACATATTTACCGAGTGACAATGCTGAATTCTTCAGTAATGATGATTTAAATCTGATCGATTGGTTGCGCCAATATGCAACAACTGAAGAAGAGAAAGATGAAGTTTATTTGAGAGGGTTTTTAGGACGGATGCTTTTTTCAGGAGAAGAAGCCTTGAAAAGCTCAAGCGTGTTGTCAGGAGGAGAAAAAGTGCGTTGCATGATTTCGCGAATGCTGTTTGGAAGAGGGAATTTATTGATTTTAGATGAACCAACGAATCACTTGGATTTGGAGTCTATTACTGCTTTTAATAATGCTTTAATTAGTTTTCCCGGTACAATTTTATTTGCCTCGCATGACCACGAATTCGTTCAAACTGTAGCCAACAGAATTGTTGAACTAACGCCGAATGGAAATACGGACAAATTAATGTCATATGACGAATACCTGCAGGATGAAAAAATTCAAACTCAGGTTGAAGGATTATATGCTTAATTGATTTTTGTGAAAGTAAAAGATGCGTTTAAAAAATACCTCCCATATTTTACAGATTTTTGGCAATACTTATTGATTATACTCATTTTTATTATTGCTGCTTTGTTCATCCTTTAAGAATTTTTAATGTGGATAAAACAATAGCTTATACGCCCAACTAAATGAAAGACTGCATTGTTTCTTTTCGTAAGCGTATTGAAGGCGTTGAAATACCGACGCAACTGAATAATCCATTCGGGTCAATTATTTCGGAAATCGCAAAAATTGCTGCGACAGAATTACAGGACTATATTGCTCAGAATGAATCGCAGTGGGGGCACAATTTTGGTTTTGACCAATCAATGGAGCAAGGCGTTAAAGGCAAAATGTTTGGGGTTTTAGTCGTGCGTAAATCAAACAACGATTTAGGCTATCTAGCAACTTTTTCGGGTAATTTAATTGCTGATTGTGAAGACAATCAATTTGTTCCGAGTGTTTTTGACCCGGCGGTAGATGATTATTTCATTAATCATGGAATGACCGAATTGACAGATCTTTCTGATCAAATTAAAGCGCTCAAAGCCAACCAAAATTTAAAGAATCAACCAAGAATAGCTGAATTAAAGGAAATTCGGAAGAAGAAGTCCTACGAACTCCAACAGAAATTATTCGAAAATTATCATTTCACGAATATCAACGGCTTAACTCAAAATTTGATTGATATTTTTTCCATCCCAGTGCATAAAAGGCCAGCCGCTGGAACAGGGGAGTGCGCCGCTCCTAAATTGTTAGAATATGCCTTGCAACATAATTTAAAACCGATTTCAATTGCAGAGTTTTGGTGGGGTCGTTCATCAAAATCAGTTGAACGCGTGCACAAAGCCTATTATCCCGCCTGCCAAAATAAATGTCGTCACCTGTTGGAATACATGTTGGATGATTTAACACTTTTTGAAAAGGCTTAGGGTTAGGATAGCTATTTGGCTACCTCACTTACAAACAAAAAAGGCGCCTCGCAATGCGAAACGCCTTTCAAAATTTTGTTTCATTCGATTATATAACAATCAAACGTTCCGTCATTGTAGTTTCATTTTCAGTTACAACTACTTGGTAGACACCAGCATCAAATGCTGATACGTCTATTGTATTAACGTTTCCGTTTTCTGAATATACCACAGCGCCGTCAATGCTATAAATTACAATACCCGCATTTGAAGAAACGTTTAACGTGATGAATTCATTTGCCGGGTTAGGGTAGATGTTTAATTCAGATGAATTCTCATAAATTCCAGCGTATCCTGTTACTTCAATATCAGAAAGCATTCTAGGGTATACCTTTGTCTCTCCAAATGAAAGGAAAGATACTCCAGTAATGTTATAATAGCTGTTCAAGGCTGGGGTGTATGTGTACATTTCATCATCAACAAGTCTTGCTCCTGAATTATCGTCTACCTCAAACTGTCCAAATCCAACATCTGGATTGGTGCATTTTGCATCTTCTAATAAAACCAATACACCTTCATACTCCTCGTCAGTAACACTTCCAGTAGGCACAGCAATCGCATTTGGCATTGGATGTCCAGAGCTAATTACATTCACTGTAATCACAGAGACAATTTCAGTAAGCGTAAAGTATTCAGCGACTTCTCCTGTCACCACAACACTATCTCCAAGCTCCACCACCGTAGCTGACTCAAAAACGTAGATTCCGTTCCAAGCGCCGTCACCATCTTGAATAAAGAAAGTGCCTTCGGCAGCTCCGAAGAGAAATACACCTGTTACAATCCCACTTGTAGTTACCAATTCATCTGCATAAGGAGATATGAAATCAGCTTCTTCAGAATATTGAATATCATAAATTGAAACCGTCTCACTTGGTTCAGGTTCTCCAACCGCGATAGATACAGAATCCACAACGATTCCTACTAATGCATCCGTACTATGAACAGAAAGAATGAATTCGGCGGCAGTGCATCCACTAGGCATAGTTAGAGTTTGACTAACCATTCCAATGTCTCCGCCAGTTTCAGCATAAACATCAATATAGTCGTTATAAAACCAGCTGTCTGCAGCAGGGTTATAGTAACCTGTGCGTAACATTGAACCTTCAATACCAGTTAGCCACAATGTAACTTCATAAGTTTCTAATTCAGTTACTGACATTTCTTCTGTAGTGAAACGTTTGTGGCTTCCAGCATCACCTTCGTTAAATAATTGGGCCATTGCTGTTCCGTGCATTGCTCCAAGCTCTTGTTCAACTACATTTTCAGAACCAATATTGGTTTTAGAACCCATCCATCCGTCAGGGTCTCCATCTGTCCAAGAGCTTAAGTCGCTCTCAAAAATCACTTGTCCAAATCCCGCGAATCCTAACGTGAGAGACAATAGTAAAGTAAATAATTTATTCATAATCAATTGTTTGTTTTAGCTTTATTAATTTTTAATAATTATTGCGGGAGTTTATTCGTGTATTATAATATTGTCTAATTCCCAAGTTCTTCCGTCTGATGCTGATCCGGTATATTTAAATGCGATATGCACATTTGTTCCTAAAGTAGCAATGGGAACGTTTGTAGAATTTACCCAAGTAAAAAATCCAGTTGATAGCGTAGCGGCAACACTAATATTCGTCCATGAACCTTGTTCGTTTGGATTGATTGTGCCATCATAATCGGTAGATACATAAATTTCTATGGCTGCCCCGTCGTAACTGCAGGCATTGTCAAAGTTTAAATAGGGAGCTGCTCCGCTTGAAAGATCAATAGAAGGGGAGATGAGCCAATTCTCTGTGGCAACATTTACACCATCTAAGTAGTTAGAGATCACACCGTAGTCATTTGGTGCGCCACCTGCACTACTAGTTTCCCATTTTATTTCTGGTCCTGCAACTTGGTATGTGATCCAATCTCCAGTAGTTATTTCTCCGTCGTCAAAATCTTTAGCAATTAGTAGTCCGCTAAAACGATCACTGGTCATGGCAATTTCACTAAATGAGCGAATTAATAATTGTACTTCGCCGTTAAAATGGCTTACAATACATACTATGCTTCCAGATCCTTCAGGGATGAGTTGATCTGCAAAAGCGGCGTATCCACTGGTGCGTACTTTAATTGTATTACCATCTGCATCTTCTAAAATTCGATCAAGAGATATTAATTCTTCGCCATCCGCAAATGTTTGGCCTACTTCTGGTTTTATGAATTGTACGTCATTGATTCGAATTAACTCTGATTCTTTCAAGGCTGTAATCAAATCAATGGAAATATCTTCTGGTGCAAATGTATTGTTCGTCGATTGTTTAATGATGTTTTTGTCCACATCTACTGAATCAATTTGTAAAACACCGTTGTATTTGCTTAGAATTGTTCCTTTTAAATAAATACGAACTGAATCGCCTTGATACACACCACCGCCACTTAACATACGAACGTTTACTGCTCCTGTATGGTCCTGCATATAAATGTTTTTGTACACATTTCCATCTGTTTCATCCATGGTAATGATGCCGTATACAGAAAGCTCTTCTTGAATGGAAATGACGCCACCTTCAGTTTCCTGCCAAGTGCGTAATTCATCTATCGTCATAACATCCGTCTCAGGAATTTCCTCTAACGGTGGAGTATCGTATTCTTTTTTACATGAAGAAAGTGCAAGGACTCCTAATGCTAAAACGAATGTGCTATTTAGAATATATCTTTTCATTTTCTTAACCGTTTATAATGATGTTGTCAATTTCCCAAGTTCTACCGCTGCTGTCTGATCCAGTGTATTTAAATGCGATTCGAACGTTGTTTGTTAAATAATCCGCTAAATCAATGTTTCCTGAATTTACGAAAGCAAATCCACCGGTTGACCATGTTGCTGTTAAGCTTGTCCAAGTTGCTGTATTCGGGTCTCCTGTTCCAGAATAATCAGTTGAGATTAATAGAGCCAGTGGATCGCCGCTATAGTTATACGCATTGTCGAATGACAAAGAGGCTGCTGAAGAGCTACTCAAATCAAGGCTAGGAGAGATGAACCAGCTTTCGCAAGCGGAATTTCCGTCATCATAATTTGTAATAACGCCATACGGTCGGTCTTCCCAACTTCCTAAATCACCAGTTTCCCAAGCATCAGTGCCAATCACTTGCTGCACAAGCCATCCGCCTGAGGTCACATCTTCGTCATTAAAATCTTTCACCAATAATTCTCCTGGTCCACGTGGGCCGTGCATATTTGCTTCTTCTGGAGATCTTAAAATATATTGTAGTTCATCATTAAACTCGCTTACTAAACAAACCATTGATCCAGCTCCTTTCGGTAAACTATCTCCTGCAAAATTTGCAAATCCACTTGTACGAATAAAAGTGGTAAAGCCATCAAAATCTTCAAACAATCTGTTTTCAGAACTTTGTGTTATTTCGTCTGCATAAGTGTTTAATAATTCAGATGTTTTGAATTGTACATTATTGAATTTTATGAGCATTGACTGGTATTCGAAATCCACAATTGCTTCATCTGCCAAGTAAGCAGCATAAGCCGTCTCCATTTGATCAATTGTAGCCGCAATTGCAGGAAGGTCATGACCAGCCGACTGAACAACCACATTGGTTGCTTCTTCGACACCATCTAATTGATAAACGCCGTTGAAATTATTTAGCGTTACGCCTGTTAATCCAATTCGAATTGAATCTCCTTGCACCAAATCAGTTCCACTTGTGAAACGAACGTTAATGGCTCCCGTGTGATCTTGAAAATAAATATTTTTGTAAATATTTCCATTAGATTCGTCCATAGTTACTATTCCGTAGACAGATAAGGTATCTGTAATTAAAATAGCATCACCAACTGAACGTTGCCAGCCTTTTAAACTATCAATAGTGATGAGTTGGCTACCTGTAATTGTGTTGATTGGCGGAGAGTCGGGCTCTTTTTCACATGCCGTTATTGCACTTATGGCGAAAACTCCTACTAATATTGCTTTAATTGTCTTTCTCATTATAAATGCTTTTAAAATCTTAATGTGGCCATTAAAAAGTAATTTAACCCGTACATATAACCTAAACGCGGCGGAAACTTGTCAATTTTTTGCGAATCAAATCGCAATTGCTCAAATCCGCCTGTTATAAATTTCGTATTGTTGGTCAGGTTACTAATGTTCACGTTAATATTTAAGAAATAGTTGGAAATTTTAAATGATTTCCCAGCAAACAAACTCATTGAATAGCCGTTATCTAATTTAGTTTGTTCAATTGTTTCTGCAAACTGCGGGTCTGATTCAACAAACGTCGCTACAGCCTCAGCGGTTCTTCTGTCCGGATTTGGATCTAAATAAATATCGGCGAAATAGTTGAAGTTTACACCGGCAAACCAATATTTTTTACCGCTATATTTTAATCCAACTGATGCAGCAGATTGTGGCATGCCACCAATTTTATAATTCTGTAAGTAGATTGTTTTATCCTCTGCTAATAATTCTGCGGAATTGTCAACATAGATTGATGCTGTTGGACGAGAATTGTATAAGTGCTGTCCCATGGCTAATACTAAGTTTCCAGAAAGACCGCCATAAATTTTTCCATCTACACCTAATTCTATTCCTTGGTGGAAGTAGTCTACGTCTTGCATGACATAATTAATGAATGAATTGTATTCATCATGGTAAAAACTTCTTGACCAAACGGCATCTTTGCGTTCTGAATAGTAATACGTAAGTCGCATTTTTAAATTCGGGTAGCGTAAAATATAGTTGATGTCAGCGGTGTAAATTGTTTCGTTTTTTAGATCATTCACAGTTACGTTTCTCGTTCTAGGTGAAATAAATGCCGATCTGGAAGTAGGCGCCTCGGTAAGGAATGCGGCATTTGCAGTAATGTATTGTCTTCCTGATATTTTATACGTAGCACCTCCTTTAACAGCGTAGTTCAAAAAGTTTTTAGTTTCTGATTTTCCTAGTGAATTGTCCGGAAATAAACCAGTTTGAAATAAACCTTCTCTATAAAATTGCTCGTCTGATAATTCAACCGCAGCGTAATAGTCAACCTTTTTAGTTCTGTAGTTTAATTGTCCAAATGCGGTTGCATTCGCGTTCATGATATAATAGTTGTTGCCATAAACATCACCAACACCTACTGTTCGATTCGGATTTTGTAAATCGCTTTGAGCTGCATTCGGATCAATAAAATCTTGCTCAGCAAATTGATTTACGTCTACCCAAAAATCACCACCTAATAAATCTTCAACCGTATTGTAATAATGGTTTCGCTGTGCCTGTACGAAAAGACCCGTACTAATGGTCATGTTTTCTTTTTCAACGGTATATAAAGAAGATAAACCGCCGGATACGATATTGTTGTATCTATTTTCTAGAATGTATTTTGAACGCAAACCTTCGCTTAGAACATTGCCATCCGCATCTTTGAGGGTGAATAAGTTTTTACTGTTTGCAAAATAAAGGTCGTCCCATTGCACCTGACGGGTTGATTCATTTTGCCAGTTGTTGAGCATGCGTTGAGCATTTACAGGGTCATTAATGCCTTCGTAATAAGACGGAAGGTATTTATAATAATCCGGACGTGGATCTTTTGCGTCATACCAGTTTAACGCAGTTTGTCCATATTTACCAAAACTTGAATGAATGGATGTTTTTAAAGAAGAGGTTGTGTTGATTTTCCATTCATGAGAAATGGAAACTATCGGCATGTGTGAGTCTGCGACCCTTGAATTTCTTTTGATTCGACTTCCGTCTGGTTTGGTTTGGTATCCCCAATATGAATTGTAAAAATTGTTTCCAGAAAGTTCATATGTTTCGAGGATGGAGATGCTTCCTTTTCCTCTTTTTGATGGCGAACCTAAAATCGTAAAGTTTAGATTGTGATTTTTATTAATGTTTTTCTCAGCGGCTAAAAAATAACTATACGCTTCATATGATGTGCCGTCAACATAACCTTCATTTGCATATCGCGCAGAAACTGAAGCGGCAAATGCCCATCCATTCGCTTGCATTCCCGTTCCATAGGTGTACATTAAACGGTGAGAATAGGCTCTGTTTGTTGATGCATATGAAATTCTTGATCCTTTTCGAATTCCTGTAGCTTTTGAGTTAATGTTTGAATATCCTCCTATTCCTCCAAAATGATAAGGGTTATCTGAAAGCCAGTTTTTCGTTTCTGAATAACGTGTTACATCATTTAAACCACCCCATCTATACCACGTACCTCTTCCGGTCTCTAAGTCGTTCATTGGGATGCCATTCAGCAAAATCATTGTTTTGTCAGATTGGTATCCACGAATTTTAAAACGCGCAGCACTAAAGTTGAACCCTGCAGTTGCTGCAAAAACATCTCGAGAGGATTGCAATAATCCTGATATGTTACCAGAACTACCACTGCTGTTTTCACCGTCGTCTAAAGTCGTTATAAAAACGGGGGTGTTCGTGAGTAGCGTGTCTTCTCGTTCCGTCTCTGTGCCTTGTGAAATAACAGTTGTGGCAATCAAAGATAGTGAAATTAGAAATCCAATTTTCTTAATCATTTTTGTTATGCTAAATTAAGCTTTTACTATGCAAGTAATATAAAAAGCTGGACAAATTTACGAAATAAACCACGTTGGCACATTATATTTTAATTAATTGTGAATAACTTGATCCTTTGTTAACATTAAGTCTACATTTCCTTGGTCTGATATTTGATTATAATGGTTAAATTTGATGTTCCTAAAAAAAGAAAAGAATAAATGAAAAAAAAGAGAATGAATATTGGAATGCTAGTGTTTGTATTATTCGGTATTTCGATTCTTGGATATGGACAAACCGATAAGGCATATAAAGTAGCCTGTGTTGGATTTTATAACCTCGAAAATCTTTTTGATATAGAGGATGACCCAACGATTAGAGATGAGGATTTTACTCCAGAAGGCAGTTATTCATGGGACGCAGAGAAATATCAGAATAAATTAACCAACATGGCGCACGTAATAAACGATTTGGGTACTTCGATTTCACCAGATGGTTGCGCTGTACTGGGTGTTTGTGAGGTTGAGAATAAAAGAGTATTGGAAGACTTGGTGGCTGAAGAAAAGATTAAAGCCCGCGATTATAAGATTATCCATTTTGATTCACCAGACAGACGTGGAATTGATGTTGGGCTTTTATATCAAGAAAAATATTTTACACCAACGAATAGCGTTTCACATCAATTAAACTTTGAAACTGATCCAGATTATAAAACACGCGATCAATTGGTCGTTTCTGGTGAAATGGATGGTGAAAAAGTGAGTTTTATTGTAGCACACTGGCCGTCAAGGAGCGGAGGAATGGAGAAATCACAGCCAAGAAGAATTGATGCGGCTGTTTTGGGGCGGACAATTATTGATTCTTTGCTTGCTGAGGATCCAAATGCTAAGATCATTCTAATGGGTGATTTAAATGATGATCCGATTAATAAAAGTGTTAAAAACTACATTCGAGCGCGGGCGAAAATTGCCAAAATGAAAAAAGGCGATATGTATAATACTATGTATACTAAATTTAAACAGGGTGATTGCACCTTGGCTTATCGTGATGCGTGGAATTTATTTGATCAGCTAATTGTTAGCGAAGGCCTTGTTTCTGAAGACGCCTCTTCTTACGTGTTTCATAAATCTTATGTGTATAGTAAAGAGTATTTGAAGCAAAAAGAAGGAAATTATAAAGGTTATCCAAAACGAACGCATGCTGGCGGAAAATACCTGAATGGTTATTCTGATCACTTCCCAGTATTCTTAGTGTTAAAGAAAGAAGTAAAATAAGGCGGTGAAAAGCGTTTGGTTCATAACGGTCTTTTTTATCATTGCGGGTTGTTCTCATTCCGTTTACAAGGAGTATCGCTCTGAAAATGTTTCCATTGATTCGACTTATGAATCTTCAGAATTAGAGGGCCTAATAGCACCTTACCGCAATGAGGTGGATGTTCAAATGAATGAAATCATTGGTGTATGCGATTCTACTTTAGTTAATTATGCTCCCGAGTCTCCTTTGGGCAATTTTGCGGTTGACGTTATTTTTGAGAAAGGAATGACAATGTCTCCTCCCGGATTTAATGAAATGCGACAAACAAATACAATTGCCTTGCTAAATTTTGGCGGATTACGGGCTCCTTTAAATAAGGGAAATATTTCAATTGGAAATGTATTTGAATTAATGCCTTTCGACAATACCATCTCCATTGTAAGAATAGACGCACAAGGTGTAACGGATTTAATAGAGTATCTATACACTATGAATGGGCAACCCATTAGCAATGCAAAATTGAATTTGACCTCTGAGAATAAAAAAATGATGATTGGTAATGTTCCCGTTGAATCAAATAGAACAGGTATTTATGTGATCACCTCTAACTATCTGGCGTCTGGCGGAGATAAAATGAACTTTTTAAGAGATGCAGATCAAAAGTGGGATTCTGGAATTTTAATGCGTGATGTTTTTATCGAACATATTAAAAACAAGGGTACAGTAAGTAATAATGGCATTGATGGTCGATTGATAATTCTTAAATAATGGAAAGAAGACGTTTTCTTAGAAGTATGACTACTGGAGGTATTGCGGCATTTACATTAGGTTCTGCAAGTTTGGTTAACGAGGGGGACACCGTAACGATTTTACATACTAACGACACCCATTCGCATATCGATCCATTTCCTACGAATCATAGTAAATATCCTGGGCAGGGCGGAGCTGCTCGTCGCAAACAATTAATAGATTTAATTCGCGAACAATCAAAGGATGTATTGCTATTAGATGCGGGAGATATATTTCAAGGTACGCCCTACTTTAATGTTCACGGTGGTGAATTAGAATTTAAACTCATGTCAGAAATGGGATATGATGCCGCAACTATGGGGAATCATGATTTTGATGCTGGCATTGATGGGTTTGATCGCATGCTGTCACACGCCAATTTTCCATTTTTATCCGCAAATTATGATTTTTCTAATACGAAGCTAAATGGAAAAACAAAGCCCTATAAAATCTTTAAAAAAGGAAAAATAAAAATTGGCGTTTTTGGAATTGGAGTGGAGTTGGCCGGTTTAGTCAGTCCAGAATTGTTTAAAGAGACGCAATATTTAGATCCAATTACAAATGCGCAAAAAATTGCCAGCGAATTAAAACATGATCACAAATGCAATTTGGTCGTTTGTTTATCTCACTTAGGATACAAATCTAAATTAAATGATATGTGTGATCTTGTCTTAGCAAAAGAAACAAGCCATATTGACCTCATTATCGGTGGCCATACTCATACTTTTCTGAAGCAAGCAGAAATGCATCAGAATAAAGAGGGTAAAGCCGTTCTTATCAATCAAGTGGGTTGGGCAGGTTTAATACTGGGTCGAATCGATTTCCATTTTGATAAGAAAGGAAATTCAGATTTATGGACATCAAACGTTTTAAATACCAATTATTCAATCGGCTAAAATTGGAATGCTTCGCAAGTTTTGTTGAAATTATTTTTAACAACGAGGCTTCCCTTCTGTTGAAATTGCACTACATTAGTAGCAACGATCTTATTCTATGAAAATGCGTATATTATTATTTAGTCTTTTTTTTACCTCCATTGTAGGATTCTCGCAGGATGCAACAATCGACGCAGGAGCAGATACAGTGCTCTGTTCCCCCGATTGTGTTGATCTCGAAGCAACTTATACCGGAGGCGGAAATACGACCGATTATACGGTCGCAGCGATTCCTTATGCAGCCGATCCTTATGCAGGAACGGTTCGGGTTTTATCAGATGATGCAACTACAGGTGCAATCGCTATTGGGTTTGATTTTTGTTTTTATGGAAGTACCTATTCTAATTTCTACATTAGTTCAAATGGTTGGTTAGGTTTTTCTGGTGGACCAGGAACTTGGTCGCCTGCCGCAATACCTTCCGTTGTTGCATCAGTTCCAAAAAACTGTGTTATGGGTCCTTGGCAAGATTTGAATCCAAGTGTAACTGGAACAATTCAATACCAAGTACTGGGAACTGCGCCATTTAGAAGATTAGTTGTGTCTTGGGAAGCGGTTGCTTTCTTTTCGTGTACAGGAACATTGAACACACAGCAAATAATGCTTTTTGAAACTACGAATGTAATTGAAAACCACATTCAAACAAAATTAACATGTCCTGTATGGGCAGGAGGTAGGGCAGTGCAAGGTGTGCACAATGCAGCTGGAACAGAAGCCGTGGTTTTCCCAGGGCGGAATAATACTGTTTGGACTGCTACAAATCACGCCGTACGTTATACCCCGCTTGGTGACCCGATAATTGAGTGGTATGTAGGACCAATATTACTTGGAACAGGACCAACAATTTCAGTTTGTCCTGGTGCTCCAATTACCTATGAAGCTCGATTAATTTCTTGTAGTGGAGATGTTGCAACAGATGAGGTTTTTGTGGATCAAATTTGTTGCGAACCACCAGTAATGACCCATACAGATGTGTCTTGCTTTGGAGGTTGTGACGGAACTGCAAATGCAGAAGCTATTGGTGTTGCTCCGTTTACCTATTTATGGGATGATCCTGGAGCTCAAACTACAGCAACTGCTACTGGGTTGTGCGCAGGAGTTTACGAAGTCACAGTAACTGATGCATTAGGTTGTGTTGAAACGGGTGAAGTTGAGGTTTTAGAACCAGAAGAATTAACCGGAATGGTAACCTTGGTAAATCTAGTGTCATGCTTTGGCTTGACGGATGGATCTGGTACGGTTGAAGGAGCTGGTGGAACGGGTGTTTTAACTTATGATATTGGAGATGGTCCAATGCCAACGGGAGAATTTACAGATTTACCTCCTGGCGATCATATTGTTACAATTACAGATGAAAATGGATGTACAATTGAAGTTCCGCTCACTATTGTGTCACCAGAGTTATTAGAGCCAGTGCTTGTCGGTACTGTTAATGTTACTTGTAACGGCGGTGATGATGGAGAATTAACTGTTGACGCTACTGGTGGTATAACGCCTTATGAATTTGCAATTGATGGTGGTGCTTATGGACCAGACGCAACGTTCACTGCATTAACGGCGGGTTCTTATGATATTGACATTAGAGATGATAATGGCTGTTTAACAACAATTACTGTAATTATTGACGAACCAACAGCTTTAACACTTGATTTAGTGGCCACCGTTGATGCTACATGTGTTGGTATTGCTGATGGAACGGTTGAAGTAATCGGTGGCGGTGGAACCGGTGTTCTTGAATATTCAATTGATGGTGGTGCATTTGGCCCAGGATCTACGTTTGATGGGATATCTGAGGGAACATATACGGTTACTGTTAAAGATGAAAATGATTGTGAAACTACCTTAGATATTACAATTGGAGAACCGATTCCTGTTGCTGTTGATGAAATTGTGATTGGTGAGTCATGCCTAGGTGATTGTTTGGGGTCTATTGATCTTGATGCTTACGACGGTTTTGCGCCATATACTTATAGTATTGACGATTGTGCAACATCTGATGGATTAGGATCATATGCTGGCTTGTGTGCAGGTACTTATGATGTTTGTGTGGCAGATGCGAATGGTTGTGAGTATAATAATACGGTGACGGTTCTTGACGGAACGGCGCCTGCAGATGCAACAATAACGCCAATTGGGCCTTTCTGTATTAATGATGCAGCTGTTGTTTTATCAGCGGTTTCGCCTGGAGGAGTATATACTGGCACTGGAGTTGTTGGAGGAATGTTTGATCCGGGAATTGCTGGCGTTGGAACACACACAATAACAAATACGATTTCATTAGGTTGTGGGGATGTTGCTACACTAGATGTAGTTGTAAATCCTTTACCCGTTGTTTCGTTTACAACAACGGTGAATTCTGGTTGTGAGGACTTAAGTGTGCCTTTCATTAATACAGGTGATGTTGGTGTCGATTGTTATTGGGATTTTGGTGACGGATTAAGTTCAACTTTCTGTGGTTCTGTAAACCATACCTATGATAACGCAGGACAATATGATATAAGCTATACTATTATTGATGCAAACGGTTGTACAAGCACTTCAACTATGTACGATTACATAGATGTTTATCCGCAACCAAATGCTATATTCAGATTTGGACCACAACCTGCAACTACAATTAATACTGAAATTAACTTTACGGATATGTCAACAGGTGCGGATTCTTGGACATGGACATTTGGTGACCTAGGTAATTCTAATGATCAAAATCCTGAGTTCTTCTTCCCAGAAATACCTGGAAATTATTTGGTAGACCTAGTAGTTGAAAACAGTTTTGGTTGTGTTGATAGCACACAACAGACAGTAATTATTTCTGAACAATTATTAATCTTTGTTCCGAATACAATCACTCCTGATGGAGATTTGTACAACGAAGTATTCAAACCTTATTTTAATGGAATCGATATTTACGATTATACATTAACAATCTATAATCGTTGGGGCGAAATTATGTTTGTTTCGCATGATGTAACGGTAGGTTGGAATGGAACATACGGCGGTGAGATTGTACCAACTGGAGTTTATGTTTGGCACATTAATACACAAGAAGTTACTTCAGATAAGAAATTAGAGTTTCACGGTCACGTGACATTGTTGAAATAAAATCGAACAAAAATTTAAAAGTATGTAATTTCTCACAATTTAGGCAACGAATTGTATCTTTTCTGCGTTCCTTATTTATGTTCCCACTTTAAAAAGAGGAAGTGTAAGTAACCAAAACCAACATTGTAAGAAAATAAAACCATCTTTATGTCTAACATTCAAGGCTTTTTATATGTCCTTTTGGTCATGTCTATCAGTTCTTTTAGCTATAGCCAAGTCATTGTAAATGGTAGTTTCGAAATAACAACAGCACCAGTTGGCTGCAATTATAATTTATCAAATGCGGTTTTTAATGGATACATGACTGATGTTCAGGCTTATGGTGGCGGAAATGAAACTGACATCATTATGGACGGTTGTTATGTGACTGATTTACCAGATGGTTTAAGAAGTATCTCAATTGCACATGTTCCCGAAGATGAAGTTTCAATGCTAATTGATGTTCCATTGGTGATGGGAGAAACATATACCTTATCTTTTTGGGCGTTAAGTGAAACAACTTTTGCAGGACCTGGTGATGTAGTGATTGGTGCTTCAACTTCACCGGCAGCTTTTGGCACGCTCATACAAACTGTTAGTCCAACTGTAATGTCTTGGGGAAATCATACGTTTACTTTTGTTGCACCGAATGATGCAACACACATAACGGTTAGAAATGCTCCTGGCGGAGTGTATTGGAATCATTTAGATCATTTTGAATTTATTGTACCTGTTGATGAATTGGATACGGAGGTAACAGATGCCACCTGTTTTGGTGAGTGTGATGGTTCTGCCATGGTAATTGAAGGAGTTGTTCCTCCTTATACTTATTTGTGGGATGCTGGTGCGGGTGCAGTTACTACTGCAGAAGCTACGGATTTATGCGCAGGAACTTATTCTGTTGAGGTAACAAATGGAGCAGGTGAATTAGTTGTATTGGAGGTAACCGTTGACGAGCCAGAAGAAATTGTAGCAGCAATTACAAGTCAAACTGATGTGACATGTTTTGGTTTTGATGACGGAACGGTAACAGTTGAAGCAACTGGCGGTACAGGAGCTTTAACTTATGATATAGGAGGCGGACCTTTAGGAGCTGGAGATTTTACCGATTTGGCTGGTGAAGTATATATTGTAACTGTGACAGATGAGAATGGTTGCACGGTAGAGGTTCCTGTTGATATTATTGAACCGGCTGAGCTTACTATGACTGAAATTAGTACTGTGGATGTGTTATGCAATGGAGAAGCTACTGGTGAAATTGAAACAGTTGGGGCTGATGGAACTGGCGCTTATACGTATTCAATTGATGGCGGTATTTTCGGCCCTGGAATGGTTTTCACTGGACTAACGGCAGGAGATTATGTAATCGCTGTACAAGATGAAAACGCTTGCGAAGCTTCAATTGTTGTGACGATTAATGAACCAGAAGCTATTGTGGTTGTGGAATCCGCAACTGGGGAAAGTTGTGAGGATGACTGTACGGGAACAATTGATTTAACTTCGGCTGGTGGTATTGCTCCGTATACTTTTAGTATTGACGCTTGTGTCACAAGTGATGTTGTCGGTTCTTATGCTGATTTATGTGCTGGTGCCTACGATATTTGTATTGAAGACGCCAATGGTTGTCAATATACCAGTGTTTTAATTGTTGATGCAGGTACGCCACCAGTAGATGCCACAATAGTTCCTGTTGGACCTTTCTGTGTTAATGATGGTGCTGTGGTACTAGATGCTACGGATATTGGAACTTTTACAGGAGCTGGTGTGGTTGGAGGAACCTTTGATCCTGCTATTGCAGGACCTGGTGCACATACTATTACAAATACAATTGTTGATGGTTGTGGTGGCGTTGCAACTTATGATATTGTGGTTAATCCTTTACCAGTTGTTACGTTTATAGCAAATGTAAATAATGGATGCGCTCCTATTGAAGTTTTGTTCACAAATACAGGTGATGTGGGTGCAAGTTGCGAATGGAATTTTGGAGATGGGGCCATTTCCTCGTCTTGCGGTGCGACGAGTCATTTATATGCTAACGCCGGAACTTATGATGTGACGCTTTCTGTAACGGATGTCAATGGATGTAGTAATACCGTAACGTACTATGATTATATTGATATTTATGAAGTTCCTGTAGCTAATTTTATTTTCGATCCAGTGACTGCGACTACTTTAGATACGGATGTTGATTTTACCGATTATTCGACAAATGCAAGTGGATGGATTTGGACATTTGATAGCTACGGAAGTTCAACGGATCAAAATCCAAATTTTGTACTCCCTGACCTTGCTAGATCTTATGATGTTACATTAATTGCTGTTTCTGATAATGGTTGTAGAGATACACTAACGAAAACAATACATATTCATCAAGATCAATTGATATTTGTTCCAAATGTAATAACACCGGATGGTGATACGTTTAATGAGGTGTTTACGCCTTATTTCACAGGAATTGATATTTATGATTATCATTTAACCATTTTTAATAGATGGGGAGAAATCATATTTGAGTCATACAATTTAGCTGGAGGATGGAATGGAACCTACGGAGGCGAAATTGTGGAAGACGGTGTATACATTTGGCATATTACCACGGCGGATATAGCAACAGACGATAAACTAGAGTTTTTCGGTCATGTTACGTTGATCAAATAGTAATTTGGAAATCCAATTTTGAAAGAATTACTTAATTTGAAAAATGTTTAAAATGTAATACTCGAGAAAGTTTTTGTGTAATATTAGACGAATGAAAAAATTATTTCTAATTGTTACGGCGCTTTTTTTAGTGCTCAACGTATATGGTCAAGGCCCTTCGATTGATGCTGGAGAGGATCAATCCATTTGTCCGCCTGAATGTGTCGATATTACTGCAATTTTTGAGGGTGGAGGTGGAAACACCAGCGATTATGATGTAATGGCTATTCCATTTGCTCCGGATCCCTACGCAGGCACGCCTGTAATTCTTAATGATGATGATATCAACGGACCCTTGCCTATTGGTTTTGATTTTTGCTTTTATGGCAATACATATTCGGAAGTTTACATTTGTTCAAATGGATGGATAGGATTTTCTGATGGACCAACAGCCTTTACTTCGGAAGCGATACCGTCTGTTGACGTTAATGTGCCTAAAAATTGTATTATGGGACCCTGGTATGATATTGATCCAGGCGACGGAGGAGAAATCCGATATCAAGTCTTGGGTATAGCTCCCTCTAGAAGGTTTGTGGTGAGTTATATTGATGTTCCTCACTTTTTATGCGGAGATCATCTCGAAACATATCAAATTACCATCTTCGAAACAACAAATGATGTCGAAAATCACATAGCGGAAAAAGATATTTGTTTTGGTTGGGATGACGGACAGGGAACGCAAGGGCTTCATAATATAGATGGTACCGCAGCTGTTCCAAATCCAGGAAGAAATAATACTGCATGGGCTGCTACTGATGATGCTGTTCGCTATTCTCCGATTGGCGATCCTGATGTTGAATGGTATGATGGTGCAGATTTAATAGCTGTGGGTCCAGATATTACATTGTGTCCACTTGTTCCGACTACTTATACCGTTAAATTAATTTCTTGTGGAGTTGAGGTAGCTACGGATGATGTTTTTGTAGATGTGGTTTGTTGCGAACCGCCTATAATGTCAAAAACGGATTTAGTTTGTTTTAGTGATTGTGATGGAACTGCAACTGCCGAACCTGCTGGTGTTCCTCCTTTTACTTATTTATGGGATGATCCAGGTGCGCAAACCACGGCTACTGCTGTTGGTTTATGTGCCGGTACTTATACGGTTCAAGTTTCTGACTCTGAGGGATGTGATGAAGAAGGAACAATTACACTGACTGAACCAGATGAGCTTACAATGGGCGTGGATCTTACGGATGTTTCGTGTGCCGGAGCTTCAGATGGTGCCATTGAAGTAACTGCTGGTGGTGGTGTTCCGCCATATACGTATGATATTGGCGCGGGACCTGTTGGAATTAGCATTTTTAATGATATTGGAATTGGTGATTACGCGGTAACGTTAACGGATGCAAATGGGTGCACAATGGTGCAGAACGTCAGTATTTCGGATAGTCCTTTACCAGTTGTTTCTTTTACTTCTGACATCAATAATGGATGCGAGCCTATTGAAGTAATTTTCACAAATACTGGTGAGTCAGGTGTAAGCTGCGAATGGGATTTTGGAGATGGATCAAGTTCCACCTCTTGCGGACCAGCCGTGACACATGAATATACAGAAGCCGGATTATATGATGTGAGTTTAACCGTTACCAATGTTGGTGGTTGTTTTACAACTTTTGTGGCTTATGATTTTATTGAGGTTTTTGAAGTACCTTCAGCGAACTTCATTTTTAACCCAAATAATCCAACAACGTTGGACACTGAGGTTGATTTTACTGACTATTCGGTTAGTGCGGACAGTTGGTATTGGGAGTTCGATAGTTTTGGAACATCTTCAGATCAGAACCCAACTTTCATCTTTCCAGAGCAAGAAGGGATTTATGAAATAACATTAATTGCAATAACTGCTAACGGCTGCCGAGATACAATTACAAAAAACATTACGGTGAATCAAACTCAACTAATATTTGTTCCGAATGCAATTACACCGGATGGTGATACTTATGACGAGGTTTTCAAACCTTATTTTACTGGGATCGATATTTATGATTATCACTTAACTATTTATAATAGATGGGGTGAGCCCATGTTTGAGTCATACAATTTAGCAACAGGTTGGAGCGGAACTTATGGCGGTGAGATTGTCCCGGATGGTGTCTATATCTGGCATATCACCACTGCAGAAATTGCGACGGATAAAAAACTCGAATTTTATGGGCATGTATCGGTAGTGAAGTAATGACAGGATCGGGGATGATTGTAAGCACGGGGTTTATTTCTATAGCTATAAAGCCGCTTCTACAAATACTTATGTGTTTAAAGGTCAAGGTAATTTTCAATTGGTTAGGGTGTAACGCCTAACAGCGCATCAAATCGTTGCATAAGATCTATACCGCCTAAAGCATTTCAAACTCAGTACCCGCTTTAACTTCTCCCATCACCTTGGATTTTAAATTTTTAAAATCAAATAAATCCGTATCATACATGTGTGTTGGGGAAATGTTTTTCAACGCCGTGAACATGATTTCCGATCGGTTCTCGTATTTTTCGTCCCAAGTTTGCAACATTTTCTTTACAACTTGACGTTGCAGGTTTTCTTGCGCACCACATAAATTGCATGGAATAATCGGGTATTTTTTATAACCTGCAAATTCTATAATTTGAGCCTCTTTAACCAAAGCTAATGGTCTCAGTACAACAAAACGATTATCGTTTGTGATAAATTTGGCAGGCATTGTTTCAATTTTTCCTGCAAAAAATAAATTCAAGAAAAAAGTTTCAAGAATATCGTCTCGGTGATGACCTAAACATATTTTATTGCATCCCAAACGCTCTGCGGCTTCGTAGAGTGTTCCACGTCTTAAACGTGAGCATAGGCTGCAAGTTGTTTTCCCTTCTGGCACTTTTTCTTTCACAATACTATAGGTGTCTTTTTCAACAATTTCGAAATTGGCACCAACTTCTGTTAAATATTTAGGAAGAACTTCTTCAGGAAAGCCAGGTTGTTTTTGATCCAAATTAACGGCAATAATTTCAAAGTTGAATACAGATGCTTTTTGAATTTGCATTAAAATGTCGAGCATTGTATAACTATCCTTCCCTCCAGATAAACACACCATTAATTTATCGCCATCCTGAATCATGTCGAAATCATTAATTGCGTTCCAAACCGTTTTTTTAATTTTTCGGTTTAGCTTCTCCTCGGACGCCTTTAGTGCTTTTTCAGCTGCTGCTAGCGCCGTTTCATCCATTACTTCAATTCCCATTTTGCTATTCTATCGTATATTACTAAACTACCGCTTACGGCAACGTTTAAAGAGCACTTTCCTGGTAATTGTACCAAGAGGTGACATCTGTCCAGAACGTCCTGTGGTAATCCATTATCCTCTGCTCCTAACAAGTAGGTTGCTCTGAGCGGATGGTCAAAGGTACAAATTGATTGTGAATTACTATTCATTTCAATGCCAACTAGTCGTGTAGAGTATGGTAAGGACGCATAAAAATGCTCGAAACTGTCATATTTATAAAACGGAATTTTAGACCAAGTTTTTTGTGTGTCAGATGTCTGAGGTTTGTATTTACCGTCTATTATGAAAATGAACGAGGCGCCTAATATCATTGCGGATCGCCATAGCGTACCAATATTATGTTCTGTTTTTGGTTGATAAACACCAATTCCAAAAAAGGATTCATCTTTTACGTCCCACTTTTTTTTCATGACTGCTTTTTTTCTTCTTTGGCTTGAATTTCTTGACGTTTAAAGGTGTCATAATAAATTCCTTTTTGTGCCAATAAAGTTTTGTGGTCGCCTTGCTCTATCAATTTACCATCATCTAATACAATAATAGTGTCCGCATATTTAATACTTGAAATTCTATGGCTGATTATAATAGCCGTTTTTTCAGTGAGGTCGCTTTTTATGGATTGTAGGATATATTCCTCAGTTTCGTTATCCACTGCTGATAAACAATCATCAAATAATAAAACTTCTGGCTTTTTTATTAAAGCCCGAGCAATGGATAAACGTTGTTTTTGTCCTCCCGATAGGTTGATTCCACGTTCTCCCAATAAAGTGTCGTACTTTTCTGGAAAGTTCATTATGGTGTCATGAATGCCCGCATTTTTAGCATATTCATGCACTTCTTCATCTGTAATTTCATCTGTATTTGCTCCAAAAATGATGTTGTTTTTTATACTATCAGAAAAAAGAAAGTGTTCCTGTGGAACATAGCCCAATAAATGACGCCAGCTGGATAGATTGATTTTTGCCAAATCCTTTTCATCAATAGCTATTTTCCCTTCTGTTGGGTCTAGTAATCGCATTAATAAATAGGCGAGTGATGATTTACCCGATCCTGTTCGTCCAATTATACCTATGGTTTGCCCTTTTTTTATTGATAAAGAGACTTCTCTTAATGCGGTAACTCCTGAATTTTCATAGGTTAAACTCACATTGTCTAATGAAATACTGTCTTCAAAGTGAACGGGTTCTGTCTCTGAATCATTATTATCCAAGTCGGGTTTTTCTTGTAAAAATTCGGTAATTCTTTTTTGTGAAGCTGAAGCGTGTTGTACAATAGATGTTACCCAACCTACAGAGGCAAACGGCCAAGTTAGCATATTCACATATAGAACGAATTCCGCAATTTCTCCTCGATCAATAATTCCATCATTGGCTTGCAATCCACCAATGTAAATAGTCAGTATTGTACTAATTCCAATCAAGAGGATAATGGTAGGCATGAAAAAGGCATTCGTTTTTGCCAAGTTCATTGAATTGTGTTTATAGTTTTCGGCCTCTTGATTAAATTTACTCTCCACCTGTTTTTCCTTTACGTGCGATTTTATCACGCGTATTCCAGAAAATGATTCCTGAACAATGGTGGACAGAAGTGATTGTTGATATTGAACACGCTCACTCTTTTTATTTAAAACGCGACTCACAAAATAAATAAGAACTGACATGATAGGCAGCGGAAGTAGCACATAAAGTGTTAATTCCGGGTTTTTTGAAATCATTTTATACAAAATCAATCCAAACAAAAAGAACAAGTTGATGGTGTACATAATTCCAGGCCCCAAATACATTCTTACCTTGGAAACGTCCTCACTTATCCGATTCATTAAATCACCCGTAGCATTCTTTTTATAGAAATTAAATGAGAGGTTTTGGTACTGATCGTAAATTTCATTTTTAAGGTCATATTCAATAAAGCGGGACATGACAATTATGGTTTGACGGGTTAAAAACAAGAATACGCCTTTTAAAATGGCCAATAACATGTACAAACCAGATAAAGTAAGTGCCGTATTCAGAATTAAATCACCAGTTTTTTCGCCGCCTGTGTCAAGTTGACCACTTATCGTATTTATCGCTTCACTCAGGATTTCAGGCTGTTGAACGAAAAAAATATTTGAGATAAAAATGAAAATTGTACCCAGTATCAAGCGCCATTTATACTTGACCAAATATTTATTTAAATAGAATAATGAAGACATGTAAAATTTAGTACTTTTGTAGCGCAAAAAATCGACTGCAAAGTTACGATAAAGATTCAATCAAAAAGAATCTGTTGGAACATTTATTTGTGAGTTGAAGAACAGCTACGAAGTTTGTTTTTAGGACAGCTAAGTATAGTATGAATGGACGACCAATATAAATTTATAACCTCAATATAATATTATGTTTGAAGTAAAAGATATTAAAGAATCATCACTTGCAGAAAATCCTGTAGTGCAAAGAATGTCACAGTATAATCATGAGCAATTATTGTTCTGTAATGACAATGCAACGGGATTAAAAGCAATAATTGCCGTGCATAATACAACTTTAGGTCCTGCTTTAGGCGGCACAAGAATGTGGAATTACTCAAATGAGTTAGAAGCTTTGAATGACGTATTACGTTTGTCTAGAGGGATGACCTATAAGAACTCAATTTCTGGTTTGAATCTAGGAGGAGGTAAAGCTGTAATTATTGGCGATTCGCGTAAAAATAAAAGTGAAGCACTCTTTAGAAGGTTTGGAAAATTTGTTGAATCGTTGGGCGGAAAATACATTACCGCAGAGGATGTTGGAATTTCACCGCAAGACATGACTTGGGTGAATATGGAAACCAATAATGTTGTTGGGTTACCAGGGAAAAGCGGAGATCCATCACCAGTTACAGCTTATGGTGTTTACATGGGCATGAAGGCAGCAGCAAAAGTTCAATTCGGGTCAGACTCATTGACAGGAAAGAAAATTGCGGTGCAAGGCGTTGGTCATGTAGGTGAATATTTAGTGGGTTATTTAGCAAAAGAAAACGCTGATATTTTTATTACAGATATTCATGACGCAACATTAAAGCACGTTGCAAATAAATATGGCGCGCATGTCGTTGGTTTAGATGTGATCTATACGATTGACATGGATATTTATGCGCCATGTGCACTAGGAGCCACTGTGAATGACGAGACACTTGCAAAATTGAATTGCTCAATTATCGCTGGTGCTGCAAATAATCAATTGGGGGATGAAACCATCCACGGAGAAGTTTTAAAGGAAAAAGGAATTATATACGTTCCTGACTTTATGTTGAATGCCGGTGGTGTAATTAATTGCTACGCGGAAGTAAAAGGATTAACTTCTGAATGGGCAATGACGAAGGCGGCCGAAATTTACGATACATCACTTAATATTATAAATCGATCAAATAAGGATAATGTACCCACTTATAAAATTGCAAACAAAATGGCTGAAGAGCGCATTGCATCTATAGGTAGGGTTAAATTACCAATGTAAAAAAGCATGTTAAATAGACGTCATTTACGTATAAAAGTATTGCAAATACTTTACGCCTTTTTTCAAACAGAAGATGAGGATATTTTAAAGTCTGAGAAGGAATTGTTAACCTCTATAGATCGCATGTATGATTTGTATTTATGGTTTTTATTAACTTTTGAAGAGGTACAGCGTTTTTCAGCTCAGCGAATTGAGGATCGCATGAAGAAGGTGAGACCTACAAAGGATGACTTAACGCCGAATAGAAAATTTGTGGACAATAAAGTGATTAAACTTTTATTGGAAAACAATTCGCTTCGAAGAAAGTCTGAAGAGCATAAGGTAAATTGGACTGGAGCTGTTGAAAAGGACATTATGCGGAAATTGTTTCTGCAAATTGTAGATTCTCAGTTATTTCAAGACTATATGGAATCTGATGAGCAGTCTTTTGATCATGACAAAGAATTTATTCTCGATTTATTCAAAAAAGAAATTGCGAATTATGAATTAATTCATGATTATTTTGAAGATAAAAGCATTTTTTGGTTGGATGATATTGATTTGATGTGTTTAATGGTGCTTAAAACGATCAAACTTTTTAAGGAAGACGACTCAGCAGACAAGGAAATATTGGAATTGTATAAAGATAAAGAGGACGAATTAGGTTTCGTAAAAACTATTGTGCGTAAAGCCGCCGAAATGGATGACGCAAACACGGCTATAATTGATGAGTTAACTATGAATTGGGAGATTGATCGAATTGCGAAGATGGATGTGATTCTATTAAAAATGGCGCTTACAGAGCTAAAAGTTCAACCGTCTATTCCTAAAAAGGTAACGTTGAACGAGTATATTGAAATCTCTAAGTTTTATAGCACTCCAAAAAGTCAAGTTTTTATCAACGGTATTTTAGACAAAGCTATTCCGCTTTTAGAAGAAAGAGGAGAGCTTAAGAAAACGGGGAGAGGTTTAATTAATTAAAATTTTAAACGAATGAAAAAATTATTATTTATTGGTGTTGTTTTGATGAGTGTCGTAAGTTGCACATCAGACCAAGGCGCTGATGCAGAAGAGAGAAGAGCCAAATATGCTGAATTTGTTGATGAACCAACGAGCATTGAGTTTGAGAATGATGAATATAATTTTGGGACAGTTGTTGACGGTGATATGGTGAAACACACCTTTAAGTTCACAAATACAGGCGATAAAAATTTAGTTTTGTTTGATGTGAAAACAACATGCGGTTGCACGGTGCCTGAAGATTGGCCAAAGCAACCTATTCCTCCAGGAGAAAGTGGAGAAGTAAAAGTGATTTTTAACTCTAACAATAAAGTTGGAGCAGTAAATAAAAGCATTCGCATTGAAGCGAATACAAATCCTACAGTATCTGCGGTTACAATAACTGGAGAAGTATTAGCTGCAGAATAATAACAAAGCAAAAACAAAAGAAAAATGAACAATCAATTTATTATGCTGGAAGCAGCAGGAGGCGCTGAAGGTGGCGGTGTAACGCAAAGTTTAATCATGTTCGGTTTAATAGGTCTTGTATTTTACCTATTTATGATTCGTCCGCAAATGAAGCGTACTAAAGAGGCAAAGCAATTCAGAGAAAGTATTGCGACTGGCGATAAAATTGTAACTATTGGCGGTATTCATGGAAAAATCCTTGAGGTTGCCGAAACAACTATTTTAATCTCTTCAGAAGGGACAAAATTAAGAATTGAAAAATCTTCAATTAGTCCTAATTCAATGGATCAATTAGGGAACCAGCAGCGCTAACACCAACGTTGGATTAAAAAATAACTACCTCTTTGCACTTGCAAATGAGGCAGTTTTTCTATGCCGAATAGTTTGTAAAACTATGTTTGTATAGGAATCTCATGCGCAATTAAAAACTCAAACCCACAATGGATAAATCGTTTTTAAATAAATGAAAAAAGGCACGCTACTGAATCAATTCAAAGCGTGCATTTCGTTCTGGGTTAATCTACTTTGCAAAGTAGATTGCTTTAATATTTTTTTTTAGTCGTGGGAGTGTGTTTGGGTCAATATGTAATTCGTATGATAAGTTTTGTCTTAAACGAAGTCTTTTGGGTTTTATTATTGTTTGGTTAATGTTTTTTCAGGTTAATAAAGACATCTAATAGAGCAAAAGGTTGGGCATTTGTTAAAAAAATAAAAGACGTGGAATAGAGACGTAAAAAATCCCGTTAACAAGAGGCTAACGGGATTCAAATTTTATTAATTACGTCTATTTAAGAACCGTAATTTTTTGTGTCTTAACGTTATTCTCTGTTTGAATAGCTATGACGTATTGTCCGTTATTTAATTCGCTTAAATCAATTTCTGATTGCAAGCTAGTAATTGTACCATTCATAACTCGTTTTCCAGAAAGATCAACAATCACAAATGAAGCGTTAATTAAATCTTCTGTTACTTGAATGGTTAAATTATTAACTACTGGGTTAGGGTAGATAGTAATATTGTTTTCAAGTTCAGGTCCGTCTGACAATACAACATCACAAGCATATTTAGCTCTTAGTTGATGATCTGTAAGCGTGATTGCAACATCTGCTTCTTCGGCAAAATCCCACTCAAATGGAGTAAAATCAACCACTGAATAATCCAAGAAGTCTATTGTTGATACTGACTCAGCAGGTCCAATCATACAAGACTCTTCAAATAGATCTTTTGTTCTTAAAATTAATCCTTTGTAGATATCAGCATCTAAAGATGATCCGTAGAAATAAACCTCACCTTGATCAACGAATTCAATTTTATTATAATCTAATAAACTGTTTTTCGTCATCATGGTCTCAAGGACCTCGCCAGTTTCGCTTATTCTCAAAACATATTGCTCCATTGCTGTTGTCGTAAAATCTAAATAAATATTTTCTCCATCAACAGTTAAGTGAGATTTTCCTGTGAAAGCCATTGATAATCCTTCAAATGTTTTAATCCAAACAATTGTACCATCTTCTTCAGACACTTCCATGATATGTGGCACATAGTCAATGTAACCCGCAATTAACACGTTTCCGTTTGGTGCTTGAACAATTGTTTTACAATGTGTATAAGCTCCAAGTGAATAGGCTTTGTTCCATAAAAGCTCTCCGTCATTACTATATCTTAATAAAGAAAAATCATTACCAGCTTTACTCGCACACATTCCTCCATCATCTGGAATAGCTAACCATTCGAATCCTGGATTTTTTCCACCTTCATCATCTGGTGGTCCCATTGCTGTAACTTTACCCCAAATAATTTCTCCGTCAGCGTTTGTCTGCAATACAATAACGTTTTCGTAAACAGCAACCATCATTTGAAGATTCCCAGAAGGCAATAAGTCCATTGAATTAATTGAATACGCCGTACTAAGGCTTGTTCCAAAATCGTATTGTTTTGACCATAGCATCTCACCTTCAGCACTAATTTCAGAAAGTATAGCGCTTTTTTCAGTCGAAACGGCTTTACTTAAACCCCAGAGGTAAAAATTTCCTTCAGCGTTTTCAACAACTTCGAAAGAACATCCAGCAACTGATTCTGGCACTACAAGTGTTTTTGACCAAATAACGGCTCCATTTGCTTCAGTTAACATGATTCCAGATACAGGCGGTCCATTTGTGTAATCATATCCGACGATTAGATTTCCATTCGAGGTAGTGGCTAAGTCTCGCATAGTAACGATACCATCTACGCCAACGGGCTCATATGTCAAGGCAAAATCTTGTGCAAATAGTGATGCTGAAGAGCATATAAATGCAATAGTGTATAAAAGTTTTTTCATAGTGAATTATTTTAAATGTATGTGATTACAATCAATACGCACTGCAATCATGAACGGTTGTGTAAATTAAGAATTATTTTTTATATAAAGGGCTGTTTTACAACCTTATATTCAACTTAGTATAATAGAGCCTGATTCATAAATGGCAATCAGGCTTTATTAAGTTCCGCGTAGTGTACTTATTTAAGAACTGTGATTTTTTCTGTAATTGTACCATTTGATCCACTAACTGTTAACAAAGTAATGGCCATTGTTCAAGCTTGAAACATCAATCAATTCATTTTCGCTTTGAATACTATTCGTAGTAATCACTTGTCCAGATATATCAGTAATTACGTAAGTTGACTGAACTAGATCAGCTGCAACTTGCAATGTAAATGAATGAGCTGAAGGATTCGGGTAAACGCTGATTTCGATTGCCTCTTCGGTGTCAATTCCAGTTGCTATTCCACAAGCATCTTTACTCGTAATTATTTGTGATACCGTCGTTACTTCAATGTCAGCTTGGGTTGTAAAATCAGTTTGGGTTGGCGCGAACGGAATGTCAGAGAATGTTTCATCATACAATCTTGCAACATAACTAGGCTCGTAACGCTCAATAATACATGAGGACTCTAAAAGATTATCCGATTTAAGTATCATTCCTTTATCTAAACTGTCAGAATAGAAACTACCATAAAAATACCCACCAAAATCTGTAGTCAATTCAAGTTTGTTATAGTCTACAACTTTGGTCTTGGTTACAAATGTTTCCATAACCTCACCATTAATATCTAATCTTAAAATAACATGACTGTAAACGCTAGTTGAATAATCGAAAATAATTTCATCTCCAACAATATTAATCATAGCCATACTTCCGTAAATCATAGTATGACTTCCTTCAAACCATTTTACCCAATTCACAGATCCGTCGGATTCTGAAATTTCCATGACCATTGGAGTAAATCCGCGGAAACCACCAATTAGAATATTACCGTTTGGAGATCTTTTAATTGTTTTACCGTGTGTATATCCCATTGGATAACGTTTCGTCCACAGTAAATTACCATCTGAGTCATATCTTAAGATTGAAAGGTCATTGGTCGCTTTACTGGCGCACATTCCACCGTCATCTGGAATAGCTAACCATTCAAATCCTGGGTTTTTTCCGCGCCATCCGGCGGTCCAATTGAGGATTGTTTCCCCCAAATAATGTTACCATCAGCATCAGTTTGCATGATAATTACGTTCCCAAAAACGGCAATCATCATTTGCATTTCTCCAGAAGGCAATAGGTATAATTTGTTTACCGTGTATGCGTAGGTCACATTCCAACCAAAATCATATTCTTTCGACCATAAAATTTCTCCTTCGCTTGTCATTTCTGTGAGAATAGCACGCATATTGCCGGTGACAAGTTCTTTACTAAGTCCCCATAAATAATAGTTTCCATCTGAGTTTTCAAGGACTTCAAAAGTACATCCCGCTTCAGAATCGTCTATTTCTAGCGTATTTGCCCGGGTGACATTGCCATCAGCATCCAATTTCATTATACCTGCCCTCGCTGGTTCAGCTATTGCTTAGATATCAAATCCAGCAAGAATATTGTTGTCGGAAGTGACGGAGACATCTCTCACAACAATCTGTTCATCCTCATTAAGTGGCTCGTAAATTGTTGCAAACTCCTGCGCAAATAAACTTGTGGAAGCAAAAATTAGTGTAAAAAGGTAGTAGTACTTTTTCATAGGACTATAATTTAAGGTTAATACTGTTTTGTAGTTTACTGTTGAATTTAAAAAGTGGTTCCAAATTAAACAGGGGGTGCGAGCTATAGTGTTGAGCTGCTCACACTATTACTAAAGCGCGAAGGGTATTATCCCCTAAACAGATCGGATATTAACTGTTTTAATTGAAGCTAAATTTGGAGGAGATTAAAGGAGGAGTTGGGCGCTTAGCAGGCTTTGGCCGCTTTGAATAATTAATGATGAATGACTAAAATTCAATGTCAAGATTAAATAATTTTCGGAATTTATCTAAAGAAGAATTTTCCGCCGCAAGCTTATCAAAAATTCCTTTGCTGTCCAAAATTTCCATTTTTTCAGTCGCGATTAAACTGTATTTTAAACCCACCGAATAATTTTTTAATTTGGCACGAATGAATCCTAAAAGTTCAACTTTTTCGACCTCCAGCTCTTTACCTTGTAATTCATTAGCAATTTCTAAATGAATTTGATAATCAGACGACATTGACATGTTAGAATTCATCAAAGTAGAGTACATGCTTTCACGCTTTTCACGCCGAATAGCTAAACTATATTCTTTCCAAACGTATTTTAATTGGTCAAACGTAAAATCTTCTGCTTGGTCTGAAGTAACGGTTTCCTTTTTTTTAGCACCTTTTCTAACGGTCGGATTCAATGTTTCATTAATTCCAATATTATTTGTGCTCAATTTACCTGTTGGATGACTGACTTGCTTGCGAGTTGGACTATCTAATCGTTTACTCTGCCTTGATGGTTGCGGGTTATTCGTAGCTTTCTCTTTCGCAGGGGTATGAGCTGCTTTTTTTACAACAACTTCACCTTGACCTTCGAAGGGTAATATTAATATGTCAGTATAACTTAAGATGCTTGGGTGCTTTTTAGTGTCGCTTCAATAGAACTTAATTTCATGAGTGAGATTTCAACACTCAAGCGTTTGTTTTTACTCGCTTTAAAATGCAAGTCTGTGTCGCGCAATAAATCTAAGGCTAATAGAATAAAGCTTTGAGAGGTTGATGCACTTTGCTCGAGGTATTTTTCTTTAATTTCACTCGGCACCTCGATTAAGGAGACAGTTGCAGGGTCTTTACAAACTAAGAGATTTCTTAAATGCTCAGAAAGACCAAGAATAAACTGGCTTCCATCAAATCCTTTGGCTAAAACATCATTATAAATCAATAAATTTTCGGCGATATTACCTGCTTTGGCGGCTTCAATTATTTTAAAGTAATAATCATAATCAAGTACGTTTAAGTTTTCTAAAACCGCCTCGTATGTTACATTATTATTACTGAAAGATACAATTTGATCAAATATTGATAGGGCATCTCTTAGCGCTCCATCAGCTTTTTGAGCAATTACATGCAGCGCTTTTTCATCTGCTTTTATTTTTTCCTTTCCTGCAATTGATGCTAAATGCGCTACAATATCGTCTAATTGAATACGGTGAAAATCAAAGATTTGGCACCGCGATAATATCGTTGGAAGAATTTTATGCTTTTCAGTAGTCGCCAATATAAAAACGGCATGTTTTGGCGGTTCTTCTAATGTTTTTAGAAATGCATTAAAGGCATTTGAAGTTAACATATGAACCTCATCAATAATGAAGATTTTATGATTTCCAACTTGCGGTGCAATTCTAACTTGGTCAATCAAATTTCGAATATCATCTACCGAGTTATTGGACGCCGCATCTAACTCTAAAATATTAAACGAATGTCCTTCGTTAAAAGAGGTGCAAGACTCGCAAGCGTTGCAGGGCTCAATTTCTGGACTTAAGTTAAAACAGTTGATTGTTTTCGCCAAAATTCGGGCGGTAGTTGTTTTTCCGACTCCTCTCGATCCAAAAAAGAGAAAAGCTTGCGCCAAATGGTCATTCTTAATGGCATTTTTAAGTGTCGTAGTAATAGACGATTGTCCAACAACAGTGTCAAATGTTTGTGGTCTATACTTACGGGCTGAAACAACAAAATTACTCATATAAAAGATTGAAGAACAAATATAAATTAAAGACTGCAGAAAAAGAGTGCAATAAACAGCTATTTATTAACAGTTTTCAGCATACCGTTAACTATAACGGCGAAAGAGCATCAGATAACTGTTATCTTTGATGAGAAATCATTACCTATGCGGCTTTTGCAATTGTGCTTAATTACATTCCTTTTTTCGTGCAATAGCAGTAATGAATTTGAGACCCCAAGTTTATTCATGGATACAGAATTGGTGCCCTCAGAACAAGATGATTACACTCAACTTTCCAGTTCAAACGGTGCTGAAAGCGAATCGCGTGATTTTGAATATGCTTATCTCTCTGCGTTATTAAATGACACGCTTATTGTGCCTTTAGGCGAAACTGGCTTATGTCTTAATCATGACTTGGATTCTTTGACAGCTGAAACAGCAGTTTAAAGCATGTTTTTATTGGATTTGAAAAATGACATTGCACTTTTTAATTGGGCGCCCTTTTTGGGGAGAATACAAACAACAAAATTGGCTGATAACAAATACAGCTTTGATGGATCGGGAAATTTTACAGTAAATGGAGATTGGACGCTTCGTTTTCTGAAACATGATATATTACGTTATGTTTTGGAAATTTATGAGGATCATTACATTTTTTATCGCGATCAAAACATCAAGTTAGCATTGCCTTATGATCTTAATCGAATTGAAAGCCTGAAAGCTGAAATAATTAATAGCGACAGCTGTATTTCAGACGATTGGGATGTGGCGACTGATTGTTTTGACAAAATTAAAATGTTCGAATATCAATTATTTGCTGCGATCCTTGACGGGCATGACAACTATAAAAAAGATTATTTTGACCTTCGTTCCAACGTTTCAATTCTAAATGCTGGTGAAGTTTCAGAATACCTTGAAGGCAATTATTATCTCTTGATATTGTATGGAATTGCGGATGATGATGACTATGACTTTATCGTATTAGAATATCTTTATGGAAATCGAATTCAAAAGCGGTGCTATTGAGCGTTTTTCACCCCAAATTTATTGCATCAGAAATTTCAGATAAGTTGCGGATATAGCCGTTATTGACGGCGCGGAATAGAAAATAACCCTTTCACAGGCAATATTGCATTATTATTCTTTGCTTTTCAAATAAAAAAATTATCTTTGCGCTCTCGTTTGCCAAAGCAGAGTGCGTCGGCAGACTAATATTAAAATTTTATATATGAATAGGTACGAAACTGTTTTCATTTTAACTCCCGTTTTGTCTGAAGAACAGACAAAGGAAGCAGTAAAAGTGTATGAAGATTTTATCACCTCCAATGGAGGAGCGATTAAACACAAAGAATTCTGGGGCCTCAAAAAGATGGCTTACCAAATTCAGAAAAAATCTAACGGCTTTTACAATCTTGTTGAATTTGAAGCACAAGGAGACTTGATCCAGAAATTGGAGATAGCATTTAAACGTGATGAGCGCATCATGAGATTTTTAACCGTGAGAATGGAAAAAGATCATGTAGCTTTCGCTGAGAAAACAAGAAGATTAGCTGCAAAAGCTTAATAAACAAAGTGTTTAATTAAAAGAATTTAGAAATGTCACAATCAGAAATTAGATATTTGACTCCAATTAACATTGAGATTAAAAAGGAGAAATATTGTAGATTTAAGAAAAGCGGAATCAAATACATTGATTATAAAAACCCAGATTTCTTAATCAAGTTTATCAATGAGCAAGGGAAAATCTTGCCGAGAAGAGTAACAGGTACTTCTCAAAAGTTTCAGAAAAAAGTAAATAAGGCAGTTAAGAGAGCAAGACACATTGCTATTCTTCCTTATGTTGCGGATTTGATGAAATAAAAATTAGTGTTAATTTAAAATTCCCTTGTAATGGAAGTCATATTAAAGAAAAACGTAGACAAGCTAGGATATAAAGACGAAGTAGTAACTGTAAAGAATGGTTTTGGAAGAAATTTCTTAATCCCTCAAGGTTACGCGTCATTAGCGACAGAGTCTGCAAAGAAAGCACACGCTGAAATAATGCGTCAAAAATCACACAAAGAATCACAAATTAAGGAAGCAGCTGAAGCAATTGCTGCTAAATTAGACGGATTAACTGTTAAAGTTGCCGCTAAAATTGGTGAAAGTGGAAAGGTTTTTGGATCGGTAAATACAGTAGGTTTAGTAGCAGCATTGAGTGCCGCAGGATTAGATCTTGATAGAAAATCTGTCACAATTGTAAACGAGCCAATTAAAGAATTAGGAACATACGAAGCAATAGCGAACTTACACAAGGAAGTGAAACAAAGTTTCAATTTTGAAGTAGTAGGAGAGTAATTTTCTTTCGATAGAAATTTCTTATTAAAACCGTCCTGACGATATTGTCAGGACGGTTTTTTGTTTTATATAATTTCAAAAACAGGTTGTAAAACTATAATTACTTAATTATCTTTAAGTATTGTGACCAACCACCTCAACCAACAAGCTAAATTACTTGACTCATTATGGCCGCACTGTAGATTGCTAATACTGGCTTTTAGTTTAGTATGCATTTCTCAATCATCAGTCGCACAGAATTCATCTGACAGCCAATTAATTGATTCACTTATCATGCGCCTTTCTGTCCTTGAACTAGGAGAGGAAAAAGCGGATGTACTAAATCAAATTTCTGACGTATATTATGATTTTGATTGGAAAAACGCAACCGATTATGCCCAACTTTCCCTCAATCTTTCGAAAAAAACAAATTACAAAAAAGGGGAATTGGAGCCATCCAACCGTCTAGGGGAACTAAAAATTGCAAATGGCATTCATGTTTCTGAGTGCTTCGAATACTTTGATAGAGCCGTTAAGTTGGCAATGGCGAAAGATAATCAAGAAATGGAACTTAAGGCATTAACAAATATTGCGCTCGCCTATAGTTTGAATAAAGATTTTAACGAATCTATCCGTTATTACTTTCTTGTAATAGACTTAGCTAGCGATATTAATGACAAAGCATCTTCAGCCGGAATATTTGGCGAGCTAGGAAAAGTATTACTCTTTTATGGAGATATCACGCTCGGCTTATTTTATTTCGAATCTGTTCTTAATTTTGAGACCGAGAATGAATTCAGGAATTCAACTCCGGCAAACTTATTTGCAATATCAAACGGATGATATTTGTTTAATGGGGATTAGGATTCAATAACCCGGTCGCTCTTCTGCCTCCATCTCAGACCTGAGACAAATGTATGCCTATTTTCGCTTCTGGAATGCCAAGAAAGCCATGTTATTGTATCCGAGAGAACCGAATGATAATGGATTCAAAAAGTTTTTGACTGAAGATTGTGTTGAGGAGGTGGATGAGATTAATCTAATTAAACATGAATGCAAAATGGGGTTTGTTTTTGTTTTGAAGGGCATGGAGTTGGATGAAGGGATTGGCATGAAAGTGCTTCCCGTTCTGGGTTTGTGAATTATTAAAATTGTCGCAAGGAAATATTTTTTTTATAGCTATACCCTTTTCAATAAGTGCACAAAAAACCCCATCACTTCTATAAAATGATGGAGTTTTGAATGATATTAGGCTCCATTTTTATTACCAACACGTATGCATAGCCAATGCAATTAGCCCACAGCACATTATTTCAAAAATAAAACCCTTTAATATTCTACGACTATCTACCGCGTTGTATATTCAAATTCTATTGATCCGTTTCCGTTTGAATAAATTAATGCACCATCATCAAGAGGATTAAATGAGCCTGTAATCATTAATTCATCTGAACCTATAAGATCTTCATCCCACACCTCAAAGTCCCAAGATTCATTGGTCATCAAATTTGATTCGTCAAGAGTCCAAATAAGGCTATAAGAATCAACAAGGGTTCCTGAAACATAATCCCATTCGGCGCTAGATGTTTTAGCATATTTAAGATACATATCTGGTGCAGTTGTAAGATCCCAGCTCACTGTTGCGTCGGCAAGTACAGTTATTTTCGAGAAGTATCGATACGTACAATATCCATCACTTTTTTCAGCAAATTCACTTTAGTTATGTGCATCAACATCCATACATCCTTTCTGCTTGCAAGAATTAAGTGTTAGCATGAAAATAGCTGAAAATAGAGATAATAATCTCATTGGTTTCATATAAATAAAGTTTGTTTAGTCCAATTTTTTGAACTTAATAAACTTACTAATAATTTTCCAAATCAAAGTAGTGATTACTAATTATCTCATTTTTAATTGCTTGCGCATTGATTAAATTTGCAGAGCCCAAGCGCATTGCAAGCTTGTTTCAATCCGGTCAAAAGCTAAAATACAAAATTTAAGAAAGGTAGATAATCTTAGAACAAAAAAAAGCCGCCTCGCCAAACGAAACGGCCCATTTATCTTTTTTTGACTAAAAGACTATTAACTATTTAGCAAAATTATCCGCAACAAACAAATCCTTAGTGCCATGTCCCCAACTATAGAACCCTTCACCTGATTTAATTCCTTTTTTGCCGGCCATTACCATATTCACCAATAATGGACACGGTGCATACTTATCGTTTCCTAAACCGTCATGTAATACGTTCATAATTGCTAAGCATACATCTAGCCCAATAAAATCAGCCAATTGTAATGGTCCCATTGGATGAGCCATACCTAGTTTCATAACCGTGTCTATTTCTTCAACTCCTGCAACGCCCTCATTTAATGTAATAATTGCTTCATTAATCATTGGCATTAATATTCGGTTGGCAACAAACCCTGGATAATCGTTCACTTCTACTGGAACCTTTTTTAAAGATTTTGAAGTCTCCATAATCGTGTTTGTCACTTCGTCTGAAGTAGAGTATCCTCTAATGATCTCAACCAATTTCATGATTGGAACTGGGTTCATAAAGTGCATGCCTATTACCTTGTCAGGTTTAGACGTAACGGCGGCAATTTTTGTAATTGATATAGAGGAAGTGTTTGTTGCTAAAATGCAATCATCACTTGTGTTGTCATCTATGTCTTTGAAAATTTTCAATTTAAGATCTATACTTTCAGTTGCAGCCTCAACAACTAAGTCTGCGTTAGAAACGCCTGCTTTTAAATCCGTGTTTGAAACAATATTGGCCAATGTTGCAGCTTTTTCAGCTTCTGTAATTCTTTCTTTGGCAACCATACGGTCCAAATTCTTACCGATTTTTGCAATCGCTTTGTCAATTGCTTCTTGGCGGATGTCAACTAAAGTTACGGCGTATCCGTTTTGTGCAAATACATGCGCAATTCCGTTACCCATTGTACCCGCTCCAATTACTGTTATATTCTTCATAAAAATGATTTTTTCTAAGATTGAAGGGCAAATATAATCAATTTAGAGCAATCAAATTGTCTCATTTAATGGTCGAATTTGGCGGATTAATGAACGAATAATACATTGGGATTGATTTTTGCGAAGTCCTGCCTAAGATTCACTATTTTTGAACCGTGAAGGAAGAAAAAGGTTCAAAAAATAAAGGAGGCTCCGTAATTCTACTCGGAATCGTTTCGGCGATCCTCACTATGCCTTTGTTTTTTCTACTCTACAAGTACATTCCTGCGCTTGAAATTGCTAAGATTCGGATTGATCATATCATTTTATTCCTTGCCATTTTTTTTGTAACATATTATTTGTTGAAGAAAATGAGAATGGTGGTTTACATTGTTCTAGTTGGGGGATTAGTGGTGTTGACTATTACAAATTTTTCTGGTTTCTATACCATAGATAATCTCTACCATGATTATTCCCAGTTTTTATATGATCTATCAGAGAACTCCTTGCGTCAGAATTTTGAGAATCACGAAACGCATTTTAAGAAAGAAAAGGAGTTACGCGAAGCAATTAATTATAAAGATCCTGTGGTTCGAGATTATGCAGCAAGCACGGCGGTTAAACATTTTCAAGATAATGCACACCTTTCAAAAAACAGAAAGTGGGTGCAGTTTTTTAGCGTTTTTAAAGAAGTTTATTCCCAATGGAAGTATGTCTATGATCCTATCAATGAAGATTATTATTCAGATGCGGTGAATACCATTAAACAATTAGAGGTAGACGGCTTTTTTAAAGGAGATTGTGACGATTACTCAATTATGATGGCGGCGGCAATCAAGTCAATTGGCGGTGAGGTAAAGCTAGTACGAACAGTTGTTGTGCAAAATGGGGTAGAAATAGGGCATATGTATCCCGAGGTTAAATTTGACGATTCTAAAGATTTAGAAATGGTCGTTTATCTCATCAAAAACGTCTATTTTCAAGAGGAATCAAAGGGCAAATCTATCTTTTACTATCAAGACAGCAAAGGCTTCTTCTGGCTGAACTTTGATTATAATGATTCCTATCCCGGCGGTAAATACATGAGTGACGTCCGCGAAAGTGAAATTCTTATCTAAATTAAACCTACGACACGCTTCGTTGGATTTGTAATCTTGAGATAGCTCGGCCTTTAAGCCCCTCTCAAGCCAAAAAAACCCGCGAATTTCGCAATCCATGCTTCGCTGGATTTGCAATCCTGCGAAAGCAAGGCTTATTGTTTTAACACAGCTCCTAACCCCTCGATTATTTTTCATCAAAGATTTGCAAAACCGTTTGTTTAAAGATATGAAAAATCAAGCAATGCGCATTTGGACTGAATCAAATAATCACCTTTAAGAAACAGATAATAAGTTGTTTGTTAAATCATACCCATTTCTATTGTTATAATATAGAATTAGGCTTATCTTAGTTCTAGTCAATTATTGGTAGCGCTTTTTAACCAATTTCGCACTTTATAATTGCCCTATAAATAACCTTTTTGCCGTATGAAAAAAATCGCATTATTTACCTTTATCCTAGCCACGCTAGTAGGTTGTTCAAGTTCTAAAGACACTGAACAAGGAGAGCAAGTACAAATCAATCCAGAATTTGCTGAATACATTACAGCATTTACAGGAGGAACTGTAAATACAGATGCTACTGTAAAGGTTCAGTTTAATCAAAATATTGCGCAAGATGTGCGTGATCAGGATCATTCTGACGCTTTCACATTGCAGCCTTACGCTAAAGGTGCTGCTAATTGGGTAGATGAACGGACCTTTGAATTTGTGCCGGATGAACCGCTTATTGCAGGTGTGCGATATAAAGCTGCGCTCGAATTAGAGGGAATAATTGAAGTGGATGAGGGTATGGAAGTTTTCCAGTTCAATTTTAGAACCTTGGAGCGTAATATGAAGGTTGAAATTGAACGTTTTCAATCGTACAGTAATTCCGATTACTCGAAACAAAAATTAATCGGTAAAATTCACTTCACAGGAAGTGTGGACAGTACTAAAGTCAATGAGATTATTCATGCTTCACAGGATGGCGCCGAACTAAATATTAAAACCTATCGCGAAAGTGATAATGTTTTTGTTTTTGTAGTTGAAAATATTATTCGAAGTCAAGAGCGCACAAAGCTAATCCTGGAGTGGGATGGAGGCCCATTAGATATAGCTGTTGCGGGAGATAAAGAAATTATGATTCCAACCATTAATGAGTTTGTGGTATTGGATTATGAGGTCAATCATGCGCCGCAACAATATGTGAAAATTCACTTTTCTGACCCTTTAAGTTCTTCTCAATTTTTAGAAGGTTTGATTTATTTGGATGATAATGATGTCAATATCGTGGCAGATGGTCAGGTGGTTATGGTTTATCCAACCGAAAGAGTGACGGGTTCTGATCGATTGCAGGTCAATCGAGGAATTAAAAACTCGAACGGCGATAAAATGAACAATTCAGAGTCATACAAGATTTATTTCGAAGATATTTCTCCTGATTTTGAGTTGATTGGTGATGGAAATATTGTGCCTAAAACAGGTGATGCGCATTTCCCATTCTCGGCAATTAACATTATAGCCGTTGATGTGACCATCACAAAAATTTATGAAGATAATATGATGCAGTTCTTGCAAGTCAATGATATTGATGGAACGTATCAGTTAAGACGTGTATCTCGTGAGGTGCATGAAGAGCGTATAGAACTTAATCCAGATGGAGATCTAGATTTACACAATTGGAATAACTTTTCTATCGATCTTTCCAAATATGTCGATATGGATTTAGGATCTGTTTATCGAGTAGAGCTTTCTGCTAAAAAAGAATATTCGCTTTATGATTGTGAGGATTCTAAACAAGGTGATAAAAACTTAACCACATTTAATTTTACATCTACCAATGAACCTTGGACAGAAAGTGATTGGGGTGACAATTATTATTACTACGATTATTACGACGATTATGGATACGATTACGACTATGATTATAGCGATCGCGACAATCCTTGTAAGGACTATTACTACCGCTACAAAACAATTGCCCGTAATGTATTGGTTTCAGACATTGGAATAATTGCAAAAGCCGGGGCAGATAAAAGCATGCATGTGGTCTTAACAGATTTGAACACAACAGAACCTATTTCTGGCGCCACGGTTAAATTTTACGATTATCAACAACAATTTTTAGGTGAGGTGGATACGGATGGAGATGGAATGGCAATTGCTCATTTAGATCGTAAGCCATTTTTATTAATTGCAGAACATGGCGACCAAAAAGGTTATTTAAAATTGAAAGATGGAGAGAGTTTATCGCTCAGTAAGTTTGATGTTTCTGGTGAAACTGTTCAGCACGGAATAAAAGGATTTATTTATACAGAACGAGGTGTTTGGCGCCCAGGTGACAGTTTATACATTTCGTTTATGATGGAGGATAAAGCTGATTTATTGCCGTCTTCACACCCGGTTAAGTTTGAATTTATCAACCCGCAGGGAATTGTGGTGGATGAACAAATGAGCACGCGTTCGGTAAATGGATTGTATGATTTTAGAACTGCCACTAATCCTGAAGACGAAACGGGTAACTATAGTGCTCGTGTAAGTGTAGGGAACCGAAAGTTTTATAAAACAATTAAAGTTGAATCCGTTAAACCAAATCGTTTAAAAATTGAACTGTCGTTTGATGGGGAAATGTTAACCCAAACGGCGAGTCGTAAGGTAAACTTAGAGTCTAAATGGTTACACGGTGCAATTGCAGGTGATTTAAAAACAAAAGTGGATGTACATTTGGTAGCGACTCAAACGGTCTTCAAAAAATTCAATGGCTTTGTATTTGATGATCCATTAAAAGAGTTTTCGGCTGAGGATAAAACAATTTTTGAAGGGAAACTAGACGATCAAGGAAAAGTTTCATTCGATCATGGCATTTCTTTAACAAGCTCGGCACCTGGAATGTTAAAAGCGTATTTCACAACCAAAGTGTTTGAAAAAGGTGGCGATTTCAGTATTGATCGAACTTCAGTTGTGTATTCGCCTTATGACGAATATGCAGGACTTCGTGTTCCGGAAGGAGATTTATACGGCGGTGCATTGGTAACTGGTAAAAATCATTATTTGGACTTGGTAACTGTAAATGACGACGGTAAATTGGTGGATGGCCAAGTGAATGTACAAGTTTATAAGTTAGAATGGAGATGGTGGTGGGATAGTTATGATAACGATTTGGCAAGTTATATCGCCAGAACAGGAACTGTTCCGGTATCTCAAAAAAGAGTGAAAACCACTGGCGGAAAAGGTCAGTTTGATTTTAGAATTGATCAACCAGAGTGGGGGAGATACCTCATTTTAGTAGAGGATGAAAAATCAGGACATGTTGCTGGTAAAATCGTATTTGTGGATTGGCCTTATTATGCCAGAGCAAATCGCCGTGACTCTGAAAACGCGACTATGTTGAGTTTTTCGGCTGATAAAGAGAATTACACAACTTGTGAAACGGTTAAATTATCAATTCCAACGCCGTCTGAAGGGAAAGCTTTGGTTAGTTTAGAAAGTGGTACCAAAATCATTAATAAGTTTTGGGTCGATACTGAAAAAGGGGAGACCACGGTTACGTTCGAAACTACAGATGAAATGGATCCGAATGTATTTGTTCATGTGACATTGATTCAGCCGCATCAAGCCGTAACAAATGATTTACCAATTAGAATGTACGGCGTTATTCCAATTTATGTGGAGGATCCTGCGAGTCATTTAAATCCCGTTATTCAAATGGTTGATGTTTTACGTCCAGAAACGACGACAACAATCAAAGTTTCAGAAAAAACGAAGAAACCAATGACCTATACCTTGGCCATTGTGGATGAAGGATTGTTAGACCTGACCAACTTCAAAACGCCAGACCCTTGGAACCATTTTAATGCGCGTGAAGCATTGGGTGTTAAAACTTGGGATATGTACGACTACGTAATGGGAAATTATGGCGAAGAATTGGATAAGCTATTAGCCATTGGTGGAGATGCTGATGGAGATGGTAAAAAAGCTGCGAAAGCAAACCGTTTTAAACCAATGGTCACCTTTTTAGGGCCATTCGAATATGATGGGTCTACAAATTCGCATACGATTGAAATTCCGAACTATGTTGGTTCTGTAAGAGTAATGGTGGTTGCGGGTGAAAATAGTACTTATGGGAATGCGGAAAAAACAGTCCCTGTGCGCAATCCATTAATGGTTTTAGGAACACTGCCACGTGTTGTTGGTCCTAGCGAAACAGTCACCTTACCGGTAAATGTTTTTGCCATGGAGAAACAAATTAAAAACGTTTCTGTAACGGTTAAAACCAATAGCTTTTTCACTATAGATGGTAAAAAAACAAAGGCAATTACATTCAATAAAGTCGGTGATAAAATAGTCAACTTTAATCTGAAAGTGGCTGAAAAAACAGGGATTGGTAAAGTAAGCATCATTGCGACAAGTGGCAGTCAAAAAGCGACTTATGATTTTGAAATAGATGTTAGAACGCCGAATACGGAACAAACCAAAACAGTTGAAAAAGTATTGAATGCGGGTGAATCATTCACTTCATCAGTCGATTATTTTGGAATTGCAGGAACCAATCAGTCCTATTTAGAGGTTTCTAATTTCCCTCCAATTGATTTGGGTCGAAGGTTAGATTATTTATTGGCCTATCCACATGGATGCATTGAGCAAACAACATCCTCCGTATTTCCGCAATTGTATTTGGCAGAATTAGTGGAATTAGATCCACAGAAACAAGCTGGAATCCAAGCCAATGTAAATGCGGGAATTGAACGCATTAAACTCTTTCAAACTTCTAATGGAGGATTCTCGTACTGGCCTGGTGGCAGTTATGATAATGAATGGGGAACAAATTATGCGGGCCACTTTTTAGTGGAGGCAGAAAAGAAAGGCTACTCCGTTCCTTCTTCTTTAAAAACCAAATGGTTGAAGTATCAAAAACGACAAGCACGTAATTGGAGCAAAGCAAATGCTACAACCGATAAAGCACGTTATGATGATTTGACACAAGCGTATCGTTTGTTTACGCTAGCATTAGCGGGTAAAGCAGAATTAGGACTAATGAATCGTTTGCGTGAACGCACCGATTTATCGATACCAGCAAAATGGCGTTTAGCGGCAGCTTATAAATTAGCGGGTCAGCAAGAGGCGGCGTTGAGTTTGATTCAAGGAACAAGTACAAGCGTTCCCGAATATCAAGAATTGTCCTATACCTACGGATCAAATAGCAGGGATGAAGCTATGATTTTAGAGACCTTGGTTTTATTGGATCGAAAAGTAGAGGGCGCTGAATTGGCGAAAACTATTGCCAATCGACTGAATAAGAACAGCTGGATGAGTACGCAAACTACGGCGTATTGTTTATTGGCGGTAAGCAAATTCGTTGGGGAGAACAAGGCGGAAGACAAGATGAAATTCTCATATAAAATCAACGGTGAAGCAGGCTCTAGAAATTCTGATATGACCATGGTAAGTTTTGATTTGGGCGGAAAAGGAAAACAGATTGAGTTGAAAAATACGGGAGAAGGAATCCTTTATGTTCGCTTAATAACCAAAGGAATTCCGCTAGGAGGAGACGAAGAAGCAATGGCGAAAAATATCAGCATTAACGTGAATTATTTCGACATGCAGAACAACCGAATTCAGGTAGATAAACTGGAACAAGGTAAAGACTTTATTGCTGAAATCACGGTTTCAAATCCAGGTACAAGAGGCAAATTAAAAGAGTTAGCCTTAGTGCATATTGTGCCTTCTGGTTGGGAAATTCATAATTCACGAATGGATCAATACAACAGCAATTCATCTGATTACTTCACTTATCAGGATTTGAGGGACGACCGTGTATTTACTTACTTTAACTTAAACGCGAATCAGAAAAAAACCTTTAGAGTCCAGCTAAATTCAAGCTATTTAGGTAAGTTTTATTTACCCGGAATATCAGTAGAGGCCATGTATGATCATTCGATATATGCCCGAACAAAAGGGAAATGGGTGCAAGTTTCGGATGAAGTAGAGTTTAACTAGGGCAACAAATTAGAATTAACTTCTATTAAAAAAGAGATGGGTTTTACTGATTGAAACTTATGGTTTGTAGCACGAGCCAACCATTTTTAACTCAGTTTCGTATTATAAATAAAATACGGAACTGAGTTTTGGCTATAACGATAATTCATTACTGATAGAAAGATACTTAAGGGTCATAAACTGGATTGACTTTTCAATCCAGTGAATTCAAAATTTGATTTGAAACTTTTCGAGCACTTTTTCGTATATTTGAACAAAATATTATTACCATGAAGAATAAATTAGTTTTTGGAATTTTAGCTTTAGCAACAATCGCATTTTCTGCTTGTAATAAGAACAACGGATGCGCGCGTTCTGAAAAAGCAACAGTTCTTGATTTTTCTGATTCAGACACTTGCGGTCTCGTTTTTAGATTGGAGGATGGAACTTATCTAGAAGCAACTAATTTAAATGAATTCCAAGCATGGGAAGCAGGCGATTTAGTGTGGATTTCTCATAAAGAAACTGCTGGCGCTAGCACTTGTGGTTTAGGAGAAGTTATTCAAATTAGATGCGTAGTTGCAAGAGAATTCTAAATCATATTAATACGTCTTTTCAATTGAAGAATAGAATTTCACCATTTTCTATTCTTTTCATTCTATTTATTTCATTTTTTTCAATGACCTCTTGCAATCGCAAAGAGTTTAAAGGCTACAAGGGTACTTATGCTTGCAATAAATCCGTAACAACCTGGAAAGCTGGCGAACCCACTGAGCACATAGTAACTTCTGCTCATTTTATTAAGGTGGAAAAAGAAAAGAAATCCATTATTGTTCAAGGTCATAGTATGCATATCGATTCAATTGCGCCTGACACTGATTATTCATTCACCAAAGGGAACCTAGATTATAAGATAAGATTTGCTGAAGACTGGATTCTCTATCAGGAAGTAGATAGTTCAGAAGGGAACGGCACGCGTTTGCAATACGTTGGTGTGAAAGAATAATTTAATATTTTCAACAATTTTATGTAGCTCCGTTCGTTTTATTCCTGTGCGCTATTCAATTTATTTTCTAAGCCTGATTGTCTTTCTTTTTGCTTGCGAAAAGCTGGATCCACAAACATATCGTTCAAGATCAACTCCTATTTTCAATCCTATTCAGTCTGATTCTTTTTTGCTTGGGGGAAATTCTGTTTTATGAAGATTCTATGACCGCTGAGGGAATAGCCTTTCAGATGCCTGTATGGCGTCAGGACAATTTTAATGTACACGATAGTTTACATATTTCAGATATTGAGCAACTTTACTCGAATTATGACATACAATTTTATGAGCAAGAAGCCGCGGTGATTAGTATTAAAAATCTCTACTCACATGCAAGAAATTTTGTTCGGTTAATCACGTTTGATACCAACGGTTATCAAAGGTCTGACACCACTTTCTACAATATCCAATTTGGCGAACTCATTCATTTTAATGAAAATAAAATACTTGTTCTAAAAGATCCAGAAATTTCCTCCTTTACACACAGAATTAGCGAAAAAACAGGATTTACATGCACTTGCGTGCTACTCAATAAAGACTTTAAAACAATCAAAATAGTGAAGGAACCCCGTTATGGTATGCGTACCAATTATTTAGGCTATGCGTTGAATGGCAATCGGCTGCAGCTAACCTTTGAAGTGGAAGATGGATGCGGTGGTTGTAGGGATGAATATTGGTGGTTATATAATATTACAATCAATGCTGACGGCGACTTAGTAAATGTAGAAAAACAAAGCCCACCTAACATTATAATGGAAAGCCACCCAAGCATTGATGAATTTAGAAAAAGCGAACTAGAGGCTTGGCGGATAGCTAAATAGTTCTCACTTTAGTTTGGATGCGGCATAATTTGAAATCGCCGTTCTAATGGTTTGAAAATTAGCTCGCCATTTTTCTTTAACAAAACGACTGCCATTGTTATTCGCTGATCCTATTTCACCATCAATTGTTATCGTGAATTCAGCGCCACCAAGGTCATAAACAGTCCCGTGTGACAATTCAGATTCAATTTTAGCGTAGTTGTTTTTAGTGAAAACAAGGTGCAATTCTTCCAATTCACTCATGGTAGGGGCCCAATGTGTTCGCGTTTCTTCACCATGCAAATAATGTTTATAATATACGCTATCGTTTGAAATAAAAATACGCTCAGATTCTGGAAACATACCACCTCCATCATAAAACTCAATGGTCATTTCTTTAAAACTGGCAGGATCATGATTTGAGATTGGTTTTTCATCCTTTTTTTCGGTTGTCGAAGTGAATGCAACGCTCAATAATGCTATAGAAGTGATTAAAAGTAAAATTCTCATGGCTTATAATTTAAATGATCCAATGCGATTGGAATCGAATTCATATAACCGTACATTTTTGATGCAAGAAAGTTCATTTCTAGAATCAATGTACAAAACGTAACACGAAATAACTTAAAAATTGCACATTGTGAGATGCGCCATCCACATTGATTTTAAAGCAGAACGTCTTCCTTCACCAATTCCAAACAATTACCATTTAAGATCGGAATTACAGGCGCCTTATTAGGTGTCAAACAATACTTAATATCTTCGTTTAAATTCAAGTTCTTTAAACGTCTGCGGTGCGAAGAGGCTTTTAGATAACCTAAAATATTATCCTTAGCACTTAGAAATAAATATTTTGCCGCAATGGAGGAATCTTCCTCAGATCTGAAATTTCCAGAATTTAACAAATGATCAGAAATGGCACCTGCACAAATAGTATCCTCTAAATTGAATTTGTTTTGCCAACCTGAGCATAAACAAAGAATGTTTTTATTTTGTTTTTCCAACCACGAACAGAGCACATCCAGGTTAGATAAAGCGCCAATTACAACTTGTCCAGCATCCTTCGCAATATGGATGGATTTTGTGCCATTTGTAGTGCTCAACACAACGGTTTGCCCTTTTAATTCTGGTTTAAGATATGAGTAAGGAGAGTTTCCAAAATCAAAACCTTCCACAATTTTACCCTGTCGTTCCGCACCAACTAAATATCCTTTTTCTTGGTAGGCTTTTGCCTCCTCAATTGTTGAAACAGGAATTAACCCTTCAACACCATTATGAAAAGCTGCACAAATAGCCGAAGTTGCTCTTAAAACGTCAATCACAACAATAATTTCAAACTCATCTTTAAAAAGAGGAAATAAAAAGGGGCTAAAACAAACTTCTATTTTTTTTCGGGTGTCAATACTTTCCATCTGCCGAAAGTACGAAATTTAATGATGGATTTCTGCTGATAAATAGAATTATCATGAAAGTTTTAAGCAGCATCTTGTGGATGAATAAACAGCTCAATTGAAAAAAAAGTTGCGAGAAATATAAATTGAATGTATAGACTTACCGCATTAATTGGACTAATCCAAGTGCATGAAATCTTTTTTTGCTAAAAGCTCGTCCTCAGTTTCTCGAACATCCTCATCATCAACACAGCAATCAACCGGACAAACAGCAGCACATTGAGGTTCTTCATGGAAACCAACACATTCTGTACATTTATCAGGCGAAATAAAATAAACGTCCATATCAACTGGCTCAAGATCCGCATCAGCATCTACTTGTTTACCAGAATTGGGTAAAGTAACCATTCCAGTTAATGATGTACCATCAGAATAGCGCCATTCTGCGCCACCTTCATAAATTGCATTGTTCGGACATTCTGGTTCGCAAGCCCCACAATTTATACATTCATCAGTTATTATTATTGCCATTGTTGTTCCTTTACATTTTTTAACTTTGCAAATATACTGGTTAGGTTTTGCATAAGTAAAATTTTAACCAGTTTATTTTTTTTGTTTGTCAACCGTTTCATGTGCATATTGTAGCAAATTGATAAGGCTCCATAATACTTAAAAACGGCTGACTGTTAAGGTTATAAACATTCAAAGAATGAATTTGTTGCAAAAAATTAAAATTTTATCTCAACTTGGAGAAATAATGAGATCTGTAGGATCTGGCAAATCATGGCCCGGTTTTGAGATTGGAATTAACGCAGATGAGTACAATGATTTAGTTGAGCTCACTAAACGTGCAAAGATTTATAACGGCTGGTTTACAGAAGAGGCGGTAAAGCATGCTTTTACAGGAATTGGCGGCTGGTTAACAGAAAACGACTTAACCAATTGGGTAAAGGCTTATGATATAAATGAAGGCAAACCTAAGTCAATTGCCTTAATTATGGCAGGTAACATACCTTTAGTTGGATTTCATGATTTTTTAGCGGTGTTTTTAAGTGGTAATAAAGCAGTCATTAAATTGTCATCCGACGACAAGCATTTGTTTCCTGCACTTCTTCAAATCTTATCACTTTTTGACCCAACTATAAATGAATGGGTAGAGATTAAAGAGCATAAGCTAGAGGGATTTGATGGTGTAATAGCTACAGGAAGCGACAATTCTGCAAATTATTTCCATTCCTATTTCGGGAAATACCCAAATGTTATTCGTAAAAACAGAACATCTATTGCTGTGCTTAATGGTCAAGAATCAAAAGCTGATCTAGTGGCGCTTGGTCATGACATTTTTAAGTTTTTTGGTTTAGGATGTCGCAACGTTTCTCAAGTTTGGCTGCCTCAGGACTTTAACATAGATTTATTGTTTGACGCCTTGTACGAGTTTAAAGAAATTGCCAACCATAATAAATATGCCAACAACTATGATTACAATAGGGCGGTTTATTTAATGAATTTGGAGGATATGCTCGACAACGGATTTTTGCTCTTGAAAGAAGATAAAAAACTAAACTCTCCGCTGGGTATGTTGCATTATGTGCGCTATAATAGCGTATCAGAAATCAACGAATTTATTGCTGAGAACGAAGCTCAAATTCAAATTGTAGTGGGCGAGGGGTATGTCCCATTCGGTAAAGCTCAAAATCCTTCACTTAACGATTTTGCTGATGGGGTTGACACTTTGTCTTTTTTAACTGCTTTGTAAGAAGTTATCAACAAAGGCGTTTAAAGAAAAAAAAGGTGCGTTAAGTGCCAATAAAACCTATGAACAGTGCGACGCTTTTATACGCTATTCGTATATTTGCGCTTTAGAATTGAAAGTAGAAAAATGACAAAAATAAAATTTGGAACAGACGGCTGGAGAGCAATAATTGCAAAGGAATATACCGTTGATAATGTGGCACGTGTTAGCATTGCAACAGCGGAATGGCTATTGCAGAATTTCGAAAAACCAAGTGTAGTCATTGGACACGATTGCAGGTTTGGTGGTGAAATGTTTGTTGAAACGGCAATTAAGATTTTTGTTCACAAAGGAATTAAGGTCTTCACAACAGATAAAGGCTTTGTGTCAACACCAATGATTTCATTGGCTACCTTGGAGTTAGAAGCTTCGCTAGGTGTAGTTATCACGGCAAGTCATAATCCACCTAATTATAACGGCTATAAATTAAAAGGATCATTTGGTGGCCCATTGTCGCCAGAGGAGGTGGATGAAATTGAAACCATTATTCCAAATACAAACGAAATTAACTTAGGCGTTATCTCAATTGATCAAGCAAAAGAAGATGGTTTGTTGCTATTTCGTGATTTCGAGAAAATGTATATTGATCAGGTCGAGCGAGTTTTTGACTTGGACTTAATTCAAAACGCTGATTTTGGTTGGGCTTATGATGCTATGTATGGTGCGGGTCAAGATGTCATGAAGCGACTATTGCCTAAAATTAAATTCCTGCATTGCGAACATAATCCTTCATTTTATGGGCAAGCACCTGAACCTATTCATAAAAACTTAATAGAGTTTTCTAAGCTTATAGCTAAGGATGATAGCGTAGATTGTGGTTTGGCCACGGATGGTGATGCGGATAGAATTGGTTTGTATAACGCGGCAGGAGAATTTGTAGATTCTCACCATATCATTTTATTATCAATTCACTATTTGGTGAAATACCAAGGCTTAAAAGGTAAGGTTGTAACTGGATTCAGCAGTACACCCAGAATTAAGCAGATGTGTGAACATTATGGTTTAGAACATGTTGAAGTTCCAATTGGCTTTAAATACATTTCAGGATTAATGGCTGATCCGGAGCAAGATGTTTTACTAGGAGGGGAAGAATCAGGAGGAATTGCATTAAAAACGCATATACCTGAGCGGGATGGCATTTGGATGGGACTAACTGTGTGGGAGTTTATGGCAAAAACTGGTAAAAGTTTAGAAGAACTAATAGAGGAAGTTTATGCAATTGTAGGACCTTTTGCCTTTGAACGCAGTGATTTGCATATTACGGATGAATTAAAAAACCAGATTATAGATAAGTGCAAGCATAAGGCATTTAATATGTTTGGCAAATATAAAGTTGAGCGCATTGAAACACTTGACGGCTTTAAATACTTCTTTGATGAGAACAGATGGCTGATGATTCGCCCTTCGGGAACAGAACCAGTTTTGAGAACTTATGCAGAAGCACCAGCATTAAATGAGGTTCGCGTTATTCTTGAATCATGTAAATTAACAATTGGAGCATAAAAAAACGAGCTAATGGCGGGTAATACCTTTGGAACTATCTTTAAACTTACCACGTTTGGTGAGTCACATGGTCAATCCATTGGTGGTATTATAGATGGCTGTCCGAGCAATTTTTTACTAGATTTAGGTGCAATTCAAGCAGAACTTGACCGCCGAAAACCTGGACAATCGTCCATTACCACTCAACGCAAAGAAACCGATACAGTTGAATTTTTATCAGGAATTTTAGACGGCTGTACATTAGGAACCTCAATTGGTTTTTCACTAAAGAACGCAGATCAGCGCAGTAAAGATTATGATAAAATTGGCGAAGTTTATCGCCCATCACATGCCGATTTTACCTACGATAAAAAATACGGCATAAGAGATGTTAGAGGCGGCGGGAGAAGCAGTGCAAGAGAAACAGCTTGCAGAGTAGTGGCAGGAGCAATCGCTAAACAACTCCTGGCTCAAGTTGGTATAACTGTTAAAAGTTATGTTTCACAAGTTGGAACTGTCGCTACACAAAATTCATACATTCAATTAGATCTCAATCAAATTGATTCAAATATCGTGCGTTGTCCAGATGCTAAAACGGCAGCTGAAATGGAAACGCTTATTAAAGTCACTAAAAAAAACGGAGATACAGTTGGTGGACAAATTACATGCGTAATTAAGGGAACGCCAATTGGTTTAGGAGAACCCGTTTTTGATCGCCTTAACGCAGATTTGGCAAAAGCCATGTTTAGTATTAATGCTGTAAAAGGGTTTGAATTAGGTTCGGGCTTTGGTGCCATCACTATGAAAGGCAGTAACCACAACGATTCATTTGAAAACAAAGGCGGTTCAATATCTACAATATCAAATCATTCAGGCGGAATTCAAGGTGGAATTTCAAACGGCGAGACCATTTATTTTAACGTGGCGTTTAAACCAGTTGCTACCATCATAAAAAATCAATCAACCGTAGATAGAGCGGGGGATAACGTTGATTTTAAAGGAGAAGGAAGGCATGACCCCTGCGTGGTTCCGCGTGCGGTGCCAATTGTTGACGCAATGGCGGCTATGGTCATTTTAGATCATTATCTAAGAGCCAAAACCACCCAATTGTGATTAAAGAAAAAAATATTTTCTTGAAAATTCTGAAATGGACTTTAGTGGTCATTTTTTTCCCGACTTCTTTGTTATTTGTAGCTTATTTCAACCGAGGTAATAATACATACAATTACGAGTGGGAAGATTAGAAGGAGGCCGAAGAAAAGAGTAATATTTCCGATAATTGAGCTCAAAACACAAATAAAATCATAATGCTCGGATAAAATGAAGGTATCTAACGCCGTAGTATTTAACAATTTATTGCTGATGGAGTCACGCGGCAATGATGGCTTAAAATATGATAAATTTATTGATGAAAAAGGAAGGGTAGGTCACTTTTCAAAATTGATCGATTACCTGTTCATGTGTGATTTAATTGAGTTTGGAGAGGAACATGAGGTGCTTTATTTAACTGATGTTGGATATGATGTATTGGAAGCAGGTAGTTGGTATGATCCTGAGTTAGTAGAGGACACTGAAGTCGATAATCGAAGGGAACTATATTACAGTTCAGGCCCGAGTTCAGAGGCTAAGGAGGAAAAGAAGCCCCGAACCATTCCTTGGTTTTTCTCAGCAATAATTTCTTCCTGTATCGTCGGTTTGGGATCATATTTTTTCACAAGTTCTGATTATAACAACCAACGTTTAGAAATCCCTTACGAGGAGATAATGATTCTGTTGGATTCAATTGAAACTGAAAAACAGCAAAAGCCTGTCTATATTCTTGAAAAAACTGAAGATTAAAAAGAGTTATTCGAAGGAGGGAAGACAGTTTAGAATCTTTTTTTATAAAAAAATGGGAACCTCTATTAAATAGAAGTCCCCATTGAAAATCAGTTTTAAAGTAAACTACTTCTTAATAATCGTTGACGTAAATAGGTCTCCATCAGAATTTACTGTCACGAAATAAGATCCGCTTGCGAATTCACTCAAGTCGATCATTGCAGAGTTAGTTGCAATTCCTCTCAATACAATAACACCAGCTGCAGATGTAAGTTCATAATTGAACGGTCCATTTGTGGCAATTGTAATGTTTGAACTTGTTGGATTAGGGTAAACCTGAACATTAATGTCATTCTCTTCAATGCTCACTTGACAACCAACTTCTATCGTTTCTGTTGCAGTGCAACCAGCATCACAGTTGACAACAACAACATAAGTACCACAAGTTAATCCTGTTAAATCTTCAGTATCATCAAAATCACCTGTTCCGTCATTGTCCCAATCATAAGTATAAGTTGGGTTTCCACCAGTTACAGTAAGGTCAATCTCTCCATCACTACCAAAAATTTCATCAGTACTTACGTAGGTAATCTCTAAAGCCTCATAAACAGTAATATCAATTGTTGCTTCATTCACACAACCATTATCATCAGTTCCCTCTACCGTATAAACAGTAATACCTGTCTCCGCTGGTGTAAACTCAACACCGTCTTCCTCTGCCGGGTCCCAAACATAAGTTGCTGCACCTTCGCCATTTAGTGTTAGACTTTCACCTAAACAAATTTCTTCATCAGTGGCGGTAGCAACAACTTCTGGTAAATCATGAACAGTAACGTCAACTTCCGCAACATTCTCACAGCCTGTTTCGTCATCTGTTCCAATAACAGTGTATGTATAAGCACCAATTTCGGGAGTATAAGCCTCTCCATCTTCAATGTCTCCAGGAAACCATTCATATTCGTCAGCTCCACCACCAGTTAAAACAACTGATTCACCAATACAAATTTCAGCTTCGTCAACTGAAGCCGTTACATCAGGTAATTCAAAAACTTCAATTTCAACTGAATATCCGCAGTCACCGTCATCATCACTACTTGCAGTAAATGTGAATACTCCCGCCGTTGCTGGTGTGAAAGGTTCATCATCAATAAGGCCACCATCCCAGGTGATTTCACCAGCTCCTTCAGCCGCTAGTGTAATGGATTCTCCCAAACAAATTTCTGAATCAGAAACAGTCACTGTAAGTGCTTCACAAAGTTCCGTAATAACTACTTGTCCATGTCCTGTATGGTCAGCTCCTGCATTAATCGGATCAGTTCCACCATTATAGGAACCACCGCCACCACCATGATCAGGGTCACTACCGCCGCCACCGCCTGAGTAACCGCCACCGCCGCCGCCGCCACCGTAGTGGTTTCCTGCGCCACCGCCGCCGCCGAATCCGCCGAATCCGCCACAGCCACCGCCGCCGCCGCCGCAATAAGGATCGCCGCCGGTCCATGTTGGTGCATTTGATCCGCCCATAAGGGCACCTCCGCCAATTGTTAACCAACCGGTTCCGCCTCCTCCGCAAGGTACGCCGGCCCAAAGACCTGCAACTCCACCGTTTCCACCAACTCCACCTGCAGCAACTCCGTCTGAACTTGCTCCGCCATCTTCACCAGCTTGTCCATGACAACCCGCATGTAGAGGAACCGCACCGCCATAAGGGCATCTGCCACCACCACCACCTGCAGCTACCAGTAATTCATCATCAGAATTATAAACGAATGAACCGCCGCCGCCTCCAGCGCTGTTTTGAACGTTACCGCCAACTTGCAAATGGCCTTCTTCTCCAACAGCAATGGTAAGCACTTCACCAGGAGTGACAACAAAGTCTCCTTCAATTCTTGCACCTAATCCGCCATCTGATCCGCCTTGCGCTCCATAAGCGACAATTTTTATTTCCGCAACACCATCTGGTACCGTGTATGTTTCTACTGCTCCCGTATAATCGAATGTGGTGACCTGTGACCAGCCCATTGATAAACAGAGACACAACCCTAGAAAAAGTAGGGATTTAAGATTGTTAAAATGTTTCATAGTTTATTTATTTTGTTAGGATTTTAGTTCATCTAAAATTCAAATCTAAGATAGCAATTTTGATTAAGACGGCTTTTCTAAAAGTAGAATTAAATAATACGAGTTGAGAATTGAAAAATCAATTGAGGTTGAAACTGTTAGCCAAAACCCATACTATCAAAGGTAAGAATAGAAAAATGGGAACTTTTAGTATAAAAGTCCCATTATAAAAATTGAATACGAAGTCAGCTACTTTTTAACAATTTTAGAAGTAGACACTTTTTCGTTAGCATTCACGGTTACAAAATAAGATCCACTTGCTAAATCATTTAAATCAATAAGTGCACTGTTTGATGCTGCACCTCTTAAAACAATCTCACCGTCTATAGTTGTTAGCTCATAATTAAACACACCATTTGTTGTAATAGTAATTGCTGAACTTGTTGGATTCGGAAAAATTTGAACATTTATACTGTTTTCATCAATCCCTACTTGGCTTCCCAATTCAATTGTTTCACTTTCGGTGCATGTCACCTCATCTCGGACAACAACGACATAAGTTCCACCTGCAATATCTGTTAAATCTTCCATGTCGTCATAATCTCCCGTTCCGTCATTGTCCCAATCGAAAGCATAAGGAGGTGAACCTCCCGTTACGGTAATATCAATACTTCCATCTCCACCTAATACTTCTTCAATTGTTGTATAAGTGATTACAATTTCTTCGTTGATAAAAACTTCAACACTGTCTTGATCGGTACAGCCATTTCCATCTGTTCCAGTGACATAATAAGTATATGTTCCTGCATCTGCAGGCGTGTATTCAACACCATCTTCAATTTCTTCAGGAGACCAAACATAAGATTCGCCACCACTTCCGGTAAGCGTAATGGACTGACCAAAGCAAACTTCATCATCCGTGACAGATGCACTAATATCCGCCGCTTCAAACACCTCAATCGTAATGGATTCAATGTCTTGACAACCCGGACCAGATGTACCAATAACCGTATAATCTGTTATGCCAACCTCAGGAACAAAGGGTTCGCCGTCTTCCACATCCAATTCCCATTCATAATCTGAGGCACCGTCACCAGAGAGTGTAATCTCATCCCCAAAACAAATTGGGTCTGGCCCTTCATATTCTATTTCAACATCAGGATAACCCCAAATCGCAATTATAATTGCACCGTCACAATCACCCTCACCATCACTAGTGCAGGTAAATTCAACCAAGCCCTCTTCAACTGGAATAAAAGGCTCTCCATTTTCAATATCACCTTCCCAAGTTATTTCTCCACCAACGTCAGATACAGCGGTTAATGTTACTTCCTGACCAATGCAAATAGATTCTTCCGAAGCTGTAATTGTTAGCCCAAAGCATAAAACTTCAATTATAACTTGACCTTCTCCAAAATTTTCACCTTCAATATTGATTTGATCAGTACCGTCATTATAAGATCCGCCGCCACCAGCGCACCATCCACCGCCACCTCCAGTATAACCGCCGCCACCGCCGCCGCCATTACATCCTCTACCTTGGCCTCCTCCTCCGAAACCACCAGCAGCATTGTCACCACATGCCCCACAATCAGTACCGCCAGAAGCACCATTTAAAAAGGATAAACCTCCACAGCCAGGTGCCGGGTCATTTCCTCCGTCACCGATAAATCCACCGCCACCAGAACCATAACTTATAGGTGCAAAATCACCTCCATATCCAACCTCTATGCCACTCGGTCCGCCACCACCTGTTGCAGTGGTTACACCTATGCCTCCATTTTCACCTGTTAATCCAGGGTTTCCATTTTGAGCACAACTACCTCGAGTTCCTGCACCACCCCCAGCAATAATTAAAGGGCTTACGTCCGTTCCTAAAAAAATTCCGTCAGAAATTGTATACGGTGAACCTGGATCTTCAACAACAACAAAGCTTCCGCCACCGCCACCACCATTTGAACCACTTCCTTGACCCTCACCTTCACCGCCTACGACAATAATTAATGTAGAACCTGGAACTACGTCAAAATCACCCGACATACTCGCTCCCAGACCTCCAATAAAACCAGGATCACCAGAAGCACCTTGACCACCTTTTGCAGTGATCCTAACAGCACTAACGCCAGGCGGAACAGTATATGATTCATAATCGCCTGTATAATCAAATGTTGTTTCCTGACTCCAGGAAAATATTAAGCAAAAATTAGTCAGTACAAAAGCAGACCATTTCAACGGAGAGAAATTTTTCATAGATAATTTGTTGTTAGTTAAACTATTAGGGCAAGGTACACTAAAAAAATGGCATTTCAAAGTCCTTGAAAAATCAGCAACACCAGAGTCTAATTGAGAATAGATGAACTGCCGTATAAGCTGTTTCATGACAGCTTAATTGTACAGCTGCTAGCCTCAATTTTACTGCGTTCGTGACTTAAAGTTGAGCTAAAAAAAAATTGGATGATTATGCATCATCCAATTTTTATAATCTTAACTATTGATTTTAATGCTTTATAAGTTTTACAGTTTTTATGTCCTTATCTGAAATTACTTTAATGAAATAAATTCCATTTGCATTTTCTTTTAGATTAATCATATAGGTATCAACCCCTGTTCCGGTGGAAAGCAGGTCGCCATGAAGTGAGATCAATTCGTATGTAAACATCCCTTTATATTGTATTGTTACCCATTGAGCCGTTGGATTAGGGAAAATGGAAAGTTTTACTTTCTGGTTTTCATCAACGCTCACTTGGCTTCCCAATTCAATTGTTTCACTTTCAGTACAGGTAATTTCATCACGTACGACAACAACATAAGCTCCACCTGCAATATCTGTTAAATCTTCCATGTCGTCATAATCTCCCGTTCCGTCATTGTCCCAATCAAAAGCATAAGGAGGTGAACCACCCGTAACTGTAATATCAATGCTTCCGTCTCCACCCAATACTTCTTCAATAGTTGTATAAGTGATTACAATTTCTTCGTTGATAAAAACTTCAACACTGTCTTGATCGGTACATCCATTTCCGTCTGTTCCAGTGACATAATAAGTATAGGTTCCCGCATCTGCAGGGGTGAAGGCAACACCATCTTCAATTTCTTCAGGTGACCAAACATAAGATTCGCCACCACTTCCAGTAAGTGTGATGGATTGACCAAAGCAAGCTTCATCATCTGTTACGGATGCACTAATATCAGCCGCCTCAAACACTTCAATCGTAATGGATTCAATGTCTTGACAACCCGGACCAGATGTACCAATTACCGTATAATCTGTTATGCCAACCTCAGGAACGAAAGGATCACCGTCTTCCACATCCAATTCCCATTCATAATCCGTTGCGCCATCACCAGAGAGTGTAATTTCATCCCCAAAACAAATAGGGTCTGGCCCTTCATATTCAATTTCTACATCAGGATAACTCCAAACCGCAACAATAATTGAACCGTCACAATCATCCTCACCATCACTTGAAACAGTAAATTCTACTAAGCCCAATTCATCTGGAATAAAAGGCACTCCATTTTCAATATCACCTTCCCAAGTTATTTCTCCACCAACGTCAGATACGGCTGTTAATGTTACTTCTTGCCCAATGCAAATAGATTCTTCTGAGGCGGTAATTGTTAAAGCATTGCACAAGATCGTGATAATGACTTGACCATGAGATTCTCGCACACCTTGTTCATGAATAATGGCCTCAGCATCAACATCCGTGTAACTACTTCCGCCTCCAGCACCTTCAAAACATCCAGAACCACCACCATAGTAACCACCGCCCCCGCCAGTTCCAAAATCGCCTAGGTTATTTGTGCCACCAACACCAAGTTCGCCGTTGCTATTTCCTCCGCAAGATCCGTGTCCAGTAGGTCCGGCTATGCCGCCAGCAACTTGACTTCCTCCGCCGCCGGTATATTGACAATCAGAACAGGAATATAGACAGCCACTTTCGCCGATAAGTCCGCCTCCATGACCACCCTCTGCAGTCCATAAACCGCAATTGCTGCCTGAACCACCGCCGCCGCCGGCAACAATAATTCGATTTCCAAGAGTCGCTCCGCCTTGACGAACATCAGAAGCACCGCCGCCTCCACCGTAAGAAGCAGAACCACCAGCGGCGCCACCGCCGTTAAATCCTCCAGTCCCTGTTCCACCAGATCCGCCAACATTAATAATTAGCGTTTCACCCGGTGAGACTGCAAGTTCGGCCTTGCAACGTCCTCCAAGTCCAAGATCTCCATATCCTGCTGCTCCATACAGGTCCATTTCTACTGATGTTACACCTCCTGGAACAACATAAGTTTGCGTTGACCCTGTATAATCGAAAGTTGTGACCTGACTCCAAGCATTTGATATGCCAAATCCAAGGAATAGGATAAATGCCATTCTAAATTGTAAATCTAACTTCATAATTGTTTGCATTAAGGTTATTATTTTAGAGCAAAAGTTAAAAAACGGCAACCCAATATAAACTAGGCGCTATTATTCAATGAGAATAATATGCTATTTTTTTACAACTTTCACTGTACTAATTTGGTTGGTTGTTTGAATTGTTATAAAATATATTCCATCCGCGAATTTCTCTAATGACACATATTTTTTATCTGTTCCATAGGCCGTCATTAATACTGCGCCATTGATATCGGTTAATTGATAGTTAAATAAGCCTTCAGCTTCAATTGTAATATTATCAATGGTTGGGTTAGGGTAGACGTCAATATTTAAATTGTTCAATTCGTTAATACTCACTTGGCTTCCCAATTCAATTGTTTCGCTTCCTGTACACGTAATTTCATCTCGTACAACAACAACATAAGTTCCGCCTGCAATATCGGTCAAATCCTCTGTGTCATCCCAATCACCAGTTCCATCATCATCCCAGTCGAATGTGTATGGAGGTGAACCACCTGTAACTGTAATATCAATACTTCCGTCTCCACCTAATACTTCCTCAACAGTTGTATAGGTGATTATAATTTCTTCATTAATGAAAACTTCAACACTGTCTTGATCTGTGCAACCATTAGCATCTGTTCCCGTTACATAATATATATATGTTCCAGCATCTGCAGGAGTGAACGCAACGCCATCTTCAATTTCTTCAGGTGACCAAATATAAGTTTCGCCGCCTTCTCCAGTAAGTATTATGGACTGACCAAAGCAAGCTTCGTCATCAGTCACGGATGCATTAATATCGGCCGCTTCAAACACTTCAATCGTAATTGACTCAATGTCTTCACAACCTGGTCCGGATGTACCGATTACGGTATAATCTGTAATGCCAACTTCCGGAATAAAAGGTTCACCGTCTTCTACATCAAGCTCCCATTCATAATCTGATGCGCCATCACCAGAAAGTGTAATTTCATCCCCAAAACAAATTGGATCTGGTCCATCATATTCAATTTCCACATCAGGATAATTCCAAATAGCAATAATAATTGAACCATCACAATCACCTTCACCGTCACTTGAAACAGTAAATTCAACTAAGCCTAGTTCATCTGGAATAAAAGGCACTCCATTTTCAATAACACCTTCCCAAGTTATTTCACCGCCAACGTCAGATACAGCTGTTAATGTTACTTCTTGACCAATGCAAATTGCCTCTTCTGAAGCTGTGATTGTTAAAGCATTGCACAGCACGGTTATAATCACCTGACCATGTCCCGTATGCAAGCCGCCCTCGTTAATTGGATCAAAGCCAGAATTAAATGAACCACCACCACCTCCGTGATCTGGGTCATTTCCTCCTGCACCACCTGAGTAGCCGCCGCCGCCGCCGCCGCCGCCATAAAGATTGCCTGCTCCGCCACCGCCGCCGAATCCACCAATACCGCCACAGCCTCCGCCACCGCCATCACAATAAGGATCACCACCAACCCAAGTTGGTGCATTTTTTCCGCCCATCAAAATCCCTCCACCGTCGCTTAGCCAGCCCGTGCCGCCGCCACCGCAATCTGTACCGCCCCATAGTCCAACCTCTCCGCCATTGCCGCCAACACCACCATCCGAAGTTCCGTCAGAATTTTCTCCTCCGTCTTCTCCAACTTGTCCATGACAATCTGGATGAAGCGGAACTGCTCCTAAATATGGACATTTTCCGCCACCACCACCAGCAGCAACAAATAATACGGCCGACTCATCATAAACAAATGATCCGCCTCCGCCACCTGCACTATTTTGATCGTTACCACCCAACTGCAAATGTCCTTCTTCTCCAACGATAACCGTCAAGACTTCGCCACCTGTAACTACAAAACTGCCTTCAATTCTTGCTCCTAAACCTCCAGCTGATCCGCCTTGTGCTCCAAAAGCTACAATGCTGATTTCTGAAACGCCATCTGGCACCGTATATGTTTGAACTGCTCCTGTATAGTCGAATGTAGTCTCTTGCGACCAGCACTGAGACAAACATAAACTCAATATAACTAAGAGTGATGATTTAAGTAGGTTAAAGTGTTTCATAATTATTTCATATTATTGGTTAAGCTCGCGTCAATATGTAAGTTAATTTACGAATTATTTCCAAGAGCAAGTGCGAAACATTGAAATTACAAAAAAAAAAACGGAAAAGGTAAACATCAGATTATCAGATATCAATCATCAAATCCCTTGTTATAGCACTTTATTCGTAGTTCAATTGTTGAACTATTAAAATGAAAAACGGGAGCCTCATTTAATGAAAACTCCCGTAATAAATATTGAGGATATATAATATTCTATTTCACTCTGTTCATACCCATGGCTTTCAACATCCAATTTGGTAAACGTTTTTTAGGATCGCGTTTTTTCAAATTGATATACCAACCAACGCTTTTCATAATTGGCACCTTGTGCGTTTCTACAAATTCAATCCAAGTTCCATCCGGATCTTCGATATACGAGAATCTACCACCTGCTTCACCCATATCAAAGGTGTCTCCGCTATCCACTGTGAATGGGAATCCCGCGTCTTCGCATTCCTTTTTCAAGGTGTCCATCCCTTGAATGTCAAAACATAAATGTATAAAGCCCCAATCGCCCCAATATCTATCTTGAAAAATCTTTTTTGGTTGACGTTCAAGCGCTTGTACTAATTCTATTCGAGTAGGGCCTAATAATTTTGAAAAAGGACCTTCACGTTCATCTTTATGTTTTAACTGTACTCTTCTAAATTTTTGATCGCCAGAAAGTAAACCTTTGAAACAATCAAAAGTTGCTGTTTCGTCATATTCGACAGTTTCATAATCGAGTACATCACCGTATAATTTTAACGAGGCTTCCATATCGCTTACACCAATAATGGTTCCGGCAACTGCACCTGTTTGCGCCGGATGTTTCGTGTTTTTAAACCAACCTGTTCCTTGCACTACATTAAAGATATTTCCATTTGGATCTTCTACAAAATAGTTCAATTCTCCACTGGGAGTTTGACTTAAATCACCCAAAATTATAACACCTTTCGATTTGTGAAACTCGAAGCTGGCTTTCACATCTTTCGACTTTATTTTACAAGCATATAAGCCCAAATCTCCAAGCTGAATGGCAAAATCCGCGCGCTCCGTTGGTCTACTCGTATATTGCCAAATTTCGAAGCCGCCGCCACTTTCCATACTTAGTGCAAGTGTAGCAGTTCTGCTATGAACAGTATCTCCAGTATATATGGTCATTAGTGGCGCTTCAGCGGCATCTTCGAATAATCGAATATCAACGCCAAACATTTCACGATACCATTTCCAAATTTCTTGAACGTCAGGCACACCAATGCCCATTTGTTGAATTCCAGAGATAATCTTTTCCATTTTACAATTATTTGAACGCAAATATACACAAGATGATTAGATCAAACTGTGATTAACGTCTGCGTTTTGTGAAAAACTAATCAAAAAAGGTGGTCTAATTTTTGTTATTTTTGAAGCATGAAGCAATTCTTACTTTTTATCAGCCTCTTTATATCCATTGCGGGCTTTACCCAAGTTAAATTGTACCGTGGAGATGGTAAATTTGATAGTGATATTGCATTTACAATTGACAATGGTAAAGTTTATCACGGTGACAATCGATTTTCCCCCGTTATTTATTACACAATTTCAAATAACAACGTCTATCTTGGTCGTTCAACTTCAACTTTTGATTGTTTGTACACTGTAAAGGATAATAAGGTATATAAAGGGGATTCCAATTTTTCATCTGATATAATTTATACCGTTGAAGACGGCAAGGTTTATCGCGGAAATTCAACTTTTTCTGCAGCTTGTGTGCTTACTATTGAGGATGACGCAATTTATATGGGAGATTATAACTTTTCTTCAGATTTATTATTCACTATGACAGGAGATGATAACCTGTCTCTAGCCCTTTTGGCCTGTGTTGTTGGCCCTTATTAGATTTAACCTATGAGAAAATTTTTATTCCTGTTAGGACTTTTGGTCGTTAACTTATCTGCAACTGCTAAAATAGACTTGCGTGCGGCAACTGACAATGATATTGATAGTTTACATACGGTTGTTGATTATGATGAACTCCAATCGCTTTATTATGCATCAGTTGATTCTGCATTAAAAATCACATTTGCGGAGCACGATAGCTCATATATAATTTTTGATGGAGATAGTACTGGTTTAAGAACCAATAATCCAATCATATTGACCAATCTAGAGCGTGGAGATCATACGTTAACGCTTTGGGATGATTGTGATGTATGCGAAGAAAGAAATCAATCTTCAAGTTCATTCAAGGTAAAAGCGAGTGAGCCATGGTTTTCTAACGACGCCGTTGTTTTTGGTTTGTTAATGATCGTATTATTCTTTGTTTTTAAAACATCTAGCAGTAGCAATAAGCGTTTAAAAGGCTTTTATAAGTGGGTCCCAGCCTTATTACTATGTTATTTCATTCCAGCAGGTTTGAACTCAGCCGGAATCATTTCTTCAGAAGAGTCAAGTCTTTATTTTATAGCCTCGCGTTATTTATTGCCTGCGAGTTTGGTTTTACTTTGTTTAAGTATTGATATTCCTGCAATAAAACGTCTTGGTTCAAAGGCTATTATCATGTTTTTTACTGCCACAGTTGGTATTATTATTGGAGGTCCAGTTGCTTTGTGGTTAATTTCTTTAATCGCACCCGAAGTGCTAGATGGCGAGATCTGGAGAGGTTTGTCGACTGTTGCAGGTTCTTGGATTGGGGGAGGCGCTAATCAAACCGCAATGAAGGAAATTTATGGCGCAAGTGACACACTTTTCTCCGCAATGATTGTTGTAGATGTTTTTGTAGCCAATGTGTTCATGTCTATTTTATTATTCGGAACAGGAATGAATAAGAAGATTAATAAGTTCTTTAAAGCGGATGATTCGGCAATAGAAGCTTTAAAAACAAAAATGGAGAATTTTCAAGCGAGCGTTAAAAAAGTTGCCACTTTTAACGATTTGATTTATATGTTGGGAATAACCTTCGCTTGTGTTGGTTTAGCCCATTTATTGGCAGATGAACTTGCTCCAGTAATAAGTTCAGGACTTGAGGCCATGCATACGCCGTATGTTCCATGTACAGGAGTCGTTTTTGCTGATGTACAAGGTTGGAACGACACTGCCGCAAATTTGATGGTATCGTTCGGGAGTGGATTTTTCTGGTTAGTTGTCTTTTCAACTATTTTTGGAGTTGTACTTTCATTTACAAAATTTAGAAACTTTGAAGGGGTAGGAGCTTCAAAAATGGGAAGCTTATTCTTATACATACTTGTAGCCACTATTGGAATGAAAATGGATATTATGGAACTATGGGCCAATTGGGGTGTATTTAAGTTTTTATTATCCATTGGTTTAATATGGATCTTGATACATGCCATCTTCTTGTTCATTGTTGCTAAAATTATAAAGGCGCCATTTTTCTATGTGGCAGTAGGAAGTCAAGCAAATGTAGGTGGAGCAGCATCTGCGCCAATTGTTGCAAGTGCTTTCAGTCCTTCCTTAGCACCGGTTGGCGTACTTCTTGCAGTTCTAGGATATGCTGTGGGAACATTTGGTGCCATTTTGTGCACAATAATGATGCAGTGGTTATCACAGGGGTAATTATATGAGATTTTTAGCATTAATTGGATTTATAGTTTGGGCAGGAGCATCCTTCGGTCAAATACGCATTTCTGAATCGGTTCAAGATTTAGGCGATATATTTGAGAACCGTGGAAAGGTCACGGCCAAGTTTAATTTACAGAATCCATATCGAACAGATACTATTCGAATCATAGATATCCTCTCATCATGCGGTTGCACGGCGGTATTAGCAGAAGATACGCTCATTTTACCCCAAACAAATATTACACTTGAAGTTACTTATGATCCAGCTGGGAGGTTAGGCTTGTTTTTAAAAAGCATAGAGCTTACAACAAAAACTGGGCGAGACGAAAGGGATAAGCTTTACCTTAAAATTATGGGAAACGTCGTTTCTGAAAGTTTTGTGGCAAGTAATACGAATAATGAATTAATTGAATACAGTGTAGCTCCCATTTACTTTTACCCAGTTACGGCGTATGATGCGTCCTATCTAGATTATAATTTTATCGTTGATTTTGTGAATGACTTAACCTATGAAATTGATTTTTATCAATTTTCAACTATAGGAGTAGCCGTTGAAGTTGCTGATATTGATGAAATTGAAAAAATTGAGCATTTAATCAAGTTTTCTCAAAATAAGATCTATCGCGAGTTTAACCGCCGTGGGTTTAAAGAGAATTCTGTGTTTTTTGAGGAACCTGTTTTTAAAAAATCAACGAATTTGCCGCCTTGGGCACAAGCTTCAATCCGCTTATATTCGGTGAATTTTGATTCAAATGGAGCAGATACGAGTGTCATTAAAGTTTCCGACAGCGAAGCGGTGTTGGCTACTAAAATGTTACTAGAATACCAACGTTTTAATTTACCAGATATTGATGAAATTGTAGCAGAAGTCAATTTTGAAACAATTGAAGGGAAACTGTTTCTAAATGGTGAACTTGATTTGCGAGGAACGATTTTAATGCCTTGGAAAAAAAGTGACAATGTTCGTAAGAAAACCAGTGATAAATTAAAGAAAGCAATTTTAAAAAGAATCAAATCTACAACAGGTGCCTCGCAAAAGCAGGTGAGAATATCGTTTGATTCTCTAGGAATTCATCCTGAAGATAAATTTCAGTTTTTATTATGGGACAAAGCAGATGAAGAGGAAGAAGAAACCATACGGTATCGTGTAAAGCCGGATAAAATTGTGCCGCCTCTGTTACCAACTTACAAGCAACATTACGAAGGTAAACGGGTCATAGACACTGCCTCGCAAGCGTTTAAACATTTTTGGAAAAATTGTCTCTTGAGTTACAAAAACGGTCATTCTGTTAAACTACTCTTGCAATCATCACTTTCAACTAAACGTCACGATATTGAAATGGAAAATATTGATTTAGCTTGGATTGGAGCACGCGCATTAAAATCGCAATTGCAAAGCATGTTTAAGAATGAAACAGGCGGTGGTGAGCTTGATATTAGTATTAAAGGGATTGTTCGTGGACCAAATTTCGAGCTTTTTAATCGCGTTGAAACCTTTGATTATAGTCAGTTTGACTATTTTAATATCATTCCGCTCATCCATCAAAATAAGGAGAAGACCAATATTAAGATAAAACCCTATATGGTGAATTTTGATTATTTTTATAAGGGAATAGATACTGGCGCTCATGGTTTTCAGGTTTTTGCTGATTACCTCGCTGAAATTGTGAAACGAGACGGATTCGTTGAATTAAGGATGGAATCTAGTATTTCTAAAATTCCAATTGAGGAAACTACGTCTAATTTGTTTTTGGCCTACAACCGTTTAGTTGAAAGTGAAAAAAGGCTCAAAGCCGCAATGGAGCTAAAATTAATTGATCCAAATCGGATTATTTTTACCGACGAATTGGCAATAATCCAAGGACCTGAATATGATGGTACAATTCCAATTTTAAAATATAGAGAGTTTCACTACATCCGAATTATACCGAAACAAACGCTAAATCCTAATGGGAAATAGAAATACATCTTACGCTAAAAATTCGACCTTAAATCGATTCTTTTTAATGTTTTTGCTCATCTTGAGTAGTTTTGCCGCATACGGACATAAATATTACGTGTCAATTGCGGAATTAGAGTATAATGCCGAGAAAAATCGCATAGAAGGCAGTTTGAAAATGACCGCTCATGATTTTGAAGAGGTATTAGAAGCCAAGTTTGGAAAAAGAATGGAGATTGAAAATATTGCGGATACCTCAGCCGCTGGCATTTACATGAAAACCTATTTGACTGACCATTTTAAACTTTATTCAGGAGGCAAACAATCAATTCCCTTATACATAGGGAAAGAAGTGACGGTTAGGCAAGAATTATACTTCTACTTCACACTGACATCAATTGGTAATCCAAAAGAAGTGAAAATAACGAATACGATTTTGTTCGCTCAATTCGCTCAGCAACAAAATATTGTCCACTATAAATACAAAGAACAAACTAAAAGTGTAACTTTGGATTCCTCGAAAAAACATGGAAAAATTACGTTTGATTAATACGCCTACAAAAAATGATTAGAAATTTATTGCTACTAACGCTACTTTTTTTAGCGCCTCACATTATTGCCCAAGAGAATACGAATACAAACAAGTTTAAACAACTTAAAGAAGAATTAGCCACTCCAAATGTATATCGTAACGCGGCTGGAGCTCCGGGACCTAATTATTATCAGCAACAAGCAGATTATAAAATAAGCGTGACAATTGATGATGAAAATCAAAAGGTTTCAGGCCAAGAAACAGTTACATACACTAATAATTCACCAGATCCTTTAACCTATTTATGGTTGCAATTGGATCAAAATGTCCGAAAACCTGGCTCTGATAATCAATTGGCTTCAACCGGAACGATAGCGTCAATTTCATCACCTTCAGCTTTGACACGCATGTTCAATAGGGCAGAATTTGAAGGAGGCTTCAATTTAGAAAAAGTAACAGATGTTTCTGGCAAGGATATACCATATACCGTTGTTGGAACTATGATGCGTATTGACCTGGATAAAGCTTTATCGAATGGAGATTCTTATTCTTTCAAAGTGGTTTGGTGGTACAATGTTAACAATCGTATGGAGATTGGTGCAAGATCGGGTTATGAATATTTTAAAGAAGAAGACAATTACCTCTACACAATAGCGCAGTTTTTTCCCAGAATGTGTGTTTATAATGATGTAGAAGGATGGCAGAATAAACAATTTTTAGGGGATGGAGAGTTTACCTTGCCATTTGGTGACTATGAGGTTGAAATTACTGTACCATCTGATCATGTGGTAGCAGCGACGGGCGTTTTGCAAAATGCGAGTAAAGTCTTGACGAAAGAGCAACAAAATAGATTAGAACAGGCAGAGGATTCCGATCAACCTATTTTAATAGTGACACAAGCTGAAGCGGAAAAAGCAGAGAAATCAAAAGCAAGCGGAACAAAAACATGGATTTTTGAAGCAGAAAACGTACGAGATTTTGCCTTTGCTTCTTCACGTAAATTTATGTGGGATGCGCAAGCTGTTGAACTTGAAACAAAGACTGTAATGGTGATGTCATATTATCCAAAAGAGGGAAATCCACTTTGGGAGAAATACTCTACACGCGTATCTGCTCAGACATTACGCACGTATTCAAAGCATACCTTTGATTACCCTTATCCTGTTGCTATTTCGGTTCATGCAAATTCAATAGGTATGGAATATCCAATGATTTGCTTCAACGGTGGACGTCCGAATGCAGATGGAACTTATAGTGAACGGACTAAATATGGCATGCACTCTGTAATCATTCATGAGGTAGGTCACAACTATTTCCCAATGATTATTAATTCTGATGAGCGCCAATGGACGTGGATGGATGAAGGTTTGAATACATTTTTACAATATTTGACTGAACAAGAATGGCAGAGAGAATATCCTTCAAGAAGAGGTCCAGCGCATTTAATCGTTGATTATATGAAAGGAGATAAGAGCAATATTTCTCCAATTATGACTAATTCTGAATCATTGTTTCAATTTGGAAATAACGCTTACGGGAAGCCAGCCACGGCTTTAAATATTTTGAGAGAAACTATTTTAGGACGTGAGTTATTTGATTACGCTTTTAAGGAATACGCGCAACGTTGGATGTTCAAACACCCGACTCCTGCAGATTTTTTCAGAACAATGGAAGATGCCAGTGGAGTAGACCTTGATTGGTTTTGGAGAGGTTGGTTCTATACAAACGATCATGTAGATATTGGAATTGAGAATGTAAAATGGTACCAGTTAAATGAAAAGGATCCAAATGAGGAAAAAGCGTTTCAAAAAGAAATGAATGATACTGAAAACAAAAACATTTCGAAAACACGTAATCTTGAAACAATTAAAGAAACTGTTAATGAGCGCCAATCTGAATTAGATGATAAGTATAATACCACTGACATTTACAAAGTAACGGAAGAAGATAAGGCAGCTTATGATAACTTTCTGAGCGAATTATCTGATAGCGATAAGAAACTCTTAAATCGAGGATATCAATTCTATCAAATCGACTTTGAGAATAAAGGCGGTTTAGTAATGCCATTAATTTTACAATTTGTTTTCACTGATGGCACGAATGAGTTAATTCGTATACCTGCTGAAATCTGGCGAAAAAATTCAGTAAAAGTGTCGAAAATCTTTTTCTTTAAAAAAGAAGTTTTAAATGTAATTCTTGATCCGTTTTTAGAAACGGCGGATTGTGAGACTTACGATAATTTTTGGCCAAGAAGATTAGTTCCTTCGCGCTTCGACATTTTTGAGAAAAAACATACAGGTCGTTACCACTAATCCGTTTGAAAACTTAAATCGGGTAAGCGGCTATTTAGTTGTACTGATGGCATAGGTCGTATTAATCGATTTAGTGATATTTCCACACTTTAATTCTATGAATTTATTACGGCTTAGTTGATTATTGCTTTGTGCTCTTAATTGCTTCTATTATTATCTGCCCAGCTTCTTGTATCTCTCTTTCAGTAATGGAAATAGGAGGGGAGAGACGAAAACTATTGGGGCTGGATAAAAACCAAAACCCGATTAAGCCATTGTCTAAACAATGATCAACTATTTGCTTTACACGATCAAACGAAATCATTTCAATTGCAAACATTAATCCGGCGCGTCTTATTTCAACCACTTCATCACTTTCAACTAGCATATTTTCTAATAGTGCTCCTTTATGCTCTGCCTCTGAAATCCATTTTTCAGTTTTTAATACATGAATAGCAGCATTTGCCGCAGCACAGCATACGGGGTGACCGCCGAACGTAGTAATATGACCCAATATTGGGTCGTGTGTTAACGAACGCATTATTTCATGACTTGAAATAAAGGCGCCAATAGGCATTCCCCCGCCAAGTGCCTTGCCAAGCGTGAGTATGTCTGGTACAATGCCAAATTGCTCAAAAGCAAAGAAGGTACCCGTGCGTCCAAATCCGGTTTGAACCTCATCAAAAATGAGTAAGCATCCAACTTGGTCGCATTTAGCGCGTAACGCTTTTAAGAAATCATTTTGCGGTATTCTAACACCGGCATCTCCCTGAATAGGCTCAATGATTACCGCAGCAGTTTTTTCCGTGATTAGGTTTAAGCTAACGGGGTCATTAAATGTTATGAATTTGACCAGTGGCAACAATGGACGAAAGGGCGCTTTTTTGGATTCATTTCCTGAAACACTCATTGAGCCATGGGTGCTGCCATGATAGGAGCCTTTACAAGAAATGATTTCGGAACGCCCGGTATAGCGTTTGGCTAATTTTAAAGCACCTTCGTTCGCTTCAGTGCCTGAATTAACAATATAAGAACAAGCTAGATTAGGCGGTAAAATACTGGCTAAATTTTCGGCTAAAGCCAATTGTGAATCCTGTATGAATTCGCCGTATACCATGACGTGCAAATGCTTATCAACTTGGGCTTTTATAGCAGTAATAACAGATGGATGTCTATGTCCAATATTATTAACTGCAACGCCTGCAATCATGTCCATATAACGTTTGCCAGATTTATCCCAAATATAGATGCCCTCGGCTCTTTCAACCTCTATTAAATAAGGTGTTTCGTTAGTTTGTGCTTGTTTTTTTAGAAAAGTATGTCGTCTTGTAGAATCAGTCATTATAATTGAAATGTGACTTCAAAAATAAGGATTAAAGACTAACTATGGTCTATTATGGTCTTGTGGAGGAGGACGATCTCCATCCTTCTTCAATTTTTTCAATAGTTCGCGTTTGAATTTTTCTTCAGCAATGAATAATGCTGTCGATTTCTTTTTCCCTAAAATGTCTGCGAATTTTTTAAGATAACTTAAGCGAATGTCACTTTCTTTCTTTTCGCTCTTGAAAATAAGTTCAAATAACTCATAGGCTCTTTCATCCGTTAAATCGTCAGATTTACGTAATTCTTTCATGTATTTACGACGTTCTTTTCTTGCCTTTTCAATCTCTGCCTCGAATTGATTGTAGACAGGCCAAAATTTTTGCGCTTCCTCCGGGGTTAAATCGACTTCGGTAGAAATGAATGCAATTTTTTGAGCATGAATTCTTTCTCTCTTCTTTTGTTCTTTTTCACCGCCACCGCCTGGGGGCTGGGCAAAAACTCCTGCTCCAAAAAACAGTGTCAACATAAATAACAAGCTTATCCGTATCATAATATAATTATAAAAGGTCTAGGTAATACTCTTCAATATCTTCTTCAGAAAAATCTGAATAATCTTCAAAATCAATCACATCTAATGTATCTTCTATTTCAATATCATTTTCAATGATATAGTCAATGATTTCATCTTCGTCTAAATAAGCCAAGTAATCGTCATAGTCGTCCTCAATGGGCAACTCAATTTCTGGTGCGCTATTTTGTGGTAAATCTTCAGCTCTAAAATCTTCATTTGGATCACTCGAAAAATGAACAACCGTGAATACAATTGCAACCGTAGCTGCAACCAAACTAATTAGACGAACTAAGCGCATATTGATGATTCGACCACCTTTTTTATCAGCATTACTCGTTGCTTTTAGAGCAGCCATAATGCGATCAGTTGATTCTTCAAAATAACCAGCAGGTAAAGTCGGGTTTTTACGTTTTTGAAGGTTGTCAAATGTGAAAGGAGAATCTTCTGGACCAATAGAAGCCGTTAAATTCGAGAAGAAATCTTCAGGAACAGCAGGTTTTTCAGATTTTTTTAGTTGAACTAAAACACCCGAGTCTTGCTCAATACGTTGCATTAAATCAATCCAGAACTGATTGTAAAAACCATCAGGAACCAGTGGCCGCTCCGCTTTTTTTAATCCTTCTAATATGTCTTTTTTATTTTCCACTTACTGCTTTGACTCATAAAGTCGAATAAGGTTTAATCAATTCGTATAAATTCTTCAATTTTTTTTACGGCTAAATGATACGACGCTTTAAGTCCTCCAACACTTGTTCCCGTTAATTCGGATATTTCACTGAATTTCAACTCGTCAAAATACTTAAGATTGAATACCAATAGTTGTTTTTCCGGCAAGGTTTCCATGGCCTTTTTCAAGATGTTTTCAATTTCTTCAGGAGCATAATCTTTTCCTTCAACTGTAACGGAATTTTCAAAAAGTGGGGGATCAAGGTCAACCGTTTTTCGTTTGGATTCCTTCGCTAAAAATGTATGTGTTTCATTATATGTAATTCGATATAACCACGTGTATAAATTCGATTCTTCTCTAAATTTGGGGAGTCCCTTCCAAGCTTTAACAAAAACGTTTTGCATCACGTCCTCGGTATCTTGATGGTTTTTTGTATATCTCCGTATTTGCCAATAAATGCGTTCTTGATATTTTTGCACGATTTTTCTAAAGCCAGACGTATAGTCTTCTTTAAATGCAATCAACAAGTCTTTGTCCGTGCTTGACATAATGTGTGTTTAGTATTGCGCTTAGAAATCGACAAGAGATAATAATTGACTATTTACGAGAAATAACGCGCTCTACAGCGTCTACAATATTTGTAGTGTTGATGTTATACTTCGTTAATAATTCTTCACCTTTTCCACTTTCTCCAAAGCTATCGTCAACTGCAACCATTTCTAATGGATTAGGCATTTTACGAATTAAAAGTTGAGCAATTGAATCCCCTAAACCTCCATTCATCATGTGTTCTTCTGCCGTAACTACGCATTTGGTTTTGTTCACCGATTCTAAGACCGCTTTTTCGTCCAATGGTTTAATGGTATGGATATTAATTATTTCTGGATTGATGCCTTTTGCTAATAATATTTCTGAAGCCTCAATCGCTTTCCATACTAAATGTCCTGTCGCTATGATTGTTACGTCTTTTCCTTCCCGCAAAACGTCAGCTTTTCCAATCACAAACTTTTTGTCTGGATCAGTAAAATTCGGTACTTTTGGACGACCAAATCTGAGGTAAACTGGTCCGTCGTGTTCAGCAATGGCAATTGTCGCCGCCTTTGTTTCGTTATAATCGCATGGCGAAATTACGGTCATGTTTGGCAACATTTTCATTAAACCAATATCCTCTAATATTTGATGCGTTGCGCCATCTTCGCCTAGTGTCAATCCAGCGTGTGATGCACATATTTTTACATTCTTATTTGAATAAGCGACTGATTGTCTAATTTGATCATATACACGACCTGTCGAAAAATTCGCAAAGGTACCTGTGAATGGAATTTTACCTCCAATGGTTAAACCAGCAGCCATTCCAATCATATTGGCTTCAGCAATACCAACTTGGAAAAATCGATCGGGATGCTCATCTCTAAAGGCATCCATTTTTAATGATCCAGTTAAATCTGCACACAAGGCTACTACATTTTCATTTGTTTTTCCAAGTTCTGACAAACCTGCGCCAAATCCTGAACGGGTGTCTTTGTGGTTTTGAATTTCAAAGTCTTTCATTGATCTCTAATTGTTTCATTTGTGGAGCATTGCGCGTAAACTTGCAATTTCCAATTGGTTTATAGGTTTATTGTCGTATTCTCTCCGGCGTCAATATTAAAAGTTTTAACCGTCGTGTAATCTGTTGATACGGATGATTTAGGGCGATAAACTAGTTTATATTTCCCCGGTTGTAAAAAATATCCGTCACTCAATTTTTCTGAATCAAAGTCGCATACCCATTGGTCTTGACCTTTCGCATCACGCACAAATACTTGCCCAACAATCGCTTGGGAACTGCGGTAAGTTAATAATCCAGACCCTGGTATATCAATATAGGTATAGGCACTCTGAGTTACCTGTATATCTTTTCTGTAAATGCGTGGTAGTGTCAATATTTCTAGATCATAACTTCCAACAATGTAGCGCTGTGCTTTTGCTAAATCTTGCACGTTGAGTGTAACAGATTTACCCTGTTGAGAGACTCTTATTTTAACTTGGGATGATTTTGTGGGGCCTTTAATTCTGGTTGTAATTGTTCCTTGCGGGCAATCCGCAGGCATAATGTTGTGCTGGTGTTTTTTGATTCCAATGTTCTTTTTTATTACTCTTGGTAGGGTGTTCACAACCATATCATAATGCATTTCAGGGTCAATTATGGTTATGGTATCTGGCAATCCCTTAAAGTTCATGGTGTGCATAAACGTATACTTTAAATTACTTGTTCCGGCCTCATATAAAAACAAAGTCACATCTGTTTCTGTCGGATTGCTTTGGATGTCATTTAGGTTAATTTGAACAGAAGTATTCAGCAATGCATCACTTATCACAGATGTCATTACCTTCCTGAAAGTTTCTAGAGAGGAGGCTTCATAAACTCGCCCTATACAATTAAAATCATTCAAATATTTTAATTCAATTCCCAACCCGACAACAAATGGGGTTACATTTATCCCTTTTGCTTTTAATTTCCGGGCAGCTTCGCATGGAAAATCATCACACGCTTCTAGACCATCAGTAATTAAAATAATTACGTTACGGGCATTCGCGTCTGGAAAATCATCTGCAGACGCCTCTAATGACCTTGCGATTGGGGTAGTACCTTTCGGTTCAACTATTTCAATGAAGTTTTTAATCTTTTTGTAGTTGTCTGGTCCAAATGGAACTTCAAGTTTTGTATCGTTACAATCCTGAAAAGTTGCAGTAATTGGCGATTGATGTCCGTAAACCCTTAAAGCAATTTCCAAATTCTCTGTTCCCTCTAATTCAGTAATGGCCTCATTCAAGATTTCACGCGCCCGAATAATTTTTGTTGCCCCTTCCCATTTTCCATTCATGGAGTTTGACGCATCAAAAATAAATAAGATTCGTGTTAATTCTTGTGCATTAGCAGTATAGCCTGCAAGGCTAATCAAAACAAATATGAGTGTTTTTTTTATCAAAATATTAATAATCGCCTAATGTCTCTTCTAATTGCGATAACGCAATTGCTTCTTGTTCGTTACTTGGCGGTGAACCGTGCCATTTATGTGTTCCCATCATAAAATCAACACCTTTACCCATAATTGTTGTCATCACAATAACGATAGGCTTACCATTACCTGTCAATTCCTTGGCTTTTGCCATGGTTGCCAGTATTTCGGTTATGTTATGTCCATCCATTTCAAGTACCTCCCATCCAAAAGCTTGCCATTTTTTTGAAAGGTCGCCCATTGGAAGTACTTCATCAATGTCTCCATCAATTTGTTTGTGGTTGTAATCAATCGTAGCAATAATGTTGTCAACCCTGTTTCCAGCCGCATACATAGAGGCTTCCCAGATCTGACCTTCTTGTAATTCTCCGTCACCATGCAAGGTATAAACGATTGAATTATCGTTGTTTAATTTTTTTGCGGCAGCTGCTCCAATTGCAACGGATAACCCTTGACCTAAAGAACCAGAAGCTATTCTTACCCCAGGTAAATTTTTAGAAACACTTGGATGCCCTTGAAGGCGTGTTCCAATTTTTCTAAATGTAGCCAATTCTGAAACATCAAAATAGCCGCGGTGAGCCAATACACTATATAATACTGGAGAAATATGTCCATTTGATAAGAAAAATAAATCCTCTCCTTTACCATTTATTGTAAAAGCAGACGGTTCTGCATTCAAAACTTCAAAATAAAGTGCTGTTAAAAAATCAGTACAGCCTAATGATCCACCAGGATGACCTGACTGAACGGCTGTTACCATTCTTACAATATCTCTTCTTACCTGAGACGTTATTTTTTCCAATTCTTTAACTTCCATTGCTACCTGTTTATAATACAAGGCAAAAATAAGTGAATTTTAAAATTGAGCGCTTCACAGCTGACTAAATTCGAGTGAAAGTTTTGCACAGTTTTGAAGAATGTTAACAATATGCTAGTGAAATGAAAAAAAAATCACAATTTTGCATATTGTGGAGCAACTATTTATGGGGCTTTTAACGTTTAGCAAGTAAGAAGTTTAAGTAGTATCTTATAAGGAGTCGAATTTTAATTACAAAATTCACTTTCAGCATTAAATAAAAACAAATGAAAAAGATCTTATTAACAGGATTGGCAGTTGGATTTTGCATGATCAGTTTTACTCAAGAAGTTGAGAAAGCAGATAAGAAACCAACTCGCCTCAAATTAGTCAAAGGTGGTGAACCAGCTCCATCCACAAGAACTAAAGAAATTGAAACACAGACTCCACAGCAGGAATTAAAAAAATGTGAAAAAAAATTAATCGCTTTGAAAAAGAAAGAGGATTACATTCGTGGAAATGCCGCAGAGTTAAAGATAGCCAATGAAAATGGTTGGTTTGTTGATGCAGAAAAAACAAGAGCTATTTTGAATAAGCGCATTGCTGAATTGAAATTAGAACTTAAAAAATAACTGATATGTTGAAGAGAATTTTAAATATTAGTTGTGCATTGGTTTTAACCATTGCAAGCTCAAGCGGATTTGCTCAAGGCCCTGCATGTATAGAAATGCAACCTATTTGTACAGATGTAGGAATTTCATTTATAGCTGGAGACGAAGGAGAAGCTGAACCAGGCAATGATTATGGATGTTTAGGATCTTGGCCTAGCCCAAGTTGGTATTTTTTAGAGATTGCAGTAGGTGGTGATATTGAAATGGAACTATTTGCAGGGTCTGATATTGATTTTATTATTTGGGGACCATTTGATGATTTAGCAGACGCGATTAGTAATTGCGGAACTTTAGGAGGTGTGGATTCACCAATTGTAGATTGCAGTTATTCGGCAGTGGCCTATGAAACTCCAGAAATTACGGGTTGTGTCGCTGGTGAAGTATATATCTTATTAATCACAAACTTTTCTGGTGTAATCCAAGAAGTAACATGTGGTAAACTTGGTGGTGACGCTGAAACGGATTGTGATATTATAGATATTCCACCATGTATTTCGGACCCAGGTACTTTTACAATTCAAAAAAATGGAGAATTTGTGCCAAGTGATGATCCAATATTTTTATGTGAAGGTGATTCATATGAAATTACTTCAAATGATGATTATACATTACCAACAGATACGATTGCAGCACCAATAGGTGACGGAATTTATACGGCCCAATTAATGTGGTTGGTATATGATGCACCTCCAGTGGGAGATGACCCACTTTCGGATCCTGGTTATCTAGATTTAATTATACCTACTGAAGATATAATGGACCTGCATGACGACGATAGTCCGATTGGAGAATTGGGTTGTGGCACTTACTACCTTGTGCCAGTTGCTGGTGATGACGGTGTAGGTGATGGAGCGGACAATGACAACTTTAGTGTGACATGGGATAAAGATGGAAACGGGTGCTATGAATTAGGAGATCCTATTGTAGTGACCTATGCGTGTCCAATTGAAGCGGAAATTCAAGTGAACTGTGATGGTGAATATATCAACGGAATTGATTTGATTTTGACTGGAGGCGGAGGAGACTTCACTTTAGTTAGCACTGGATCAGGTGATTTAGTAGATGGAGATGTGGTAAGCGGAGGAACAGCAACTATTGAAAACCTTGAAGGTGGCTGGACATATGCGATTGAAGTAACTGATGAAGCAGGATGCACAGCAACTTTCTCTGGAATATTCTCAGCGCCAGTAATTAGTCCGGTTATTATTACGCCCGCAGTTTCTTGTCCTGATGCTTCTTTAGGTAATGTTGAGGCGAATATCATTGATGGAACTGGAAATGGAGCACCTTATGTGATTCTTTTAAACGGAACACCAACGCCTGGAACAACTGCAGATATTGATGATATAGCTGGAACGGCCGTAACTATTATTGCGGTTGACTCTGAAGGATGTATTTCTGATTCTGTTGTAACGATTACCTCTGCAGGTCACTTTATTGACATTGATGTTATTACACTTGTAAATGTATCTTGTTTTGGCTTTGATAATGGATCAGCTGAGATTACTGCAACACCTGTTGATGCTTTAGGTGATGTTGATGGAACTATTCTTACCATAACGTGGACTGATCCTTTAGGTGGAACTTATCCTGGTGACGGAACAAATACTTCTCAATCAGAAATGATTCCTGGAACATGGTTTGTTACTATTGTAGATGATTATGGTTGTGAAGTAACCATTCCAATTGAAATTACAAGCCCTGCTGAATTAGACCTTACGGTGAATACATTGAACCAACCTACCTGTTACGCTTATTCTGACGGATCAATTGATCTTGCTGTAACTGGTGGAACTGGCGTTTATACGTTCTCTTGGAGAGATTTACCGGGTGAAGATTCAGATGTGTTAAATACAATTGGTTCAGGAACTTATTGGGGGTATGTAACAGATGAAAACGGGTGTATTGATTCAATCCAAGTGATTGTTGATGAACCGGATTCATTATACGCCGAGTTTACTATTAAAAATGTACTGTGTTACGGAGAAAGCACTGGTCAAATTATCGTTGATGAGGTATTTAATTCATCTGGAACAGTACGTTATTTCTGGGATTTAGGTGGAGTTGTTCCTAATCCTGCAACGGATGTTAGTTTTGCTACTGGCTTGCCAGCAGGAACGTATTTAGTTACAATTCAGGATGAATATTGTGATAATCTTTATGAGTTTACAATTACTGAAAATGACCAAATAACCTTTAGTGAACTTGGATTTGATCCCGCCTATTGTCGTATATTTGGATATCAATCGGGTAATGGGCAAGTTTTTGCTGCTGCTACTGGCGGAATAGCTGATTATGAATATTTATGGACAAAAGGAGGAACTCCCGACAATTCAATTAATTCAACCTGGGGTGGTTTAAATCCTGGCGATTATAAGGTTAGAGTTACAGATGCAGTAGGATGTATTGTGGATACAACAATAACGGTTGATTCATTGAATCCTGAAGCTATTTTCACGATTACGTCTGACCAGTTAAATGAAGATTGTAATGGAACAGAAACGGTTTTTGCGAATTTCTCAAACCAGTCTATCAATTTTGCTAATCCATTGAATCCAGGAGCTGATACCACGTTCTGGTGGAACTTCGACTACGATAACACAAATTGGATTCTGAGTGAGGATTTAGATGAGCAATTTGATACAACTTATACAGGCGAAGAAGTGTATACAGTTTGTCTAGTTGCTTCAAATAAAAATGGTTGTAAGGATACTACATGTAAGGATATTACGGTATTTGCTGAACCAGACTTTGTTCCTTTCAATGTATTTACACCAGATGGAGATGGACTTAATGACGTGTTCAGCTTTAATAAAGAGGCAAAAGGAGTTGACGTATTCGAATGTGTGATTGTTGACAGATGGGGGAGTGTTGTATACGAATTCACTTCAATAACTGACGGATGGAACGGAGAGCGAAAAAGTGGAAGTCCAAGCGCTGCTGGTGTTTACTTCTATAACTATGTTATTCGTTACACAAATGGCACCGAACAACAAGGGCAAGGTAATGTAACGCTCTTGAGGAAATAATTGAATAATACAGTTGTGAAACAATTTAGAGGTTGTTCGTCTTAGACGGACAACCTCTTTTTGTTTGCTCAATGTTGAATAAATGTGGTTCGCTGTATCAGCAAATTAAACCAAAGCAGTATCTTTGCCTAAAAATTCAGAATATGGCTTTAAAATGTGGTATCGTTGGCTTACCGAATGTAGGGAAATCAACATTGTTCAATTGTCTTTCAAATGCAAAAGCACAATCGGCAAATTTTCCGTTTTGTACTATTGAACCAAATGTTGGTGTAATAACAGTGCCAGATAACCGCCTCGCTGAATTAGCCGATATTGTTAACCCTGAAAAAGTGCAAGCAACAATTATTGAGATTGTTGATATTGCGGGCTTAGTAAAAGGAGCGCATAAAGGTGAAGGTCTTGGTAATAAATTTTTGGCAAATATTCGTGAAACAGATGCTATTATTCATGTGCTGAGATGTTTTGATGAAGATAATATTATTCACGTTGATGATTCTGTAGATCCTGTTCGTGATAAAGAGGTGATAGATTTTGAATTGCAATTGAAGGATTTAGAAACGGTTGAAAGTAAAATTAAGTCGTTACATAGAACTGCTAAATCTGGTGATAAAGAAATTGGGCGTCAATATGATTTTTGTTTGAAACTAAAAGACGCATTGGAGGCTGGAAAATCAGCCCGAACTGTTGAAGTGACTAATGATTCTGAAGAAACCATCACAAAAGAAATGCAATTATTGACATCTAAGCCAGTCTTGTACTTGTGTAATGTTGATGAAGCATCTGTAAAGAATGGAAATGCTTATGTTGAGCAGGTAAAGGAATTGGTGAAAGACGAAAAAGCTGAGGTTTTAGTTATTGGAACAAAAATCGAATCAGATATCGCTGAATTTGATACGTTTGAAGAGCGCCAAATGTTTTTAGATGAGCTTGGCTTAGAAGAAGCAGGGGTGAATCGTTTGATTCGTTCGGCTTATAGTCTATTAGATCTACAAACTTATTTCACAGCTGGAGTTAAAGAGGTTCGCGCATGGACCGTTCCAGTTGGTGCTACTGCTCCTCAAGCTGCTGGTGTAATTCACACTGATTTTGAAAAAGGATTTATTCGTGCCGAAGTAATGACGTATAGTGATTTTATAGAGCTTAGGTCAGAGGCTGCAGTTAAGGATGCTGGTAAGTTGCGTGTTGAAGGTAAAACTTACATTGTGCAAGATGGCGATATCATGCATTTCCGATTTAACGTTTAAAGTTGAATTCCTTTCATCATTAAAAAAGGCTATTTAGTACAGCCGTTTCCTCCTTAAAAATTATTTAAGGCTTGTTTTCTTGCTTTATTTTTTAGATTTAATTTATGGAAAGAAAGAAGTTATTTTATTGGGGAGTCCAGTTTGCTGGATGGACAGCTTACTTTTTATTCTCAATTTTGCTTCTGTTTTCTACTGAAGATTTCATTTCTACCTTTAATTTATATATCTACGCGGCATTATCTATTCTTGCGGCAATCATGGTTTCCCATGGAATAAGATATGTGATCATTAAAAAATCCTTATTATCAAAACCAATTAACCAGTTGGTTATTATTACCTTGTTTCTTTCGATAATTGCTGGTTTTACCTTGGAAACATTTCAGCATTTTTTCGAGGAAATTATTGAGATTGACTTTTTAGTTGATCAAGATAAGCAGGATAATTCAAGTCAATGGGTAGTGGTGGATGAAGATACTTTGCAAGTTGCCAATCTCCCTGTTGATTCAATGCAAATTAATACACCTGCCGATACACTTCAATTGACAAATGGTGAAACCTTATCATCTGAACAGCAGGAAGAGGAACCGTTTCAATGGGGGGTATTCTTATTCGGAGTTTCCCGATCAATCATCTTGTTTTTACTATGGAGTGGGTTTTATTACGTGTTTGCTATTGTTGAAAAATCAAGGGCGCAAGAAATTTTAAATTTGAAATGGGAAGCTTCAAAAAATGAAATTGAATTAAAAAACCTGAGGGCTCAGTTAAACCCGCACTTTTTGTTCAATTCTTTGAATTCTATTCGTGCTTTAATTGGTCTTAACCCGGAGCAGGCTAAAACTTCCGTTACCCAATTGTCGTCGCTCCTGCGCAAATCCATAAGCCTAGGTAAATTGAGAGTCATTTCTTTGAAGGAAGAATTGGACTTGGTAAAAATATATTTAGATTTAGAACAAGTAAGATTTGAAGAACGTCTGAGCACTGATTTTCAAATCTCTCAAGAATCGCTTTCTCTTGAAATACCACCATTAATGATTCAAACAGTGGTTGAAAATGCCATTAAACATGGGATATCTCAATCAATTGATGGCGGCATTGTTAGAGTCATATCTCATAAACGAGAAAATACGTTAGAAATTACTGTTAGTAATTCAGGGCTTTTAAAAATAGATCAAAAAGAAGAAGGTATTGGCATATCAAATACTAAAAAACGCCTAGAAATATTGTACGGCAAGGATGCCAGTTTTTCAATCAGCCAGGTGGATGATGAGGTAGTTGTTAAAATAAATATCACATATAAATGAGAACGATAATTGTAGATGATGAGCGATTGGCGCGGGAAGAATTAAAGTCCCTACTTTCTAGATATAAAGAGCTAGAAATTATTGGCGAGTATAAAAACGCCATAGAAGCCAAGGAAGCTATAGAGCGTGATTTGCCAGATTTGGTTTTTATGGACATTCAAATGCCAGGTGAAAATGGACTTGATTTATTAGGCAGTATAAAAAATCCACCGCGTGCAGTTTTTGTGACGGCTTATGATGAGTATGCCATGCGAGCTTTTGAGTTGAATGCTTATGATTATTTGATGAAACCAATTGATTCTGATCGGTTAGATGAGGTCTATAATCGCCTCATGGAAGAAAATCAAATTCCGAAAAGCGTTGAAAATGCATCCGTGCTTAAATCGGGTGATCCTGTTCTTATTCGTGATGGGGATAAGGTTTGGTTCATAAAAGTGGATGACATTCGCTATTTTGAATCAGAAGGGAATTATGTAAAAGTGCATTTTGAGAAGTTCCGGCCCTTAATTCTTCGTTCATTAAATAATCTGGAAGAACGCACAGATGAAAAGTTATTCTTCCGTGTGAATCGAAAGTACATCATCAATCTCAATCATGTTGTTAATATTGAAAATTGGTTTAACGGCGGTTTGCAGGTTGAGTTGACTTGTGGAACCAAAGTGGAGATCTCGAGAAGACAAACAATTAAGTTTAAAGATAAGTTTAGCTTATAGTTCAATGTTCAATTAACAATTCACCGTGCTGGCTAGTCAAAATGTTTACAAAGGGTGCCATTCAATTATTTTCATCTAACATCTAACCCTTAGACAAAAGCTCAGGGCGTTGCATATAATCTCTATTTCACCGGCAACACAATCTTACTCGTCGCAAAAACCATATGCATGGCGACTGCAAAGTCCTTCTTTTCAGCATTGTAAATGTCTTCAACGTAATTTTGCGGATTCATGTCGAAAATAGGGAACATAGAGCTTTGAATTTGAATCATGATCTTATGTCCTTTCTTGAACGTGTGGAAAACATCCAATAGAGGCACCTCAACGGTTGTTTTTTGATTTTTAATGAATGGTTCGCCTTGTTCAAATCCATTGCGATAACGCCCTCTAATATACCCAGCTCGAACTAATCGCTGATAGCCATTCATTTTAATGCCCTCCTTATCGGTATATTCCGGAATTCTATCAAGCGGATTCACATCTATTACTTTTACATAAAGATCCGCCGCGTCATGATCAGTCGCAAAGTCAATAATTGCTTTTATTTCACCTACAACATTAATGTCTTCAGTCAGTACATCTGTTTCAAAAGTTAAAACATCTGGTCGCTTTTCGGTAAATCGTTGATCGGCAGTGAAATAAAATTTGGGCGCCATGCCATACCAGTTGTCTCCTTCAAGACCTGGCACTGGATGAAACGGATCAGAAATATAAGTTTGATAATTCTCCGTTTGTGTGTTTTCAGGATAGGCCGCATTCATTCGTTCATTGTATAGGAAGTACGTCAATTCTTTACCCGTGTCCTCAGGGAATTCATCAAAATAATCCCATTCGTTTTTACCGGTATCATAAAGCTTGACCTGGAAGTCTGGAGCTTTGCCGTTCCCTTTCAAGTGTTTTTCAAAGTAAGGATATTCAACATCTTCCATATATATTTTTGAAAGGTCATAGCCATAAAAAACATTCCCTAAATAGTAGGCACTATCAGCTCTTGATGGTATGCCATGTGCCCATGGTCCCATCACTAGTTGCGCATTTGCATCAGGACTATTTGCAGCAATATGCTTGAAGGAATTCAAGATTCCATATAAGTTTTGCTCATCATTCCAACCACCTAAAACCATCACTTGGCATTGAATATCGTTATAGTATTGATCCCAAGCCCGCTTTTTTCGATATTCATCATAATTTGCATGCTCACGAATGTTTTTCCAGAAAAAATTGGAGGAGTCTAACACATCCCAATAATCATTTAGCGTTAATCGATCTCTGAAAAAATCATAGTAATCAGGATAGATTTTTGAGCTATCAACAATACCATACGCTTCTTTGTCGTTTTGGTACCAAGCGGTATCTGTAGGGCCAGGGCGCGGTGTTCCAAAAGCATGGATGACAGGTAAATAATTTAGCGCAAAGAGACCATAGCGATTAAAATCTTCAAAATAAAAATTAGTAACTGGCGCACTTGCAATCACAGCCTTAATAGCAGGGTGATTAGCGCGCGCACCAACTAACGTTGTCCATCCGGGATAAGATGTACCGTATAGACCAGCGTTGCCATTGTAGTTTTTCAAATTATTCGCCAACCATTCAAAAGTGTCCCAAGTGTCCGTTAACTCGTCTGTAGCTGACGAATCAAAAAGCGAGTAGGGCGGTTTTGTATTTTCATATTCTCCTTCAGACATCCATCTTCCACGAACATCTTGTTTAATGAATATGTAGCCAGAACTTACTAAATCTGGATTATGGTTAATACTTCCAGGCAAGGTGTCTGCTCCATATGGACGACAACTGTATGGCGTTCGTTGCATTAATACAGGGTAGGATTTGGAGGTGTCAACCGGACTGTAGATGGTTGTAAACAATTTAATACCATCACGCATTTCTATGGTTATTTCTTGTTTTGTATAATCTTCTTTCCACGCTGAAGGAGCTTCAGGCTCTGCAGAAGAATCAGAACAAGTCGCAAATAATAATGGTACTAAAAAGAGGAGTAAATAATTCTGTTGTTTCATCTGGTTAATTGTAAGCGGTTGTAAAGATATCTCATTTTGCTCGAATAAATGCGCTTCTCCATAAAATGAAATGATTAATTATCAACAGAATAGCTTTTTGATTTGAATGTTGTACATTTGCGCCCTAATATCCAGTCATGAAAAGGGGAGACGTCATAGAATTTACAATTACAGATTACGCCTTCGGTGGTAAGGGAATCGCAAAAGAAGAAACCGAGAATGGACAGTATGTTATTTTTGTAAATAACTCCCTTCCAGGGCAAAAGGTACAAGCTCGAATTGCAAAAAAAAAGAAGCGTTTTGCAGAATGTAAGTTGATTAAAGTGTTGGAGCGATCGCCTGACGAAATTGAATTGGATTTTCAACCCATCTCTGGTGCGCCATATATTACACTGCCGATTGAATTACAGCATAAGTATAAAAAAGAATCGACACTTGAACAATATCGTCGCATTGGAGAGATTCAAAATATTGACGCTGTTTTTGATACCTATCTCGAATCGCCAGAATCTTTCAATTATAGAAATAAAATGGAATATTCCTTTTCTACCATCCGACAAGATTTAGAAACTGAAGAAGAGTTAGATGACCAGTTTGCGCTAGGATTTAAAACGCGTGGAACATGGTGGAAAGTTGAAAATTTAGACGGCCCTGATGGCTTGTTTGACGCAGCATTTGAAACACAATTGAAAGAAATTCGACAATTTTTGGAGTCAACTGAATTACCAGCATGGCATCCACCAAAAAAAGTAGGCTTTTTTAGACATTTAGTGGTGCGCAAATCGTTCGAGTTAAACAAACTGCTTATCAATTTGGTCACATCATCTCAAGATCTTGCCAAATTTGATAGGGAAGCGTTTAAAAAATTTATGGTTGACTTGTTGGGTGAACGGCTAGCAGGCTTGCAACATACAATAAATGATGATGTTGCTGATCGTGCTAAAATTGAGAATGGAGAAAATGGTTTGCTTTATGGTGAGCCGATTGTATTGGAAAAGTTATTAGATCTGCAATTTGAAATTAGTATGGAGAGCTTTTTTCAAACGAATCCTAAAAGTGCTGAACGTCTTTATAATAAAGCCATTGAGTATGCGCAGTTGAAGTTTGACTTAAAAGATCAACTTTTAATGGATTTGTTTTGCGGAACTGGAACCATTGGTCAAATAATGGCGAGTAGAATAGATGGTGTAAAAGTGATTGGCGTAGACATTGTTCCCGAAGCGATTGAAGACGCAAAGCGCAATGCGGAACGAAATGGAATTCAAAACTTAGATTTTTACGCGGCTGATGTAGGAAAATTCTTAGTTGAGTATCCTAATTTTACAGATAAAATTCATACGATAATGCTAGATCCGCCTAGGGCAGGAATCGCGCCAAAGACTTTAAAAAAAGTCATGAATATTAACGCCAAACAAATTGTATACATTTCCTGTAATCCAGCAACGCAAGCCCGTGACGCCAGAGATTTGTTGGAGTTTGGATATACCTTGCAAAAACTCTCATTGGTGGATCAGTTTCCGCATACCAGTCACATAGAGGCGGTGGCTTTATTTGTGAAAAAGTAAGTTTAACTTTAATTCTTCTGTACTGAGTTCTTTTAAATGATCTAAGCTTGCTTTAAGTTTTTCTTGCTTCGCACGGATAATCGGATTAATAGTTGAAATGGAAAGAATGGAACCATTACTGCGCAACCCAAATAATTTATCGAAATTTTGATTGGAATTTTCAGTATGGCGCACAATATTTTGAAAACACTCAGTGACTAGAAAGGATATTTTCCTACGAATTTTTCGCTTATCAGCTAAACGCGCATCTTGAAGTGCTATAAGTGCATCTGTGGATGAATCAGAGAATTCATCTAAATAAGCAAAGCAAAAATCGTCCTTACGAAGATCGTTGAAGAGATCAAATATTTTCATGTTCGTTTTTTCTGAGTTACATAAATATACTACATGAATAGCACTACCAAAAAGCTTTTAGCTTTGGCATCCATTGCTTCGATAAAATGGTGCGATTTAGATACAAGAACTTAAAGTGGTTGTTAAATTGTCTATTATTTTGGCCTCAACTCAATTTTCACAAGGGTGTGATACTTAAATGCAAGCTCAATTTTCCAAGCTTCCCCGTCTAAGTTAAGTACTTTCGGGTATCCATTTTCTGGTATGTCGATTCCAAGTTTTTGATAGAGCTCAGCAGCGCTCATTCCAACAGATGCGCCTAGGGGGAGTAAGATACCGGGATGATAAATTTTTGCTTGAGTTAATTGCCCGTCCATAAAATGAAAAATGGTATTCCATTTATAGCTTACTTTTCTATAAACATTGTCAACACCACTCGTGCTTTCAACAGTGTCTATACTCTCTTTAAATTTTAAATTCTGACTTGGATGCGCCCATGCTTTTGCTATTTCATGATCAATAATTTTTGGAACGTTGACAAGTTGCTCTTTTGCATTCAGTGTCACTGAGTTTTGACTGTTCAAAGACATGTTACTTTTTACATATTCCAAGTATTTAGGCTCATGTGTAACACTTGTGTATGCTGGAATATCCTCAGCCATCATAATTTTAAGTAAGTCGCTCATTTGCTTCTCGGCTTTGTCATAATTAAATTGCTCGTAATCATCACTAAAGTGATATTTCTCTTTGCTCCAAATACTGATTTTATCGCATTCAAAACAAATGGATAAAGACAGCACCGGTTCATGATTGGCATCATAGTATATAATGCCATGGCGTGGCATGTAGCATTTTGATAAACCCATAATTAATTCATCAATTCCTCTGGCAAATATCTTGCGGACTTTGGTGTGAAATTCATCTGACAGTAACATACCATTCCCCAGCTTACTCATGGCGTAAACTCCGTCTTTATAGATTCTAAAATCCATTTGACTTGGTTCTTCTAAGTTTAAATTAAAGAGGTAGACCTTGGCATATTCATATTCTACGTTCGGAAACAAAAAACCGCTAGCCTGGGCATTTAGGCTGAACGTGACAATTAACAATAGGATGAATTTTTTCATAGAGATGATTGTTTTTATTGCTATCATAACAATATACATTCCAAAACTGAAGATAGCGATTTAATGACCACCTTTTTCAACTTGTACTTTAAATTTAATATAATATTTAAAATACCACAAAAAGGGTATTGCTTAGAATCATTCTAAATAAGTATATTTGTGATGTGGAAAAAGAGCAAGCAATAAATCCTTTTTTAGTGGGCCATTTCCAATTGGGCGCATGTGACGGAAAGAAAAAGTGCTGTAAAAAGTACAAGAAAAAAGGCCGCCACTGCGGTGGATGTCCTAAAAAATAGGTTCGTTTCTTCCATTTCTTTTCATTAACTTCATTTATCATGAAGAGAACATTCATTCTACTAATCGTTATTTCTTGTAATAATCCAGATGTTTCAATTGATGCGCATGATTTTGGACCGCCAGAAGGGCATACATGGCTCGAATTTTCAGCGTATTACCCTTTAGGAGACAAATATTATGAAGATGCAGACTCCGCACTAATTTCAACATGGCTATCAATTGTTTATAACAACAAAATTAAGCAGATATAGTTCCAACTATTCTGACAAAAATCAGTTCGTTAAGAAATATTGCGCATCTTTTTCACTGGGAATTAAACAGAACTTTTTACGCAATTTATGTCGTCTGGTTGCGATAAAATTATAGAAAAGATCACGTATAAATTTTGGGACAATATAAAAAGAAAATAGTAAGGGGTATCCACCCTTTAGACCTTTAGCAATTTGAAGCACAGCACTAGAACGATCGTATAATTTACCGCCTTTTAAATAGTAAATCGTATCCATGTTAATCACGGTTTCGTGGTTTTCTAGGATTGTTTTAGCCGTAATAGACTGCAATGCGGTGAAATAAAATGGGCGCTTTTTCTTCGCTAAAATAAATTGAACGCTTGAATTACAGAAGCCACAATCGCCATCATAAAACACTAAATTATCTGGGGAAGTATTCAGTTCCATTTCGTTCAAATTTAATTAAATTTAGCATAACAATCAAAAAGTAGTTTTATGAAAATAGGTGTTTTACTCTCAGGATGCGGTGTTTATGATGGATCTGAAATTCAAGAGGCCGTGCTCACTATGCTAGCAATTAAAGATGCTGGGCATGAATATATATGCATAAGTGTTGATGAAAAGCAACATCATGTGGTGGATCATACTAGCGGTGATGAAATGAAAGAGACCAGAAACATGTTGGTTGAGTCTGCAAGAATTGCGCGAGGAGATATTCAGGAAATTGGATCTGTTCACCCTGCTAATATTGATGCGGTTGTAATGCCCGGTGGATTCGGAGCAGCAAAAAATTTTTCAACCTGGGCATTTGCTGGTCCTGACGGGGAAATTTTGCCAAAAGTAAAATTGTTTTTAGTGAACATGGTGAATGCCGGCAAACCGATTTGCGCCTTGTGTGTAAGTCCAGTAGTGGTGGCAAAAGCCCTAGAAGGTTCTGCTATTCATCCAACTTTAACGCTTGGTTCAAACAATGAACCATCACCGTATGATATTGACGGTTTTCATGCCGGAATTGAAAAGGTGGGTGCTACAAGCACTGCAAAGGGCATTAAAGAAATATCGATTGATCGAGAAAACTTAATAGTTTCTGCGCCCTGTTATATGTTTGACACAGATATTCTTGCGGTAAGAAATAACATTAAAATGGCCTTAGAAGCAACATTAGTTCTTTGCAGTTAGCAGTTCAACTAAGGTTTAAAGCCTAAAAATGCCCGCAAATCCGCTTTGGGTCGAATGGCGGTCATTCGTGTTCTAGGTTTTGGTTTGTGTAAAGAGCGTTAGAACATCCAGTTTGCAAACTTGGTTGCAATTTTTATCTGTGACGCATTCTTGACTAAAATCTTTTGTGTCGGGGTACATTTAGAAGTTGTTGAAACGATTTCTGTTCCATAATCCAAGGCCTCATTTGCCTGCGCATGTGATGGTGATGCAGCAAAAATAAGAACTGTTGCAAATACTTCTTATGCTAAGCTTCCTGCCAGGAATTTTAATTTTTTAGTGTTCATATTTAACTGTTTAAGTGAATATTGATCACAAGTTCATGATGATTCAGCAGCATTTATGTTATCAACGTGTTAATACCTGTTATCGCGAAGTTAAAATTCATTGAGTATCCTATTATTCTTAATAAAGTAATTTTATGAAATGGAAAACACAAACCTGGTAATGGGCGTGGCAGCCGTATTGCTGGTAGCCTGAATTTATAATTAATTGCCCGCTTGAATTAATCGACCCGTGCACCCATCACGCAAACATCATCAACTTGTTCATAATCTTGTTTCCAGCCTTCAAAAGTAGTTTTTAAATGGTTGGATTGTTCTTTTACCGATTTTTTTGAAATGCTCAAAAGTAATTCTCTAAAACGCTTATTGAAGAACTTCTTGCCACGATCTCCACCAAACTGGTCTGAAAACCCATCACTAGACATATAAAGCCAATCACCCTTTTGAACTGGAATAACGTGCGTGTCAAAATTAACGCGTGTGGTATGATTGCCAACGGGCTGTCGTGTTGCTTTATATTTTAACACCTCTTCATTACGCACAACCCAAAGCGGTGTGTTTGCTCCTGAAAATTTTAGTTTCCGTGTTTTTACATTAAAAGAACATAAGGCTATGTCCATTCCATCACGCACTTCTTGCTCTGATTTTTCAAACTGTTTTAACACCAATTTGGTTGTTTCATCTAAAATTTCGCCAGGATCGGTTAACCCTAGCTGATTGATACATGAATTCAAAGCATTATGACAGATAACACTAACCATTGCCCCAGGTACCCCATGCCCTGTGCAATCAGCCACGGCGAATAAAATTGTGTCCGCTACGTGCTCTGTCCAGTAAAAATCACCTGCTACAATATCCTTTGGCAAATACAATACAAAGGCCTCGTTTAAATGAGTCTCCAAGGTTTTCTCTGAAGGTAAAATAGCTGCCTGAATCCGCTTGGCATAATTAATACTATCCGTTACTTCTTTATTTTTACGCTCTAAATCAACTCGTGCCTCTTCAATTTCGCTATTCACTTTTTCAATTTCCGAATTTTTAGTTTCTAATTGTTCATTGTATTTCTTTTTTTGGCGGTTATTGTGCCAAAAAACAATTATCGTTACCAGTAAGCTCAACATAATAAAGCCCAACGCATATATTAAATTGGCTTCTTTCGCACGCAATTCCTCCTGATGCTCTAAATCTTTGGTTTGACTAGCGATTACTAATTGCTGTATAGATTGCTCGGCTTCCAAGGCATTAATTTGTGCTTCTTTTTTCTCATTTTGAAAGCGCGCTTCAAGTTCATCTGCCATTTTTAGTCGCTCGGCATCCTGAAAGCTTCCTTTTAACTCAACATGTTCAAGCAAATTATTATAAGCTAAACGGTAGTATCCTTTTTTCTCATAGACTTCTGAAAGCCACAATAGGGTTTGTACTTTACCTTCTTGATAGTTCAGGCGGTCTTTAATCTCAATACTTTTGTTCAAGTAAACAATTGCCTGATCATATTTTTCGATTTTATAAAATGCGTTCCCAATATTGTTATAGTTATAGGAGACCCATTGCTCGTTTTTTTCAGCTTGGTTTATCTCAAGCGCTAAAAAAAAATAGTCCAATGCCACGTCAAAACTATCTTGCCTCAAATAGACTTTTCCAATATTATTGTAGTTGCCGGCGGTGCCGCGTGGATAATTGGTCAGGTTTGAAATGGTTAAACTCCTGTCATAAAAATAAAGGGCGCTGTCATAATTATTGATGTTTTTATAAGCATTTCCCATTGTCATGCAGGATTTAAGAATTCCTAAAGAATCGGATAATTTCGTAGAAATAGCTAATGATTCATTTAGATATTTGATTGCCAAAAATGCGTTTTTTGCATTTTTATATTTAGTGCCAATGGTCCGATAAACCTCCGCCAGCAACGTATCATTTCCAATACTATCCGTAAGCGTTACTGCAGTGAAATAGGCGTTCAGCGCTTCGTCTAAATTTCCGAGACTCGACTGACGGTTGCCAATTTTTGTTAATATCTGATAGTATTCTTCAGCGGGCATGTACTTACCATAGGCTGATAATTGCTGGTAACCATATAAACTTTCAATTTTAACTCCAACGGAGTCTGAAATTTGCACTCTCAAATTTAGAAGTTCAATTCTTTCTTGAACAGGAGATTGAGTGGAATCCAAATAAGCATAGTGTTGGTCAATAAGGTGAAAGGTAGAGTCAACTGGTTGATACTTCAAAGTCTCTTGAAGCTTGCCTATAAATGAGCTTTGGGCTTGACCGGCAAGACAGCAGGTAAAAAAAATAAGTATGTGAATGAGTCTTAACAAAATACTACAAATGTATTAAATTTTTAAAATTACTATTCTATCGTCTTTTTTGCCGGTGGTCTAATCCTCTAATTATCGGACAATTTTATTTTGTTCGTCAATAGTACGAATTTTTCGTCATAAATTTGTCATTAGCAAGATGCAACAGACGGTTCACTTTGTACTGAAAGCTATGAAACATTTGTATAATCAAACAAATAAACAAATAGATTAGTATTATATTTGTGCGATCATTTTAGATTGAAAGATGAAAAAAATTTACAATTGGTTATTGAATACTTTGCCAAGGCCTTTATTAATTAGGCTCAGTTATGTATTTAAGTTTTTTGCTCCGCTTATATATCGGGGAGATAAAGTGGAATGTCCAGTTTGTGAAAAATCATTTCGTAAATTCCTTTCATACGGCTCGAAAGTCGCACAGCGCGACAATGTACTGTGTCCTTATGACTTGACATTAGAGCGCCACCGCTTAATGTGGCTTTATCTAAAGCGGAAAACAGATTTCTTTACAAAACCTGATTTAAAAGTAATGCACATTGCTCCAGAGCAATGTTTCCATAAAGGTTTTCAAAAGCAAAAAAACTTAGACTATACAACGGGTGACTTAGTTTCGCCAATCGCTGATTTGCATTTTGATTTGCATCAAATTCCTTTAGATGACAGCCAATACGAGGTTATTTTTTGTAATCACGTTATGGAGCATGTGGAAGATGATTTGCAATGCATGAAAGAATTATACCGCATTATGAAACCGGGAGGTTGGGGAATCTTGCAAGTTCCAATCGATTCGAATCGGGACACCACATACGAAGATGCTTCCATTAGAACGCCAGAGGAGCGCGAAAAGCACTTTTGGCAATATGATCATGTACGCTTGTACGGCACAAACTATCCAAACCGATTGGCTGAGGCTGGCTTTAAGGTTGATACAATCGATTTTAAGGACGAATTAGGCGAAGAGCTCATAGAACGCTATAGGTTGCAAAGGGACGAGCTATTGTACGTTGTGAGCAAGCCGGTTTAGAAATTGACCGTTTCAATTCGGCCAATGCATGAATCTAAAATTTCAAAACTAAATATCGATCAACCGATCTAGAATACGGAGAAATCCCAAATTATACAGTTACTTGGGCGGATAATTGAGACTTACCATTCCCCCTTTTAACCTTAATTTAATATTGGAAGCTGATTTTATTCCTAGCTTTACATTTTAATAAGTGATGAAAACGAAAACAAGAGTTAATATAATAGGTGCGGGGAATGTGGCGACACATTTAAGCAAGGCATTATTTGCTGGCGGCGTGGAGATTGTTTCTGTTTTTTCTCGCGATTTTATTAATGCCCGTGCATTATCTCGTCAGTTTGGAGCCAAAGCAGTTGATGATGTCAAAGACGTTGACAGTAATGTAGATCTCAATATAGTAACGATCAAGGATGACGCAATTGAAGACATAGCGCGGCAACTGGATACAAGTGTTCCTGTTGTGCATTCCTCAGGTTCGGCGCCAATTGACGTGTTTAGAGGGTTTAATCAGTTTGGCGTTTTGTATCCGCTTCAAACATTTTCAAAACAACGCGCCTTAGATATTGCTGCAATTCCATTTTTAATAGAAGGGAATAGCATTGAGTTTACAGCATGGCTCATTACATTTTGTGGGGACTATTTATCTGACAATGCGCACCGTGCTGATTCTAAAATGCGAGCTGAGATTCACCTCGCAGCAGTATTTGCGTGCAATTTTACAACACAGCTCTTGCAAGAGTCGGATGTTTTGCTTCAAAAATCAAATTTAGATTTAGGTGTACTACATCCATTGATTAGAGAGACCATGGAAAAAGTATTAGAACTTGGACCAAAAGAAGCAATGACAGGCCCAGCTAAACGCGGAGATTTCGCAACAATTGAGAAACATATTAATAAGTTAGAAGACCAAGATTTGAAAACGCTCTATAAAATGTTGTCAGACAGAATTGCTTCTAATTTTTAATCAATCGTTTTTTATAGATTCCGTCGCTCGTTATAACAGTTAGCAGGTAAATTCCCGATTTAAAGTGACCTAAGTTCATTTCTTGACTGTTTAATGTTCCACCTTGCATCAATTGCCCATCAATACTATAAATGGAGTAGATCCCTTCTAAAATTACCGGGATATTAATAATGTCATTAAACGGATTCGGATAAACAGACAAGTCAATGGTTTCCTGATAACTCGGCAATGAATTTGTGATGTCATCAAACTCCACTAAAAATCCATCTTCCCCATCTGTCAAAGGAGGGTAGGTCCATGCCGGAGCAACTTTTACGATTAAAATATTATTTCCTCCGGTTGAAAAATACTTGGTGTCAGCTAGGTACACGGCACCCAAATCGCGCGTTCTGTCAATTGCCTGACCGCGGTCATCACCAGCTTCTCCGTAAGTCTGTGCTGAGTGTTGTGCGTATAAAGGAGCAGGACTCATTTTCGCCATAAACATGTCGTAATTTCCGTCAACCACAGAGTAACCATACGTTTTTGTTTCTCCCACATACGCATAGTCCTGATCATATTTGATAGAGATATCATTAATGGCATCACTATTAAAGGTTGTGTTTATAAAAACTGTATCATATATCTCATTTCCAGCATTGTCGAGTCGATACATCCACATGTTTTGCTTCTCTGTAGGAAAGCTTGCACCGTTTGATCCACCGAAACTGTATAAATCATCCACAACTTGTACTGCATTAAATTGATCGTTATATTCTGAGCCTATTGTCCTGTCCCAGCCTAAGTTGCCGTCAATTCCAAATTTAGCTATGTAACCATCATAAGAATCTACGCCACCATCACCAATTCCGCCACATAAAACAATAGAGTCTCCGTCAAAATCAATATCGGTGAAAAAGCTAGGCTCCGTTAGATCCATAACATGCTCCCAAAGCATTATTCCTTCATCATTTGTTCTAACAATGTAGCCACTGCGCATACCGTCGTTATAACTGTAGGTTTCTCCCGCCAGCACAAATCCGCCATCAGGCAACTGAATTAAACCAAAAGCTTGATCCCAGTTAGAACCGCCAAAATACACCTCCCAAAGCGGTAATCCTTCAGCGTCAATACGGACTAAATAAAAATCAAATCCGCCAGCGCCGAAACTATTCGTATAACCTGCAATTGCATAAGTAGAGTCGGATGTAATTACGAGGCTTTCTCCCCATTCAGAGCCTGTGCCGCCATAATTGTGTGACCATAAAAATTCGCCATCTTCATCCAACTTTAGCAAGTAGGCCTCTGCATCAGATGAAAAACTGCTGGATGAACCAGTAATAACATAGCCCGTATCATTGTCTTGCTTGATGTCACGGCCATAATCATAGCCTGAATTCCCGTATGCTTTTAGAAATGAATTACCCTGTCCATAGCTGGCTGTTAAGCCAAGACAAAGTAGAAAAGTTGTATATTTTAAAATGTGCATGCCTTTTATAATTTAAAATGTGCTGAGAGATTTACACTTCTCCCAAAACCATATTTTTTAGAAATATTCCCAATCATGTCGAAAGTGCCTAAACCAATATACACCTTGTCTTTTACCCAATAGTTTAAATCAATTCCCCATTGCAAACCACCAAATCCTCCGTATGAAAGCCTAGTTGATCCTGAGAAGTTGTCTGTTGGTGCATAATAAACACCTCCAAATAGATAGGGGAAATAATCTGAAGTTAAAATGGCCTTAAATCCTAAAATGGCTTGCAATTTTTTATCGCTATTGCGCATAGGCATTTTTTGGATTGCAAATTCAATTGGTAAAGTACTTACAATTGAACCTTTTTCTTGCTGTAAGCCCAATGTGTCAAGGAAGTTGTATTGTTTTGATGGAGCATCCTCCGGTTGGTTGATAAAGTTTTTAATATCGAATCCCGTATAATTGGTCACTGAATCAATGGTATAGATATTCGTTTGATCGTTCCATGCAATTAAACCTAAGTTGCTAATTTTTAGGTTGATGATTTGTGCATTCCCTTTTTTGGTTTCGAATAAAAAGTTATAATTCAAATCAATGGAGAAACCGTGACCTTGCATTGCAAAATAGGGTGAAGTTAAGTCCGTTCGGAAACCAGCTCCCTGCAAGGCGAGGGATAGGCTATCATTTTCCGAGTAAAGAAAAGAATTGCTTAAACGACCCTGTGTTTGTTTCGATCCCGCTACATAGTTAATACGAAGGCTAGAAAGCGTTTGTTTATCAAATACACCAATACCAATTTTTTGGTAATGCATGTATTGTAAATGACTAAAGCTATAGTCTAAGGTGTCGCCAACACGATCGGCATTGCCATAAAAAACAGTGTGAAACAGATCGGATGATAAATTGGCTGAGACGAAGTGATTGTCTGAAAAAGAAGCGACAAACCCATATTTAGGATTTCCAATAGGATTGAAGCCTGCATTGTAATGCTCTATAGTTTGCTCGGCTTCAGCGCCAAAAGAATTGACCCTTTTTAAGCCGTTTGTGACTTGATCTTTAATGTCGCCCGTAATTGCGCCACCGAAAAGAAATTTGTCTAACAAGTCGTTGTTAAACGCGTTGCTGGAATAATAATTGAACGACGAAACCCGTGTTAGGCTGCCTTCGGTGAGAGAATCTTCATAAACAGCTGTTAATTCTTGCGAAAACGCTGTCCATGACAAAACTAGGGCTAAAGTGATGAATACCTTTTTCATTATAAAGAAACGCTTATTTGAAGGTTAGAACGCAAATTAAATTCGAAGAATGTTTCAGGAGAGATTTTGATGTTCTCAGTTCCATCTGTTGTAAATGAAACTCTTAAAATTAGACGTTTCATTCTTTCTAGATTTTCAAATGTAGTTGCCGTAATCGGAAAACTAATTGAACCTTCCTGAGCTGCTGTTACAAAGGTGGCAGCATCAAAGCTTCCACCCTGAATTCCTGAATTACCGACAATTGAGTCAATTACATTATTGCTAGCATCTAGCAAATAAAAGGTAGCTTCAGCACCCATTGGAAATCCGTTGGTATAATTTAAGAGTACATCAGCTTCCCCTGGAGTAATTTCACCAGTGTCAACCCATTCAATGTCCAATGTGTCAACAATAGTCAAGTCATTGGCGCCAAAACTAAGGGGGAATTCGCCGTCTAAAAATAATTCCATTTTAGAACCGGGGAAGAACTCATCATTACCTGCAGAGATATTGCCAAACGGATTGATGTCCATTTTATAACCCACTTTTGCGGTGTTTGGTAAATTTTCAATAAAATCTGTAATGTTTGAATTTACATTGTTTATATCCAAAGGGTATTCGGAGGGAACGTAATCATAATAACCGCCGGAAGCAGGATCAATATTCATGGTTGTATTTTTAGCTGGGAAATCCAAATCAACCATTGAACCATTGCGCATGTTAGTTCCTTCAAATAAAGAAATCTTCGCTTGTGCAACTAGATTAAAGCCATTTTTAACCGTGATCTTCATATCTATTGAATCAATATCAATAGATCCTGCCACAATTCTATTTAATTGTGAAAGACTCACAGTTGTTGTATCTGAAAAAGTGTATTGTCCGAAATAACCTCGTGCATATTTTGGTACCATGTCAATGAAAGAAAATCCAATTGTATTGGTGTCTGAACTAGTGATGGTATAGGTTTCCGTTTCTTCGTCCGACTGAACAATCGCGGTAACTCCAATCGTATTTACACCTAGGCCCTCTGTTCCTGTTAAGTTCATATTGAAGTCTGTCATGTCGGTTGTTTGCACCGATACAGATTCTACAACATCACCTGCTTCAAAATAATGAACCCCTCCAAAAGAACCCAATGGTCCAATGGCTTCAGGAATAATTAACGCAACTGACGCTTTACCTGGCCAAACAGAGGTGAGACGCGTCTCAATAAACCCTGAGCCAATTACTACTTCTTTTAATTCAATTCCGCCCAAATTTAAAACTTGGTTATATTCAGTGGGTTGAACATAGGCTGGAGAAATGTCCAATGAAGGAATTCCAATCGCTGTTTTTTCAACCACGCTGGTATCGGGTAGTTGAATGAGTGTGTCCAATGAAAATTCGAAAACTGGTTCATGAATCACTAACGACAAATACCCTTCCGTATTCGTTTCGGCATTGTCCTCAGCGACCATATCGTTAATGGTCAAGTGCCCGTGTGCAATAGGAGCTGCCCAATTTGTGCTCCAAGTGGTTGCTTCTTTTTTACAAGCAACAAGCACAACACCAGCGAGAATAATTGAAATAAGTGTTTTTTTGCGCATTAATAACGTGTTTATTTAATTACGAAAATAACAATAAAATGGTTGGCTAACTGCGCATTATAAATAAACCATTAACATCAAATGTTAATAAGACCCTTCTGAGTTTAAGCAAATGACTGAATACTTTTATCTTTGACGCATTAAAACTGTGATTGAATGGCAAAGTATAGAGATTTAACGAAGGAAGAGCTCGTAACGTTTGAGAAAGAATTTGTTGCTTATTTAGTAGTAAATGGAATTGTTGCAGAAGATTGGGAGAAGATGAAGTTGGAGGAAAATGCAAAAGCCGAGGAAATAGTGAGCCTATTTAGTGATGTTATTATGGAGGGAGTGCTCCGAAAGATCAAATTTTTAGAGATTCGGACGAAAAGCTATGTGCAAGCCGTACAATGTTTAAGCGATAAGCTTTTGATGGTTGCTATAAGCTCAAAAGACAAAGCATATAATATGTCTGATTTTAAGCCAGAAACTCCGAAGGAGGTCATTGCAGATTATTTTGAAATGCACCAAGGAGAAAAGAAATATGATAAATCGCGAGAAGAAGTGTTGTTTGAAATGGTGACTCAGGGTTATGATATTTCGGACGGTACATTGTTTAAATCATTAATTCTAGCAACAGTTTAGTCGACATGAAAGTAGCTGTAATAGGAGGTGGGGCAGCAGGTTTTTTTGCTGCCATTCACGCCAAGGAGAATTTTCCGGCGGCACAGGTCACCATTTTCGAAAAATCTAAAAAATTACTGGCCAAGGTAAAAGTTTCGGGAGGAGGTAGATGCAATGTTACCAATGGTTGTACTTCTATTACCGACTTGTCGAAAGCTTATCCGCGTGGCGAAAAAAAAATGCGCAAGGCGTTTAGTGTTTTCAATACGAAGCATACCATGGAATGGTTTGAGAAACGAGGTGTTGAATTAACCATACAAGACGATAATTGCGTTTTTCCAGTTTCTCAGAATTCACAAACTATAATTGACTGCTTTTTAAATGAAACGCGACGTTTGGGTGTTGAAATTAAGACGGAGAGTCCCGTTCTTGCGCTAGAAAAGCTTGAAAACGAGCAAATTCAATTGAAGTTTAGAGGAGATAATGTTGTCGCTTATGATAAAGTAATTGTCGCTACGGGAGGTTCGCCAAAGCGACAGGGTTTGACCTGGTTGGAGGATTTGGGACATCAAATTGAAGATCCTGCTCCCTCTTTGTTTACTTTTAATATGCCTCAAGAAAAAATCACTGAATTGATGGGGATTGTGGTGGAAGAAACGATTACGAGAATTCAAGGCACAAAGCTTAAATCAAACGGTCCTTTACTGATTACGCATTGGGGAATGAGCGGGCCATCAATTCTAAAATTGTCGGCATTTGGAGCACGCGTTTTGAGTAATTTATCATATAGGTTTAAAGTTCAAGTAAATTGGGTTAATATTCATAATATCAACATAGTAGAAGAAGATTTGTTGAATTTAGTGAGGTTGCATTCTCAAAAACAAATCGCATCAATCCGTCCCTATTTTCTTCCCGATCGATTATGGCGTTTTTTAATTGAGAAGTTGGAATTAGATCCTGCTAAAAAATGGGATGAACTTGGAAAAAAAGGCGTCAATAAAATAGTGAATATCCTCACAAATGATATCTATGATGTTGCCGGAAAAACAACGTTTAAGGAAGAGTTTGTAACCTGTGGCGGGATTAGTTTAGAGTCAATTGATTTTAAAACTATGGAAAGTAAGGTTTGTAAAAATTTATATTTTACTGGGGAATTAATGGATGTGGATGGAATTACTGGAGGATATAACTTCCAAGCCGCTTGGACTACAGCCTTTATTGCAGGTAAACTAGAGCATTCAATATAATATTCGAAACTATGAACAAGTTTGATCGGGTGGTCACAATTCTAATGCTCCTACAAACCAAAAAAATTGTACGTGCCTAAGAACTCTCCGATCGATTTGAAGTCAGTTTAAGCGCCATTTATAGAGATTTAAAAATCTTGGAAAACGCCGGGGTACCTATTCACGCTGAAGTCGGCGTTGGTTATTCATTAGTGGATGGATATAGCTTGCCACCTGTCATGTTTACAGAAAATGAAGCCACGTCATTTATTATAGCTGAAAAATTAGTTGCCACCATGACGGATGAAGACACGGCGCAAGTCTTTTCAGAAGCCGTGGAAAAAATCAAGGCCGTATTGCGATCAGATGAAAAGAAAAAATTGAACAAACTAGGTGATCACGTGCTCGTTTCGTCAAGAATGGAGGGGATTCGAGAAAGCACTATGCAACGCATGCCGCGCATATTGAGTAGTATTGATTCTAAAATAGTGCTTGAAATTGATTACGAGGTGGCTTACAACAAAGCATTCACCAAAAGAAGGATAGAACCTTTGGGCATTCACTTTTATTCCAACCACTGGCATTTAATTGCATACTGCCAGTTGCGCAAGGCGTATCGCGATTTTAGAATTGATCGCATACAAACTTTAAAAACCACGGAAGCCATTTCTGAAGGCGATCATCCAAACTTGAAAGAGTACCTGAGCGAAATGGCAGACCAGCAGGACTTAAGTAAGGTTATTGTTAGGTTTAAAGGGAATTCAGCTCAATATGCAAGAACTGAAAAATATTATCATGGATTTGTAGGTGAAGTTGAAAATGATGACGGCGTAACTATGGAGTTTTTAGCACCATCAATTGATGGTACGGCGCATTGGTTTTTAATTTTTACTGACCAGATTGAGATTATTGAACCCAAGTGTTTAAAGGTAGTTATGAAGGAGTTAACTAAGAAGTTAGTTGATGTTCCTGGCGGTTGACATTTGTCAATTATCAACTACCAATTTTCAATGTATGCCTTTCACTGACTAAGCTGTAATTTTCAATTTTTTTCATCTAAAATCCAACTTTCAACTTTTCGACAAAAGCTCAGGGCAGCGCATCTAATATCTAAAACCCTCCTGACATACGGTTGTCACATGGTGACCTATTTTTGTGTAAAATTTAAATTTTAAGAAAACATTAAGACGCGTAAGTTCCGTATTTTTAAACACTGACAAACAGGGGTTTTGGGACATGATGGCTCAAGGGGAATGGACGGAGAAATATATGTTCAATTGCCGATTAATATCGGAATATACAATTGGTTCAACCGTTAATTGGAAAGGGAGTTTTGGAGGGCATGAACAATTTTTAACAGGAACACTTTTAAAAATCGATCCGCTGAAAACCTTTAAATACGCGTTGATTGATCCAAGTTTGTTCGACGCAGGAGATCCCACTAATTTTGTGATTATTACTTACGAAATTCGAGAACAGGGCGATAAGTTATTGCTGACCGTCTTGCATGAAACTAATGATGGTGATAAAGAGCGGATGCAAGATATCATTGGAGGCTGGGAAGGATTTATTTTTCCAGCGATTGAGGACTTGTTGCAGTGAATGCATTAGCCAAAATATTCTGAGTGAATGGCTACGGCCAGTTTGTCCGCCGCTGCGCTGTTCTCGCGGAACCATAATTCGGGCTCAATTAATTCAAGTTCAATGAGCGCCAATTCATTATTGTTGTCCCAAATAGCATCAACTCGTGCATATATGGGCAATGTTTTACACGCTCTAGTGCCTTTTTCCGCAAAAGCAATTTCAGCTGAGCTAGCAGAGTAGGCGTGGGTGGTGCCGCCGTGGTCATCCTGAACGCGATAGTCACCCTCTTTCGCCAATTTTAAAATGGAGTGGCTGTATTTACCGTGAATGATAACATGGGATACCTCACCTTTTGTCAGGACATTCTTTTGAAAGGGTTGAAGGATAAAATCTTCTGCTTGAATGAGTTCTGCAAACAGTGTTTCATGTGCCGCATAGTTGTTTGGGTTTAAGCGATAAGTATGTCTCGCTGCTCCTGAAACGGTTGGTTTTATTACAGTTTCATTCCAACCGAGTTTTTGATGTAATTCAGCCAATGTTGTTTTACTCCCTCGTTTTATATAATGACCTTCCACAGTATTTACTCCTTGCTCAGCTACGTCCTGCAAATAATGTTTGTCCATATTCCACAAAATTTGGGCCGCAGGATTGATTAATTGGGTGGTTTTAGAGATACGATTTAACCAATGTTTAAATTCATTGAAGCGGTGAAAATAATCCCAAGTCGACCGAAAGAGCAGTGTTTTACTACTTGACCAATCAAAATTTGGGTCTGCCCAATCTTTCTTGGTCACTTTGAGGCCTAAGCGCTCTAGTGCCTCTTGAACTAAGCGGTCTTCCAATAAAACCTGATCAACATACCAGTTGGTATCAGTTGGGTTTACGTATTGATTTTCAGTAAGAATGGTTACGTCGTAGCTCATGGATGAAATTTTACGGTCTAAATATCGAAAGATTTATTGTTGATTCGATAAAAAACCGAATCGATTATTCCTTCGCAGGGCGCATCTTTCCAAAATTCCATTCCAATTTTTTCTAGCACCCGAACAGAGGCTAAATTCGCGCGAGCTGTGCGTCCAATTACTTCTTCAATGCCTAATTCCTTAAATCCATATGCGATACAAGCTTCCGCGGCTTCGGTTGCATAACCTTTTCCCTAATTGCGTTGATGAAATCGATATCCTAAATCAACCATGCCGTCAGGATGCTTTTTTAAGCCACACCAGCCTAAGCATTCTCCTGTTTCTTTTAGTATAACTGTCCGGCTTCCGTATCCTGACGTTATAAGCATCATAGTTCTTAATAAGTAGACGGCTTTCCTAAATCGACTTAAATGGAAGGTCTCCCGTGTATAGCATAACCAGTTTGTCCTTGTTTAATTCATAAAAAGAGGAGGCGTCCACTGGATCAAATTCGCGAAGTAAGAGTCGATTTGTTTCAATTATGGGATGTGAACTCACGGATTATAAGATTCATTCAAGAATAGAAAAATAGGCGTTTTTTGCCATAAACAGATAAAATTAGGAAGTTTTTCTCTTCAAATTCGAATAAACTGCTAAAAACTTGATTTTTTGAGGATTATTTATTACAATAAGAGCTATGATTTTAAGAGAAAAAGAAGAACACCAAGCATTAATTGAAAAAACGATCGACTATTTAGAAGGAAACGGTTTTGATAATATCAAAGCTGATATTGAGGGGTGTGAAACACCCAAGTCCTTCACTATGATAACTGAAGGGATTGGAATCACTCCAGATATCGTTGCAGAGAATAACGGACGCGTTCAATATATTGAAGTGGGATTAAAATCTGAAGATAAACGCTTATTAAAAACGAAATGGAAGCTTTTAAAAACATGGGCTGAAATGAAGAATCGAACGTATAGAGTAATCGCCCATAAAGGGAGTTATACTTTTTCAGATAAACTGATGTCAGAGATTAATTTAAATAAGGCGGCCGTAAGAATTTAATATTAGATTTGTTGGAGATCAGCTAAAAATGAAAAATTGTTAGCAGTGAAAAAGTGTAATCATGTTAACAAATATTTAGATTTGTTAATCAGAACTGATTGCCCTTTTTCATTTATTCTATAGGTTTCTATGGTTCGATACCGCTCAAATTCAGCACGAACAAATTTCAACTCAAAAGGAACTATGCTTTCCTGTGAACAAATCGTTCCAATGAAATTGTTTTCCGATACTGAAAAACTCAAATAAATAGGAGAGGAGGTTGTGTTTCTAAATCGAATATCCTTATAACCAAAAACGACCGTAGCGTCTGCGCCAAGCGGAGTATAGCGCTTATTTTCTTCGTATAAATCTAAGGTGTGATTATGGCGTTCAACAATTTCCATTCCTGCTGTTAATGCTAAATGATATATTATGCCAGAAACTTGACATAAACCACCGCCAATATCTTCTTTCAAACTGTCGCCAATAATATTACGACCAGTTTTATATCCTTTTTCTTGGGTCGGATTTCCAACTGTATGCCAGAACGAAAATACTTGACCAGGTTGAATAACAACTTGTTCAATTTCTTTTATGGCCAATTCAATATTGAACACTTTGTTCGCCGCTAGCGGGTTATAATAGATAGGCTGTTCAATGGTTAACACCTCAATTTCAGAAACAGGTTTACTTGCTTTTTGCGCAAAATTTTTATTTAATCCAGACTTATAATCAGCACGATTGCGTTGCGCAATGCGCATTTTTCGTTTGATGGAAGCAGGAATAAGTTTTCGTATCACAAGTTATTTTTTTGCACGGCGTGGATAAGGTAAGAAGAATATTGCTTAAACGGACTTTTTGTGAAAAGTTGATCGATTCCAAAAACCATTTTGCGTAGTTTTTTTGGGAATTGATGAACGGGGAGAAATAGCACGCCTTTCCGTTTAATTTCCTTCCAATTTTGAGTGTGAGCCAATTCTCGCATGACCTTTTTACGAAATGCATTACCGCCATGCCAATTGTTAACCTTATAACGTGTTAACTTCCTCCGTTCCGCTGACGGATAATCGAAAATAAACGTTCTGCCCGGTTTTAAAATGCGATTCACTTCTCGAAAAATGGCCTCTGTTTCTTTGGGCGTTAGGTGCATTAAAACATGAAAGCAAATCACATTATCAAACTGGTCATTATTGAACAGTGTTGTGTCTGCACTGCCTAAAAAGTATTCTCCTTCTGGAAAGTTTTTCTTGGCGAATTTGAGCATTTCTGCAGAAAAATCTATCCCGGTTGAGCAGTATTCCATAAACCGCCCAGTGCCACAACCTAAATTCAAGGTATTTTTTGATGTTAAACCGCGGTCTAAGAAAATCCGTTCTTGTCGGTCTATAAAGTTTCCATAGGTGTTAGAAAACCTACTTGAATCATAGTTTTGGGCGATATCATTGTAATAGTTTAGAACTTTCTCTTTGGACATATAGCACGAATATAGCGAATAGAATCAGCTCAGTAAAACGTCTTTTATTATTTGTATGAGAATGGGTATTAATTGTTCACGCCATTATTCTAATGCTTATTTGCACACTTAAGTGCTTAATAAAGAGTAGAAGAGCCGCTAAGGGATCTAGAAAAGTCAAACTATTCCAAAATTACGGTTGAAAACAACGGGGCATTGCAATTTTCTGAAAGAAATCCGTTTTCTATTAACCACAGCACATGGGTTGAAGTTCCCATTAACATGCAAATGGTTTGTATGGTAAGAATTAATTTTGTTCGTAATTTTAACTAGAGAAGAACATCCTTAGTTTCCTCCATCAAAGTTCTCAGATATTTTAAACTCTTGCGAAATTCCGCCAGTCAAGCGCATAAGGTCGTATTGGCTTTGCAGTAATTCGAATAAACGGTCGTAATAATTGAGCAATGATTGTTCGTAGGCCAATTTGATGTCATTTAAGTTAAAGACATTAATCAAGCCTAAATCATATTTTTCTCGCCCCAATTCCCATAATTTATTGGCATGATCCATCCGTTTTAGAGACATGCTTTCTACTTTGATTCTTGTTAAGTAAAGTTCATAAAAGCCTTTTAATTGATGGCTTAAATTATTCGTGAGTTGCTCAATCTGCAAACCTGCCATGTCCAATTGTATGGCCGCAATTTCACTATTGCGTTTCCGATTCCATCCTTGAAAAATATCATATCTCAAATTAATGTTTCCATTATTAGCCCAAGCATTTGTGTTCGCAGAAAAACCGTCATCTGCAAAAAGTCTAAAATATCCAACAGAAGGCGCCGTGCTTAAATTCAACGTGACAATAGGGTAGAAGGCGCTTTTTTTAGCCCTTACATTCAATTCCTGCAATTCGTAATTAATGAATTGATTTTTCAGATTTTGGTTATTGGCAACCATGTTTTCTTTGAGATCGGTGTAGGTTTTATCTTGATTTTGAAATCCCAATGAATCTGTTAAACTGTAGCTTAGTTCTACATCCTCAGCCATTATTAAGTTGAGATTTCGTTTTGCATTTTTAAGGGATAATTCTTGCAACAAATAATTAGAAGAATCGGTTAAAACTTGGTTTTCAAATTCCAATAAATCAAAACTGGTATTGATCCCCATTTCGCTTTTCATGCGGTAGTATTCTAATTTCTCTTTTGAGTAGTTCAGCAAGTCATCCATGACATTGAGCTTTCGTTCTTGCACAACTGCCGTGTAATAGGCTAAAATAACGTCGTAGATGGTGTTTTCAATCACAATTATGGCATTGCCTTTTGTTTGGGACTGCATTTGATCAAATCGTTCTTTATTAATGCGAATGCCAAATCCATTAAAAATGGTCCATGACATGTTTAATGAGGTTTGCAAATTGTCGCTAAACAACACGCCGGGGAAGAATGTGGCGGGATTGTTCGTATTGTCTTGTAATGAGGCTGCATTATTTAAGTTTAAGTAAAATGTAGGCACCATTCCTGCTTGTCCCCATGAATTCTGAAGTTTTGATACTTGGTAGTTATAATCCACCAATTTAATTTCATAATTATTGGTGAGGGCCTTTTCAATGGCTCCAAAAACAGTCAAATCATCTTGCGCAAAACCGAAGCTGGTAAAGAAGATGCTTATGATCAATCCTAGTTTCTTCATGACTTTAATTTAATTCGCGTTCTTCTTGGTGTTTTTTATTCAACAAAACCGGTTCAATACTTCTGCCTTCTTGGATTCCTCTGCTTCCCCACATGGATTTTAAAACGGCATTGAAGACATTTTTTGGAAAGAATACAAATATTGGAAAGACGATAAAGAAGAATAGGTAAAGGAATTGGGTGGCCACAATCAATAAGATGCGTCCTAACAATTTTATTCCTTTTGATAGGTTTTGGGCATCTTCATTCGGGTAATTTGGATCCTTTATGAATTCAATATCATTCAACACATAATTCCATACTCGGCGCATGTCATTGTGTACCAAAATTACGGCAGGGAAGAAGAAGAGGATGAAAATAGTACCAAAAATTAACCCAAATGCAATAGAAACCGCCATTGGAATTAAGAATTGGGCTTGGAATGATGTTTCCAAAATCAATGGTAATAATCCTGCAGCAGTTGTTACTGAGGTGAGTAGAATAGGGCGGAAGCGTGATTTTGCTGCGTCAGTAACCGCCTCCCTAGGCGACATGTCTTTAAGTAGATTACGGTTATAGGTATCTAAAAATACAATGGAATCATTGATCAGAATACCTATGAGGGCTATCATCCCAAAAGCACTTAAAATAGATACGGGCATTCCTACAACTGAGTGACCTAATATTCCACCAGCAACTCCTGCGGGTATTACTAATAAGATGAGTAATCCTTGCCACAGTGATTCAAAATTAAGTGACATGATTATGATCATTACAATTAATAAAATCATCACATTAATTTGCATGGAAGCTAGTGCCTTTTCACTCCGCTCACCTTGTCCACGTTGTATAATGTCAACAGCAGGAAATTCAGCTAAAATTAGTGGCACAACTTCGTCTACAATTTTTCCGTTGACTTCTCCAACTTTTGTAGGATCATCAACACTTCCATCTACTACAATTTCTCGTCTTCCATCTCGTCTTTTTAAACTAACTGGTCCCCGTTGAATATCGTAAGTGACCAATTCTGACAATAGAATTTGTTTGCCATCCATGGTTTTAATTCGAATGTTATTCATGTCAAATTCATCTTCACGATCGCTACTGGCGTAACGCACCCAAATCTTAACTTCGTCTGTTCCTACAATCACACGTTGAGATTCTTGCCCAAATACGCCTTGTCGAATTTGTTTGGTTACTTCATAAATTCCGAGTCCATAAAAATCAGCCTCAGGTTTCATTTTTAAGTTTATTTCCTTCCGACCTAAAGGTTCATTATCCTTCACATTACTGACTAAATCAATATCGGCTATATAGTCCTTAAACCGCTCTTTAGCTTGCGATATTTGGTAATCATCACTCCCAGAAATTGAGAATTCAATTGCTTTTCCAAAGGTATGAATTCCACTTCCCAAATAAAAATTGGAAGCTAGTTTCGTATTTTCAATAGTATTTACTTTTCTAAGAATTCGAGCATTTAATGAGTCAACAGGAGTTCTTTTCCCTTCGCCATCAATAACCATATTAATTGCCCCTGTGTGAAAACCAGCTTCACCAATACTTTGAGTCACCCCCAACATAATAGAGTATTCAGACAATAAATTATCGCCAGTTTCTGCTGTGAGCTCTTCGTTCGCTTCTAAAACCATACGTTCTGCAGTAGTTAGCCATTCCTTAGTGATTTCTTTACCCGTTCCTTGTTCAAAAGCAATTTCTAAAGAAACACGATCGGGTTTAATTTCTGGGAAGAAGGTGAAATTAATCATCCCACCAAAGCTAAACGCTATAACCGCAATTGTAAAAAGTAACGGCAATAAGACATAGGCGCGATAACGGTCTGTCACGAATTCTAGCACATCTGCAAAAATTTTATCGCGCAAATAATCCGTTGCTTGGGTAATGCGGTTCCTAATTTTATAACGTGGTGTTCCTTCGGTTGTTTTGGAAAGTACCTTGGCACTTGCCAAGTGAACAGGCAGAATAATAAATGCCTCAATCAATGAAAAGCCGAGTGCAATAATTACCACAATTGGCATTTCACGCATCATTTCCATATTCTCTACAAAAAGTAGAATTGAAAATGCCGCCATGGTTGTTAAAACGGAAGTGAATACGGAAGGCATAACCTCCATTGTGCCTTCTAATGCTGCCTTGTAAGGACTTTTACCGCGTTCAAAATGTGCATAAATGTTTTCCGCAATTACAATCCCATCATCCACCAAAATACCAACAACCAATATCATTCCGAAAAGCGAAATCATATTCACGGTCAGCCCCATCATATTGGCAATAATGAACATGCCCATAAATGAGAACGGAATTCCAAATGCCACCCATAACGAAAGGCGGGTGCTTAAGAACAGTCCTAACATGATTAAAACCAATACCAACCCAATCATACCATTTGAGGTTAATAAGTTGATTCGATCTTGCAATGAAGCGGCGAACTCATACTCTAAAGTAAGTTTCGCGGGGTGTCCTTCTTCGTTATATTGCTCAATGTATTCTTTGACATAGTCCGTTATGCCTCCTAAATCCTGATCTGGTGTTTTTTTAACATCAATCGATACGGCTGGCATTCCTTCAGCAAAAACTTCATACGAGTCCTCTGAGAATCCAAACCATACATTTGCGACGTCTCCAATGGTGATTTTTTGTCCATCAATGCTAGAGCGGAGTACAATGTCTTCTATTTCTTTCGGATCGGTTGAGCGTTCTCTAGATCGAATGATCAGCTCTTCCTTGCTATTGCGCAAAATTCCGCCCGTTAAATCTTGATTGTTTCGCTGTATGACCAAAGAAATTTCATCAATGAGCATATTGTACTTTAACAAATCATTCTCGCGGACATCAATAACTAATTCAGGTTCAGGAAAACCACGCAAATCAATAAGGGAAATTAATCCAGATGAATAAAGGTCGTTTTCAATTTTATCACCTTCTTCTTTCAGTACCCATAAGTCTGGACTGCCTTTCAACCCCAATGTTGCCACCATTTCAGACATGGGGTTGGACTTGAGTCTTGTGACAATCGGTTTTTCAGCTCCTTGCGGGAAAGAATTAATACTACTCACGGCATTTTCTACATCCTTGTAGATTTCATCCATGTCGGCACCTTCAAATCCTTTAATGCGGATAGAAGCCATATTTTCAGAAGAAGTGGAGTTGATGAGTTCAACCCCGTCGAGACCACGAAGCGCTTGTTCAATCTTAATGGTAACACCTTCTTCCATTTCCTCAGGAGAAGCGCCAGGATAGGCTACATTAATAATTACTGTTTGTGGATCAAGTTCTGGAAAAAATGAGCGGTTGATTTTTACGAGGCTGTAAATACCAAACAATAGGGTAACCACAATTACTGCGTTGGCCCATATCGGTTTCTTTATGAAAAATTTAACTAAACTTCTCATGGCTTATCGAATCAAAACTTGATATTTAGTCGTATCGGTATAATTTAATACTTCCTGCGTGATAACGGTGCTGTTATTCTTTAAACCTTGCACAAACGTTCCGTTAGTATTTGAATTCAGCACTGTAACAGGTTGCAGCCTCAGAATTGAATCTGTTTTCGAGTAAGTGTAAACGCTATTGTTGTGCACGGCGGAATTCGGAATTCGCACTCCTTTATAGGTTGTTGATTCGTTGATCTCAACTTCTACATATTCACCTTCGGTAAAGCTTTCACCCTCTATGGCTTTAGGGCGAATAAAAACATCAACAGATTGTGTGTTTTTATTGATGACTTCTGAAACACGAATAACAACACCACTTCCTTTTAATTGTCCGTTGGTATTAAAAACACTTACTTCCGTTCCTAGTTTCACTAGCTCCACTTCACTCGTTGGAATCGAAACAGGAATTTCAAAATTATCAGTTTCAACCACTCGCATCACCTTGGTGCCAGGACTCACAACTGAAAAGTTAGTAGTGTACACATCCGTTATAACCCCACTAAACGGAGCAGTAACGGTATATTTATTTAACTGCTCTTCTAAACTTTTAATGCTAAAATATTCAGTTAATACATTTCGCGTTGAGAGGAATATCTTTTCTTTAGAAGTCGACCATGTTGGTAATTGCGGCAAACGTTCGTTTAATCGAATTGAATTGATGTAATTATTCCATTTGTCAAATTCGGTTGGGAAATCCGTTTTTAAATCGGGTAGGAGGTTCGCAATGATATTGATGAAACCACTTTTTTTGGCGCGTAAATTATAGCGGGCTTCCGTATCGCGTACACTAAATAATACGTCACCTTTTCTAAAGTTAACACCAGGTTTTAAATGGTGTTTGCCTTGGCTTAACTTTCCTTGTACTTCACAAGAGATGTCGACAGAGTTATATGAAGATACACTCCCATAACCAACGATTTTAAATGTTTCTTCTCCATTTTGTATAACAGTTCCATTTACAGTAGGAACAAAGGTTGGTTTAGCTTCTTTTTCTTCCTCTTCTCCACCAAAATCGAGGGAGGCAAAAATCACGCCATTGACGAGGACAAAAATGGCGATAATAATAATGTGTCTAGCTTTCATTTGTTGATCTTAAAAGATGTACGAAGTTAAGCAAAAGCGCAATAACGTCTTCTAAAAACAGAATGAAAAGCAATTTAATTCAATGAAATATAAAAATGTGGGATCCAATGCTTGAATTGCATCAATGAAACGAAGAAAAAGACGTTTATTGTCGGCTAGTCGTTTAACCAACGCACAAACTTAGCCCAAATGCCCTTAGCTGGCTCAATGTTTTTTTCTTCTCGTTTTTGCTTGCGCGTTTCAATTTTCTTTTGCTTGGCTTTACTAGGAACAACCGATTCTTTTTGTTTACGTTCTTTCATTACTTCTTCGTAATGACGTTTTTTCTTCTCTTTTTCGAATTCGCGTTTACGTTCTAATTCGATTCGAATTAAGGCTTTTTCACGGTTCAGTTTTTGCTGAAGACTAAAATGGTAGAAACCGCGGTCATCTTTATATTCTGAGTGCGTTTCTTCCACTTGGAAATGTTCTTTCGTTTCTTTAGACTCCTTGATACTAGCTTTAGTTGCAGGCTTAATGTCTTGAGCATTTAATTGCATGGCTGCATCTAAAGCAGCAATAGCATCAGCCTCTTCCTGAGCAATATCGTCTTCCGATTTTACAACAACTTCTTCTTCTTTTTTCTCGGGCAATTCAATTTTACCTAGAACTTTTAAACCATCTAATTTTACAGTTGTCGCTTTTATAAGGTCTGCTTCTCTATCCACCGCGGCTTCGACAAATGGAGCGTCAGCGTCAAAATCTTCTGTTGGATCTTCGTAACTAATTTCAACTGCTGGTGCCACTTCTTCAACTAATTCAATTTCAATTTCTGGTGTTTCCATTGATTCAGCCTCAACTACTGGAGTTTCTGCCTCTTCAATAACTTCTTTGTCAGTTGTTGTAACTTCAATCTCTTCAGCAACAGTTTCTTCAACCACTTCTTCTATTTCCTCAAGAGCATTATCCATTTCAGGTATAATTTCCTCATCCGCTTTTTTTACCTCAGGCGTTTTCACCTCCTTAACAGGAATAGGGAATTTTTCTAAAACAGAATTGATTTGATTCTCGTCTAGTTTATAATTGGGTTCGTTGCCAATGGAAAGCTCAAATTCGCTCTCTAAAAAGCGCTTTACTTCAATTGGGGTTAATCCGACTTTTCGTGCTATTTGTGCAAGCCTCATGCTTGGTTTTTAAATGGTTAATTTCTTGGTTCGTGTACAAATATAACGATTCGCAATTAATCCGCACTTGGTGGATGCAATTAACAATTTACAATGTTCTATCTGCCATCCATATTTTTGAAAGTGTCAGCAACTATTTGCAATTAATTATACATTTTGACTAATTTAGATATAAACCGAGGGGATCGCTGATTTAGGTATTAAATATTTCACTTATTGATTGTGTTCAATTCGTGTGCTCGGCAAAACCTTATTGAATTATAAATTGAATCGATTACAGCAAAATGAAGTTTGGAAAAGTAGATGACCCGAGTACGATTGATTTCACCTTGCCGATTGATCATCCGGCCACAAAAGATGTTTTAAATAAAAAAGGAGGTTATCACGAGCTTAAAATTCATGTGGGTTGCACAAAATGGAATAAAACAGATTTAAGAAATTTTTATCCACGTGGCACTAAAAACGAATTGGAGCATTACGCGCAACAGTTTAATAGCATTGAGATGAACGCGAGTTTTTATCGCTTTTTTCCACGAGACCAATTTGTGAAATGGGCAAATGCGGTGGGGTCAGATTTCCGCTTTTTCCCCAAAGTAAATCAAAACATTAGTCAATATAAACGGTTGAAAGATTGTGAGGCATTAGTGGATGAATATGTAGATGGGGTATTGGGTTTGGAGGATAAACTTGGTGGCGTTTTTTTACAAATGATGCAAAATTTTGCCCCAAAAGATATTGAAAGGGTTCATCATTTTGTAGAATATTGGCCAAAGTCGGTGCCCATTGCGATAGAATTCAGGCATACAGATTGGTATAATGATGCAACCATATCAAATGAATTATTTCATTTATTTGAAACACATGGAATTTGTAATAGTTTAACGGATACACCCGGTCGCCGTGACATCATGCATATGCGCTTAACCAATGAGAAAGCTTTTATTCGCTGGGTTTCATCCAATCACCCATCAGACTATGAACGTTTGGATGCTTGGGTGGTTCGTTTAAAAGAGTGGGTAGCTGAAGGGCTCACAGAATTCAATTTATTTATACATCAAAAAATGCCCACAGATGGTCAAATGTTGAGCACATATTTTGTAACAGAAGTGAACAAAGCACTTGGTTTGAAATTGAACGTACCGCAAAATTTATACCGAGCCAAATAAGTGGTCATAAATTTTCATGGATTTCATAATTGCAAGTTGAATCGCTACATTTGCTTAAGATGGAAAAATTTGATCAAGCATATATTGGTACTGGCCCCATTTCTGTGGTTGACGCGTGTATCGCAGATGAAGCAGGGAAACACGTTTTAATGATAGACGAGAAGGATCAATTAGGTGGGGCATGGGTGTCCATTAATATTGGTGATTTTGGTTCTTTAGAAATTGGTTGCCACATTTGGTCTTACAATAAAAAGGCCTACGATTTCTTAGAAAAATTTTTCGATTTACATTTGATAGAATTAACGCCACAGCCGTACTTTGTAAAAGGTAAAACACGGTTAATCTATGATCATAAAAATGGAATAACCACATTGAAAAATTCATTCAAATATTTGACGAAGCTCGATTTTAAGCAATTGGGCGGTTATTTAAGACACCATCCTGCTGCGCGCTTTCCGTTAATTCCTAAAAAATACCTGTATCCGAAAGGTGGCGCAAGAGATTTGCAAAATGCCGTGAAAAATAAGGTGGCAGAGTCTAATATTACTGCTGCTATGCAAACTCAAATCACCACGCTAAATAAGTTAGATTCAGGGTGGGAATTAATCTCTGCAGAGGGAAAATCATATAAATCGGATTGTATAACCCTTACAGCTACTAGTGCCGTGCAAGAAATAAACTATAAGGAACAAAGGATTCAATTAACGCATAATAAGATTAATTACACGCATTTTCATGTGGTGGTGAAGGGCGAATTGCTTAAGCCGTGCTCTTATATCCGCATTTTAGATGATCAAATTATTCACCGTATTAGTGATATTACGTATCAATTAGAATCGAAAGTGGATGAAGGTTATACGGTTATGCTAGTTGGTGTTTTTGACGCCGAATTGTCAAAAATTGGCGGGGAGGAAGATGATGCAGTAGTAACACATTATATCGTTGATTATTTAGTGGGTAAAGGGTTTTTGGCGCCTGAACCAACAATTGCTTTCGCTCAAAAAAACAAGTTTGAAACAACCTATATTCCAACTGAAAAAATTGCTACCATTAATGCACTTGATGACTCTATTCAGGTAATGGCGACTACAGACTTTATTTATGGGATTTATTTTAAACTGAAAGATTGGGAATTCGCTAAAGCTTAAATCGGTTGTTTTTAAACGCCTCATTTAATTCTTTAAAATCTAACTCACCGCTCACCGATTTCAGGTAGTCAAAAACGATTAAAACTTTTTCTAACTGCTTTTGTTCACTTTTAGGTTTCCCCATTACATGCAATAAAGTTCTTTGCTTGCCTGGTGTCAAACCATGAAACACGTCATTTCCCTCTGGATCTTGCTGACAAAGTTCAGAGAAAGCTTCAGGAACAGCCATACCATGCTTTGAGGTGTCTTTTTTAATAGTAATTGACAACGTATCACCTGTTTCAATTTTTAGTTTTTTGCGAATCTCTTTGTTGACCATTACAAAATAATCTCCGGCGCCATTAGAGAGCAAGGCGGCATGTTTTTTAGGTAAACCATTAATTCCGCAATGTACCCGCTTATCGACTTATAAAAGTGGTTTATGATATTCGTGTGGCACATGAATGCGGCAGTCCCAGATCAAAGTTGAAGTTTCATCTCGTTTTAATGTTGTCTCGAAATTGTAAATCATTTGGAAAATAGTATGTTAACAAATTTAAGAGAATTCTTATCACTTAGGAATTAATTTAGGTGTTGATTATGAAGAACATCCTTTTGGTGGGCTGATTCCTGCCGTGTATAATTATTCACAGGATGCACTTTTATTCAGAGGGAATATTACTTTAAACTACGCGATATTTTAATACCTTTAAGGCATAATCATTCTTATGCTCGATCAACAAGCGCAACGCAAACATTTAATGGAATTAGTAACCACCAGAATGCCTTATGGTAAGTATAAGGGTTGGTGGTTGAGTGATTTGCCAGAACCGTATTTGTCTTGGTATCATGCTAAAGGTTTTCCTACAGGGAAAATAGGTATGTTATTAGCCTCTATTTATGAGATCAAACTAAATGGATTAGAATATTTATTGAAACCGATTAAGGAAGCAACTAGTCGTTAGTCAATAGTAATTAGTCCTTAGTAACAACGATATCAACTGATTTTGGAGCGGTATCTGCGCCTTTCGAACCTGGGTAAGGATTAACATTTAACAATTGAAACGTAAAGCCAAAAACAGACTTTTTAGTTTCCGTATCTGGATTCGTATTTAAATTTACGCCTTCCAACTCTTTCTTATGGGTTATCGAAAATCCAACTTCAGCATTTCCAGCCCAAATGCAATTCGCGTCCACAGGGCAACGTGAATCTGACACTATTGTATCAAACTGCACAAAAAGTTTAACATCATCATTACAAATTATAATGTTATTTAAACCAATAGAGGTGGTGTCTCCCAAATTAAAACTTGAAATGTCCATATCTTCAACTGTGTTTTTCACATTGCTGCATCCTGCTAAAATTCCACTTGCTAAAAATGCCGCAAAAATAAATGTTCCCTTTCTTTTCATGTCTAAAGTATTTAACTTTCCGTTAGCTGCGCTTTTGATTTGATATAAACACAATTAGGTAACCTTACGTTAATTGCTAACATTAGTTTCAATTCCTAAAAACGTGCCAGAAATTGACATCTAGACGTACAACTATTTTTTTTTAGGTTTGGCACCTCGCAAAGGCACTTGATCGAATGGGTTCTCAGGCCAGGCATGTTTTTTATATCGAATGCGCAATTCCTTACGAACCTCGTGATAAGCCGAATTCCAAAAACTCTCTAAATCAGTTGTAGTTTGTACAATTTTATAGCCAGGCGAGAGCAAGCGCATTAAAACCTTGGTGTTGCAATGATTCACGCTTGGAGTTTCTTTAAGGCCAAAAATTTCCTGAATACGCACCGCTAAAATTGGAGTTGAGCCATTTTTTTGATATTCGATTTGTATATGCGATCCACTTGGAACGATAATTTTACTTGGTGCAAGTTCGTCTAATCGAACTTGTTGTTCATTGGTGAGACTATATTGTAAAACTTCCGCCAAATTAATTTTTTTCAGATCATCTGGTTTGTTGATGTTTCTGAGGTACGGAGTTAACCATTGGGGGTTTGTCGCCAATAAATGAGAGGTTGAAGTAGTTGGCCAATTTTCATCCGGATACCATTTTTTAACCGTTAGAATTCTGTATTGCCATTGTTTGACTTGCTGATCAAAATTCAACAACGCTTCCCCTTCCTTTTCAATCGCAGCAGTAATGGCGTCTAAAACGAGCGCCTGATCAGGTTCAGAAATCGGTGTTGACTTGAGAATGATAGATCCTATCCGTGTTTCATTGGCGGCAATCAATCCACCCTTTTTCGTACTCCAGCGAACAATTTCTTGCGTTTTTAAAAAAGGTACTAAATCAGTAGGATTTAGCGGTGCGGCTAGAAAAATTTTACCAGTTCCGCTTTCGCGATCGTTTAAATTTGCAATTGCCAACCAAGGTTCATGCGCCAAATCATCCCTATGACCCGCCATGGCATAGGCGCCGTTTGCTAACTGAAATTGAGCATTATTGCCAGGCCGTGCAAATGCGATACGCTCAGGATAGGCGTGCACGAGCAATAAACCAGCCTCGTATGGATCGAAACTGCTATTTTCTTCTTTGGCGTTCATCAATTTGCGGTATTGACCCGCAATTTTTTCAATTCGGGCGAATTTACCGCCACTTTTGTACTTATTACCTCTCGATCTTCTGAGTGATTCAATACGCAATGTAATGTCAATGCCTGTTTCTTTCGGCAATGGATCGCGTTCTTCTAATAATGCGGCAAGGTCGGCGGCTAAGGGCAGCAGTCCTTCTTCCTTAGCGGTTAAAAGCATATGTGCAATTCGCGGATGCGTTGGCAACTGGTTCATTTGTTTGCCATGGTCAGTGATTTTACCGTCGGCAATGGCCTCTAAATTTTCTAAATTTTTTGTTGCTTGCTGAATGGCATGATTTGGAGGTAAGTCAATCCAAGTGAGGTCATTCATATTGTTTATCCCCCAATCCGCAAGACTTAGTATGGGTGGCGTTAAGTCGGCTTCTAAAATTTCAGGAATGCGGTGGGGTGCGAGCTTGGCTTGTGTTCCTCTGGCCCAAAGTCGATAGCAAGTTCCGGGTTCTATTCTTCCCGCTCGACCGGCACGTTGATCTGCGGCGTCATTTGTAATTTGGATGGTCCGTAAACCTGAAAGACCTGAACGGGAATCGTATCGCGCTACTCGCGTAAATCCGCAATCTACCACCACTTTTACACCTTCAATTGTTAAACTAGTTTCAGCAATAGAAGTTGCAATAACAACCTTACGTTTGCCCTGTTTGTTTGGATGAATTGCCGCATATTGTTTTGATTGAGGTAACCTTCCATAAAGTGCTTGAATAGCAATATTTTCACTATCTGTTTTTATTCGTAATATTTCGGCGCAGGAATTGATTTCTCGTTCTCCTGGCAGAAAGACCAATACATCTCCTTCATGCGCTTTTAAAGCTTTTAAAACGGTCGCCGAAGCAGCTTCAGGAAGTAATGTTTTGTCTGCTTCTCCAACATAAACTAAATCGACTGGAAAAAGTCTGCCTTTGCTTTCAATTAACGGCGCGTCCAGCAGTTTTGTAAGCTTTCCGCTATCAATTGTTGCTGACATTACCAGTAAGCGCAAATCTGCTCTTAAAACGCTTTGTGTTTCGCGAGCTAAGGCCAATGCTATATCTGCATGAATACTGCGCTCATGGAATTCGTCAAATACAACCAGTCCAACACCTTCAAGAGCACTGTCTGACTGAAGCATTCTAGATAAAATTCCTTCTGTTAATATTTCAATTTTGGTTTGTGAGCTGATCTTTATATCAAAACGAATGCGATATCCTATAGTTTCGCCAACTTTTTCCCCAATCAGGTCAGCCATTCGGGCTGCAATTCCTTTTGCTGCTAATCTTCGTGGTTCTAAAACAAGAATTTTTTGTCCCTCAAGCCAAGGTTCATTAAGCAAAGCTAAAGGGAGAAGTGTACTTTTACCAGCACCGGGAGGTGCTGTTAATACCAAAGTTTTTTGCGTTAAAAAACAGGACTTAACTTCGTCAAATACTTCAACAATTGGTAGCTTTTCGTTGTATGGATTGAATGTCATAGTTTTGCCGACAAAATGGATGCAAAGGTAGTAATTAAGTCTATATTTTTCGGCTTAATTTCCAGCTATTCACAAACTAGCTTGAGGAATACTTGTTCGCTATTATCTGTTTTGATTTCAATGAAGTAAAGACCTTGTGCTTGCTCAATTTCCATAGGAATTGTTGCAACAGAGTTATGTGCAGATTTCATGATGATTTCTCCCGTAACATTGCATATAATTACATTCACCGTTTGGTAGGTTTGCCCAAATTGAATATTAAATGAGCCATTGCTTGGGTTGGGGTAGATGTTTACATCCATTTTGGATGTATTTGTTTCTATTCCAATATTGTCCAGTAGAAAACAATCGGAAGTATCGACTCATGCGCCAATAGCAACAATAACGCCGTATCCGCCATTTTCAGTAGCGGTGTATACTTGATCTGTTTCACCAGGAATTTCTGTATAATCCGTCTCACAGTTCACCCATTGATAGGTTGCTTCCCTATTGGCTTCATTGCTATTTAGTTCTGCTCCTTCTTGTGAAATTCCATTGTCAATAGAATTTATGGTAACATCAAATGTAATTAGACTATCACAATTACAGGAGCCATCAAAAATTTCAAAGTAAATGCCTGTCTCGGTATAAACTTCTTCATATGGAGATGTATAGTTAGAGCAGTCAACTGTAGTAATAGTTTCTCCAAACACTTTGCATTGACTCAATTTTAGATTGTAGACTACACTTCCTGCAATAGGTGATCCGAATTCTTGTTCAGAAGTTGTGCAAAAGTCAAAATCCACAGTATCACGGAGCTGTCCAGCAAAGTATAAGTTGTTTTCTGGGTCAATTGTGCTTGCCAATATGCTTTCATTTTCCGATCCATTAGAATGTTTATGCCATAATAGATTGCCGTCTCCATCCAATTTCAACAAATAGAAATCTAAATTTCCAGAATTGGGAACAATAACTTCAGCGATTCCAGAGTCAATATCTATCTCATCTCCTTCTAAATCCGTTTGGATATATTCTCCACTTCCCGCGTCGTCTCCAATGAGGGCTACCGCCCAAATAAAATCACCGTTTGATTCAATTTTTAAAGCAAAAGTACTTGTCAGAGCCTCTGAATCTATAATATATTCTCCGGGACCTCCATCAAAGTCAGACTCGCCACTAAACGACCCGGTAGATTATATATTGAGATCTTCGTCAACATATGCGTCATTTGCAATAATGTTTGAAACCCTAGTTGCCCAAATCAAATTGCCATCAGTATCTACTTTTTGAAAGAAGGTTGCATATGAGGCATCAGCATCTAAAAATAAAGTATCACCAATTCCAGGGGCAGGGTCAAAGTCGAAAGTTTCTTCGAATATGCCTGTAAACAATACATTTCCTTCAAGGTCTATTCTAACGGTTGATACTAAATTAGGCATGGCTGCAGGCACATTATGTACCCATTGAAAATTTCCATCCCCATCTAGTTTCAATACGAAGTGGTCGTAAATGGAACCAATCATTTCCAATATATGAGTATCTGGACCTGGATCAAAATCAACGGAATCTTTAAAAAAACCAGATATGTACACTTCAGTTCCGTCGGGACTCACATCCAAAGATCTAGGTTGATCTGTCCCTCCCCATCCACAAAAAGATTTGGCCCAGATAAAGTTTCCGTCAGTGTCCAGTTTAACGATATAAAAATCTGTGCTGAAATCACAAGAAGTGAGATTGTAAAATAGTGCACCTGGATCAAAATCGATCGTTCCGTCGTATCTGCCAATGGTTTAAACATTTCCTTCATTGTCTGTTCCAATTGAACTAGGAGTTGCGTTAACCATGAAAGTAGAATTCACCCATTCAAATTCTTGAGCAGTAGAATTTAATGATGTGAAAATGATGATAATTAGAACAAAACGAATATGTGCAAGCAACGCTTGGATTGGTTTAGTCATAGGTTTAATTTAAAAGAGAAAACTCCTCTACCTAATAATACGAAATATTAGACAAATGCGCTGGGAAACATGTTTTTTTATATAAACTTAAACGCCCCAACTTCGAATGAAGATGGGGCGTTTAAAATATGTTTAATAGAAGTTCTAAGCTTTCACACCTAATACTTCCGCCATTTTCATTCCAATTTCAGCTGGAGAATCAACAACGTGGATGCCACATGCTCTTAAAATTCTCTTTTTAGCTTCGGCAGTATCATCTTCACCGCCAACAATAGCACCTGCATGACCCATTGTACGACCAACAGGAGCAGTTACACCCGCAATGAATCCAACAACTGGTTTGGTTCCATTTGCTTGTACCCATTTAGCCGCTTCAGCTTCTAGGTTTCCACCAATTTCTCCAATCATTACAATACCTTCGGTTTCCGGATCGGCCATTAATAATTGCACGGCTTCTTTTGTCGTTGTTCCAATAATTGGATCACCACCAATTCCAATAGCAGTTGTAATTCCTAAGCCAGCTTTCACCACTTGGTCGGCTGCTTCATAGGTTAACGTACCAGATTTAGAAACAATTCCGATTGATCCTTTTTTGAAGATGAATCCTGGCATAATACCAACTTTCGCTTCATCTGCAGTTAAAACACCAGGGCAATTTGGCCCTACTAATCTACAGTCGTAATCAGAAATGTATTCTTTCGCTTTAATCATATCCGCAACAGGAATTCCTTCCGTAATTGCAATGATTACTTTAATTCCGCCATTTGCAGCTTCCATTATTGCATCAGCAGCAAAAGCTGGTGGTACAAAAAGGATAGAGACATCCGCTCCGGTAGCCGTAACAGCATCCTCAACAGTATTAAAAACAGGCTTGTCTAAATGCGTTTGTCCACCTTTACCAGGAGTTACTCCACCCACTACGTTTGTACCGTACTCAATCATTTGACCAGCGTGGAATGTTCCTTCTCCACCTGTAAAACCTTGAACAATTATTTTTGAATCTTTATTTACTAATACTGACATATAAAATTATCTTTTTCTTTGCGTGCCCAAATTTATAGTTTTGAAATGGTAAAACAAAGGGTTTAGGCAATTATCAATCTACATTTATTAATTATCAATATGCAATTAATAGTTATCAATTTTAAATGCTGAAATTATTAGAATTGTAAAACCCAAATCATTGTGCATTGTGATCTGATTTATTGCGCGTTAGCTATCAACTGATTCCATTTTGAAAAGCGAAACGAATCAATCCAGCAACATTATGTACGCCCACTTTTTTCATGATGTTGGTGCGGTGCGTATCCACAGTTTTGGGACTAATAAACAATCTTTCGCCCATTTGTGCATTTGTTAAGCCTTGTGTAACGAGTTTGATTATTTCTTTTTCGCTCAAAACACCTTGTTTTTGAATTGAATGCTCGTAGAATTTTTTATTTATAACGTTAACATGATTGGGGTCGCTTGATTGCGCAAATAGTTGAATTGCAAATAGCAAGACTGTTATAAAAGTAGGGTGCTTCACTGCTTAAATATAGTAAAAACATACTTTGAACAGGTCCTAAGTGGCATGTTATCGAAACTTTGGGGTTGAATAGCAAGAATGTCCAAGGTTCTGCTTAATATTGCAGCATGAATTTTTTAAATCAAGACGATACAATTTGCGCACTGTCCACATCCGCGGGAATGGGCGCCATTGCCTTGATTCGATTATCAGGAAAAAATGCTTTGTCCATTACTGAGAAAATATTCAGCAAAACATTAGAAGACAAACCGACTCATACCGCTCATTTTGGTCGCATCAAACAAGGTGACCAGTTGATTGACGAAGTAGTGGTGACTTTGTTTAAAAACCCGGGTTCCTTCACTGGTGAAGATATAGTGGAAATTGCATGTCACGGTTCCGTATACATACAAGAACAAATATTAGAATTATTGATTCTCAGAGGTGCAAGAATGGCTGGTCCGGGAGAATTTTCGTTAAGAGCATTCATGAATTCAAAAATGGACCTCTCACAAACAGAAGCCATTGCCGATTTAATTTCCGCCAATTCAAAAGCAGCACATAAAGTGGCCATGCATCAAATGCGCGGCGGATTCAGTAAAGAAATTGGCGAGTTACGCGAAGGACTGCTCAGTTTCGCCTCATTAGTTGAATTAGAACTCGATTTCAGCGAAGAAGACGTAGAATTTGCCGACCGTCAGCAATTGCAAGAACTTGTAAAGCAGGTAAAACAAAAAGTAGGTGTCTTATTACACTCGTTCAAATTAGGGAATGTCATTAAAAACGGTGTCCCAGTTGCAATCGTGGGTTCACCAAATGCCGGGAAATCAACCTTGCTCAACACACTATTAAACGAAGAAAAAGCAATCGTTTCAGACATAGCCGGTACCACACGAGACGTCATAGAAGACACCATTATCCTAAACGGAATAGAATTTCGCTTCATTGACACAGCCGGAATTCGTGAAACCAAAGACACCATAGAAAACTTAGGAATCGAGCGCGCCTACGATCAAATACGCAAGGCCGCCGTCATTCTTTTAATGATTGATTTAACAGAAACCCCTGAAAAATATGTGCTCAAAGCAATTGAGCAATTCAGCCATAATACCAACAACGAAGATCAAACACTCATTCCAATCTTCAACAAAATGGACGAAGTTGACTTAGTCGAATTCAAATCACTCGAAGGCAAAGGCATTTTTATTTCCGCAAAAGCTAAAATCAATATCGATACATTGGTAGAACGTTTAGGCGCAACTGCTGGTGATTACGGAACAGAAGACCAAACGATAGTCACGAACGCACGACATTTTGATATTTTGAAGAAGTGTGAATTATCGTTAGTTAAAGTAGAAGAGGGACTTGAATTGCAGATTCCTGGGGATTTGCTGGCCATGGATATCAGAGAGACTTTGCATCACTTGGGCGAGATTACCGGGCAGATAACTACGGATGATTTGTTAGGGAATATTTTTTCTAATTTCTGTATTGGGAAATAACTTTAAACACCCGTTTATTCGCCGATATCTTCATTCCACAACTCAGGTTTTTCTTTGATAAATTTCTCCATTATCCCAATACATTCTGAATCGTTCAAGTCGATTACTTCAACGCCATGACTTTCCATAAATTCACGTGCACCAGGAAACGTTTTTGATTCACCAACAATCACTTTTGGTATCTTGAATTGAACAATTGTTCCGGCGCACATATAACAAGGCATCAACGTTGAGTACATAACCGTATCTCGATAGGAGCTGATCCGACCTGCATTATTCATACAGTCCATTTCCCCGTGAAGAATAGGGTTTTGTTCTTGCACACGTTTGTTTCTTCCGCTCGCAACGAGCTTTCCTTTCTTCACTAACGCTGATCCTATTGGTATTCCACCTTCTGAAAGGCCTTTCTTTGCCTCATCAATGGCAATCCGGATAAATTCATCCATCGTTTTCAATTTGTTTATTTAATCCCTGCTTTATCTTTTCGTTTATGCTTCAATGCTTCAGCTGGTTCTGGAACATAATGTCCCTTACCTCCGGCACGATCATCATTCCATGTATTAGGAATTCGATCGGACTCTGTTAATTCATGCCATGTTTCGTGCTCTGTTCCATCGTCGAATTTCTCCATAGTGATACAATCTTCTACCGGGCAAACAAGCGAGCATAAATTGCAACCAACGCAATTTTTCTCAATGATTGTGGGAATTCGGCTACCATCTGTTGGCAATGCAATAGCCTGGTGGGCACCATCGTCACAAGCGATATAACACAGATCACATCCGATGCATTTATCCTCATTGATTTTGGCTTTCACCTCACTTTTCAGATTTAAATGTTTCCAATCTGTTACGTTTGGAAGCGCTTTTCCTGCGAAATCATAAATGGTTGTGTACCCCTTATCTTCCATGAAATTGATCAACCCAGACTCTAGTTCTCGAACAATTCCGAATCCGTAGTGCATAACCGCCGTACAAACCTGAACAGAAGTTGCGCCTAAAAGAATAAACTCCACGACATCTCGCCAGGTTTCGATTCCACCAATACCACTCATAGGAGTGTTCTTAATTTCTGGATGTTGCATCAAGTCTTTCAACATATGCAAAGCAATTGGCTTCACAGCAGGACCACAATAACCTCCATTCGTTCCTTTTCCATCAACAACAGGATATGGAGCGTATGAATCTAAATCAATTCCAACAATGCTTTTTACTGTATTGATCAACGATATTGCATCTGTCTTTCCTTGAACGGCTGCCAATCCTGGATCTACAATATGCGATATGTTCGGCGATAATTTTGTGATAACGGGAATATTTGATGCTTCCATAACCCACTCAACAATCGTTTTTAAGACTTCTGGTTCTTGTCCAACGGCAGAGCCCATTCCTCGCTCGCACATACCATGAGGACATCCAAAATTAAGTTCTATACCATCCGCCCCAGCATCTTCTACTTGTTTGATGATATCTTCCCACTCTTTGCGGGTGTCAACCATCAGAGAGGCGATAACTGCGTGGTCTGGAAAGTGTTTTTTTACCTCTGCCATTTCTCGGAGGTTGTCCTCTAAAGGTCTATCACTGATTAGCTCAATGTTACTAAAGCCAGCTATTCGTGTGTCACGATAGTTGGTCGAACCATAGCGGCTGGAAACATTTATCGTCGGCATTCCCAATGTTTTCCACACGGCGCCACCCCATCCAGCATCGAATGCTTTCATTATCTGATACCCAGAATTAGTAGGTGGTGCAGAAGCTAACCAAAAAGGATTTGGAGCCTTAATCCCCGCAAAATTTACGGATAAATCGATCTTATCTTTTTTGTTCATGTCTTTAGTTTTGAGTGATCCATTGGTGAATTCCATTCGCAGCCAGTTTACCATCGTAGGCGCCGTTTACAACTTCAGCTCCCCCATTAATAGCATCGCCACCAGCGAAATACATCGGGTTAGTAGTTTGATTTGTGTCCGCATTGACCACAATTCGTGTCTTTTCATCTAGCGTTAATTTGTCAATCAAGCTCAAGAGTGAACCTTGCTTCGCTTGTCCGGTAGCCTTAATCACCATATCGCATGGGACGGTAAATTCTGAGCCGTCAATATTTGTGAGCTTTCCATTAACAAGTTCTGTTTTTACAAAGCGAACTCCTTCTACACTCTCACCGCCAACAATTTCTAGAGGTGAGGCGTTAAATAATCCTTTCACGCCAGCGCTAACCGCTAGATCGTATTCAAAATCATAAGCACCCATGCTTTCCTTTCCTCTTCGATAGGCCAATGTTACTTCCTCGGCACCTAATCTTGCAGAACCTGAAGCCGCATCCATGGCTGTGTTACCACCGCCAATCACGACAACTCTTTGAGCAATTTTCATTTCAGAATGCTTCATTCGTAATTCTTCAATAAATTCAACTGCTCCGTGAACTCCTTTAAGGTTTTCACCGGTCATATTAAGGGGTGCAGTTATACCAAGTCCAACTCCAATAAATATTGCTGAGTAACCCGTTTCTAGTTTGGTGAGCTCTTCTTTGGTTGAAATCGGATGATTGTAAATGATGTTATATCCTAATTGATTTTGTAAGTAGTCCATCTCGGCCATAACTTCTTCATTCGAAATCTTATACGGTGCTACGCCATGTACTGTTAATCCAGATGGTTGAGATTTTGCCTCGTAAATATCCACCGTATATCCTAAAGTTCTTAGTTCACAAGCACATGAAATTCCAGCTGGTCCAGCGCCAATAATGGCCACTTTTTTACCAGTGTCTTCCCCAGGGTAATACAGTTGTTTCCCCGATTCAATAACAGACATTGTTGCATAATTTTGCAGTCGACCAATAAGCAAGGGGGCAACATCTTGATGATTATAGACACACGCTCCTTCGCAGAGAACTCCAGTTGGACAAATTGTTCCGCATGCGTTTCCCATCCAATTTGAATCGTAAATGGTTTTCGCGGCGCCATCTGTGTTGCCTGTTTGAATCTGTTTAATGAAGAGTGGAACGTCAATTCCCGTTGGACATGCGTCCATACACGGGGCATCGTAACAAAACAAGCACCGAGAACTTTCGTAGTGTGCTTGAGTATCATTCATCAAGGGTTTTTTCTGTTTGAAATTTTCCTTGAATTCCTGTTCGTTATCTGGTCGTTTGTATTCAGCCATTCGTTTGGTTTTAATGTGAACGCGGTCTGTCTGTTTAATTATTCTCGCGTAGATTATTTTTTATTGATTAGAGCTTAGTCAAGTCACCGTATGTTTCAGGACGACGATCTCTATAAAATTGCCATGTCGACCTCACCTCTTCGATGAGGTCCAAATCAAATTCTGCGATAAGTAATTCGTCGTTATCTCGTGATGCTTCCGCAAAGATTTGTCCTCGTGGATCAACAAAATAAGACTGGCCATAAAACTTCCCAAGGTTCCAGGGCTTTTCTTCACCAACTCGATTGATACAACCCATAAAATAGCCATTTGCAGCGGCATGCGCGGGTTGCTCAAGTTTCCATAAGTATTCACTCAATCCAGCAACAGTTGCCGAAGGGTTATAGACAATTTCGGCTCCATTCAATCCAAGCGCTCTAGCCCCATCCGGGAAGTGTCGATCGTAACAAATGTACACACCAACTTTCGCATATTTTGTTTGAAAAACGGGATAGCCTAAATTTCCTGGTTTGAAAAAATACTTCTCCCAGAATCCATTCGTGTGTGGGATATGATTCTTTCTATATTTTCCGAGGTAGGTACCATCAGCATCAATTACTGCTGCTGTATTATAAAGTACTCCAGCTTGCTCTTTCTCATACAACGAAGCAATAATTACCATGTCGTATTTTTTTGCAATTACCTGTAGTTTTTCAGTAGTTGGTCCAGGAATGGCTTCGGCAGATGCGTACCATTTATTATCCTGCCCAGGACAGAAATAAGGCGTATTGAAAATTTCTTGCAGACATAAAATTTGAACGCCTTGTTTTCCAGCTTCCTCAATATATGGGATGTGTTTGTCGTACATCGCGCTACATATTTCTTGTATAGTTCCTTCGCCTTCCGTCATTGGAAGACTCATTTGGATTAATCCTGATTTTACTATTCTTGGCATGTCTTAAGTGTTTTTTATTAAATGGTAAGTGATGTTTTGCCTCTTGGTATAAATTGCCCATCTCCCGGTTTTAAAAGGCATTCTTCGTTTTCAATTGCAATGTTTCCACGTAGAAGAACAGTTTCAGTTTTACCGGTCACCTTCCAGCCCTCATAACCCGAGTAATCACAATTCATGTGATGCGTCTCCGCGGAAATAACGTGTTCTTTTGCTGGATCGAAAATCACCAAATCTGCATCTGATCCAATGGCAATTGTTCCCTTTCTAGGGTACATTCCGAATATTTTAGCCGCATTCGTTGATGTTACTTCTACAAATTTATTCAGCGATATTTTACCTTTTCTTACACCTTCTGAATACATGAATTCCATTCTATGTTCAATTGCGGGATGCCCATTTGGGATTTTTGCAAAGTTGTCCTTTCCCATTGCCTTTTGCTCCAGTGTAAAAGGGCAATGATCTGTTCCTACTACTTGAATTAAACCTTGATTAATCCCTGCCCAAAGGGCATCTTGATCTTTTTTCTCCCGCAGGGGAGGACTCATGACCCACTTAGCGCCGTCTTCTCTTTCGTATAAAGAAGCATCAATCATCAGGTATTGTGAACAGGTTTCAACAAATACTTTCTGATTCCGCATGGTAGCTTTTCGAACAGCATTAAGAGCCCCTTCACATGTCATATGGACAATATAACCCGGACAACCAGTATAATGTAGCATATCCGTAAATCGAGACGATGCTTCTGCTTCGGTTACTTCCGGTTGCGACAAGTAATGGTAAATTGGCTTGGTGTTTCCTTCAGTGAGATTTTTACTAATGAGGGAGTCAATCATATCGCCATTTGTTGCATGCACAGTGACTAGTCCTCCGTGCTTCTTAACGACCTTCATCAACTGCACCATCTGACCATCGTCAATCATTAAAGCACCTTTGTATGCCATAAATGTCTTGAATGAAGTTATCCCTTCTTCTTCTATCATTTGCACAACTTCTTTTGCGACATCATCGTTGAAGTCGGTAACAGCAATGTGATATGAAAAATCACCAACGGCTTTGTGCAACGACTTATCTTGCCATTCCTTTAGTGCGTTATGTAATGTATCTCCTTGTGTCTGAAGAATAAATTCGATTACGGATGTCGTCCCACCATGCAATGCTGCTCTTGTTCCCGTCTCGTAGTCATCGCTTGAATAGGTTCCCATAAAAGGCATGTCTAAATGTACATGTGGGTCAATCCCTCCGGGGAAAATAAGTTTATCAGTTGCATCAATTATTTTATCAGCGGTGTAATTTAAGTTTTTGCCAATTGCAACGATTTCTTCTCCTTCGACATAAATGTCTGCGATAAAATCTTCAGCAGCGGTGACAACTCGACCGTTTTTAATGAGTACCGACATATTAATGTTGTATTAGTGATTTTGGCTCAATGCGTTTTCGCATCAACAAATAATATACGATGAACGAAATGATAAACCCAGTGAACCAGGCCAGGTCTGATAAATAACTCAAGGATGGAACTAAATACCAGATCAATGCCCCTCCAATTCCTATTAAGAGGCTAATCATTGCCCTCACATTGAATCCGCTGGAGTAACTATACTCACCGTCAGACTTATACAATTCGGGCAATTTTAAAAGCTTTCGGCGGATAAAGAAATAATCGCAAAGCATAATTGCCAGAACAGGACCAAGAAAGCCACTGACAAGAATGAGAATACCAGCGATATCATTCATCAGCCACCATGGACAAATTAATATTCCTAAAACACCCGTGATTGTCCCGCCCATTTTGAAGCTGATTTTCTTAGGGTATAAATTTGAGAATGCATTAGATGGGGCAATTACATTAGCTGCAATGTTTGTACTCAAAGTCGCAATGATCATGAATATCTGCGCGATAATTACCACCCATGGACTGTCGAATTTTCCTAAAAGTGCAGTTGGGTCCCATGGGGCATCAGCAGCGATTAATACATCCTTGAAAACAAGTACGGAGGCACAAGTCACGAAAATAGCAACGAATGAATAAAGCATCATGGTTCCAGGAAGTCCGATAAACTGACCCTGCTTCTGTGCCTTCTGCGAAGGTGAAAATCTTGTGATATCAGAAATACTCAATGACATTGTTGCCCAAAACCCAAGCATGACTGTTAGCCATTTCACATACTGCCATAGTTTATTTTTAGCTTCCACAGGTGGAGCATCTAGAACAATTGTCGTCCAACTGGATTCGATATGCTCAGTATTTGTTTTGTAAATTAATTGAATGCTCCCCGTTTCATTTTCCGCAACATGTTTAGAAATAGAGAGGATTCCCCTTTCTGGAAAGGGATGATATTCTGTCATATCTGAACCCGACTTGGTTACCCTTCTATAACCGTACATATTTGCCTTGGTATCACCATTCTTGTCGGTAATACCATTTAACTTAATTGAATAGTCATTTTCATGTTCAGAAACATCTAATGTGGCTCTTTGCAATTGAACACTTTGATCAAGCACTACTCCAAAGCCTCCGGCGTTATAGGCGCTCCACCCAATTAGTATAACACCCATTAGGATGAGGATAGGTGCGGAATATTCTTCTAACCATTTGATGCTATCGGTACCCTTCCAGATGAAGTACATATTCATGAACCAAAAGACTCCAAAGCAAACAAACATGAGCCAATTTAAATCCGAGGGTGTTGCCCCATCACTAAAGGCATAGATTATTTCATACAGCGCCATTCCGCCAATCCAAGTTTGAATTCCAAACCAGCCACAAGCAACAATGCCACGCGTTACAGAAGCAAGATGAACACCTTTAGTTCCAAATGAAGATCTTCCAAGAACTGGAAAGGGCACTCCGTACTTGACGCCGGCATGACCATTCAACACCATTGGAATCGTGATAATGAGGTTGGCAATACCGATAATTATAAGAGATTCAAGCCATCCCATTCCTTCTTTCATCATGTAAGAAGCAAGTAAATAGGTGGGAATACAGACTGCCATTCCGACCCAAAGTGCCGCCAAGCTCCACTTGGTCCAAGAACGTTTGTTCTTGGGAACAGGAGCTAAGTCTTCACTGTAAAGTGATGACCCAGACAAGTCTTCGGTTAGTTCGACAATCTCTTCTTCGTTCATTATCCAGTGTAATATTCGTCAGCTATCTCAATTACTTGAGAAATGATTCTAATTCCCTCGTCTATTTCTTCTTTTGTTATAATTAATGGTGGAGCGATGAAAATCCAGTTCCAACGCACAAATGTATGCATGCCTAATTCTTTCAATTTCGATTGCATTCGAAGGGTTGGTTCCATATCTGCCCCAGAAGCATTCCAAGGAGTTAATGGTTCTTTTGTCTCTCGATCCTTCACTAATTCAA
>CAJQHR010000009.1 GCA_905478225.1 uncultured Crocinitomix sp.
GACAGCTCTGTTCTGTTGGGAATTCTGTCACAAATTCAAGTATAGTCATTGTTTTTTTATTACAAATTAATGACAGCACTCCGTAATCTATTTACGTTCTGGTATTATTGCGACGAATCAATTAATTTTTACAGGGTTGAGATACTAGATAAAATGCGAAATTTAAAATTCGCGATTCTCTTTAATGCTCAGTATCGGTATTACTGCGGAGTTACAATTGAAAGTTCATGGATGAAGTTGAGTTTTATTGGTTTAGATTTGAAAATCCGCAACCATTTTGATAGGGAATTTGAATTTTTATCTCCAGTTCAATTAAACCAAGTAGCTAACTCCGAAGATTTAAAGGATTTATCTAAAACAGAAATAGACCAAATTAAATATTGGAATTCGAGATCTTTCGGAGAAATTATTTTTAATGGTTTTGATTAATTATCAAGCGTTAATTACAATATCCAATATTCAACTTTTATGCAGTACACTAGTACTCCAATAAATTCAATAATTTGTCTTCAAATCTGCCTTTTGGCATAAAATTGATTTCCAAATTCTCATCAAACGGAACGGGAGTATCCAAACTTGCTTCACGCATAACCGGTGCATCTAAATATTCAAAGCAATTTTCCGCAATTAATGCTGAAAGCTCTCCTCCTATTCCACCCGTCAAACAATCTTCATGTAAAATAATAACACGCCCTGTTTTGCGCACAGATGCATAAACAGCTTCGGTATCTAAAGGCAACAACGTTCTTAAGTCAATAATTTCAACGTCTAATTGATGTTTTTCAACAAGCTCTGTTGCCCAAAGCACGCCCATACCATAAGTAATAACAGTTGCCTTTTCGCCGGATTTTACGGTGTTCGCTTTTCCAATTTCTACGGTATAATAATCGTCATGAACTTCTTCACGAATACTGCGATAAAGCCCTTTGTGTTCAAAAAATATGACGGGGTTAGGATCCTCAATTGCCGCCGCTAACAATCCTTTCGCCTCTGATGGAGAGGATGGATAAACGACTTTTAAACCCGGTGTGTGGGTGAACCAAGCCTCATTGCTTTGAGAATGAAATGGTCCTGCTGCCGAACCTCCTCCAGTCGGCATGCGGATTACCACATCTGCATTTTCACCCCAGCGGTAATGTAATTTTGCCAAGTTATTTACAATTTGGTTGAACCCCACCGTTACAAAATCGGCAAACTGCATTTCCATTACAGCTTTCATTCCATTAATTGATAAACCAAGGGCAGCACCAACAATTGCTGATTCACAAATTGGCGTGTTTCGGACACGATCTTTGCCAAATTCTTCTACAAATCCTTCAGTAATTTTAAATACGCCACCATATTCAGCCACATCTTGCCCCATGATGACCAGGTCATCATATTTCCGCATTGATTGCTTTAAACTGTCTGAAATCGCATCTACGAATCGTTTTTCAGATGTATTATTGGAAGCCGGATCAATTATATGCTGCGTAAACGGTGCATATAAATCTGCAAATTCTTCAGCCGTATTAGGCACAACGTTTGGCTCAGCATAGGCTACTTCTAATTCGTCTTGAATCTCTTTTTTAATTCCTTTACGAATCTTATTTATTTCCTTTTGACTTATCACTCCTTCATTCAGCAGGTAGGCCTCATAATTATCAATAGGATCTTTAACTTCCCATTGATCTTGCAACCCTTCTGGATAATACTTTGTTCCTGAAGCCTCTTCATGACCGCGCATTCTAAATGTGATACATTCCAAAAGAAATGGCCTTGGTTTTTCCCGTAAAGAGGCCGAGATCTGTTTTATAGCGTGGTAAACTTCTAAGATGTTATTTCCATCAATTTGAAACGCGTCCATTCCATAGCCAATTCCTTTATCAACAAATTGTTTGCATCTGAACTGCTCGTTTGAAGGTGTTGATAATCCCCATTGATTGTTCTCAACGACGAAAATTACTGGAATATCCCAAACAGAAGCCACGTTCAAAGCTTCGTGAAAATCTCCCTCACTAGCGCCACCATCTCCAGTAATGGCAAGTGCCACTTTTTTTTCGCCTCTCAATTTATGCGCCAATGCAATACCAGTGCCTAAAGCCAATTGCGGACCTAAATGGGAAATCATTCCAACAAGGTGATGCTCTTTTGTGCCGAAATGAAAAGAACGATCGCGCCCTTTTGTAAAGCCAGTCATTTTCCCTTGAAATTGTGCAAACAAGCGGTTGAGCGGAATTTCACGGGTTGTAAAAATCCCTAAATTGCGGTGCATTGGTAGGATATACTCATCTTTTTCAAGTCCTAATGCTACACCAACTGAAATTCCTTCTTGCCCCCAACCAGAAAACCATTTGGAAATTTTTCCTTGGCGCAATAAAATCATCATTTTTTCTTCAATTAAACGGGGTTTAACTAAAGCTTTATAAATGTTGACTAATTCAGCATTTTTAAGGTCTTTGCGGTCGTAGACAATGTGTTGCTTCTCCAATACGGACATAATGGCAATTGTAATTCTATTATTAGTTCAAATTTATAAGATAATTTGATAGAACCGTTATGGATTTAACAGTATTTATTGGAAGGTTTTGAACAATTGTTAATTAGTTATTAGAGTTTAGTCACTCGTAAATAGTTCTTACTTACTTGTCAGCAGTTCGTTTGTTAGAAGAAAAAAGATGCGTTTTCATTATTTCCAAATAGCTGACGATTGCATAAACAGCATGACAGCGATTAAAAAAAAACGTTCATTGAATGAAATACTAATTTAATTTAAATGAAAAACGGCTGTAAATTGACTGTTATGCCAAGGATTTTTAGGTTTATAACGCAGATTTTCGCAGATAATTGGCGTGCTTATCACTTTTAGAAACACCCAACCCTAATTTTACGCCGTAATGATGCTGGGCGAAAAGTGATTGACCTATTAACAAAGTGAAGATTGGTATGAGTCTATTCATGGTCATGACTTATTAAAGAATCAACATTTTTAATTTGAATTATAGGATGTGGTACTTCAGCTAAAATGGGACTGAATTCTTATTTTTCTAAGTGATATTTCAAGGCCTGATAGGGTGTTTTTCCTTTAAAAGCTCCATGAGGTCTGCCGAAGTTATAAAATTCTTCCCATT
>CAJQHR010000010.1 GCA_905478225.1 uncultured Crocinitomix sp.
ATAAAAGGTAAATATTTGCAGAATTATTTGAATGAATTTTGCTACAAACTTAACCGCAGATACTTTGGAGAAAGGCTCTTCGATAGATTAACATTAGCCGTGGCTAAATCATACTGGTAAGAAAGCGGCGAATCAAATAATTAATTAACTGGATTTAACAACTAATTTTAATCCCATATTGTATCTTTAAGCCGAACAAAAATTGAACGCATGAAAAAAATATTAATGATCGCCACATTACTGTTATTAGCGGTAGCTTGTAATAAAAATCAAAAAGCAGTTAAGAAACTAGATGGTAATTGGAATGCAACTTCATACACGGTTACTGAAGACGGAGTTACGTCAGATTTAATTGCATTTGGTTTTGGAGTGGAAATGGATTTTGACAGGTGTAAATTAAACAATGATGAATTCTGCAGTATGACGACTACCCGTTCATTGGATGGATCAACTGAGACAGAAGCGTCCGTATACCGTGTCACAAATGACGGAACAAAACTAGAACAAAAAGAAAATTTAGAAGCGACTTCAATTGAAACAATTGATATCGTTGAATTAACCAGATCGACCCTTAGATTGCAATGGGAAGAGGACGGTTCAACAGCACGTCTGACATTTGAACAATTATAAAGAATTAAAACAAGTATAGGACCGCACCAATTCTAGAAATGGAATTGGGGCTTTTTCGCATAAAAATGAGCTCCAAGAACAGACATTTAAAATAAATATGTAATATTGAATTAATGGAAACCGACAATAGCATATTTTGGATTAAGGAGGGTGAAATTCACCAAGGCGGAGCTTTGGTATTAAAATCCGTTAATCTGCATTTAGATAAAGGAGAATTTGTGTATTTAATTGGGCGCACAGGTTCCGGAAAAAGTAGTTTACTAAAAACACTTTATGGTGAATTGCCGCTGGCTTCGGGCACAGGTAAAATTGCCGAATTCGAATTGCATGCCCTTAAACGAAAAGAAATTCCATTCTTACGACGTCAATTAGGAATTGTATTTCAAGATTTCCAGCTCTTATCTGATCGATCGATCTTAGAGAATTTGGCCTTTGTAATGCGCGCAACAGGTTGGAAAGGAAAGAAAGAGATCAAACTAAGGGCTGAGGAAGTGTTGAGCCTTGTTGGGTTAAATCATAAAGGAGATAAAATGCCGAATCAACTATCAGGCGGAGAGCAGCAACGGGTATCAATTGCACGTGCGCTTATCAATAAACCGGCTTTCATACTGGCAGATGAGCCAACGGGGAATTTAGATCCAGAAACGTCTAAAGAAATAATGGGCGTGTTGTTAGCAATTGCGAAAGAAGGGACATCCGTTTTAATGGCGACTCACGATTTATCTATTATGGAGCATTTTCCATCTCGAACAATAAGGGTAGAAAATCAAACGGTGCAAGAGTTAAACCCTATGAACGAATTTGATCCTTTTTCTCAGGTAAGTTTTGAATAGTTCTCGATACGATTTTTCAGAATTTCACTTCGTTTATTCTGAAAAACCACTCAAACTGACATTCAAAACCATAATAGCCGGGTTTATCATTATTATTTCAAGACCATTCATGACTAAACTCTAGATCAATTCTGCTTCAGTTTTACAATTTAGTATCTATTTACGACCAGACACACTATTTAGATTTGAAATGTGAAATTAGAATTTCATTGTTTTCACAAAGCGGAGTTATTAAATCTTTTTTTTCAAAAGCAATAAGATTCAGTTCAAATCTGCCAACATCTTCGCCACTCTGATAGCTTGTGAATACACCGGTCCAAAGTACATTTATACTCCCATCTTCTCTCAATTTAAATTCAATCCGGTTATTATTAATTGGCTCACCATCTCTTAGGCTTAACATAGTAAACATTTGTTTATTTGTCCACCCCTTTTTAAGTCCAATTTTGAGGCCGTCGAGTTCCTTAACTGTTGATTGTTGAATCGGCAAATTCGCCAACATTATTTCCGTACTTTCATCATCAAAATCTAGTTCTTTATTTAAAGCATTTAATTTCCTGAAATAAACGGTAAGAATATTCAAACCTTCGCAAAGCCTCTCAATTTCAATTTCTCCGGAAACACCCGCTCTGTAAGTATATTGAATGACCTCTTCTGAGTCATCATCTTTTATCCAAAAGTTCACAAATTGTTTCATATCTAATATGTAAAAGTTTATTAAACACCCGCAGAATTCATCACTAACTTATCTTTTGAAGAACACTTAAGACTCAAACCCTTGCTCAATCCTACCCTAGTTCCCTGTTAACTCTTTAAAGACTTCTTCCATTGATTTTTGTTCAACAGACATGGCTAGAACGAGCAGATTATTATGTTGGGCGTATTTCGCAATTGCGGGGCGAACATCTCCCTCTCCGGCAAAAACCCATTTATTGCCATCAACATTTTTGACACTCTTGATGCTTGGAATTTGACGCAACTGATTTCGTGAAACAACTTGATCAAACTCAACTAATACGGTTTGGCGTTCCACATCTTTTTGTTGCATTTTTTCAGCCGTATTATCCGCAACAATTTTTCCTTGTTTGATTATGACAACACGGTCGCAAATGGCCTCCACCTCTTGCATAATGTGCGTGGAGAGCATCACGGTTTTGGTTTTGCCAATGTTCACTATTAATTGACGGATCTCTACCAATTGATTCGGATCTAGACCACTTGTAGGTTCATCCAAAATCAATACTTCTGGATCGTGGATAATGGCTTGTGCTAAGCCTACACGTTGACGATAGCCTTTAGAGAGGGCGCCTATTTTTTTATTCTTTTCTAGTTCTAAACCGACTAAGGAAATCATTTCGTTCACCCGGTCTTTTTTGTTTTTAAGCTTGTAGATACTTGCCACAAATGAAAGGTATTCTTTCACATACATGTCCAAATACAATGGATTGTGCTCGGGGAGGTATCCCACTTTCTTTCGCACTTCAATAGAATGTTCTTCCACATCTAAACCACATACTTTTACTGAACCCGAAGACTTTGGGATGAAGCAAGTTAAAATCTTCATAATAGTTGACTTTCCTGCGCCATTTGGTCCTAAGAACCCAATAATTTCGCCAGAATTCACGCTGAATGACACGTCATTTAAAGCAGCTTGTTCTCCGTAATATTTGAATGCGTTTTTTACCTCTATTGACACCTTAATCTTGTTTTGAAATTCAACCTTACCAAATTAAAGTTGATGACATATCAACCCTAAATTTATCGTGGATTACGAAAGTAACGGAAATTGAAGGAATTAATTACAGTTTGAGACTAAATTAATCAAAACAAATTTGTTAATTTTCACACCTGTCTACGCTCAAAAATTGCGAAAGACTCAATTGGAATTGACCAATTACTCAAATTGCGGTGAAATTTTATGAATTCAATACTTTCGTTTTACAAAAAAAATATACGAGCAAGAGCTGAGTCAAGCGAAAATGATGCACCTCTATTCATCTCGTGTTTTAAAGCGATATTTTATTTCTAAAACGGAGGAGTTGCTCAATGCTGATAGTCCATACATTCCACTTGCATAAAAAGTTGGGCCGAAACAAATGGATCCTAATGCTTGTAGGTTTTCTATCTACAGTTGGATTGACCTTTGAAATATATTTGATATTGCTGACCAACCTGCATCAGGGATTCTTATCCACCTCTTCAAAATCTTTTCTCAGTCATCTATTTTTCCGCCCATTAATAATGGCTAGCCTTTTAGTCGGAATCGATTTAATCATTGAGAAGTTGCGTAATGATAAGAAGGAATTATTGGATGTAAGGTGCTTTGGATCAAGAGTAACCCCTAATGTCTTACCCAAGCAAATCCTTCAGAAAATGTTTTCACCTTTGCAAACAATGGTGGAATCACTATATGATAATTGCGATCCATAAAGCCTAATTTGCCTTCCATATTTGAAAAAGCAATGCGGTTGCCATTTTTAGCGCCCATTAAATATTTCACGTTTTCCAATGGAATTAGATTCAAATCAGCATCAAAATAATCCTTTCTGGCATTGGCTAATGACGTCACTTCGCTGCTAGGATAAACGCCACAGAAATAACCGTCTTTAGAAATGTTGCAATAAATGGTTTCGTATTTTAATGGCAAAATCACCTTGCCCGTAGTGTCAATCATGCCTTTTAATTCATTCTTTTCAACCACACCATAACCGTCTTCATTAAAGTTAATGGCATAATCATACGTTGGATTAATAACAAATTCGTCTTTAAAATTAATCCACCCCCATCCTTTTCTATTTGGTTTTGTGATGACTGAAATTAATCCATCGTGAACACCTTGGATGTTGCCGTTCTTGGTTTTAAACACAACCTTGCCTTCTTTATCAATTAAAACTGTTTTACGTTCAACAGTAGCCCTAGCCAAACCATTGCGAAAAGAGCTTGTTCCGGCTTGGATGAATTTTAACGGAATCACCACTTCACCATCTCTATTAATAAAACCGTACTCCCCTTTAGCAGAGCTTGCCAATGCAACACATGCCAACCCTTCGGTAAAAGATAATGAACCGGCATAAATGCATGGAATAACTTCCTTCCCTGTTTCATCTATAAAGCCCATTTTTCCATCTTCATAAACCGCACAACGCCCTAGGTTTGATACGAAAAAAGTGCCTACTTTTTTATATTTTTTTGTGGGAATAACCTTTCCTGTTTTATCAATTAATCGGTAGAAATTCTCGCCATCACGTCTAATCCATGCGACATCTGCCTTAAAGTCTTGCGCCTTAAGTAAATTGCAGGGAATTACAATTTCACCTTTAGTGTTCACATATCCATCACCCGTTACCCATTCATTGTTCACTAATGTGTTTTTATGAACTGCCGCCATTCCGTTGTGAAAATCGGAAATGTGAATGGCTTGCATGGAAAAAATGTCATCTCCATCCTCATTTATGCAGGTCCAGGTTTTGTTTTTTGCCTGACTTGAAAGTCCAACTAAAATCAGCGCAAACAATAAAGCAATTTTTCTCATAATTAAAGTTTTCCAAAATCGGTTCTAAAAGTAATGAGTTTTAAGCAATTATTGAACCAAAACGGAATGGATGAGCTTAAGTATTCACAAAAGAAAGAAAAATATAGCCTATCAAAGCTCTGGCAAACTATTAGAGTTTATTATGACGCAAGGTATTCTTCGAATAAATTTAATCTGGAGAAAGAAGCGATTAAGAAGTAAAAATCATTCTACAATTCCGTCCACCACATTCCCTTCCTTATCAATATAAAACCACTCATCTGATTCCCACGACCAATGTGCTGGGTCATTCTGAACTTTGGTGCAATTCAATGAAACCTTTGCCACTTCATTTTTAAACGGAACGGCACAAGCGTATATTGGATCAATTATAATTTCACCCTGCTCATTTGCATAACCAATTTTATCTTCTATTACAATTCTAAATAAGCCTTCCTCCACATAATCAGGGCCTTGTTCGAAAATAAAAATATCGAATAGTTTATTTTCATTTGTGCTATTTTACACAAAGAAACAATCACAGAACATAAACTATTTACGTTTTGCGACTTAAAGGGGTAACCCTATCATTTTTATCAATTCCGATCCAATCATAATCTTGCGTGAACACATTTGCAAAATTCTTAAAGGTGTCGGTATACGACGCCATATATTTCCCAATTGGGATGACAGTATCCCCGAAGGAATTTAAAAAACCACAGCCCAATGCATCATCACAGCTGCGATAATAAAAATTGGAATCTAAAACCAACGGGGGACTTAACTCAACCGAATCCCTATTTATAGAGATTTTATCCGTAATCAAATGATTATCTGCATTTTCCACCCCATTACAAGACAAAAAAAAGAAAAATAAATAGGGTATGAAAAACCGATAATTCAAAATCATTTCTTCCTGAATTTATACTCAAATATATAATAATATAAAGCAGCAGCAACACTCGCCAAACTAGCTATACCGAGCCATGAGAATTGCAAAATATTCCCTTTTTTCAGCATCACCATTACCTCTAAAAGGATTATGGCAAAGGCAATAGAAAGAATAATTTTCCAAACAGTTGTCATTAAAAAAGTAAGGTTTGTTCTACAATATTTTCGCCAAATGAATATGGAATATAATCCAATGAAGGAATTTCTTTTGTGATGATAATATTCGCCTTTTTGCCTACAGTAATTGATCCTAACTCTTCACTTAACTCCATAGCAAATGCACCATTTATTGTCGTGGCATTAATAGCTTGACTAGGCGTTAAACGCATTTTTACACAGGCCAAAGAATTTACAAACTGCATATTTCCACTCGGCGTAGAACCTGGATTATAATCCGTAGCTAAAGCCACAGCCACATTGTTTTCCAATAATTGTAAAACAGGAGTATAAGGAATACTCAGGAAAAACGAGCAACTCGGCAATGCCGTTGCAATCGTTTGACTACCCGATAATTCTTTAATGTCATTATCATCCAATTCCTCTAAATGATCAACAGATACCGCGCCGTGCTTCACTCCAATGCCTACCCCGCCTAAAATTGAGAACTGATTAACATGAATTTTGGGCTTTAAACCAGCAGCAACACCAGCCGCCAAAATACGATCTAACTGAGTGGGGGTAAAATAATTCCGCTCACAAAAAACATCAATATAGTCCGCCAAGTTTTCTTCAACAATTACGGGTAACATTTCGTTAATTATCAAATCAACGTAGGCGTCTTGATTCTCATTATATTCTGCCGGAAAAGCGTGCGCTCCTAAAAACGTGGCTTTTATAGTTAAGTCAGATTTAGACTTTAACGTTTTTATAACCCGCAACATTTTTAGCTCAGCAGCAACACATAATCCGTAACCGCTTTTGATTTCAACCGCACCTGTTCCAAGTGCTTTGATTAATTCGAGGCGTTTCATAGCATCTGCTACTAAATCGGCTTCTGTCATATCGGCAAGTTTTCTTGCTGAATTCAAAATTCCTCCGCCCTTTTTTCCAATTTCCTCATAAGACAAGCCTTTGATTCGGTCTACAAACTCATCTTCTCGCGTTTTTGCAAAAACGATATGGGTATGAGAATCACAAAAGGCTGGTAAAACATATTTACCTTCCGCATCTATCACCTCTAAATTATTCCAATCTACAACACCAGCCAATTCAGTCATTGGTCCATACATGGATATTTTACCATCTTCAATTGCTAAAAAAGCATCTGCCAAACAATTGAGTTCTGACAGCTCTGCCCCGCGCAATGGACCTTGATTTGTTTCCAAAATTCCCGCCAATCCTTTTATGTTCTTGATCAAAATATTTGTCATAACTCAATTCTAATTTAGCTCAAAAATACTAAAATTTGAGCGAACGGATTTTGAAAGCGGAGAACCTGAAGTCAACCTAATTCGAGTATTATTTTCATCATAAACCTGGCACTTCGTAAAAACACCTAAACACCCACCTAAATCTTTTAGAATCTAAACCGTTTAAAATATCAGACCCCAGGTTTTGGCACAGCTTTTGCAATTTCCATAGCGAACGTAAAAAAATAGAAATAAGTAGGGGCTCACAATTTTTAACTCGATTCTCTACCAAGAACAAGTAAAACTGAAGTTATGAAAAAAGTAAATTACATATTAATAGGAATTATAATGGTAGCATCATTTGGATCAGTCGCCCAAGAACTGGCTCCGGATCAAAATCCTAACTACCAAAACAGCGCAGAAAAGTATGCTGAGAAATCAGATGAGCTAACTGCAACGCAAAGTGAAACCACTCAGGAAACGTATAAAGCATTTGACTGGCGTGAAGCGAAAGCCGAAAAACAGCAAATTCGTAAAGATCGTCAATATGAAATTCGAAAAATGCGATTACAAAACCGCTACAGATGCGGTAACACCAATAGATATTACAATAACGGAAATCCATATGGTAATTACAACAACCAATATTATAACAACGGATATTATGGATTACCAAGTTGTGGAACAGGGCTTTTTTACCCCTTCCATTAAATAGAACAGAAGCAAAAAAATTAACGATAAAAACAGAAGATCATGAAAACATTAAAATTTAATCTATTTATTGCAACTATACTGGCACTGTCAGTTCAGAGTTGTATGAGAAGTGTATCACGAGTTGATCCAGAAAAGGAAATTGATATCAGCGGAAGATGGAATGATGTCGATTCAAAAATAACTGCAGAATCAATGATTGACCAAGTATTAGGTGAAATCTGGTTGAAGAAGCACATGAATGAAAAGAAAGAGAAACCAGTTATAATTGTTGGGTTCGTAAAAAATAAAAGTCATGAGCATATTGATGCTGAAACGTTTATTAAAGATGTTGAAAAATCATTCATTACTTCACAAAAAGTGAGATTGGTACAAGGAGGAGAGAAGCGTGACGCAGTTAGAGGTGAAAGAGCTGATCAACAAGATAATTCATCCGTTTCTAACATGAAAAAATGGGGATTAGAAGTAGGAGCAGATTATATGATGCAAGGTTCAATCAACTCAATTGTTGATGCCTTAGATCGTAAGAAGGTAGTTTATTACCAAATTGATCTTGAGCTTACGAATATGGAGACAAACGAGATTGTTTGGATCGGAGATAAAAAAATCAAAAAATTCGTCAAGAATTAATTAAATGCACTTCGAGAGCATCAATGAGCCTGCTCATAAGACTAAATAAATCGAAGTAAACTTTGACAATAATAAATTATAAAATTGAGTAAACAAAAATATCACATTGGGGAGGTTCAACAAACCTGCTCAGTGTGAATTTTTCAAACCATTTAAACCAAAAACCAAAGCAGTCTGATTAATGCACATGCAAATCAGGCTTCGTAAAAAACGAAATCATGTTTGCAAAAAAAGTCGCACATATCATTATAGCACTTCTTTTAGGAGTTAGCATAAGCGGTTGTGCCACTTATCATCAAAAAGCGCAGGAAACTGAAAAAGCACTGTTTGCCGGAAACTATACGAAAGCAGAAGAGTCTATCAAAAAAAACAAATTCTTAAAGCGCAAACGCAACGCACTTTTATATTACTTAGAACTTGGAAAAGTTCAAAACCTAAATGGAGATTTTGCTGCAAGCAATAAAAGCTTGAACAAAGCAGATCACATGATGGAAGAACACCGTAATCTTTTTGAGATGGCAATTGGTATTACGGTTAACCCAGCAATGCAATCTTACAATGTTGAAGGGCATGAACGTATTCTAGTTCATTATTATAAAGCATTAAACTATTTACAATTAGGTGACATTGAAGAAGCGATTGTTGAAGCGCGCCGAATAGACTTGAGCCAAATGGCAAATGATAATGCCGTTGGTGGTAAACTCAAAAAATATGGCAAAGATCCATTTGGATTAATGCTGATGGGAATGATTTACGAGGCGGACAAAGATTATAACAACGCATTCATTGCCTATAGCAATGCCAAAAAAATATACGACACGGATGAAACTGGGCTATATAACGGTCAATATCCAGAGAGTTTAGAGCGCGATTTAGTGCGCACGGCGGATTATGCAGGAAGACAATACAAATCTGATTTGGTAACTGAAGATCTTCCTTTTGGAGAAGCAATTATTTTTTGGGAAAACGGAATGGCTCCAATTAAAGAAGAAAAGAATCTTTACTTTTCATTAAATGAAGAAAACGGTAACTTCTTTTTTACATCTGATCAAATTCATGTACCAGTAGATTATGATTTTGGGAAAGATGATGAAGATTTCGACCCAAGTGATATTGGAATGATTCGTTTAGCATTGCCTTATTATATCCAGCGAAACAACGCTGTACAATTAGCTTATGTGACGCATAACAACAAACGTAAAAACTTACATTTAATTGAGGACATTAGTGCTTTAGCTTTCCAGATTGAACGGGACAACTATTTTAAGGAACTTGGAAAAAATCTTTTACGCATTGCGATTAAAAAAGTAAGCGAATTAGCTGCAGGTGATCGGAACGAATATGTTGGATTGGCCATGAATATCGCAAATGTAGCTACTGAAAAAGCAGACACTAGAAACTGGCAATCACTACCAAGCCAAATTCACTATACCCGTATTCCTTTAGAGGAAGGATTGAATACTATTTCTGTGAATTGTAGCAATGGACAAACGCAAACTTTTGAGATTCGAGGAAGTGGCGGAAAGGTTTTTCGGAACGTTGTAACTTACTAGGCGTGTTTTAGTTTTAAGTCTTGACAGTTATCGTGTTGTTTTTAGTAAATATTGCTAATGGGAGACCAACAAATTGTTCAAAAAATGGTAAAAGAATAAGTTCACTTTAACCGGAATAGAAAATGGGATAGTGATTAAGTAAATCATTATCCCATTTAAATATTATGCACGATAATAAAACGCAATTGAAACTACTTTGGTTTATGAATTACACCCTCCTCAATCAAGTGTGCGAAAAAGTCATTAATCGTTTCAGATAACGGACGATAGTTCATTCCTAATTTCTCAATACTTTTGCTATTATCCGCTTTAAATGGATAGCCAATGTTTTTAGCTACCATTTTACGCGGCATACCCTGTGATGGGCCAGCCAACCACACCATAAACTTTGGCAATTTTCTTGAAGGCAGTGGGTAATTTGGATAGTTCGGTTTAAGCATTGCTGCAAGGCCTAAAAAGCTTGAGTTTTCTGCAGAAATGATATGTCTTCCTTCTGCTTCCGGAGTGAACCCTGCCCGGAAATGAGCTGTTGCTAAATCACGCACATCCACTGCGCCAATATTAAATGCAGGCGCGCCCATTTTCATGTCGCCGTTCCCCATCATTTTCATAATTTCAAATGTTTCTGAAGTTCCATGCGGATTGATCCCAGGTCCTATTACAAATGAAGGATTTACCACAACAACATCCCATTGCTCTTGCGCCTTCATCATTTTCCATGCTTCCTTTTCAGCTAACGTTTTTGAATAAGAATAAGGTTGATGATCTAGTGAAGAGGTTGTATTCCATACGTCCTCTGTCATAGTTTGATTAGGCATACTCAAAGTGTCTTTTGCATCTCCATAAATGGCGGCACAGCTGCTTGTAACTACAACTCTTTTTACCGAACCAAACTTCGTTGCAGCGTTCAGCACATTTTGTGTTCCCTTTAATGCCGGGTCAATTAAATCCTTTTGCGGATCCTTAATTGAAAGTGTAAAAGGAGAAGCAGTGTGAAAAATTAGTTCACAACCTTGGGTGGCGGCATCAAAGGAACCTTCCTCCAATAAATCTGCCTTGAAGTACTTTATACTCCCAGGGGAATTGGCGGCAATTGCATCCAGGTATTTTGTTTTTTCTTGATTCTCGGGACTTCTTACCGCGGCGTGCACAGTCATTCCTTCTTTTAATAATTTCTCCACTAAGCGTCCTGCAACATATCCTGTTGCGCCGGTTACCATTACTGGTTTTGATTGATCTATCTTTTTCATAATCTATGTATTAATCTAAATTGTATTTTATTTTTAAAGCGTTCAGCGTCTTCGCTGGATCATATTGTTCATCTTTTAGCAGTATTACGGTAGCTGCTCCGTCCAATATCATTTCCAAAATAGTACCTTCAGCCTTGGGATCTTCATAGCCCAATTCAGCAAAAGCCGCTGTTGATTTTTCAAACATGAGCTCAAATGAAATGCTATTGTATTTTTGTTGTTGCCATTTTAGGGCATATATTAATCGCCAAAATTTATGCTCAGCTTGGTCAATTTGAAAAGGAATTGAAATAATGGCGCTTAGAATTTCTTTGGGGTCCGTCATTTCAAAAATAGGTGCGAAATACGCTGTTCCCATTTCTTGTCCTTGCTCTAAAATGGCATTTAACAATCCTTCTTTATTTTTAAAATGCCTAAAAATCAATCCTTCAGATACACCCGCAGCTTTCGCTATTTTATTGGTAGATGTTCCATGAAACCCCTCTTCTGCAAAGAGTTCCAGGGCGTTGGTTAGTATCTTAATTTGTTTTTCTGCCATAATAATGAGTGATTACTCACTTACAAGTGTAGTAAAAAACTTGATTCCACAAAAAATAAATATCATTCCCGCGAAATTACTAACAGTAAAACGACAGTTTCATGAATGTCTTCATGATTAGAGATCGAGACTTTTTTACGCTTTAAAAAAATGATGTTGAAATTCCGTTGGAGAATTCAAACGATATAACATTTTAAAATCACCTTCCAAAGCCGTCATAATATTCTTCAAGATAGCTTTCATACTCATATATCATTTCGATATTTTCTACTTCAATATCCGATAATTTACCCCGAATATCTGTCCCCATTGGCATGTACCAATCATATCCTTCGAACAAAGTCCGCCATTCTTTATTCTTAAAACAATAGCCATGGCGTGCATAAATTTCATTTCGCATTTCTGTCAATTCGTATTCAGTCAAATTGGCCAAATCATCATCCGCTAATAAGCGTTGCGAGGCTTCCGGATAGGTTCCTAAAGTAGCATCATATTCAAATAGACGTTTTTTCAATTCATAGGTTTTAGCAGAATTTCCTTTTTCCTTATATGGCGTCCAGTTCCCTTTGACTAGCTCGTCCGAAGCATCTAAAGTAAATTCAAATATTCCGTCATATTGGTCATCACCAGGCTCTTTTAATGTGAATGTATAACGGTCTTCTTCCATTAAATCAAAAGTCCCTGAAACCTTGCGAAAATTTCCTGCACAAACAGAATATCCTTCTGCACTGCCGTTTGCCGTTTCAAAAATGGTCAGGTTGATTTTATTTTTTCCAAAAGCTCCCACATAACATCCTAAAATTTGGTCAACTGTTTGATCTACCAGCGGAAACATTCCGTCAATAAAGGACTGATTGATGTCTTTATCTCCGCCGATTGTTCTAGGACTCTCATCATATAAGGTAGCTGATAATGACTCATCCAACTCTTCTACTGCAGGATCATTTGTCTCAATATTGGTTGTTTCATCCTGCTCATTGGTTTCTGGTGGATCAGATGTTGGAGCACGACAAGCCGTTATAAAAATAAAACTCGTTGCGAAAAGTAGTTGCATTAAAATGGGAGTGTTTCTTCCTTTTTTCATCTTCATTGTCATTCATTTAAACTATTTTGGTTTCATCAAACGAATGTAAATTACAGATTATTTTGAAAAAGCTTATCAGAATCTTACTTATTCTATTATTTGCATTCTTTACACTATTAATGGTGCTCATTACCATCCCATATTTCTCATTAGAGACAGATGTGGCATTTTTACGCATTAAACAGTGGGTATTTCGACTCTTCCCAACTTCGGTTTCAAATATTTGGATTACAGCTTTTTACATTCACGTTTTTACAAGTGTATTCGCCTTAATTGCAGGTTTCACACAATTTAGCAAGCGGTTTCTAAGGAAAAAAACGCACAGAATTATGGGAGCAATCTACATTGTGACGGTTCTTTTATTGACGGGACCTTCTGGACTAGTTATGGGTTTTTTCGCAAATGGAGGACCCTTATCTGTTGTAGCATTTAGTACTTTAGCGCTATTGTGGTGGTGGTTTACATTTAAAGCGTACACAGCCATTCGCAATCGAGACTATGAAGCACATAGCAAGTTTATGTATCGAAGTTTTGCGCTTACGCTATCGGCTGTTACACTCCGTTTGTGGAAATATGTCATTGTAAATTATTTGTATGAAATGCCACCTATGGATCTTTACCGCCTCGTAGCATGGCTTGGCTGGGTGCCTAATCTAATTTTGGCAGAAATCCTGATTTACAAAGGGTTCCACTTGAAATTATTGAGCAAAAAACTTAACCACCCCCATTAGAAATTTGCAGAACTACTACGTCAGTCAGTCAATAGCGCACTGATAACGCAGATTATTCTGATTTTCAATGATCTTAAAAAAGCTGTGAAAAACGCCAAGGGGTGCTTTGTGCAAATACTCTTACCTATTGCCCTAATGCCTAATCACCTCTTACCTTATCCCTAAAACCGAATATCCTTAATCATTAGCTGCAGCGTTGTTCTACCTTGCCAAAAATTCTCGCCTATTGTATACACAATATCGAACGGTTCATTAATTATTCGAGTCATTAAATGCCCAAAACCAAAAGCAATGGCCTCTACAATAATTTCTGGGTATTCTGCTTGGCGAATAGAAAGCTTAACATGCTCGTCCTTTAATAACCTGGAATAGCCTGTGTCTTTGACTTGCCGGCTAACAAAAACTGGTGACATATTATCTGGACCGAACGGCGCCAACTGTTTCAAAACACGATAAAATTTCGGAATTCCACCCAATTGATTTTCAAAAATATCTCTAAAGTCTATTTCCGTATCAATTTCAATTTCCGGCACCAACATGTCTTCTGTTAAAATGTCTTGTGCAACTGAATCGAACTTTAATTTAAAAGCTGGAACATTATCCAGAGGCATGGTTAATCCTGCAGCGAAATAGTGTCCACCGAATTGAGTTAGCAAGTCAGCACATTCTGCAATAGCGTCATGAATATTAAAGCCCTTAATACTGCGAGCAGAGCCTACAGCTTCGCCGTTTGATTCTGTCAAAACAATTGTTGGTCGATAATACGATTCAATCAGCCGAGATGCAACGATTCCCACCACTCCTTTATGCCAATTTGGATCAAAAATCACCGTTGATTTTGCATTTAATAACCAATCGTCTTTTTCAATTTCCGCCATGGCTTCAGCAGTTATTGAGCGGTCTATTCCTTTACGGGTTTCATTGTGCGTATTAATGAGTTTACTCACCTCCTCAACCTCATCAATTGACTGGGCTAATAAAAGCTCCACGGCTTTATTTCCAGATGCTATTCGACCCGCCGCATTAATTCTCGGCGCAATTGAAAACACAACATCCATAATCGATAAATCTCCTTTGGTATTGGATAATTCTAAAATCCGTTTAAAGCCTATTCTTGGAGTTTCGTTGAGTAATTGAAGACCAAAATAAGCCAATATTCGATTCTCTCCAGTCATTGAAACGATATCTGCACCAATACTTACAACCACCAGATCCATCAAATTCACAATATTATCAAATGATCGATTGGCTATTTGATTCAAGGCTTGCACTAATTTAAATCCTACGCCACAACCAGATAGTTCTTTATAAGGATATGGGCAATTGATTTGTTTGGGGTTCAATAAAATACAAGGTGGCAGTTCTGTTCCGGGTAAATGATGATCACAGACTATAAAGTCAACACCATTTTCCTTGGCATAGGTTATTTGTTCAATTGCCTTAGTTCCGCAATCGAGTGCAATGACCAAAGAAAAACTATTATCAATAGCAAAGTCTACCCCTGTCATTGAAATACCATACCCTTCTTTATACCGATCAGGAATGTAATAGCCCACTTGCTCATATTCTCGCGTTAAATACTCGTAAATGAGCGCTACAGAAGTTGTTCCATCTACATCATAATCACCATAAACTAATATATTTTCACCGTTGAGTATGGCGGTTGATATGCGTTCAACTGCCAATTGCATGTTCAACATTTCGAATGGATCATGTAACTCATCCAAACTCGGGCGAAAAAATGCTTTCGCAGCTTCAAAATTTTGAATTTTGCGCTGCCCTAAAATTGTTGCAATTGGTTTTGAAACACCGAGTTGCTCAATTAATCGAACAATCGTGTCTTGATCTGTACTTTCCTTAAAGACCCATCTTTTATCCATGAATTTAAGCGTTTATAAAGAAACTAATTAGATTTAATCTTTTCGTATCTTAGAAGTTTATTGGGGTCGAATGTTAAAGATAATTTAAAAGTCGATTTGATATTGGTTTCGAGATCATTTTTTTATTTTTAAGAAAAAAACTATGCTTCACCTCTTCAAAATAGTATTCATTTTAACCCTAACTCCAGTTTATGGGCAAGACAATGAAGAAGTATATTCCATTTATTTTAATCAAAAAGAACTTGATTTTAGAAGTTTAAAAGGGAAAAAGACAAAATTAGAGGGAGCAACAACCTCCATTTTAAATCCAACAAAAGCCGAATGGAAAGTTTTAATGAAACACTTTAAGGAATACGATCGGTATCACGAAATTGCTAAAGGTTCAGATTAATTTTTCTGAGAAGTAACGCCTAAATCAGTTCTTATTTTTCCTAGCCAAGCTTTCGCTTTGTCAATATTTGTAAAGAGTTTAAAAGGAATATGCTTCTTTTTATTTTTTAGAGTATCACGCGCAACAATGCGTTGCCCTAAAGAATGCACAATAATTGCTTCTGCTTTTACACATCCATCTCCAGTATCATTTGTACAGGCCTCTCGAGCTTCTCTGTCAGGAATTGTTCTATCTCCAATATTAATCAGATTAAAAACTTCTTTTTCTTTCGCAAGGCGAATTGAAGCCAATTTAATCTCTTTATAATCGTGTAAACTAAATACTTGATCCTCCCCCACATTTATATAGAGAATATTATTCTCCAATAATCTAACAGTCGATTTTTCACATTCAATCATTCAATTCTCTTTTTAAAAGACCAATTTAATTGGACATAACAATAATTACATCAACGTCGTTAAAAACATTCTATCATTAACGACAAGAAAATGAAAGGATAATTAGTTTAGAGCCCTTTTTTGTAGTAATCGATTTACTTGAACAGCGGTTTAAGTATAATCGTAGCGTTATTCGTGGTAGCAGCTATGCTGTTATTTTAATGAGCTAATATATATTTGGTCGACTAATCCCTAATATTGGTAGATTAATTTTGGAATAGCTTTTTACCCGAAATTACTAACCATTTGATAATTATCATTTTTTGCACGAAGGCCTGTTACCCATTCTTTTGCTTTTTTCTTATCTGTAAAAATGCGCGTGGGAACATTTGATTTTCGTTGCTTTATCGTGTGTTTGGCTATAATGAATTGGCCTAAACCATGAACGACCACCGCTCGACCTAGCATCTTATTATTTACCTCCTCTTTTCCACAAAACTCACGGGCTGCTTTGGTTGGGGTTGAATAAGCACCATAACTAACTATGCTGTATAATTTCCTTTGGACTTTCACTAATTCAGCTGCGACATTATGGAATTCATAAATGTGTTTCATACCTATTTCGCTCCCTGAATCAATATCAACGAATATAATATTCCCATCAATCAGCCCTACTTTACCTATTTTACCTATTTTACACTGGGTCATTTTCATAGACATAATATTTGATTCAAATTTACACCGGTTTCTTCGAAGGATGTAACAAAACAGATATGCATGCATAATAAATCGATAAGGTGTATTTATAATGTTATATCCGTAAGAATAGAATTTGTGAAAATGGATTTTTTTAATTGCGCTGCTGTAAAATCACATTCTTTCAATGAACAGTTAATCATTTTCAACCCAACTAATTTTAAATTGTGGAATGAGGCATAATCGAGCATTGAATCTTCAAACTGAATTTTTAAACGGAATGGATTAACACTTTCGAAATTAAGTCCGATCATTTTACAACCCACAAAACTTACTTCTCTAAACGCTGATTCATTAATGAAAGCCCCTGTAAAATCGCAATTAATAAACTCGCAGTCTTCAAATGTCAAGCCTATGAAATTTAATTGAGCAAAGCTACAGTTCTCAAGAACACATGACTCAAATAGTGTATTGCGCAATTCTACAGCACCATAATCAACTTGCTTAAAATGCTCTTCAAAAAAATTGTTTTCGCTCATAATAAAGTGTTTGATAGCGTCAACGGAGTGATTGATTTAAGAATTGACCCACTTTAAATCCGGTTGAAAAACAACCTTGCAATAAAAAACCGCCCGTTGGAGCATCCCAGTCCAACATCTCTCCAACTATTGAAATATGAGGATGTTTTATTAATCGAAATTGCACATCTACTTCATCCATTGAGATTCCGCCAACAGTTGAAATGGCCTCCTCTACTGATCTGAGTCCAACTATAGGAACAAGCGCCTTTTTTAAACATGTTGCAAATGCGCTAGGATTCAAATACGTTTCTTTATCTAAATTACGTTTCGCAATTGCATGCATGGCCTTACTAAGCTTAAACGCATAGGTATAATTTTTTGGTTTTATTACAGCACTCGATATTTTTGACTGCAACATCTCCACAGTACTATTCGGTTTAAAATCAATAAACACATACGCGCGCTCCTTCTTTGCTAATGTCTCTCGCATTAGCGGGACTAATGGATATATCGCATTTCCTTCTAAACCATACTCAGTAATTATAGCTTCGCCCTTAAAAGTTTGACCGTAAGCCTGAATAGCAATGTTTTTTAAAGGTGTACCCGCAAATTTTTTTTGAAATTCATCTCCCCAATCCACATCTAATCCACAATTTGATGCTTGAAAGGGCAAGGTCTGCACATTAATGGCATTAAAATGTTTAAACCAATCGCTGTTAGCGCCTGTCTTGGACCATGAACCGCCTCCCAAACCAAAAATATAATGATCCGCCTCTATGGTGATTTGATTTTCATTTGCCAATACAATGGGTTTGTTTGCTTGGTCAAATCCAATAAATGCATGATCTAAATGCACCTTCACCTTTCTTTCTTCAAGAACATCCATTATTCTTTGAAGCACCTGATTCGGCTTAATTCCTTTTTCTGGGAAAACCCTACCACTCGATCCAATAAAGGTCTCCATTCCGAGTTGCGACAAACAGGTGCGCGTGTCATTTGTGCTAAAATTCAATAAGGCTTGGTGTAATTGAGGGTGATTCGAATAAACAGCTGTTAGCTTTTCCCTTGTTGCTTGATTCGTAAGATTAAAACCTCCGTTACCCGCAACTAAAAATTTGCGTCCGACACGTTTCCCTTTTTCAAAAATATGAACCTCATGCTTTGCACTCAATTGATATGCTGCCATTAAACTTGCGGGACCTCCACCAAATAATGCAACTTTCATTCTATCGTTTATTGCACCTCTTGTTTAGCACGTTCGAACAATATTTCTCCGGTAATATATTCATCATCCCAAGTTAAAAAACTAAAAATAACGCCTTCATCAAGAGTTTCGAACTCACTCCAGTGTTCATCAAAAGCGAGGTGACGTTGCCATGTATGGGCGACCATAATTTTAAAAATTGGATCTTGCATAGTCGTTAAACAAGCGGCCGAAATCATACAATCTGTCTCATCAGTTTGGATGACTTTAAGCACTTCAAATTGATCAAGTTCGGTAAAATAATAATAGATATCCTCTTGCATTTCGCGCAAGTCGCTTCCAGATCCTGGCTTCACGTTTGAAGGAAGCTCGGCTATTTTTTCTTTAAGGGTCATAGTGTTTCACAAATTTACCCTTTTTATAGAACTGTATGCTTTTCTATGATTTTTTGAAGCTAAATATTTTTGTGCCGACATATTCCGAAGGAACATTAACATTTGTAGAATAACACATAGTTTTTGCAGCTTTTTGTGCTTCGCGGATTAAATACTGACTGCCACTATTTGATTGATTCGGATCAAGCAATGCTTTTACCACAAAACCATCAGCATCTACCCATAACTTTAATGCAATTTCACCTTCTTCTTGTAAATTGGACTCAGAATTCGGCTTTTTTATGATAGCACGGCTTAAACTACCCGTTTCAGATGGTCCAACATCCACAATATTCCATTCCGTGTTATCCCCAAATGTTGGTCCATCTGACTTTCCGTCAGTTGGACTAAAATTAAAGGCTTTGTCCACTTGAGGAGCCGCAGCTTTCTCAACTGAAATACTTGATTCGTTTTGCACAGCAACGTCCTGAGCTTCCACTGGAGTTGGATTATCTGTACTTGCATTCTCACTTCCACAGGCGGCAGGCGCCTCAAAACTAATCTCAACGTTAGTTTCAATAGGTTCAACTTCTTCCGCATTTTCAGTAGGAGTTTTTAAACTCACTAGTAAAAAGAAAAGTATAGAAAGCATGATAAAAATAGCAAACGCATAAAATGCATGTTGGTGTTCTTTCTGTTTTAAAGCAAGCAACGGATTTTTCATAATGATTTGTTTCTATATAATCATTACGGTGAAAGGGGTTACAGGGTTTCTGCTTATGGAAGATGGTGTCTGGTAAAAAGAGATCACTTATTATGCGATCTATGTCAGATAGACTCGAGACAATATTAGCCATTTCTCTGATCGATAATTAAAAAACAATCCATTCACCTAACTTTCTTGTTTTTAACCCAAGAATTAACACATTTAACTCAATAATTCATACAGTTTAAGATTTAACACCTTCTTTTCCAAGGGTTAACACCGCTTGAATTGTTATGATACAGCAGGAGATCAATTAACACTAGTCCCTCAAAATAATTATTATAGATTTAATTATTATCGCAAAAAAGACGCTATCTTCAATAGCGTCTTTTTTTGTTACTATAAAGTTGACCTTATTCAAACTCAGGCTTCCGCGAGAATTCTCTCGCTTGGTATCATTTGATAACCCACTTTACTTCCTTCAATCGAACTACCCATTCGGATCCAAAATCAAATCGATTCGAACAACAGCGTCTTGTAAATGATATTTACTCATTTTATCTGCGGTGCGACCAATGGCAGCTTTAATTTGCTTTTTAAGCTCTGTTAACTCTGCTCGGACTACCGCACGAATATCAGATTGGCTGGCATCTACGTTCGACCGAATGAAGAAGCGTCTAAGTGCCCCCGGAATTACTGTCTGTTTTTCCGTCATCAAATAAGCCAAGCGATCGATATGCGCACGTTGTAGATTTCTGCGATACACATCAATCTCACCGCCTTGTTTTAATTCTGTCCAAACGGAGGCTCTTAGATCCTCCATCAATTCAATAATCGAATAAGCTTCATCTCCGTTTACAGCTTCGTTTTCAATTGTTCGCGCCAATCTACCAAAGTCTAGTAAACTATTAAGCGTTCTAGCCTGTAAAGTTCTCATGCGCTCAATCGCTCCATCAAATTCAATTTTATTAAAGATGTTTTGATCTAATAACCAAGTTGGTGTTTTAAATAATTGTTCATCTAAAAATACCATTGCTCGCTCTTGCTTCTCTTTTGGTACGTGGGTATAAACAGGACCTTCTTGATCGTAGGTTTTATAATTTTCATAGATACCACCAACGTTATTTGACACATGCCCCATATAACGGTTAAATTGACCCAAAACTTGATCGTACATTGCAGATAAATCACTATAATCCTCTCCATCCTCACCGATCCACTCAATTAAATTAGGGATAACCCTTTTTAAGTTCTTAATTCCATAATCACTTGCTTTCATGGCATCATCACCTAAATCCTCCGTTTGAGAACTCGGATCAATTACACCGAATTGTTGCTTGCCAAACCTATATAAAGGATCACCAGCATGTTCTAATATCCATCCATCCAACGTTGCTTTTTCATCCTTTTCATTTTCTGCATCCAGAATCGGACGATACCCCCAATTGATCGAATACTTATCATAAATACCAATGTTTGGCATTAAAGCCACGCCTTCATCTTCCGGTTGTGCGATATAATTAAAACGTGCATAATCCATAATTGAAGGAGCAGTTCCGTAAACATCTGTAAAAGTAGACGAACGCAATGAATCAACAGGATAAGCAACGCTACTTCCCATATTGTGCGGTAAACCTAATGTATGGCCAACTTCATGTGCAGAAACAAAGCGGATCAACCTACCCATAGTTTCTTCTTTGAATTCAGTACCTCGAGCATCCTCGTTAATTGCGGCAGTTTGTACAAAAAACCAGTTTCTTAAAAGTGTCATTACATTGTGATACCAGTTAATATCTGACTCAATAATTTCACCACTTCGCGGATCACTTACATGCGGTCCGTTTGCGTTTGGAATAGGAGAAGCTAAATAGCGCACAACTGAATAACGTGCATCTTCAGGACTCCATTCTGGATCTTCTTCCGTTGTGGGTGCATCCATTGCAATAATTGCATTTTTAAACCCGGCAGCCTCAAAAGCAACTTGCCAATCTTCAATTCCTAACTTCAAATACTTCGCCCATTTTTTAGGTGTTGCACGATCGATATAATAAATAATAGGTTTAACAGGCTCTACTAATTCACCGTTTTTAAACTTTTCCATATCCTCTGGCTTCACCTCTAAACGCCATCTATCCAAGTAACGAACCGATTCACTTTTTTGAGCTTCCGAACCATAATCAGTTTGCGCTGAAGTAAACCAACCAACACGTTGATCGAAGTAACGGCGCTGCATAGGTACTTCTGGCAATAAAATCATGGAATTGCTCATTTCTAAAGAAATTGAACCTAAGCTAGAATTAGAAGGAGCTCCACTTGCAAAATATGTTTTGACATGACGAGATTCCACATTAATGGGATAACTACTCAACGATTCAATAAATGAACGATCGCTATCTAATCTTGTGACTTTATATTGTTTTCTTGTCCAAACAGGTAAACCAATTGCTTTTATATCAGATGTAAAAAACTTTGTTACATCAATAACAACAGAGCTCGAATCTTTTCCAAAAGCTTTGATTGGAAACATGTACATAATCGGCTCAAAATTTGAATTCATAACCGCTTCGTGCACCGGTAAAGAATCTGCAGCAACTACTCGGTGAGAAACTACACGCAACAAGACATTGTCATCTTTCCACTCCCAACGTAAAACTTGCTCGTTTTGTTTTCCTCCACCAAATCCCATTCCGGCAGCGGTTTTTGCAATTCGCGTTACCATTAGCATTTCTCTTCCAAACAAACTATCAGGAATTTCATAGAAATAGTCTTTTGCTACCTTATGGACTTTGAACAAGCCTTCATCTGTTTCGGCATCCTTGGTAATTACTTTATTATAAGGTTTTACATCACCTTTTTTTGGTGGTGGTGCAGTTTGCTCAGTATCATCTTTCTTTTTCTTCTTTTTTTTCTGCGAAAAACCTTCAGTGGAGAAGGAAATGGCAGCTAAAACAATAAATAAACGGAGGACAAAATTCATTTTCATTGGTGGATTTTTCTTTATTGGACACTAATAATACGGTTTTAATTCGACCTTAAAAAGAAGAATGTATAAAAGCGTTATGTTAAGGATGAGTGGTTAAACTCTAATTTATTGATTTTGAATTAAAACAAAGTAGGCCCAAATACTAACAATTAAATTCATCATCCAATTGTTCCGTTTTCTGGTCTTGATGCTTTTTTCTGTTGAGATAAAAACCAATAAAAACGCCAGCAAATATTAACATGACAACTACTGCAGAAGTCACTCTAGAAGAAAATCTTTACAAATTCCCCTCATAAATTTTGAGCTATCGGTTTAAACCAACCTCCCGAACAATTCAGAAACTGGAAACGCAAGTGCTTCTTGTTCCGATTCAAGTTGAAAAGACAATTCTAACCCTGCCAAACAATTAATTTTTTCCTCTTCACCAAGCAAAGCAGTTAAAATTAAATCCGCAGCTATCATTTGGGTGTCGTCGTCTAAATAAGCAATGTTTGCAGCCTCTAAAATCAATTCAAATCTCCCATCTCCTGAAGGCACAATTATTGCGCGCCAAGAGCTGGCATCCACGTCTTGAACGTCCATATTATGATCATAGACTTGCAATTGAAAAACGCCTGTAGCTTGCGCGGCGTAATAAAAAGTCCACGTATTTAAAGTTGGTGCTCCTGCAATAATTGATTTGGTGACTTCAAGTAATTCACGCTCATTATTTGGCGATAACATAAAGGTGAATTGGTTTGGTGAAGGATTGCCTATTTCCCATTTAATTTTACCCATTCCTAAAATATGTTGATCGAGTGATTGAATGAGTTCTTCTGTTTTGGGGTGACCGTTTGCTTCAATTACAGCTTCAATGAGCGCTTGATTCAAATCAAACCATTCCCAGAAATCGGTTATTTGATTGGACATTGACGAATTTAAATTATCCATTCTTTAACTTATTTTCAAATTTTACTAACATTCCGTTGCTTTGGCCGTTTAACTTGCCTTTAAAAAAGCTTGTTCCCCCCAAAAGCATTCCTTTAAAACCCAAGGCTTGTTTTGCCCATTTGTGTAGGTCAAATGTATCAATATGACGAATGATTTTTCCGTCTTTAAAAGTAAACTCAGCATCAATTTTATTTAATACTTTGCGTCCTGTTCTACCCACAGTGTAATTGGCGTCCCAATGCGCTTGGCCCTTATTTCCATCCGCATGTACATCAGAAAATTCAAGGGTTAAATCAGCACTTCTGCTCAGTAACATGCGCCACATATTTTTGGCATGTTCTCCTTTCAAATCACCAAAAGCGGGATCAGTAAATTCAATGTCGTCATGATAAAAAGAAACCATTTTCTCGGCGTCTTTATTTTGGAAGGCGGCATAAAAACCCTCAATTACCTCTTTCATTTAATTTGCTTTTTATGCCGCAAATTAGTTTATTCTTCCATAGCTTTTACATTCTTCATTTTTTTAGTCCTCGTAAAAATGTAAGAAAAAGATAAATTAACTGTATTTCCTTCATTAAAAAATGTACCATCTGCCGAGCCATTATAGATGACATAATCTCCCGCATAAACTTTATCATGCAAGTATTCATAGGTCAGCGACAAATTGACAACGTGATCATTTTTCAGTTTATGATTTATCCCAATTGTTGTGTGGAGATTGCCTCGTAATCCTTCCAAAGAAGTAAATAAAAATCGGCCTTCTGTTCCATTATCACGAATTATTCCAAGATCTGTATATCTAAACGGAACATCCCAAAACCCGGCGCCTGCCGAAGCTGTAAAACCAAACTTGGGATTTATCCAATAATTAAAATCCAAACTTGTTCGAAAGCTTCCGAACGCATTATAGTTCGTGATATTGAAATAAGTGTATTCTGAAGACCCTAAGGAATCTCCTCTTGGCTCAATTTCATAAGCAAAAGGAAAAAAGACGACACCAGCACCAACATTTATTCCAAAGTATTGACCTAGTGAGAAACGATAGTCAAGATGTAATTTAGGAACACATCCTATTCTTGATTCAGCCATTCCAACTCCGTTTTCTGCCTCAAAGGTTGTTTTATTGAATCCATTTGTCAAGGTTGTCGCTAAACTGTTTCTTTCAAAAATATAGGGTTTTTTTAGCGTGTCATTATCTTGAGCGATTCCATTCAAACAAAATAATAAAGTGATCAAGGTTAATCCAAATTTTGATAGCCCATTAAAAAAAGGTAAGGAAAAAGGAAGAGTTAATTTTCGGGTAAAAGTTTTCATAGTATAAAGCGTGTTGTCAATTTGTTAAATGAGACGAACTGATTATAAGATAACCCTATCAAACAGAGGACTTATTGCAGAATTCTATACGAATTGGAAAGAAATACATTATTTGCGGTAAGAAAAAGACCTAACTTGACGGTTGAAAATCACTAAATTTTGTCTTATAACACATTTTGAGACACCGAACTGCCATATATTCACCATCTCTGAATAAAAGTCAATTCGCGGTCAACCTTATAATAGATACCTCAGGCCAGATACCCAAACGCCCGGGATACCCTAAAAAGCCGAACCCACGATTGATGTACATGTATTGATTCTTGAGCTGATAGAGACCTGCCCACTTTTTATAACGAAGCGTTATTGGACTCCATTTATATTTACCAATTTCAAAGCCCATTTGAGCGCCATGTGTGTGTCCGCTAAAGGTTACGTCAATGTCATTATAATCAGCAGTGACTTGCTCATCCCAATGCGTTGGATCATGCGAAAGGAGAAGTTTAATCGGCGCTTCGCAACCTTCATGGGCTTTTGCTAAATCTCCTGCTTTGTGGAAACCAACTCCCCAGTTCTCAACACCAATTAATCCAATTCGTTCATTATTCTGCTCCAAATAAAGATGTTCATTTAATAAAAGGCGCCAACCCATATCGCCGTGCACATCTTTTAACGCTTGTAAATTTTCAGCTTTGGCTTCTGCATTCGGCCATTGCACATAATCTCCATAATCATGATTGCCCAGAATTGAAAAAACACCCATTGGAGCTTTCACGCGCCCAAATATCGATTTGTAATCGTCCATTTCTTTTGCATCATCATTGACCAAATCCCCCGTAAAAAAAACCACATCCGGATCTTGTTTTAAGATTAAATCGACCCCTTTAGTAACGGCCTTTTTATTATAAAAACTACCGGAATGTATATCAGAAATTTGAACAATTTTTAACCCTTCAAAAGCTTTCGGAAGGTTTGGTAGAACAATAGATGTTTCTTTAACTCGATAGCGATACGGGCCTATAAACATTCCCAATAGAAACAAAATATTTGGCAATGTACCAACCACTAGTCCAATGGAAACAAGAGTTGCAGAACGTGTCAAGTCACTCGATTGAAAAATAACATAACCCAATCTTCTAACATCATCTAATAAGACAAAAATGTCAAATACTAAAAGGGAGAATAAATTGATAAAAACGCCTGCGAAAAGAAAATTACGAAACGATTTAGAAAGCTTATTTCCTGTGCCAAAAATTATGACAAGTGAAACCACCGAAACAGCCATGAAGAAAAGATAGATACCATATACCGTACTCCTTAAACCTGGCGAATAAGACTGAATGGTTGATTCAAAACCATAGTAGGCATAAACCTCAAGCAGTGCAATGATTCCCATTATGATAAAGGGTAATATTCGAACTCTTCCGTGCATAGTGAACTAGGCGTTTGCCTTATTTAGGGTCATAACCGTAATTTCTGGCCAAATACCAATTCGTCCTGGATAGCCTAAGAAACCATATCCCCGATTGATGTATAAATATTGTTGTTCTTCTTGATATAAACCTGCCCATTTTTCATATCGTAAACTAATTGGACTCCATTTGAATCCACCAGTTTCAATTCCCATTTGCGCCCCGTGTGTATGACCACTAAAGGTAATATCAATGTCTTTATATAATTTTCGCACTTCTTCGTCCCAATGAGTGGGATCATGCGACAATAATAATTTTACAGACGCCTCACATCCATTATACGCTGCAGATAAATCCCCAATTTGGTGAAACCCTGCGCCCCAATTCTCAACACCAATGAGTGCTATTTTATGATCTCCTTTTTCAATATAGATATGCTCATCCAATAACAGGCGCCAACCCAACTCTCCATGTATCTCTTTAATCCGCCTTAAATTCGCGCTTTTTGCTTCTTCACTTTCCCATTCTTCATAATCTCCATAATCGTGATTCCCAAGGATAGAATAGACCCCAAGCGGTGCCGAAACATGCGAAAAGACATCCATATAGTTGGACATTTCCTCGGCTGAATTATTCACCAAATCTCCCGTAAAAAATATAATATCAGGTTGTTGAGCTAATAAAAGATCAATGCCTTTATTCACTGCTTCTTTATTATAAAAACTTCCAGCATGGATGTCAGAAATTTGAACAATTTTAAGCCCATTAAAACTTTCAGGTAAATTGGGCAAATTAACCGTTGGTTGATGCAAGGTATACTTATAAGGACCGATAATCATCCCTGCTGGTAATGAAATTGCCGGGACTGCCGCTGCGATTATGCCCGACTTCAAAATAAAATCTGATCGGCTAATGCCATCATCTGATTCGTTGGCCAAATGTTCAGATGGTTTAACCTTTTTATAAATCCAGCGACCGCCTCGGATCGCATCATCTAAAATTAGAAAAAGTGAAAAAATAAGCTTTATAATTATGTTGAGCACAACAAATGAAAAAAAGAAATTCGTCAACCAAAATGGCAAGGTTCCCCCAACAAAAAACAAGGTTAAAAAACCAATAATCGATAAGCTCATCAAAGACAAATGAGCAGTTTTTAACGTTCGCCTGAACCACAGACTATAATTGTTCCACCTCGATTTTAATGCACGAAAAGTGTACCATTCAAGCAAAACGATAAAAGCGACTATTATTAGTATAAAAGCTATTGATCTCATGTATAATGTCTACTAATGCATATAGCTGTTGTAACAAGCAAATATAAAAAGAGTTCTACAACATTTTTTATTGTTGACGAATGAAAGGGATAAATATTTCAAACAAATCTTGAATTTTATTCAGTCAAATTCACGGCGCCAATGTTAATCTCTCATTCTCAGTAATTTAAACCATTTTTTTTATCCAATAAAAATCAAAATAATTGAAGAACAGATCACCTTAACATTATTTTAATCGATTAAGGTTAAGATCGTTATAATATTTTCAATAAAGTATATGGAGATTAAAAAAAAAGAGTGCATCTTTGTCTCTATAATCGTCATATTTGGCGAAAAAATATAAAATTAAAAGATGAAAAGAGTTTATTTAGCAGTTGCTGCTGCAACGGTTTTATTATTAGGTTCATGTGGAGATAGCTCATCAGAGCTTTCTGATGCACTTGGTGATATAGATATGAGTGAGACCCTTACTGAGAATGCTGGGTCGGATGAAATCCATGATGCAGCAGCAGGTTTTGCAGAAGGATTATCTGAAACTGGAAAAGAGTATTTTTCAGGTTTATTAGCTGAGGTGATTGAGGTTGACGTTAAGTTTAAAGAAGTTGAGCGCATGGATGACATGGACGCTGAAAAAGACAAAATTGACGAAACTTTAGATGCTACTTTAGAAAAAATTGAAGAAGGAAGAAAAGCAATCACTTTATATGAAGATGAAACTTGGCCAAAACGTGCAGAATTTCATACATTGACTGAAGAGTGGTTTGATGCTGTTGAAGCTTTAGTAAATGATCATTTATACGATCTTTCTGATGCATTGTCAAGACCAGAGGATACATGGTCTGATGATGAATGGACTGCTTACGAAGAGTACTTAGTTGATTTTGAAGCTTATTGGGAAGTCGATAATCGTTGGGTAGAATTCCAATATGTATATGCTGAAGCAAATGGTTTTGAAATTGGTGGAACTATTGATGAAGACGCAATGGTTGATGAAGCTATTTCTGAAGACGGAATATAGTTCTCAAACTCAAATAATATTTAAAAAGGTCAGGCATTTATGTCTGACCATTTTTGTTTAATGTGGTTTTTTTGGGGGAATATAGCTTTGGTTACTTAACGAAGGATTACAAATCCTTCGAATAGTTAATGTGCCGCCAACCAATTATCAGCAAACTTGTAATCAATATCCAGCGGCACAGCTAATTGAACCGCCGCCTCCATTTCTCGTTTTACAATTTCTTCCATTTGTTTTTCTTCACCTTTGCGGATGTCAAAAACCAATTCATCATGCACTTGCAGAAGCATTTTAGATTGTAGGGCCTCTTCCTTCATCACTTTGTGAATATTGATCATGGCAATTTTAATCACGTCAGCAGCTGAACCTTGAATAGGAGCATTCACCGCGTTTCGTTCAGCAAAGGCTCTTACAATGGCATTGGCAGATTGAATATCTTTTAAATATCTTCTCCGCTTCATAATGGTTTCTACATAACCATGATCTCTGGCAAAATCAACTTGATCGCTCATGAAGGATTTCATCATTGTGTACTGCTCAAAATAACTGTCAATTAATCCTTTTGCTTCTTTTCTTGAGATGCCTAGGTTTTGCGAAAGCCCAAAAGCTGATTGTCCATAAATGATTCCGAAATTCACCGCTTTGGCAGCACTTCTCTGCTCCCTTGTTACGTCTGCAATATTGTCGACATGAAATACTTTCGCAGCTGTGGCGGCGTGAATATCCAGCTTGTCGTTAAAGGCTTTAATCATATTATCATCCTGACTCAATGCAGCAATAATTCTTAATTCAATTTGAGAATAATCAGCTGCAAGTAAAGTATGATCCGCATCTCTCGCGATAAATGCTTTTCTAATCTCACGCCCCTTTTCTGTTCGAATAGGAATGTTTTGCAAGTTTGGATTATTAGAACTAAGGCGGCCAGTCGCTGCAACGGTTTGCATATAACTTGTATGAATTCTTCCCGTAGATTCATTCACCAATAAAGGCAAACTATCAACGTATGTACTTTTCAATTTTTTAAGGGAACGGTAATTCAAAATTAATGGAATAATTTCGTGTTTATGTTCGAGTTTTGAAAGTACTTCCTCCCCAGTTTTGTATTGTCCCGTTTTGGTTTTTTTGGCATTAGGATCGATTTGCATATGATCAAAAAGTACCTCACCCAATTGTTTTGGAGAGTCCAAATTAAAATCTTCAACTCCAGTCAACTCCTTAATGTTTTTCTCTAACTGAATTAAATCGACTTCCAATTCCTTCGAGAAAATTGCCAAACCTGGCACGTCCATATTAATCCCTTCCACTTCCATATCTTTCAATACACGTGCTAAAGGCATTTCCATTTTATAAAAAAGATCCTTCAAATGATCCTTCTCTATCTCCGACTGAAAAATTTCCTTTAATTGCCATGTGATGTCCGAATCTTCGCAAGCATAATCTGTCACTTGTGCCGGCTCGAGATCAGCCATATTCCCCTGGTTTTTTCCTTTTTTACCGATCAACGTTTCAATAGAAATCGGGCGGTAATTCAAATATAATTCTGACAGGTAATCCATACCATGTTTACCCTCAGGTGTAATCAAATAATGCGCAATCATTGTGTCAAACAATGGTCCCAGCACTTGTACGTCATATTTTTCAATAATTTTTAAATCATATTTAATATTGTGGGCTATTTTTTCGATCGATTCGCTTTCGAAAAATGCTCGAAATTCCTGAACTGTTGCCGCTCTTTCATTTAGCGCACAAGAAACATAATAACCCGACCCCGTTTTAAATGTAAATGACATCCCTACAATCTCCGCGGTCATTGCGTTTATACCTGTTGTTTCTGTATCAAAACAAACGGATTTCTCCTTTAATAAGGCCTCCAAAAGCTTCGCTCTTTTCGCTTCGGTATCAACTAATTCATAACTTGGTTTGGAATCAGCAATTGTTTTAACTGAAGTTTCGGCTGCTGCTACTTCCTCGGCTTTTGATTCAATTGCAGGCCCTCCAAATAAATCCAATTGCCCTTCCGCCTTTTGAGTTGTTGGAATGACAATATCCTCTCCCAATACCCTCTTGGCCATGGTTTTAAATTCCAATTCTGTAAAAATTGCGCGTATTTTATCTTCATTTGGCTCCTCCATTACAAGGCTGGCCTCATCAAACTCAACATCTACAAATAAATCAATAGTTGCCAATCTTTTTGAATCTAAACCTTGCTGTGCGAACTCCACAACATTCTCTTTTTGTTTCCCTTTTAATTGATCAGAATTTTCAATAATCCCCTCTACGGAACCATACAGACCAATAAGCTTTTTAGCCGCCACGGGACCAACTCCAGGAATCCCAGGGATATTATCCGCACTATCTCCACACAGACCTAAAAAATCAATCACTTGCTCGGGATGCTCAACACCAAAGTTTTCCTTCACCTCTGGAATTCCCCAAATTTCGACGGGCTTTTTTCCACGGCTTGGTTTATACATGAAAATATTTTCAGAAACCAGTTGAGCAAAATCCTTATCCGGCGTCATCATATAAACGGTAAACCCCACTTTTTCTGCCTGTTTTGCAATTGTTCCAATAATGTCATCTGCCTCATCTCCTGGGCTAATTAAGATGGGGATATTAAAGGCGCGCACAATTTCCTTTATCGGCTCAATCATGCTGGCAATATCTTCCGGCATTGCCTCGCGGTGGGCTTTATAGTCTTTAAATTCTTCTGCCCGTTTTGTTTTACCTGGCGAATCAAATACAACAGACAAATGCGTTGGATTTTCCTTTCGAATAAGATCTAATAAAGTATTTGTAAATCCAAAAGCGGCAGACGTATTTTGTCCTTTACTATTTACTCTAGGATTCTTTATGAAGGCGTAATACGCTCTATAAATTAGGGCAAAAGCATCCAATAGAAAAAGTTTTTTATCGTGTTGTGGCGTCATTTTATTATCGTAATTGGTCATAGTTTCGCGAATGAAAATTGGATCGCTATTAATTCAATACAGGTTTTGGAGCAGCTTCTTCAATGTATTTTTTATAGTAATGCCACTGTTGAATAATTTCAGTCATAGATTGTGTATCTCCATCTTCTGCCATACGCATTAGATTATCTGTATTCAATTCATCTGGATGTTTTGCGCCAGTGGCTGATAACAGTTCAAGGAAAGCGTGAATAGTATTTTTATGATAGTTTGCCGCACGTACACTTTTATCAGCAGGATCGAGTCCTTTCATTAAGTGTTTATTTTGTGTAGCAATGCCTACAGGACAGGTATTGGTATTACACAACTGCGCATGTATGCAACCAATTGACAACATCATTGCGCGGGCAGATTGCGTTAAATCAGCACCCATTGCAATGGCTTTCATAATTCCGAAACCATTAAATACTTTCCCAGATGCAATAATTTTCAATTTTTTACGGATGCCATGTTTGATCAATAACTTGTCGACTGCCACTAAACCCAGATAAAGCGGCATTCCAACAAAGTTGGCAAACTCAAGTGGAGCTGCTCCCGTTCCACCTTCTGCACCATCTACTGCAATAAAGTCAGGATAGGTATCTGCAGTCACCATGGCTTTACAAATTTCCTCAAACTCTTCTACCTTGCCTACACAAAATTTAAATCCGACTGGTTTCCCTCCGCACAATTCACGTAATTCCGAAATGAACTTTACTAAACCTGCAGGTCCGTCAAAAGCGCTATGACCAGGAGGAGACAATACCGTAATTCCTGGTTCAACTCCGCGTATTCCCGCAATTTCAACCGTGTTTTTTTTGCCCGGCAATACGCCGCCGTGCCCCGGTTTTGCACCTTGTGACAATTTTAGCTCGATCATTTTAACTTCTGGACGCGTGGCATTTTCTTTAAACTTTTCAGGCGAAAATGTACCATCTTCGTTTCGACATCCGAAATACCCTGTACCAATTTGCCATGACAAATCACCGCCTTGCAAATGGTATGACGCTACTCCACCTTCACCCGTGTTTTGATAAAAATTTCCTGCTTTTGCTCCGCGATTTAAGGCCATAACAGCATTTTTGGATAAGGAACCAAAACTCATTGCTGAAATATTATAAAGCGAAGCGGAATAGGGCTGCGTGCAATCTTTACCCCCAATCATAACGCGTGGCTCTTCATGCAAAACTGGCGACGGATATAATGATTGCGTAATAAATTCATATCCTTCTTCGTAAATATTCTCCTCTGTTCCAAATGGATGCGTAGCGCCAAGATTTTTTGAGCGTTGATAAATGACAGCTCTTTTATTTTTACTAATTGGTGCTCCATCTGTGCGGCGTTCTACAAAGTACTGCTGAATTTCAGGGGAAATCGCTTCTAAAATATAACGTAAATTCCCAATCAATGGAAAGTTCTTTTTTATGGCGTGTTTATTCTGCAATGCATCTCTCAGACCAATTAAAATCAGTGGTCCAAAAAGAATAAAGAGGTAATAATAATTTGGATTGATGAAATAACCTAATGCAATAATTCCAGCAGTTATCAGCAATGCTGAAATATAAAATATTGTTCGAACCATGTGAGTGGATTTTTTGTTGCGCCTTATTTAACTAATGACATAAAAATAAAGAGATTTTTAGACTTTTGGAGGGATTTGGACGTAAAACAACGAAAGATTATTCTGTGTCGTTATTTACCGGAAAATCTCCTGACTGATTCGGGTTTAAATGTATATCTGTTTGTGGATAAGGAATCGTAATGCCGTGTCTACGAATTGCAGTATCAATATCAAATCGAATGTCACTTTTTAGAATTTCAATATACAAGTTTTGCTTTGCCCAAAATACGAGGTCCATTTCTAGACCATAATCCCCAAATTTGAGCAAACGCACGATAGGTTTTCTAGATTTCAACACTTCCGGGTGTTTCTCGGCGCATTCAATTAATATTTTCCTTACCAAATCACTATCCACACCATAATGGAAGGTAATTGGAATTAAGAATCGTGTAATTTTTGAACCTGCACTCCAATTGATTACACTTTCGTGTGTCAGTTTTGAATTCGGAATGACTAATACCTTTTCATCTCTTGTTTGAACCTTTGAAGTTCTAAGGTTGATTTGGACCATTTTAGCCACGAAATTTTCCTGTCCATTTAGCGTTTCAATTTCTAAGACATCACCCACTTTAATTGTACCTTCAACAAGCAACAAAATACCTGAAAAATAATCGCGAAATATCGTCTGTAAGCCTAAACCAACCCCAACTAATAAAAAGGTAGTTGCCGTTAAAAAGAGATCTAGATTCATACCTAAACTCCGCAGCATAATGATGGTAGCAATGCTATAAATCAAATATTTGATGAGTTGAATGTAGATGTATTGTGTACCACCGTCAATTCTATCATTCTTCTTAGCTGCGCGCAGTATTACAACTTTAATAAAATTGAGCGAGATTCGTGTGATCACGATTATGGCTGCAATCAAAAACAAGTGATACACCGCAATGTGAAACTCCGTATTTGGAATTCGGAAAAACTCATAAGCAAAGATGCTTCCTAAGTTTAGATGCGGATTATTAACTTTTAAAGTGAGGAAAAAAATGTAGAATGCGACTAAATAAATGAGCTGCCGAGTTAATTTCCACAAAGCAATTTCTTTTCCTTCTATTTTTAATTGTTTGTCCGTTAGGTGATGTGCTTTGAAGTAACGTTTAATGTATTTAACGAAGATTTTCGCCACCAAATAAATGACAAAAACAAGAATGATGTTGATAATTGAAAACTGAAAAATTAGTTCGGACGGTACGGCCTCAATTGCTTCAACTGCTTCTGTTGTTTCAGTAGCGGAAATAGCATCCTGCGCCTCAACAGGTGAACTCCACCAATCAATGATTGGATAATTAAAAAAACTCCGAATTGTTTCCCAGATATCGTTCATAATATTTAAGTAATTCTGCCTAATTTATCCGACAGGATGCGCTTTAGTTCATCTAATTTTCTTTTTTCCGCTAATAATGAGATTTGCTCATCATAGCTTTCTGTATCCATATTCGTAAATAAATAATCCAATCGCGTTTGAATCTCTTCATTTCGATCTTTTACACGTTTATTTTTAAAGGCATATATGGATGACATCACTGCCTGTTCAAGTTTGTCCACCTCTCGCGTAATTCTCACTTTTTGAGTCAGCCAATTTGCACTTATTTCATGCCTATCAGCCATTATATCGGCAACCACCTTACTCACTTCCAAGTCTTGGTGTTGGGTAAAATGCTTAATTGGGTATAAAATCCCCTCATTTTTCCCTTCTTCGTATTCTTTCAAGATCTGAGCAAAAACTGTGTTTGTAAACTCAATTTCATCTCTTGATAATTCATGAATGATTAATTCAATCACGGGTACTTCAACCTCCGTTACTTTCTTTACATCATTTTCGTCATATTCGACGTTCTCAGTCACCATAACAAAAGTCCCGTAGTTCAGCAAAATGCGAATTAAATCCAATTCAAAATAGTATAAATCGTTTTCAATTCCACGCCCGATATCCACACCAATCTCCTCCATGAAATCAGGAGGCAACATGGCTTCCATAGGGATTTCATAATCCATTTCTCCTCCTGTTGGATTCGGTTGAGGTTTTTGAGGAGTTTGCTGACTGGTTGAGGCAGCTGAATTTTGATTATTTCTATTTTCAGTTCTAATTCTACGATTATCGATTTTAGCTTTTTCGGCTTTCTTTCGTTGGCGTACTTTATTTACTTCCTGAATAATGGTTTGTTCAGCAATATCAAAAATAGTGGCACATTCCTTACTGTAAACTTGGCGTTTGATAGCATCATCAATCACCGCCACAGAACCTACAATGTCATTTATTAATTGGGCCTTTTTCAATGGGTCATTGCCGGCGTCTTTCAGTAAAACGTCTGACTTAAATACAATAAAATCTTTTGAATTTTCCTCAATGTATCCTTTCAGCTCTTCAGTAGTCGATTTTTTGGCGAATGAATCAGGATCTTCTCCATCTGGAAATAACACCACTTTCACATTCAATCCTTCTGAAAGAATCATGTCAATTCCGCGGAATGACGCTTTTATTCCGGCAGCATCTCCATCATAGAGGATCGTAATGTTTTCAGTATACCGCTTTATCAACTTAATTTGATCCGAAGTCAATGATGTCCCGGAAGATGAAACCACGTTTTCAACCCCCGACTGATAAAGCGAAATAACATCTGTATATCCTTCCACCAAAAAGCAATTATCGTATTTAATAATAGCATTTTTAGCAAAACACAGCCCATATAAAATTTTACTTTTATTGTAAAGCTCACTTTCAGGTGAATTAAAATATTTCGCTATTTTCTTGTCGGCTTTAAGTGTTCGTCCACCAAACCCAAGTACTTTTCCTGCAATACTATGAATCGGAAAAATCACCCTGCCACGGTAAAAATCAAAAGAACGATTGTCTTTTACCTTGGTTAAACCTGCTTTAACTAAAAAATCAAGTTTATAATTTTTGGCAAGTGCCACTTTTGTAAACCCTTCAGATTCATCTAAACAATATCCCAATTGAAATTTTTCAATGATATCTTCTCTAAAGCCACGCTCTAAAAAATAAGAAAGTCCAATGGCCTTCCCTTTTGGGTGTTTGGTTAAGTTTTCATGAAATGTGTTTTTTGCAAATTCGTTGATAATGCTCAAATTCTCACGAACACTGGCTGATTCTATCTCCTCAGGAGTCCGTTTACGGTCTTCCTTAATTTCGATATTATACTTATTGGCTAGCCATTTTAATGCCTCAACATAACTGAAATGCTCGGCTTCCATTAAAAAGGAAACCACGTTCCCTCCTTTAGATGTACTAAAGCATTTCCAAATTTGCTTAGCTGGTGAAACCATGAACGAAGGTGTACGCTCATCAACGAAAGGACTTTTCCCTTTATAATTTGATCCTGATTTTTTTAATTGCACAAACTCACCGATCACCTCTTCAACGCGAGCGGTCTGATAAATCTCATCTATGGTTTGCTTAGGTATCATTAAAAATCTCTCTTTCGAAAGATACAAAGTTAATTAAAAGTGCACGGCTTGTTGACCGAAAAATATATAATAATTATATCCCTTTAAAAGCTGCTGTTTCCTTGATTTAAAGCGAGAACATCTCCATCCGAAGCAAGTCGTTAGGCAATAAAAAAAATAGTTGGAATTATTTGCGGCCATTTTTTTTGTTCTTACCCTTCTATTTAAATTTCAAAAACCAATTTAAATTTCTGATTTGATTTTTTTAAAATTAAAGCCCTCTTAAAGTTCACGTTATCAGTGCGAATCAATCACATTCACCCTGCATCTGAACAAAAATATTCCAACAAAGTAGACAACCTATTTTAACAGCCTGATGTACTTAGAGAAATAACATTTAAAAAAACGAAATGAAAAAAATTATCTTATTTACAATTCTTGGACCCTTCGGAATCTCTGCCGGAGCGCAAGACACAACAGGTTGTGCATTGATTGCCAATTTTACCTACACGGTATCTGGAGAAACGCTTTCTTTAACAAACACATCTACAGACGAACCATTTTGGCCGTTTTATAGTTGGACAGTTGATGGATTGATATCATCTCTCGAAAATCCAACTTTCCCAACAACAGATTTTGAAACTAGCGAGGAAGTTTGCTTAACGGTTTATGATTCATTAGAAGATTGTATGGACACGTATTGCATGACTATCTTTTTTGAAGATGACACCTTAGTTCATGATAGCACAGGGTGCGAAGTAATCACAAATTTCACCTTTGTTCGATCAGAAGAAACCATATTCTTCACAAACACATCAACAGGGGAACCTGCAGACGTAATGTACAGATGGTATATAGACTGGGCGCTAGTTTCAGAAGAAGAGAACCCATCATTCGACGTGACAGATTTTGAACCGACAAAAACAATGTGTTTGGAAGTCTATAATGAATATTGGTCTTGTTTTGATTCTACTTGTCAAGTGATCAATATAGACTCGCTTATGATAGATTCCACGGCCAGCATTATTCACTACGAAAAACTAGACATGAATGTATATCCGAATCCAGCAAGTGATGTATTGAATATTAGCATTTCAAACCTCAACGGGAACCAGCACATTGCCATTTATAACTCAATTGGAGCGGTAGTTCGAATGGGCCAAGTAGGCTTAAACAATAAACAAACGACCATAGATGTTCATGATCTACCAAAAGGATTGCACATCATTAACGTGATAGATGAAGAGAACCCATCTCAAAGTATACAAGAGAAGTTTATAAAGCATTAGAAATATAAAAATATTGGTTAAGTAGTATGGGGATACTATTTGGTAAAAGGAAGGCGGCGCTTATTAAGCCCGCCTTCTTCTATTCACGCTAAACCAATTTAAAGCGGTATCTTAGCCAAAAAAAACTGGAAACGGAAGAAAAAATAGCAGAATTCGCGGATCAGCTTAACCCTTTTTTACCTGAAAATTCGGCAGAATATATTGCCGATTTTTTAATTAAAAATGTGGTGCATTTTACAGTGAGTAAAAAACGTAAAACAAAGCTCGGCGATTACCGACACCCCCATAAAGGTAAGCCGCATAGAATATCTGTTAACGGCGATTTAAATCCTTATAGTTTTTTGATTACCACCTTGCATGAAATGGCGCATTTAACCACTTTTGAAAAGTATGGGAATCGTATCAAACCGCACGGCGTGCATTGGAAGCTTGAATTCAAATCAATTGCAGATCCCATCTTTGAAAAAGTGGTATTACCGGATGATGTTGACATGGCTTTGAAAAATTATTTGCGAAATGCGAAAGCTTCTTCCTGTTCAGACGACAAACTATATCGTGTTTTAAAACGATACGATAAAAACAAGGGAATAACGCTTGAAGAGTTAGAAAATGGTAGTTTTTTTAAACTAAATGCTAAAATTTTCGTTAAAGGTAAAAAGCTGCGTACGCGATTTGAATGCGTAGAGGCTGCAACAAATAAAAAATACCGCGTATTGGGCTTGGCGGAAGTTGAAATAATAGAAAGAGATTAAGATGAATAATAATTTTGCCGTAATAATGGCTGGAGGAATTGGGAGTAGGTTTTGGCCAATGAGCCAAGAAAACCATCCCAAGCAGTTTTTGGATGTATTGGGGATAGGGAAAACGCTTATTCAAATGACATACGATCGTTTAAGAAAATTGGTGCCCGATTCTCAAATATATGTGGTAACCAATTCGAGCTATGCAAATTCAGTAAAAGAACAAATTGGAATTCCGGACGATCAAATATTGACCGAACCAATGCGAAAGAATACGGCGGCATGTATAGCCTATGCTTCTCATAAGATATACAACCTCAACCCCAACGCCAATTTAATAGTTGCTCCGTCAGATCATTTAATTTTGAAAGAGGATAAGTTTGTTGATATTGTCAATGTCGCCTTGGAAAAATCAATCTCAGAGGAATGTTTGGTAACACTCGGAATTAAACCCTCGCGCCCTCATACGGGTTATGGTTATATCCGATTTGAAAATGGCCGTGACATCATAATGGGCGAAGTGAGAAAAGTGCGCCAATTTACAGAAAAGCCAAATCGCGAACTTGCAGAGCTCTTCTTGAAAAGTGGAGACTATTATTGGAATTCAGGTATTTTTATTTGGACCGCCAAAACTATTATTGATTCCCTACAAAAGTTTAAACCAGAATTAAACGAATTATTTAGCTCAAAGGGCAACGATTATAATACAAGTGGTGAACAAGACTTCATCAACGAAGCGTTTTACAATTGTGAAGACATTTCTATTGACTTTGCGGTATTGGAAAATGCTAAAAACGTTCATGTAGTGCTTGCGAACTTTGGCTGGTCAGATTTAGGAACTTGGGGGTCACTCTATTCGCATTAGATCAAGATGTTGAAGGTAACGCTGTAGTTGGCGATCACGTTCATCTCTTTGAAAGCGAAAATTGTATCATAAATATGCCCGAAGGTAAAATGGCAGTATTACAAGGACTCGAAGATTATATAGTTGTGGAGGCACACGGTATTTTAATGGTCGTTAAAAAGAATCACGAGCAGCGAATAAAAGGCTATTTGAAAGAGATTAAGAAGAAAGACCCCGGGTATTTTGACCAATGATCAATGTTCAATGATCAATGTTCAATGTTCAATGTTAGGATAATATGAAGGTTCATATAAATCTTAATTGATAATATCTGAACTACTTTTTATAAATCACGCCAAACCTACCTTTAATATCCTCTTCGGCATCAGGCAAATCAGATTCTTCTAGCATTTGTAACAAGTCGATTTCAATTCCACGAATAATGGTTGACATTGGTGTGTCTGCCGCACGACCTTCAAAAGGGTTTTCGGTTATTTGACCTGACTTATTCAACATAGCAAAGGCAATGAAATAGTGAAGAGCCATAAAAACAAATTTGTGAAATAGTTATAATAAAAAGGAAAAACGGTGTTTTTAATGCGCTCACATTTCCCTTGATTATCATACATCTTTTTTAGGGTAGACATATAAGCTTTAAATCGAAACTGTTCAATCCAACCTTTATCAAATGCATACGAAACATCCTTGGCCTGTAGTAAAATAATTTGCGCCGGAACGTTCTTGGCGCGCGATAAAACCTCACCATCAGCCGAGCTTACCCAGTCCTTTAAAACTTCACAGTTCGCCTCTTTTCTCAATAATAAGCGCAGTGCATATGTAAGCTTCCCCAAATTAGAACCATCTATTCTTCTAAAACTTTAATATAGTTATTGTTTTTAATTCTTCTGAGACTAGACTCAGAAGAATTAATTTTGGCATACTCAATAGGTGACATTTTTTCTA
>CAJQHR010000011.1 GCA_905478225.1 uncultured Crocinitomix sp.
AATATTTGCAGAATTATTTGAATGAATTTTGCTACAAACTTAACCGCAGATACTTTGGAGAAAGGCTCTTCGATAGATTAACATTAGCCGTGGCTAAATCATACTGGTAAGAAAGCGACGAATCAAAAATAAATTGCAAAAAGCCCTGAAAAACTACTCTAAATGATATTTATTTTTGGCGTTGCAATTTGCATAGCGGGGCTTGTAGGTTTAGTTATGCTTTTAAGAAAAGTGGGACGACCCAAGGCGGATGCGCTAATAGAAGAGGTGAGCATGGAGTGCATGGTGAAGGATAAGCAACAACTTAAAAAACATCCTCATGCTAAAATAAAATTCAACTACAGAAGCATAGATTATACTGCCAAAATTCACTTATTGAGACGTAAAGCTCAAGTGGGCGAAACGGTGGTGGTGGCTTTCAAGGATGAATCTCCTGAAAAGCCAGTGATGTATGCTCCAAAACAAGAAACTATCGTTGTTATTGTAGTCATGTCAATTGGATTGAGCCTGATTGGAGTCAGTGTGTTTGCAATGAATTATTTCGATCTTTGGTAAACAATAGTATTAAATGGAAAAGGAAACAGTCATTGCAGCAGTAGTTGCACATTTTAAAAAAGAATTTGCGCGCGAATCCACAGGACACGATTGGTACCATATAGAACGGGTTTGGAAGAATGCCAAAACAATTAACATCAAAGAGGGAGGAGATACTTTTATAGTGGAGCTGGGTGCTTTGCTGCACGATATAGCCGATCATAAATTTGTGGAAGATGCGGATAATATTTCTGAAAAAAGAACCAGAGATTTGCTGGGCGGTCTTGGCGTACCTGATGAGTTCATTGACAAAGTATTACATATCGTATTGAATTGTTCTTTTAAAGGAGGAGTTGGCGCCAATAAAATGAAATCGCTTGAAGGACTTATTGTTCAAGATGCAGATAGATTAGACGCAATAGGTGCTATTGGCGTGGCGCGAACATTTGCTTTTGGTGGTAAGTTTGGGAATTTGCTATTTGATCCAGATGTGGCGCCCTCTACTTTTAAATCCGCCGAGGAGTACCGAAAGAAACGAACACATACCATCAATCATTTCTATGAAAAATTATTACTTTTAAAGGATGGCATGAATACTACCACCGGACTAGAAATGGCCGAAGGTAGACATAGCTATATGGAATCGTTTTTAGAACAGTTTTATGGAGAGTGGAACGGAGAACGATAAAACAATTTTATTGAATGAAAACCGTTTAAGCAACAACCTATTGATAAGTTTATGAAAAAAATAATTTTAATAATCACCCTCTTTTTTGCAACTACAGCCATGAGTCAAGGTGTAAAATTTGGATTAAATATTTCTCCTTCTTGGAAACTGAAATTGACCAAACAAAAAGGAACGGGATTGCGCTCCAGTCAAGGTGGGTATGGTTTTAACGTCGGAATCCCGATCAAATATTGGATTAATGAATTTACGTCGTTCAATACTGGGCTTGATTATGAATTTACAGCCTTCGATAGTTATAATAACGGGTTTTTAGTTTCGAGCTTTAGATTTAATTCGCTTCATCTTCCACTTATGTTTAACATTCATTTGAGCGGACCATTATATGCCATGGTAGGTTCAGGTATTGTTTATAATATGTCAGTACGAGATCTGAATATCCTTGCTGGAAGCGATTTGTCGGATCAATCTAATAATATACAACCATACCTAGGTCTTGGTATAAACTCTTTAATCGAAAAAGATTTTGGATATTTTGAAGTCGGTGTGCAGGGCCGTTATCAATTACTGGATATTTGGAAAAGCACATACGAGCCTGAGGAGAATTTTAATTCGCATTTGGTATCATTGGACCTAGTTTTGCGTTATTACTTTTAGATTTTGGAAGGAGGCATCAGTTTCAGGCAAACCAAATAGGATTGACTCAGGACCCAAGACTAGAGACTAGCAATAAGAAACGAATAAAAAAAGAGTTAAAAACCTGTAACCAAAACGGCAATTTCAAGTAATATAAACTAGTTACGTGTCGCAATGGTATAGTTATTGCAAATTCCAAATCGTAACAAACCTTATAGTTGAAGTTGTTTTCTATGAATGCTACTTCCGCAAAACGCTTAAAAGAATGAATTTGAATAAAAAATTACCTATTCTACTCACCCTATTACTTTTTGCACAATTTGCTGCATTTTCTCAAGATGAGGAAGATGAGTCTTGTGCCGCACCAGAAGATAAAGCGGTGGTAAAGCTTTTAAAAGCAGCCGAGAGTAATAAAAACGATAGTCGAGAACGCCTAATGGCTTATACAGAAGCTGTTGACTTGGCACCTGAAAACGCTTTTGTCTATTACTCATATGCACAATTCAATTTCATAAAAGCCGAAAATGTAGAGGCTAGTTTTAATCAAGGTCGTGCAAACTATAATCAATTATCTGCAGCCTATAAAGGCGCGGCAAATACCTATAAAAAAGTAATTGAACATTGTCCCGACTTTCATTCGGATTGTTATTATAAATTAGGTTATATCTATGGCTTATTGGGTGATCAAGCGCAAGCAACGCAGTATTTCACGGAGTATGTTGATTTTGATTCGAAAGATCCAGAAAAATATGATGAGAATTATGCAAAGAATAAAGCCGCCATTTTAGAAAGTCAACCAAATGCAGAATTTTTTGAAGAGTTTTATGCAAATGTAGTGCCATTTGATCCTTCAGAGGTTCGTAATGTTTCTTCTACAAAAGATGAGTATTTACCAATTATATCACCAGATAATGAATTGATTTTTTATACGCGAAGAGGAACAACTGATGATCCTGGTGGAGTTGTTAAAGGTGTAGTTGAATCGTTTACCATGAGTCAACGTGATAATGCCAGCGTTGATTTTGATGGAGGAGAACCCTTGAGAGCGCCTTTTAATACGGCGCAATTCGATAATTACGGTGGAGTTTCGTTGTCTATTGATAATAAGGAAATGTTTATCTGTGCTTGTCAAGAGGTGGACTATCAAGAACACGCAAATTGTGACATTTATGTCACAACTTTTGAAAAATCAGATAAACAAAAAAACTTCTTTAAATGGTCGCCATTAGTGAACTTGGGATCAAAAGTAAATACACCTGATGGTTGGGAGGCTCAACCGACACTATCTCCTGATGGTAATACTCTTTATTTTGCCACTTGGCGAGAAGGTTCGCAGTTGACAGATATTTATTTTTCAACGCGACAAGAAGATGGTTCGTGGTCACAAGCTAAGCCGGTTCCTGGTCCAGTAAATTCTCCAGGTCATGATAAAGCGCCTTTCATTCATCAAGATAGTGAGACCATGTATTTTGTGTCTGATTGCACGAATGAACGCATGGGCGCTGGTGGAGCAGATATTTTTTATACTAGAAAAGATGACGTTGGAAAATGGATGGAACCTACAAATATTGGACATCCAATAAATACGAGTGGAAGTGAAGTAGCTTTTGTTGTTTCAACGGATGGACATTCAGCTTATTACACGACACGCGGACCAAAAACGAAGGGTTTTGACATTTATTATTTTGAATTATATGAAGAAGCTCGTCCGCAAAAAGTGGTGTTTTTTAAAGGGGAGATAAAGAATGAAGTGGGTGACTCCGTGAAGGATGCTGTTGTTGAAATTTCGTATAAAGAAACCGGTGAAAGTGTTGAAGTGAAAGTAAATGGAGATGATGGTAAATTTGCGGCCATTATTAATGTTGATGAGGATATCGAGCAGGATGTTATGATTTCGGTAAAAAAAGAGGGACATTCTTTTGATACGAAATTGGTTAAAGCCGAGGATCTAAAATCAGATGAGGTCTTCCCAGATGAAGAAATTGCAATGGAGATTGATGTCATTGAAGTGGGGAGAGCATTTACAATTGAAAATATTTTATATGAAACGGATTCGTATGTCCTATCTTCTGATTCGAAATTTATATTGGATCAGTTTGTGAAATTTTTAATTGAACATCCAACAGTAACCGTTACCATTGAAGGACATACAGATGATGTTGGTAATAATGCGAGCAATAAGATGCTAAGCGCCAATCGTGCTAAAGGAGCAATGCAATACATTGTTTCAAAAGGCATTGATCAATCGCGTTTAAAGTCTGCGGGTTTTGGTGAAGTAAAACCTAAAGTACCAAATACTTCGGAAGCAAATCGTGCTCAAAATAGACGTACTGATTTCTTAATTACGGATTACTAATCCGTGAATTTTAATACTTTTGGCGATAAATAAATTTCCATGTTCACGCCTACCAATAAGTTAATTGATCTCTTACCATATTTCAAAAATAAATTAGGAGCGCTCTATCCGGAAAGTGAGTTAGAAAACTTGTTTTATTGGGTCTGTGATGTAAAGTTTGGCCTGCAAAAATTTCAGGTAAAACAGGGTGATAGCAGACTGACAGAATCTGAGTTGTTAGCTGTTCGAAACATAGTTAATCGACTTAAAAAATACGAACCTATCCAATATATTTTAGGCGAAACAGAATTTTATAATTGCAAAATTAAGGTAGATGCCAATACGTTAATTCCACGGCCAGAGACAGAGGAACTTGTGGAGTGGGTATTGGACCACACATTTAATGACGCCCGAATATTGGATATTGGAACCGGAAGTGGTTGTATACCTATTGCTTTGAAAAAAAGTTTTGCCTCACTCGAAGTTTCGGCTATTGATATTTCAACCACGGCAATTGCGACAGCAAAAGAATCAGCAGAATTAAACGAAGTGAATATTGAATTTATCGAAATGGATATTCTCGATCCGAATGTAGAAGCCTTGAAAGAATACGATATAATTGTAAGTAATCCACCATACGTGCTAGAGTCTGACAAGATGAATATGCATCATAATGTACTTGTCTTTGAGCCGCACTTGGCACTTTTTGTCGCTGATCAAAATCCACTGTTATTTTATAAAGCCATTGCAAAAATTGGATTAGATATACTATCCAAAAGTGGTTTGCTTTTTTTTGAAATTCATGAAAATTATGGAACCGAAACGATTGAGATGCTTAGGCAATTAGGGTATCAAAACATTGAATTACGTCAAGATATGCAGGGCAAAGATCGAATGATTCGGTGTACACGAGTGTAAATATGCGATTCAATAAATAAGTTAAATTCTATTGCCTATTGATTTCTAACTAATTACACATTTTCAATCACCATAGCAGAAGCACCGCCGCCGCCGTTGCAAATTCCCGCAGCACCATATTTACCACCATTCTGCTTAAGTACGTTGATCAAAGTCACAATAATTCTTGATCCTGAATTTCCAAGCGGATGTCCTAGTGAAACTGCTCCACCATTTACATCAACCTTTGTAGGATCTAAACCTAGTTCTTTCGTATTTGCCAATCCAACTACTGCAAACGCTTGGTTTAATTCCCAATAATCAATATCAGAAATGGCTAAACCTGCTTTTGCTAATGCAACAGGCACCGCTTTTGAAGGTGCCGTAGTAAACCATTCTGGTTCATGAGCAGCATCACCATATCCTGCAATTTTTGCGATTGGTGTTAGTCCATATTTTTCAACCGCTTCTGCACTTGCTAAAATCAAAGCAGATGCTCCATCATTTAGTGTAGATGCATTTGCCGCTGTTACAGTTCCTTCTTTGTCAAACACAGGACGCAATGTTGGAATTTTTTCCATTTTCACGTTTTTATATTCCTCGTCTTCTGAAACTATAATGGCGTCTCCTCTTCTTTGTGGTACCTCTACGGGAACAACTTCATCATTAAATTTTCCAGCAGCCCATGCCGCAGCAGATCTTCTGTATGATTCAATTGTAAACGCATCTTGTTCTTCGCGAGAAAAACCTTTTTCAGTCGCACACTTCTCTGCACAAACTCCCATATGAACATGGTTGTAAACATCTGTTAGACCATCCTTCACCATTCCGTCAATCATCTTTACGTCACCTAATTTAGTGGCCTTACGCGCATTGTAATAATGAGGAACACTGCTCATGTTCTCCATTCCGCCCGCTACAACTATTTCGTTGTCTCCAGCTATTATAGATTGTGCACCTAAACTCAATGCCTTCATTCCTGAAGCACAAACTTTGTTTACAGTTGTACAAGGAACATTGTTTCCAATACCAGCAAAAATTGCAGCTTGTCTTGCTGGCGCTTGTCCTAAATTGGCAGACATTACATTTCCCATAAATACTTCGGTTACCGCATCCGCTGCAACATTGCCTTTGGCTAATGCTCCTTTTATCGCTGCTGCTCCAAGTTGAGTTGCTGGAACTGTTGATAATGCTCCTCCAAAACTACCAATTGGTGTTCGAACTGCTGATATTATATAGACGTCTTTCATTGTATATTGAATTTTAAATTATCGATTTTGAATTGCTTTGCCCCACTTTTGATGTGTAAAGAAGCGACTTGTTATAATGCGCAAATTTACGATTCTAAGTCGAATATTTAAAGAAAATGACTGCAAAAAAAATGCCTACCATAAAGGATGGATTGTATTTCTGTTTATTTTTTTTCAGTTCAATATATCCATTCTCTTAAATGTACCTATTTCATCAACCTCTTCCCATATTCCGAATACTCAAACTAAGTAACAGCGTAGTTTTAAATCTGCATGAACAGTTTCTTCAGTTACTGGATGAACAATATTAATTTTCCTACATTCCATTTGGTAAATACTCGCTTTTAAATCGGAGAGGTCTCAACGTTTAATTCAAATGTGTTATTTTTAATGTCACGTGTAAAACAACATTATGTTCGGATTTTTTAAGAAGAAAAAAAAGGTAGCGGCTATAGATAAAGTGTATCGAACTAGCCGCGAAAAGGTGGATGCAATCGGTTTTGATGTCGAAGCTTTTTTGGCGGCAGGTGAGGATGTTTTCATCTTTTATTATTTCGAAGAAACCAAAAAATGGGTGGAATATTTACTAAACGCAAAGCAAATTGAATTCACTGATTTGGGTAAGGCCAATCGCGCCACAAAGGCGACGCTTTTTCCCGCTAAAGATATTAATCCTTCCAGTCGTTTGATCGATTCTTTACGGAGGTATTCTGATGCCAATTCCTCACAGTTTTTATTCGCGAATCGATATCCACTATACACGAAAGAGGTAAATATTTTAGAAGATTTATCAACCTTGCATGATGAAGTTATTCAACCTTGTTTTTATCTTTCTTTAGATGATCCTTTAATGGAAGTTTTTGGTTCGGATAGAATTAAAGTAATTATGGACCGCATGGGTTATAAAGAGGGGGAGTTGATTCAGCATGCTATGGTAACCAAGTCCATTTCCATAGCACAGCAAAAGCTTGAAGGTAATGTTGACCACGAAAACAGAGCCGATTCGCAAGAAGAATGGTTTGAACGGAATTTACCAGGAGGAGCTTAAATGCTTGACTGTAATAGTGATGTCAATCTTTTGTAGAATCACCCAGTTTCCAATTCATAATTTTACGCTTTTGTTTCGAAGGTAGGTAAGTGATTTCTCTACCATTCCACGTAACTAAATCATTTGGGATTTGAGTGTTCGGCTCAACTTTAAGCCTTGAAACCAAGTTTTTTTTACGTTGTGTTTCCCCACTTATATCATAAACGCATACTTGCATTTTTAGTCGTCTATGCTTCCTGAAATCCACAATTGAATCATATTGAATGTTTCCATTCTTATAATACCTCAGTAAACGATAATAAAAGATGTTGTCATTCGATTCGCTCGAGCAGTACTTAGAATCCTTGATAATATTCCCTAAACTATCATGGGTTTGATGACCAGACATTTGCAATTCCCCAAACTATCCAGAGTAGTGCGTCACTTGAATTATTTCAAAATCGGGCGATTTACTCCATAAACTATCAGGATTTACGTCTTGTGAAACCCCAACTGTTGATATTAGTAACAAGATTAATATACCCTTCATAATTATTGGATGCAAAATTATAGAAGTTTCCACAATAAAAGAGAGAAAGCCTATTTGTGCTGAAAAAAAGACTATTATTTAGTCTCCGAGGTTATATTTATCGACATGTGGTTGTCCCCAAATATTATCTTTCATCCAATAAATCACTTCACAATCTTCCAATTCACCACAAATTGAATCCACTGTGCCCCAAGCGTAATTGCATGACCCAATTATCTCTCCGTCTTTATCATAAATAACACCACCCGCATCATATGCACTAATTCCGCAGATATAAACTGTTTCGCCATTGTGGTTGCATTCACTAATCTCTCCGTTCTTATAGGTTTTATACAATTTTTTAATCGTATTAATATTATCATTTTTCTTATTGTAATTAAAAACCAGGGTCATGATCAAGAGCAGTCCAATCGCGTATCTTAAATTTTTCATTTGTTTCGGAATTTATGTCATTCGTGTTTCATAGATTGATGCGCTGAATGTTTAAAGGGTTGCATTTGCCAATTTTTAAGCCCTTTTCTCACAGCAATGTAACTTTACGTGATTCATTTTGTTCCTTTAAGTGCATATTTGCATTCAATCCAGCATGGACAAAAATATAGTTGCCGTGTTCGTAATAAGGATTGCATTGCGAAATAAATTTCCAATGCGCCGGGTCAACTTTTTCTGCCCAATTTAGATCATCTCCAATTTGATACGCACTAAGCGTTTGACTGCCTCCAAAATACAGCCACTCCATCAACTTATCAGCGTTCTTTTTGGCAGAATGCATCATAATTTCATGATTACCTAAAGTAAATTAAAAATTATAATTACGCTTATTGGAAATTAACCAGTCTAAAACTTGTTTGCTTTTTGGACCCCGATCAGCACAGTCTCCAAGAAAAACAACAAGATCATCTTTCTTTATTATTCCTTTGTACGAATATTTTAATTAAAGCATTGAAACATCCATGAATATGGCCAATTTCGCCTGTTTTTATTCTGCTGTGATTAGTGGTTTTGTGCCAGATTAATGTACGGAAATAAATCCAACTCTAACGAGAAATAAGGCGTTGAAAATGAATTTAATTTCACGAAGCAAAGTCCATCTAAATTGCAGTTTAATTGTTCTAATTTTAAATTATTGATTTTTAGTGATTTAATCCAAGCAATAATATTGTGCAACTATTTGCATAGATGTCTGAAAAACACTATTTTTGCAGCCCGTTTAACGGTAAACGGACCGACACCTGATCGGAACTATATTTATAACCTCTCAATAATCAGGGAATTGAGATACAAAAATTAATGCCAAAATGGCTGAAGAAAAAACAAACAAAGAAGAAGTTTCTGAAGAAGCAACTGCAAAAGTTGAAGAGACTGTTGAGACAACTGTTGAAGAAACAGTAGAAGCAGTAGCAGAAACGACTGAAGAAGTAGTAGAAGAAGCAGCGCAAGTTGTGAAAGAAGCTACTGAAGAAGTAGTAGCAGAAAAAGCTGAAGAAGCTCCGGTTACTGAAAAAGTAGACGTTGAAGCTGAAGCTGCTGCTGAAGCACCTGTTGAAAAAGAATTCGATTGGTACGCTTACGAAAACGATGGACACACTCCAGCGGAGATTGCTGAAATGAATGAAATCTATGACGGAACCTTGAATTCAATTCAAGAAAAAGAAGTTATTGATGGAAAAGTGATCATGTTAACACAAAAAGAAGTTGTAGTAAATGTAAACTACAAGTCAGAAGGTGTTATCGCGATTAACGAATTCAGATACAACCCAGAATTAGCGGTTGGTGATACAGTTGAAGTATTTGTTGAACAATTAGAAGACAAATATGGACAATTAGTATTGTCTCACAGAACGGCACGTACACACAGAGCTTGGCAACGAGTGAATGACGTATTGAAAACAGGAGAAATCATTACAGGTTTTGTTAAATGCAGAACTAAAGGTGGTTTAATTGTTGACGTATTTGGAATTGAGGCATTCTTGCCAGGTTCTCAAATTGATGTGAAACCAATCCGTGACTACGATCAGTTTGTAGGAAAGAACATGGAGTTCAAAGTTGTTAAAATCAACCACGAATTCAAAAATGTTGTTGTTTCTCACAAAGCGCTTATCGAAGCTGAGTTGGAAGAACAAAAGAAACAAATTATCGGTGGTCTTGAAAAAGGTCAGATCTTGGAAGGAACTGTTAAAAACATTACTTCTTACGGAGTCTTTATTGACCTAGGTGGTGTTGACGGATTAATCCACATTACAGATCTATCTTGGGGTAGAGTAAATCACCCAGAAGAGATTGTTACATTGGACGAGAAGATCAATGTTGTAATCTTAGACTTTGATGATAACAAGAAAAGAATTGCACTAGGATTGAAACAATTACAACCACATCCATGGGATGCGTTGGATGATTCAACAAACGTTGGTGACAAAGTAAAAGGTAAAGTTGTTGTAATCGCTGATTACGGTGCATTTATCGAGATTGCTGCTGGTGTTGAAGGATTAATCCACGTTTCTGAAATGTCATGGTCTCAGCACTTAAGAACTGCTCAGGACTTTATGAAAGTTGGAGATGAGGTTGAAGCAGTTGTTTTAACTTTAGATAGAGAAGAGCGCAAAATGTCATTAGGTATTAAGCAATTAATGCCAGACCCTTGGGCTGATATCGAAACTAAATACCCAGTAGAATCTAAGCACAATGCAGTGATTAGAAACTTTACTAACTTCGGTGTATTTGTTGAATTAGAAGAAGGAGTAGACGGATTGATTCATATTTCTGACCTTTCTTGGTCTAAGAAAGTGAAGCACCCATCTGAATTCTGTAAAGTTGGAGATAAATTAGACGTTGTTGTTCTTGAATTAGATCGTGACAACAGAAGAATTTCTCTAGGGCACAAACAATTGGAAGAAAATCCATGGGATGTGTTTGAAACAACTTTTGCTGAAGGTTCAACTCACCAAGGAACAATTATTGAAGAGAAAAAAGACAAAGCTGCAATCGTATCTTTACCTTACGGTGTTGAAGGAATCTGTCCTAAGAAACACTTGAGGAAAGAAGACGGTTCAAATGCTGTTGCTGAAGAAACACTTGATTTTAAAGTGATTGAATTCAACAAAGATGCACGCAAAATTGTTGTTTCTCATACAAGAATGTTCGAAGCTGGAGAAGATAAACCAATAGCTAAGAAGAAGCCTTCTACAGGTGCTGCCAAAAAGACCGGTAGCGGAAACAAGGCTGTTAATGCAAACAATAGTTCAAACGAAAAAGCCACTTTAGGTGATTTGGATGCACTAACAGCATTAAAATCTGAAATGGAAAAAGGAGAGAAGTAAAATTCTTAACTTTGTATACTGAAGCTTTAGCTGAGGTATGCATTCTAAATATTGAAAACCCGTCTTTTAATAGACGGGTTTTTTAATGCCCCATTTTTTTCAAATAGTCATTGAAATATTTTGTTTTGTGAAGAGTCGCTATATTGGCAGTCCTAACTAACGTAAATAACCTAATGCTATGAGATTATCGGTTCTAATAATTATTGGACTTTCTTTTATTATTTTTTCTTGCGGAACCTTAAAAGAGGGCGTTTCAACGACAAAAGATGCGCTGAATAAAACAACCAAACAAGTTTATCAATCCGCAATAGAGAACGCCATGTCTCCGTCACCTGAAAAAGTCGCTACAAACCTTGTAGCCATAAATAAACAAAATGAAAATTTAACATGGAAAACGGTAAATGGCGAAGACTATTTATTGGTTGTGACTTGGAAAGGAGATGCATCTTACTATGAAGCTTATTTAGATTCAAGCTTTTATCCTACGCAGCAATGGGAAATATGGGTAACAACATCTCCGCAATTATTAACCGTTTT